>NZ_JBHSON010000008.1:0-196286 GCF_042656285.1 Actinomadura rugatobispora | reverse complement strand
GTCGTGCCCGCCGAGGCGGCCGCGGCCATCACCGCGGCGGCGGGCGCCGACCGGTTCGACCTGGCCCGGCTGGCCCGCCGCGCGCGGGGCGCGGGCAATCCGGTGGTGCCGCTGGTCGCCGACCTGCGGCGGCTGGCGGGCGCCGCGGGCGAGCACGTCCACCGCGGGGCGACCAGCCAGGACATCGTCGACACCGCCGCCATGATCGTCGCGACCCGTACCAGGCGCGCCGTCCTGGCCCCGCTCGGGCGGGCACTGGGCGCGCTGGCCGGGATCGCGCACCGGTACCGCGACACCCCGATCGCGGGCCGCACGCTCGGCCGCCAGGCCCTCCCCACGACCTTCGGGGCGAAGGCGGGGGGCTGGCTGCTGGGCGTGCTGGAGGCCCGGGACCGGCTGGCCGCGCTGCCGCTGCCGGCGCAGCTGGGCGGCGCCGCCGGCACTCTCGGCGCGTACGGGGAGCGGGCCCTCGACCTGCCGGCGGTGTTCGCCGACGAGGCCGGGCTGGACCGTCCGGCCGCGCCCTGGCACACCCGGCGCACGCCGGTCGCCGAGCTGGGTTCGGCGCTGGCGCTGACCGCCGGGGCGCTCGGCAAGTTCGCCACCGACGTCGTGCTGCTCGCGCAGAGCGAGGTCGACGAGGTGGCCGAGCCCGCCGCGCCCGGACGGGGCGGCTCGTCGGCGATGCCGCACAAACGCAACCCGGCGATGGCCGCGCTGATCCGGTCGGCGGCGCTGCAGGTCCCCGCCTACGCGCAGGTCCTGATGGCGTCCCTGGCCGCCCCGCACGAGCGGCCCGCCGGGGAGTGGCACGCCGAGTGGCAGCCGCTGCGCGAGTGCCTGCGGCTGACCGGCGGCGCGGCGGAGACGGCGGCGGAGCTGGCCGAGGGCCTGGAGGTGCGGCCGGAGCGGATGGCCGCCAACCTGCGCGGTCTGCTGGAGATCCTGGAAGAGCAGGGTTCCGACGCCGGTACGGGCGCGGCCCCGAGGCTGGTGGACGTCGCGCTGGCCGCCTACCGGGCGAGCGCCGCGGGCCGTCCGGGAGGGCGCCCCCCGAACGGAGGAGCATGATCCTGCACCATCGTCTCGACGGCCCCGGCGACGCGCCCGTCGTGATCCTGGGCCCGTCCCTGGGCACCTCCATGGAGCTGTGGGCCCCGGTGCTGCCCGCGCTGACCGGGCGGTGGCGGGTGCTGCGGTTCGACCTGCCCGGCCACGGCGGATCGCCGGCCCCCGGCGGCGGGTTCAGCGTCGAGAACCTCGCCGCAGCGCTCGTGGACGTGCTCGACGACCTCGGGGTCCGGCAGGCCGCCTACGCCGGGGTGTCGCTGGGCGGCGCGGTCGGCACGGCCCTGGCGCTGACCGCCCCCGAACGCGTCGGCAGCCTCGTTCTGGTCTGCACCTCGCCGCGCTTCGGCCCGGCGGAGGCGTGGCGGGAGCGGGCCGCCCTGGTCCGCCGCGAAGGTGTGGGGCCGGTCGCCGACACGGCGGCGGCGCGCTGGTTCGCGCCCGGATTCAGCGGGCCAGAGCCGTACGTGGCGATGCTGCGCGCCACCGACCCCGGGGGCTACGCGGCCTGCTGCGACGCGCTGGCGCTGTTCGACGCCACCGCGCGGCTGCCCGAGATCTCCGCGCCGACCTTGGTGATCGCGGGCGCGGAGGACGTCCCCACCCCGCCCGCGGGGCACGCCGACCGGCTGGCCTCCGGCATCCCCGGGGCCGATCTGACCGTCGTCGACGGCGCCGGGCACCTGGCCGTGGTCGAACGGCCCGGCCCGGTCGCCGAGGCGATCACCACGCACCTGGACCGCACCTGGAAGGGAATCCCGCGATGAGCCCCGCGACCGATCCGGCGACCGACCCCGCGACGAACTCCGCGACGCCGGACGAGCGGCGGCGCGCCGCCGGCCTCCAGGTGCGCCGGGAGGTGCTCGGCGACGCCCACGTCGACCGCGCGCAGGCCCGCACCACCGAGTTCACCGCCGACTTCCAGGACATGATCACCCGGTACGCGTGGGGCGAGATCTGGACCCGCCCCGGGCTGGACCGCAGGACCCGCAGCTGCGTCACCCTCACCGCCCTGGTCGCCCGCGGCCACCTCGACGAGCTGGCGATGCACGTGCGCGCCGCGCTCCGCAACGGCCTCACCCGCGACGAGATCAAGGAGGTCCTGCTGCAGACGGCCGTCTATTGTGGAGTTCCCGCGGCCAATTCGGCCTTCGCCGTCGCGCAGCGGGTACTGGACGAGGAAGAGGACGCGGGGGAGTAGCCGGGGCCGACGGAGGCCGGGAGAGGATGTCGGATCGCGTGCCAGACCGTGCGCGGGAGCGCGCAGCGGAGCCGGCGCGCCCGCCCAGCGTGGCGCGCAAGGTGATGGCGATCCTGGACGCGTTCGCCCTCGGCGGCGTCCGCCTCAACCTCAGCGAGATCTGCCGGCGGGCCGGGCTGCCGCTGGCGACCGGCCACCGGCTGGTCGGCGAGCTGGTCGCCGGGGGCTTCCTGGAGCGGGTGCCCGACGGCACGTACCGCATCGGCACCCGGCTGTGGCGGATCGGCAGCCAGGCGCCCGCCGTCACCGGGCTGCGCGAGCTGGCCCTGCCGCACATGGAGGACCTGTACGAGGCCACGCACGACAACGTCCAGCTGGCCGTGCTGCGCGACGGCCGCGCGCTGTTCGTGGAGCGGCTGCGCGGCACCCGCTCGGTGCCGGTGGTCACGCAGGTCGGGGCCACGCTGCCGCTGCACACCACCGGCGTGGGCAAGGTGCTGCTGGCGTACGCGCCGGAGGAGGTCCGGGAGGAGATCCTGGCCGCCGGGCTGCCCCGCCACTCCGCCCGCACCATCACCGATCCCGACGAGCTGCGCCGCTGCCTGGAGCACGTGCGCCGCAACGGGTTCGCGCTGACCCGGGACGAGATGACGCTGGGCGCCGCGTCGGCGGCCGCGCCGGTCCGCGACGCGCGGGGGGCGGTGGTGGCGGCGCTGTCGCTGGTCGCCCGGACCCGCAGCGCCGACATGCGGCGGCTGCTGCCGCCGCTGACCACCGCGGCCCGCGCGCTGTCCCGCGACGTCGCCGTGCACTGGCGCGGGGGCGCGGCCGACGAGCCCGGGTTCTGGCCCGAAGAGTCTTCCGCTGAGCGGAAAATCAGCCGCTGATCCTGCGGCGACGCCCGCGAGGATCGCACTGGACGCCGCGCGCGGGACTGCACCCGAGGGCACGGCACGGCACGGCGCAGGACGAGGGCGAGGAGGCACCATGCGCACCCAGGTCGCGATCGTGGGCGGGGGACCCGCGGGACTGCTGCTCTCGCACCTCCTGCACCGGCAGGGCATCGCCTCGGTCGTCCTGGAGAGCCGCGACCGGGAGTACGTGGAGCAGCGCCAGCGCGCCGGGATGCTGGAGCAGGGCACCACCGACGTGCTGCGCGACAGCGGCGTGGGGGAGCGGCTCGACCGGGAGGGCCTGGTCCACCACGGGCTGGAGCTGCGGTTCGGCGGCGCCGCCCACCGGATCCCGCTCACCGAGCTGACCGGCCGCACGGTGACCGTCTACGCCCAGACAGAGATCGTCAAGGACCTGGTCGCGCGGCGGCTGGCCGACGGCGGCGACATCCGGTTCGAGGCGCGGGCCGTCGAGATCGACCCGGCCGCCGCGAGCGTCACCTACCGGCAGGGCGGCCGCACCTTCACCCTCGACTGCGACTACGTCGCCGGCTGCGACGGCTTCCACGGGGTGAGCCGCCCGGCCGTGCCCGGGCTGCGGACCTTCACCCGCGAGTACCCGTTCGCCTGGCTGGGCGTGCTGGCCGACGTGCCGCCGTCCACCGACGAGCTGATCTACGCCAACCACGACCGGGGCTTCGCCCTGCACAGCCTGCGCTCGCCCAAGGTCAGCCGGCTCTACCTCCAGGTCGCGCCGGACGAGGACCTGGCCGCCTGGCCGGACGAGCGGATCTGGAGCGAGCTGGCCGCCCGGTTCGCCACCGACGACGGCTGGGAGCTGCGCCGGGGCCCGATCACCGACCGGGCCGTCACCCCGATGCGCAGCTTCGTGGCCGAGCCGATGCGGCACGGCGGGCTGTTCCTGGCCGGGGACGCGGCGCACATCGTCCCGCCGACCGGCGCCAAGGGGCTCAATCTCGCGGTGTCGGACGTGACGATGCTGGCCCGGGCGTTCGCCGAGCGCTACGCCTCCGGATCCGAGACGCTGCTGGACGGCTACTCCGCGGCCTGCCTGCGCCGGGTGTGGCGGGCCGAGCACTTCTCGTACTGGATGACCACGCTGCTGCACACCGACCCGGCCGCCGACGACTTCGCCCGCCGGCTGCAGCGCTCGCACCTGGACTACGTGGCCTCCTCCGCGGCCGCCGCGACGTCGCTGGCGGAGAATTACGTGGGCCTTCCACTGGCTCCGTGACCTCGGGTTGACCCGATTCCCCTAATGTCGTGATCACAGGCCGTGCGCCCCCGCCGGGCACGCGCGGCCCTGCGCGCCGTGCCGCATGGGGGCACGCGATCACCATGGAGCGGGAGCGGGATGAGCGAGGACGGGGCGCCGCTCGGCAGCCGGTACCGCCTGGACGAGCCGATCGGCGAGGGCGGCATGGGCGTGGTGTGGCGCGGCCACGACCACGCGAGCGGGGCGGTGTACGCGATCAAGCTGCTGCGGCCGGAACTGGCCGGGGACCCGGCGGCGCTGACCCGGTTCGTCCGCGAGCGCAACGCGCTGATCCGGCTGCGCCATCCGGGGATCGTCGCGGTGCACGACATGATCGTCGAGGGCGACCGGCTGGCGCTGGTGATGGACCTGGTGCGCGGCGAGGATCTGCGCGCCTACCGGCTGCGCCGCGGCGGCACGCTGCCCCCGGCCGAGTCCGCCTGGCTGATGGCTCAGATCTGCGCGGCCCTGGCGGCGGTGCACGCCGGCGACATGGTGCACCGCGACCTCAAGCCCGCCAACGTGCTGCTGGACCACGCCCGGCCGTCCTGGCCGGTGCGGCTGGCCGACTTCGGCATCGCCCGGGTCTTCGACGACGCCACCGTGACCTCGGCGGGGCGGATCACCGGGACGCCCGCCTACCTGGCGCCCGAGCTGCTGGAGGGCAGCACGCCGGGCCCGCCCGCCGACGTGTACGCGGCCGGGATCACGCTGTACGAGCTGGTCGCGGGCCGGGTCCCGTTCCGCGGCGAGCACTTCGGCGCGGTGATGCACGCCCATCTGACGGCCAGTCCCGAGCCGGTCGCGGGCGTCCCGTCGGCCCTGTGGTCGGTGATCGAGAGCTGCCTGGCCAAGGATCCCGGCGGGCGCCCGGACGCCGAGACCCTCGGCCACCGGCTGCTCGACTTCACCGAGATCGCCCGTACCGGGCGGCTCCGGCTCTCCTTGCCCGACGGGGCGGGGAGCGGGGCGGGCGGGTCCTCGGTGTCGCCCTCGTCCCACCCCTCGCTGTCCCATCCCTCGCTGTCCCCGCCGTCCCGGGCCGCGGGCACGGGTCCGGGCACCGGTACGGGCACGGGCGGGGGCACGGGCGAGGGCACGGGTGAGGGGGCCGCGGGGACCGCCGGGCAGGGTACCGAGGACGGGCTCGGCGGGGCGAAGGACACCGTGGGGGCGTCCCGGCCGTCCCGGCGGAGGTGGATCGTGGTGACGGCCTCGGTCGCCGTCGCGCTGGCGGTGCTGGGCGCCGTCGCCGTCCTGGCGTTCGCCTAGCCGAGTGAGCCGGGCGGCCGGCGCCGGCCGGTGATGCGCTGAGACGGCGCGCTCACCCTTCGCCGCACGTGTCCCGGCGGAGCAGCAGCAGGGCGACGTCGTCCTGGGCCGGCCGGCGGCCGATGAGCGCCGCCATCACCGCCGCGCTGACCGCTTCGGGCGGACCGGCGAACACCGCCTCGCACAGGCGGTCGATGCCGTCGTTGATCGCACTGCCGCGCCGCTCCACCAGGCCGTCGGTGTAGAGGCACAGCAGGGAACCCGGTGGAAGCTCGACGGTCGTGGGCGGGAGCCGGTCCTCGACCCCCAGCCCGATCAGTACATCGGGTTTGATGTCGACACAGCGCGCCGGGAGACCAGGGGACGCCAGAACCGGAGGCAGGTGCCCGGCCGAGGCGACCTTGGCCCGCCGCAGGCTGGGATCGCACACCACGTACAGCACGGTCGCGGTGGCGTCGGGCTCGAAGTGCTGCATCTTGCGATCGAGCTTGCCCAGCACCTCGGAGGGATCGCCGCTCTCCAGCGCGTAGGCGCGCAGTGCGCTGCGCATCCGGCCCATCACCACCGCGGCGGGGAAGCCGTGCCCGGCCACATCGCCCATGACGATGCCGATCTCGCCGGAGGGCAGGGTGAACACGTCGTACCAGTCCCCGCCGACGCTGGCGTCGCCGGGACGGTAGCGCGCGGCCAGTTCGACGCCGGGGATGGCCGGGAGCGTGGCCGGCACCAGGCTGCGCTGCAGTTCCAGCGCCCCGGCGCGCTCGGCCTGGCTCATCAGGGACCGCACCGCCAGCGCCGCGCGTGCCGCGGCCGCCTGGAGGAACTCGACCTCCTCGGCGGTGAACCGGCGTGCGTCGAGCGTTCCCACGTGCATGACGCCCATCAGCGTGCCGCCGGCGACGAGCGGTACGCCGAGCAGCGAGCGCAGGCCGCGCCGGACCAGGAGGGGGTTGAACACGTTGGCGGTGGCGACGTCCTCGATGTAGACCGGGCGCCTTTCGGCCGCCACGCGTCCCGCGAAGCCTTGGCCGACGGGGACGTGTACGGCCTGCGGGACCTCTTCCTCGATGCCCCGTGCCGCGGTCGCCACCAGTTCGCGGGCCTGCCGGTCGAGGAGCAGGACGACGGCCGTGTCCACCTGCAGGATCCGGCGCACGCGCTCGAGCAGCGTGTCCAGGAGCTCATCGACGTTCATGTGGGCGAACGCCTCGTCGGTGATCGCCCGAAGGTTCTCCAGCGTGCGGGCGGCATCCGCCAAGCCACTCGCATGATCCACTTGACCACACTATGTGTTGTTTCGGGCGGCCCGCAACTGGGTGTCAGGGAAGAGTAAAGTCGACGGCCGTCATCGAGCGGGCCCGCAAGCGCCGGCCGTCGCCGCGGCGAGAGATCGGAACCGTCGCGAATCAAAGGTCGTTGTCAGGGAAAGAGGCACCAAAACTAGGCAAACCGCACAGGCAGTGCCGGAGGTGACGGGTCATGGGCCGGCCCGCGTTCCGCGGCGGGGGGTGGCGCCGCGGGGGCAGGGGCCTCCGGCTGCTGGCCGGGTTCGTGATCGCGGGCATGCTGCTGGGCGCGGCCGCGGTGGCCCTGACCGGCTGGCGGACCGGCACCTACGACCGCGACATCCAGCGGCTGCGCAACGCGCTGCCGCCCGACTCGCGGCAGCGCCCGCCCCCCGACCCCGGGCAGAACTGGCTGCTCATCGGCTCGGACCTGCGCGGCGTCCCGGCCGAGCGTAAGTGGCGGCCGGGCGGTGGCGCCCGGGCCGACACCATCATGCTGCTGCACATGCCCGAGACCGGCGGCCGGGCCTATGTGATCTCCATTCCCCGGGACCTGTGGACGGGGGTCCCCGGCCGCGACCGGTCCAAGATCAATGAAGCGTTCGCGCACGGCGGCTCCCGGCTGCTGGCCGAGACCGTGGAGTCCCTCGCCGGGGTGCGGATCGACCACGTCGCCGCCGTCGACTTCACCGGCTTCAAGACCATGACCGACGCGCTCGGCGGGGTGGAGATCCACCTCGACGCGCCGATCCACGACCCCAGCAACGGGTGGTCCTGGCCCGCGGGCCGCAACGAGCTGGACGGGGACGAGGCGCTGCGCTTCGTGCGCGAGCGCAAGGGCCTGTCCGGCAGCGACCTGGACCGGGTCCGGCGCCAGCACGCCTTCCTCATGGCGCTGGCCGAGAAGGCGGCCGGCTCCGGCACCCTCACCAGCCCGTTCAAGCTGGACGCGTTCCTGAGCGCGGCCAGCCGGTCGCTGGCGCTGGACTCGGGGACCGAGTTCGGCACGCTGCGGTCCCTGGCGGTGCGGCTGGCGCGGATCGGCCCCGAGCGGGTCTCCTTCGTGACCCTGCCCACCGGCGGCAGCGGCTGGATCGGCGACCAGAACGTCCTGCTGCCCGACGAGGAGGCGGCCGACGGCCTCTTCGACGCCCTCCGCGAGGGGCGGCTGGACGGTCACATCGACCGGCACGACCTGGAGACCGACATCGACCGGGTCAACTGAGCCCGGATCGACCGGGCCCGGATCCCTGACCGGGGCGCTGACCGCGTACTCCTCGGTCAACGCGGCGCGCACGCGGGGCGACCTTCGTGTTTCCCCTCCGCCGCTCCGCACCTTCCGGTGGCCGGACTGTGCCATGCTGTGCGGGTGAACCGGGTTCGACGCACCCCGATCGGGGGCGTCCGGAGTGCCGAGGACGGCCGGGCGGCGGGGCCGGAGGCGGCGGCCGCCGCGGCGACGGCGCACTACCTCAACGGCGACCCGATCGACATGTCGGCGCTGGCCGCCGAGCTCGGCGTCGGCCGTGCCACCCTCTACCGGTGGGTCGGCAGCCGCGAGCGGCTGCTCGGCACGATCCTGGCGGAGATGACCGAGCGCACCTACCAGGTCGCGCTGCGCGGGGTGGGCGGCAGCGGACCCGAGCGGCTGCTGACCATGCTCGACCGGTTCATGCGGGCGGTGGTGGACGCCGCGCCGCTCAAGGCGTTCACCGAGCGCGAGCCGCGGCTGTTCGTGCGGCTGGCCACCACGCCCGGGCCGATCGAGGAGCGCGCCATCGCGCTGCTCAGCCGCGAGCTGCAGCGCGAGATCGACCGGGGCGCCCTGCACGTGGCGCTGCCCACCCGCACGCTGGCCCAGGCGATCGTCCGGATCTCCGACTCCTTCATGTACGCGCACCACCTGGGCGGCAGCCGCCCGGAGATCGACACGGCGCTGGAGGTCATCGAGCTGCTGCTGCGCCCCTCCGGCGGCGCCCCCGCGGTCGCCCACGCGGTCGCCCACGCGGTCGCCCCCGAGGCCGACGGGACCGTGCCGGGCCGCGGCGTTCACCGCTGACGTTGCTCGATCTCCCGGATCGCCCACTCCAGCCATTCGCGGCGCATCTCGGTGCTGCGCTGGCCGTACTCGAGGGCGAGGCGGCCGTAGATCGACAGGTTGTCGTCGTCCCATGGCACGGTCCGCGCGAGCCCGGCCAGCTCGTCCTGCCATCCGGCCACCTGCTCGGCCTGGCCGCGCAGGTACGCCACGGCCTCCTCCGGCTTCACCTGGCCGAGGAAGAAGACGCGCAGCAGGGGCTCGTCGCGGCGGGCGTTGCGCGGCTCGGTCTCCAGCAGCCAATGGCGCAGCGCGGCGCGGCCGGCCTCGGTGATCCCGTACGCCTTGCGCCCCCGCGGCCCCTCCTCCAGCACCTCGATGAGGCCGTCGGCGGTCAGCTTGCCCAGCTCGCCGTAGATCTGGCTCTGGGTGCCCACCCAGACGTTGGCGAGGGAGATCTCGAACGTCTTCAGGAGGTCGTAGCCGCTGGCGCCGTCCAGTTCGGCCAGCAGTCCCAGTACGGCGTAGCGGAGGCTCATGTTCCGAAGTATATCCATCGACGTTGACATGTCGCGTTAGGAATGTCGGCCGCCGTATGCCGGGACGCCGCGCCAGGACGCACTTACCGTCGGCGTTGAAGACTGGTACTACTGAATGAGTGAGCGACATCCCCCGCCGCGCGGTGACGCGCAGCGCCAAGCTGGCCTCGCTGCCCCTGGGCTTCGCCGGCCGGACGGCGCTCGGACTGGGCAAACGCACCCTTGGCCGACCCGCCGAGACGGTCGCCTTGGAGGTCCAGCGGCGCACCGCCGACCAGCTCTTCCGGGTGCTCGGCGAGCTCAAGGGCGGCGCCATGAAGGTCGGCCAGCTGCTGTCGATCTTCGAGGCCGGGCTGCCCGAGGAGGTGGCCGGGCCGTTCCGCTCGAGTCTGACCAAATTGCAGGAGGCCGCGCCGCCGATGCCGGCGGCCACCGTGCACCGGGTCATGGCCGAGGGGCTGGGCGAGGACTGGCGCGACCGGTTCGCCGAGTTCGACGACCGGCCCGCCGCGGCCGCCTCGATCGGCCAGGTGCACCGGGCCGTCTGGCGCGACGGCCGCGCCGTCGCCGTCAAGGTCCAGTACCCGGGCGCCGGCAAGGCCCTGATGAGCGACTTCAACCAGATCTCCCGGCTCAGCCGGCTCATCACCCCGCTGTTCCCCGGCGTCGAGGTCAAGCCGGTCGTGGCCGACCTCAAGCGGCGGCTGGAGAAGGAGCTCGACTACGACGACGAGGCCCGCGCCCAGTCGGCCTTCCACGACGCCTACGACGGCGACCCCGACATCCTCGTCCCCGCCGTGGTGGCGCAGTCCGGGCACGTGCTGGTCACCGAGTGGCTGGACGGCACCCCGCTGGCCAAGGTCATCGCCGACGGGCCCCAGGAGCTGCGCGACCGGGCGGGGCTGCTGCTGTTCCGCTTCCTGCTGTCGGGCCCGGCCCGCTGCGAGATGATCCACATCGACCCGCACCCGGGCAACTTCCGGATGCTGGACGACGGGCGCCTCGGCGTCATGGACTTCGGCGGCGCCGCCCGCGTCCCGGCCGAGCTGCAGTGGTCGATCGGGCGGCTGCTGCGGATCGGCACGCTCGGCACGCCCGAGGAGATGGTCGAGGCCATGCGCGAGGAGGGCTTCCTCGCCCGCGAGGGCGACATCGACCCCGAGCAGCTGGCCGCGCTGGTGTCGGCGCACGCCTTCCCGTTCGCCACCGAGCGGTTCCGCTACACCCGCGAGTGGATGCGCCAGGAGACCGCACGCGGCTTCGGCATCGCCACCGACATGCGGCCCGGCGGCCTGGCGCGGCACCTGCGCCTCCCGCCGCAGTACATGGCCGTCACCCGCGCGCTGACCAGCTGCGGCGGCGTGCTGTGCCAGCTGGAGGCGGAGGGAGACTTCCGCGCCGAGGCCGAGCGCTGGCTGCCCGGCTTCGCCGCGGGCGACGCCCCCGACGGCGCCGAGGACGCCGAAGGCGGCGGCCTCACCGGCCCTCCCGGGGTGCCCGGGCTGGCCGAGGGCGAGGCCACCGCCTAGCGCGTCCTGCCAGCGTACGGGCGCCGACCGCGGGGCCGGCGCCGCGTCAGGAGGCGAGGGCCTTGGCCTCTTCCTCCTCGACCCGGCGGTTCCAGTCGCGCTTGGACGACTGCCAGCCGTCCTCGTCCCGGCCGGACCGCCAGTAACCGGAGATCGACAGCCGGTCCATCGGCAGGCCCCGCTCGACCCGCAGGTGGCGGCGGAGCCGCTTCACGAAGCCGGCCTCGCCGTGTACGAAGGCGTGCACGTCTCCCGCGGGGAACTGCAGGGCCTCCACCGCCGCCACGAGGGCGTCGCCGACCGGGCCCCCGTCGCGGTGCAGCCAGACGATCTGGGCGTCCCCGGGAGTGGTCAGCTCCTGCTGCTCCTCCGGGCCCGTGACCTCGAGGAACACCCGGGTGGGAGCGCCCTCGGGAACGCGTTCGAGCGAGGCGCTGATCGCCGGCAGCGCGCTCTCGTCGCCCACCAGCAGGTGCCAGCCGGCCTCGGTGCTGGGCGCGTACGCCCCTCCCGGCCCCTGGAACCGCAGCACGTCGCCGGGCTTCGCGGCCGCCGCCCAGGGTCCGGCGAGACCCTCGTCGCCGTGGTACACGAAGTCGATGGTCAGCTCCACTGCCTCCGGGTCCCAGGCGCGCACGGTGTAGGTGCGGGTGCCGGGCCACTGCTCGCGGGGCAGTTCCGCGCGGATCGTCTCCATGTCGAACGGCTCGGGATAGGTCACCCCCGGCTGCGGGAAGAGCAGCTTGACGTAGTGGTCGGTGTATTCGCCCGCGCCGAAGCCCGCCAGGCTCTCACCGCCGAGCACCACCCGGATCATGTGCGGGGTCAGCCGTTCGGTGCGCAGCACCGTGCCGGTGTTCAGTGGACGACGCTTGCGTGCCGGCTCGTTCGCCATAGGTCCCTCCGATCGCGCTTATTAGGTAAGCCTAACCTCTCTGTTCGGGTGAAGGGAGAGACCGGCGCGCGCTTCCGGGCGGAGGGACCCTTTTCAGGACGCCCGGCTCGGGCCGGTCAGCCCCAGACCTCCTCGGCGGTCTCCACGATCAGCGCCAGCTTGGCCATCTGCTGGTCGCGGGTGAGCTCGTTGCCCTCGACGGTGGAGGAGAAGCCGCACTGCGGCGACAGGCACAGCCGCTCGATCGGCACGTACCGGCTCGCCTCCTCGATGCGCCGCTTGAGGTCGTCCTTGCTCTCCAGCACGCTGCTCTTGGTCGTGACCAGCCCGAGCACGACCGTCTTCCCCTCCGGCACGTACCGCAGCGGCTCGAACCCGCCGGAGCGCTCGTCGTCGTACTCCAGGAAGAACCCGTCCACCTGCAGCTCGCCGAACAGCGCCTCGGCGACGAAGTCGTAGCCGCCCTCGGCCGTCCACGCCGACCGGAAGTTGCCCCGGCACATGTGGGTGGTGACCCGCATCCCCTCCGGCCGCCCGGCCAGCGCGCCGTTGAGCTGCTTGATGTAGCGCAGGTGCAGGTGGTCGGCGTCGTCCCCGCGCGCCTTGATCATCGCGCGCTGCTCGGGGTCGTTGAGGTAGGCCAGGCTGGTGTCGTCGAACTGCAGGTAGCGGCAGCCCAGCTCGCCGAGCCGGCGGACCTGCTCGGCGTACGCGGCGGCCAGGTCCGCCCAGAACTCGTCCACGTCGGGGTACACGGCGGGGTCGATCGAGGCCGGCCCGCCCCGGTAGTGGACCATGTTCGGGGACGGGATCGTCAGCTTCGGCGTGACGCCCGTGCCCTCGGTCAGGTCCCGCAGGTGGGCGAAGTCCGCGGCGAAGATCGTCTCGTTGAGCGCGATCCGGTCGTGCACCCGCAGCGCCGCGGTGGTGAACTCGATGTCGCCGTTGCGCCGGTGGAACTTCACCTTGATCTGCTCGTCGGCGGGGCTGATCCCGCCCAGCCGGTAGATGAAGTCCATGTGCCAGGAGGTCCGCCGGAACTCGCCGTCGGTCGCCGAGCGCAGCCCCGCCGCGCGCTGGGCGGCCACCACCGAGCGGATCGCCTCGTCCTCGGCGCGGCGCAGCTCCTCGTCCTTGATCCTTCCGGCCGCGTGGTCGGCGCGGGCTCCCAGCAGCTCCGCCGGCCGCAGCAGGCTGCCCACGTGGTCCGCCCGGAACGGCGGCTCGTCTCGAAGGGCCATGGCTCTCCCTCTCGTGCTCATGCGGCTCCCGATGCCCGGGAGGACAGACGGGCCCGCACGGCCGGCACCAGGCCGCCGGGCATGAACAGCACGGCGGCGATGAGCAGCACCGAGTACACCGCGTACGACAGCACGCTCGGCGCGTAGCCGGGCATGCCCTCCATCGTGCCGACGTTGTTGAGCAGCTGGATCAGCAGCGTGATCGCGGCGGCGCCGGCCAGCGCGCCCCAGACCGTGCCCAGGCCGCCGACCACCGCCATCACCACGTACTCGACGGACAGCAGGACCGGGAACGAGCCGGGCGCGATGTAGCCGACGTAGTAGGCGTAGATGCCCCCGGCCAGCCCGGCGAACGCGGCCGACAGCGCGAACACCGCCAGCTTCGCGCGGCCCACCGCCACGCCCGCCGACTCGGCCGCCACCTCGCTGGTCGCCAGCGCCCGCAGGCCCCGTCCCTGCCGGGACTCGATGACGTTGCGGGCCACCAGCACGACCACGGCCACCGCCGCCCAGGTGATGAACGCGTAACCGCGGTCGTCCTCCAGCTCCAACGGGCCCGCGCCCAGCCGCGGGATGCCCTGCAGCCCGATGCTGCCGCCGAGGAAGTCCAGCTCGCCCGCCAGCGACAGCAGGATCAGCTGCGTGGCCAGCGTCGCGAACGCCAGATGGTGGCCGCGCAGCCGCAGCAGCGGGATCCCGATGACCACCGCGAACGCGGCCGCCACCAGCGGCGCCGCCGCCAGCCCGAGCAGCCGCGGCAGGCCGTGCACGCTCATCAGCCCGGCGGTGTACCCGCCGATCGCGTAGAAGGCGGCCTGGCCGAGCGACACCTGCCCGGCGTACCCCATGAGGAGGGAGACCCCGACGGTGACCATCGCGGCCAGGCCGAGCAGGATGAACACCGACAGCTGCCCCTCGCCCAGCGTGGCCGACAGCACCATGGTCAGCGCGAACAGCGCCGCCAGATGCGGCAGCCGGACCCCGGCCGCCTCGCCCCGCCCGCGCAGCCGGGCCAGCAGCCCGATCATGCGTTTTCCTCGTGGGGGGACGACCCCCCACACCCCCCGGCAAGAGCTGCGCTCATGCCCTCGCTTCGCTCGGTCATGCCGCCTCCTCCTGCAGAGCGGGGGTGCGGACGGCCTGCCAGATCATCAGGGCGAGCATCAGGCCCAGCGCCACCTCGATCTGGTACGACGCCTTCCCGTACCCGGCCACCATCGCCTCCGCCACGCCCAGCACCAGCCCGCCGGCCAGCGCCGCGCCGGGGCGCAGCAGCCCGCCGAAGATGGCCGCGGCGAAGCCGTTGACGATCAGCGTCACGTCCGAGTCGAACGAGATCGGCTGCAGCGGCGTCACCAGCACCCCGGCGATCCCGCCCAGCGCGCCGCCGAGCCCGAAGGCCAGCAGCCCCATCCGCCGCACGTCGATCCCGACCACCCGGGCCGCGTACGGGTTGGACGCGCAGGCGGTCAGGCCCTTGCCCGCGTACGTGCGGCCGAAGAACAGCGCCAGCGCCGTGAACGTCACCGCCGTGACCGCGATGACCAGCAGGTACTGCTTCTGCACGGTCGCGCCCGCGAGGGTGAACGACCCGCCCAGCCCGGGGAACGAGCGCGGCTGGTCGCCCCAGATCATCACCTCCACCGCGTAGGCGAGGATGCCGATGCCGAGCGTGATGATCAGCGAGGACAGCGGGGAGGTGCCGGGCCGGCCGATCGCCAGCAGCCCGACCAGCAGCCCGGCGCCGACCGCGACGCCGACCGCCGCGACCTCGGCGACCCCGTGCGGCAGCCCCGCCGCCAGGAACGAGGCCGCGCTCAGCCCCGCGACGACGGCGAACATCGCCTGGGCGAAGTTGACCACCCGGGTCACCCGGTGGACGGCCACCAGGCCGCTGCCGATCAGCGCGAACCCGCAGCCGACCGCCAGCCCGTTGATCAGGTAGCTGAGGAAGTCGCTCACTTGGTCTCCTGGATGGGGCCGCCCAGGTAGGCGCCCTCGACCTCGGGGCTCCCGGCCAGCTCGTCCGACGGGCCCTCGGCGACGATCCGGCCGGCCTCCAGGACGTAGGCGCGCGAGCACAGGTCGAAGGCCAGCCGGGCGTTCTGCTCGATCAGCAGCACGGCGGTGCCGCGCTCGGCGTTCAGCTCGGCCAGGTGGCGGGCCAGGTCGGCGATGACCAGCGGCGCCAGGCCCAGCGACAGCTCGTCCACCGCGATCACCTCGGGACGGGCCATCAGCGCCCGGCCGACCGCGACCATCTGCTGCTCGCCGCCCGAGAGGGTGCCGCCGCGGCGGTCCCGCAGTCGCCGGAGGCCGGGCAGCAGCTCGTACACCGGCGCGGTGTCGCGGTCCCTGACCCGCCAGGCGCCCAGCCGCAGGTTGTCCTCCACGGTCAGGTCCGGGAACAGCTGCCGCCCCTCGGGCACGTGCGCGAACCGTCCGGTCACCCGGACCGTTCCCGAGGCGGGCGCCACGATCCCCGACAGCGTGTCGACCAGCGTGGACTTCCCGGCGCCGTTCGGGCCGACCAGGGCGACCATCTCGCCGTCGCCGACGGTGAGCGACACCCGGTCCAGCGCGGTCGCCGACCCGTACCGGACGGTCAGCTCCTCGACCTCGATCACGTGCCGACCTCTTCGCCCAGGTACGCCGCGATGACCCGCGGATCGGACCGGATCTCCTCGGGGGTGCCGTCGGCGATGACCCGGCCCAGGTCCAGCACCGTGATCCGGTCGGCCAGCCGGGTCACCATCCCCACGTCGTGCTCCACCAGCATGATCGTCAGCCCGTCGCGGCGCAGCTCGGCGATGAGGCCGGCCAGCGCCTCCCGCTCGGCGGCGCGCAGCCCGGAGGCGGGCTCGTCCAGGAGCAGCAGCGCGAGGCCGGCGCACAGCGCGCGGGCCAGCTGCATCGAGCGCTGCTGGCCCAGCGGCAGCGACTCGGCCGGGCGGCCCGCCCAGTCGGACAGGCCGACCCGCGCGAGCGCCGCGTCCGCCCTGGCGCGGATCAGCCGCTCCTCGCGGTGGTGCCGGGGCAGCCGGAGCGCGGCCGTCCAGAACCCGGCGCGGGTGCCGGCGTGCGCGCCGACCATCACGTTCTCCCGCACCGACATGCCGCGGAACACGCGGGCGGCCTGGAAGACGATCGCGACGCCCAGCGCCGCCCGGGAGTGCGCGGGCAGCCGTCCCAGCGGCCGGCCGCGCAGCGCGATCGTCCCCTCGTCGGGCCGCAGATGCCCGGCGATCAGGTTGAACAGGGTGGACTTGCCGGCGCCGTTGGGGCCGATGATGCCGCGCAGCTCGCCCTCGCCGACGGCCAGGTCGACGTCCCGCACCGCGTAGACCCCGCCGAAGTGCCGGGACACCCCTTCGATCCGGAGCACCCCCTCACCCGCCGGCGACGGTCTTGGCCAGCTGCTCCCTGGCCCAGTCGGTGGGGATGAACTGGCCGTTCTTGACGGTGTTGACCGAGATGTACTCCGGGCCCAGGCCCGAGTGGTCGGTCGCGGAGTAGCGGAACCGGCCGTTGGGCGTGATCAGGTCCATGGTCTCCAGCGCCTTCTGGACCTTCTCGCCGTCGGTGCCGCCCGCCTTCCTGAGCGCCTCGAACAGCAGCAGCGCGGCGCTGTAGCCGTCCTGCGCGAACTGCGGCGGCGCGTAGCCGTGCTTCTGCCTGAACGGCCCGGCGAGCTGGTCGATGATCTGCTTCTGCGGGCCCGCCGGGAGGTGGTCGCCGACCACGCCGATGGCGCTCTGCACGGTGATGCCCTCGGCCGCCGCGCCCACCGGCTTCAGCCAGAGCGTGCTGGCCTGGGACGCGGTCAGCATGAGCGGGATCCTGACGCCGGAGGCGACGTACTGCTTGGTGACCGTGACGCCGGGCGCGCCGGTGCCCCAGAACAGGAACGCCTGGGCGCCGGAGTCCTTGATCCGGGTGAAGATCGGGCTGAAGTCGCCGGTGGTGGTCTCGTACGACTCGTCCTTGACCACCTGGACGCCGTACTTGGCGGCCAGCCGCAGGGTGGACCTGTGCCCGGCGACCGCGTAGCCGCTCTTGCTGTCGTGCGCCACCGCGATCTTGGTGATCTTCTCGTGCTGGAAGTACTGCAGGTAGCGCTCGGCGTACATGGCCGACAGCGCCGGGGTCACGAACACGTAGGACTTGATCGGCTCGACCTGCTCGGTGGCCGGGGCCAGCGACAGGTAGGGGATCTTGTCGCGCTGCGCGATCGGCTCGGCGGCCAGCGCGGAGTTGGAGAACACCGGGCCGATCACCGCGTCCACGTCCCGCTTGATCGCGTTGAGCGCCAGGACGGCCTGGTCGGGCTGGGTCTTGTCGTCCCGGAACACGATCTCGATCTTCCGGCCGTGGATGCCGCCCTTGGCGTTGACCTGCTCGACGGCCAGCTCGACCGCCTTCTTGTCCTCGCTGCCCAGCGGGGCGTAGTTGCCGGTGAGCGAGGTGATCAGCCCGATCTTGATCGGGCCGGAGCCGCCGCCGGAGGAGTCCCCGCAGGCGGCGGTGAGCGGGAGGAGGAGGGCCAGCGCGGTCAGCGCGGCCAGGCGGCGGGAGGAGCGGCGGGGGGAGGGACGTCGCACGGCTACCTCCAGGGAGGTGGGGCGGCTCACCGGGCGCCTCTCGAATCTAGGCACCCTCCCTACCCCGGTCAAGAATCTGCCCACGGTGCTCTGCACCTTCTCTCGGTCGGTTCGGACGTGGTGTCGGGGGTGGTTCCGAACTGCGCGGGGGCTTGCTGGTGGGGCTCGCTCTCGAGATGTCTCGCTCTTCAGATGTGCCGTGCTCGGGGCCGGGGCCGGGGCCGGCTAGGGGCTGCCGAAGTCGGCGCGCAGCGGCTGCTTGAGCAGCTTGCCCGCGCCGTTGCGCGGCAGGGCGCCGGTGAACACCACCGACTTGGGGATCTTGTACGGGGCCAGCCGGCCGGCGAGCGCGGCCAGCACGTCCTCGGCGGTCAGCCCGGAGCCGTCCCGGGCCACCACGACGGCGCGGCCGACCTCGCCCCACTTGTCGTCGGGCACCCCGATGACCGCGCACTCCAGCACGTCGGGATGGGCGAGGACGGCGTGCTCCACCTCGGCCGGGTAGATGTTCTCCCCGCCCGAGATGATCATGTCCTTGATCCGGTCGACGATGTAGGCGTAGCCGTCCTCGTCGACCCGGGCGGCGTCGCCGCTGCGGAACCAGCCGTCGGTGAACGCCGCGGCGCTCTCCTCCGGCAGCCCCCAGTAGCCGCGGAAGACGTGCGGCCCGCGCACCACGACCTCGCCGGTCTCGCCGGGCGCGGCGGGGCGCAGCCCCGGCTCGCCGGCCGCCACCACGCGCACGTCGCTGAAGAAGTGCTGCACGCCCGCCGACCCGGCCTTGCTCTCGGCGTGCTCGGCGTCCAGGAACAGCACGCCGGGCGCGGCCTCGGTCATGCCGTATCCCTGCAGGAACGTCAGCCCGCGCTCGCCGTAGGCGGCGATGAGCGTGGGCGGCACCGGGGCGCCGCCGCAGGTGAGGATGCGCAGCGAGGACAGGTCGGCGCCGTCCCAGCGCGGCGAGCGGGCGACCGCCTGGAACATCGCGGGCACCCCGAACATGAATGTGACCCGGTGCTCCTCGATCAGGTCGAAGGTGGCGCCGGGGTCGAACCGGGGCACCAGCACGCACCGGCCGCCCTTGAGCAGCACCGGCAGGGTGAGCATGTTCAGGCCCGCGGTGTGGAACAGCGGCGCCGACACCAGGGCCACCTCGTCGGCGGTGAGGTCGTGGTCGATCAGCACGTTGACCGCGTTCCAGGTGAGGTTGCCGTGCGTGAGCATGGCGCCCTTGGCCCGCCCGGTGGTGCCGGAGGTGTACATGATCATGCACAGGTCGTCCGGGCCGACCGCCTCGTCGACGCGGTCGGCGGCGGCCCCGGCCAGCAGCGCCTCGTAGTCGTGCGCGCCGCCGCCCGCCTCGGCGCCCTCGAGCGCGATGTGGGCGCGGACGTGCGCCGCGCCGCGGACCTCCTCGACCAGCGAAGCGTGCGACGGCCCGTACACGAGCACGGAGGTGCCCGAGTCGGCGAGCTGGTAGGCGATCTCCGGTGCGGCCAGGCGGGTGTTGAGCGGGACGAACACCGCGCCCAGCGTCCCGGCGGCGAACAGCGTCTCCAGGAAGGAGGGGTGGTTGGCGCCGAGGTAGGCGACCCGGTCGCCGCGCCGGACCCCCAGGGAGCGCAGGCCGTGCGCCAGCCGGGTCGAGCGCTCGTCGAGCTCGGCGTAGGTCAGGGTCCGGCCGTCGTGGACGAGGGCGGCGCGGCGGGGGGTCTTCCGGGCCCGGCGGGCGGGCCAGGAACCGAGTCCCTCGTTGTGCATCGATGCTCCCTGGATCATCGGATCAGGAGTCGGGGCGGGCTGGAGTAGTGCGAAGATAGGCGGATCCATTGCGGCAGTCAACAATCTGCCGAACATCGTTGCCGGGCCCTTACCCTGACCGCATGGGAGCCGAATCCTTGGACCGTACCGACCCGACCCCGCGGCCCCAGTCGCTGATGCTGACCTTCCTGGGAAACTACGTCGTGCGGCGCGACATCGCGGTGTTCTCCGGCAGTTTCATCGAGGTGTTCGGCCGGCTCGGGGTCGGGGAGCACGCCATCCGCTCCACCCTCACGCGGATGGCCGGCCGCGGGCTGCTGGCGCGGCACCGGCGGGGCCGGCGGATGCACTTCGGGCTCACCGGGCGCTCGGAGCGGATCCTGCTGGACGGCGAGGCCCGGGTGTGGCGGCGCGGCGCCGTCAACGCAGACTGGGACGGCCGCTGGACCGTGCTGTCGTTCACCATGCCGGAGTCGTGGCAGCGGCAGCGGCACGACCTGCGCTCCCGGCTGGTGTGGGCGGGGTTCGGGCCGCTGGGCAACGGCATCTGGATCGCCCCCTCGCGGGTCGACGTAAGCGAGGTGGTCGCGCCCGGCGGGCGCGACAGCGGCTTCGCCGAGCGGGTCAAGGTCTTCCACGGCACGGCCGAGGAGCCGACCGACGTGGGCCGGATGATCCGGGACGCGTTCGACCTCGACGGGCTGGCCGCCGGGTACCGGGCTTTCCTGGAGCGCTGGGACCGTCCCGAGCCGCTGCCGGCCGCCCCCGACGACCTGGCCCGCTTCCTCTGGATGATGACCGAGTGGCTGGGCCTGGTGCGGGTGGACCCGCGGCTGCCCGTCCAGCACCTGCCGCCCGAGTGGCCCGCGGTGCGCGCCCAGGAGGTGCTGCACGAGCTGCGCGCGCGGTACGAGAGCGGGGCCCGCGCCATCGCCGACGAGCTCATCGAGTTCGTCCCGGTGCCCTGCCCCGGGCTCGCGTCCCCGGCGTGACGGGGGCCACGCTCAGTCGAGCGGGTCGAAGCGGTGGGCGGCCCAGAGGCGGCGGGAGAACGACTCCGCGCCGGTGACGTCGTGCGGCGCCACGTCGAGCACGTGCGTGGTCGCGGTCTCCGGGTCGGGGCCGTGCGTCGGCCAGCCGGGGTCCCCGGTGGCGGCGAACGCGGTCCACGCCCGGCGGATCCGCTCCGACAGCGCCGCGGCCTCCTCCGGCGGGGGCGATCCGATGGCCAGCGCGGCGATCCCGGCGTCGAGGTTGCCGAAGGTGAGCGGGACGTCCAGCCCGTGGCAGGCGCCCAGGGCACCGTCCATGGCGGGGGAGGGCCAGGTCAGCTCGTAGGCGAACGCGGTGCCTCCGGCCTCGGCCTGCGCGGTCGCCAGGTGGGCGCTGGGCATGCGGAACAGCCAGTCCGAGCAGATCAGCGCGTACAGGTCGTCGGCGCCCGCGCCGGGGTGGGCGGAGCGGTAGGCCGCGGCGGCGCCGGCGGGCGCGATCGCCTCCGCCGTCACCGCCAGGCGCTCGCCGGTGATCTTCCCGAACAGCCCGCCCATGACCATGAACAGCCGGTACTCGTCGCGGTTGAAGCCGGCGATCAGGTCGATGTCGCGCGCGGCGCCCGCGGCGACGGCCCGCCACGGCGTCTCCGGCAGCGTCTCGCCGTCGACCACGGGGGAGAACGCGACGGCGGTGGACGCGACCGGCCCCCAGGTGTCGAAGTCGTCGCGCATGGTGGCCGAGAACGCGTCGGCCGCGCCCAGCAGGTCCTCGGGCGGCGTCCCCTCGAGGTCGTCCAGCGTCGCGGCCCTGCCCAACTCGCCGGCGATCCCGGCGCCGAGCCGCGCGGCGAGGCCGGCGGAGAAGAACGTGCCCGGCACGCTCTGCGCGACGGCCCGCCGGAACAGCCCGCGGGCGGACGGCATCGCCAGCAGCGAGGCGATCGAGCCCGCGCCCGCCGACTCGCCGAACACCGTCACCGCGTCCGGGTCGCCGCCGAACGCGGCGATGTTGTCGCGCACCCAGCGCAGGGCGGCGACCTGGTCGAGCAGCCCCCGGTTGGCGGGCGCCCCGGCCAGTGTCCCGAACCCCTCGAAGCCGACGCGGTAGTTGAAGGTCACCACGACGACGCCCGCGCCGGCCAGCAGGGCGCCGTCGTAGTCGGCCTGGCCCGAGAACCCGGCCATGTACGCGCCGCCGTGCAGCCACACCATCACCGGCAGGCCCGAGCCGCCCGGGTCCGGGGTCCACACGTTGACGGTGAGGCAGTCCAGGCCCTCGTCCGCCGTCCAGGACGGCATGCCGAAGACGGCGCCGGACTGCGGGGGACGGGGGCCGAACGCGACGGCGTCGCGGACGCCGTCCCAGGGCTCGGGCGGCAGGGGCGCGCGCAACCGGCCCGCGCCGAACGGGGGCGCGGCGAACGGGACGCCCTTGAACACCGCCGCCGTCCCGTCGATCCCTCCGCGCACGGTGCCGGACGCGGTCTTCACGACGGGGGCGGGGGTGCCGTCCAGGGTTCGGGTCACGGTCTCGGCCTCCTCGCGGGAGCCCCGGGCGGGGCGGAACTCCGTCTCAGGACGTGCGGGTCCTGGCCACTTCCGCGGCCACCGCGCGGAACGCGGTCTCGGTCTCATCCTGGCCGAGGATCGTCGCCAGCGTCGACTTCACGATGACCACCTTGTGTTCGGGCGAGACGTAGATGTGCTGCCCGGCCAGGCCGGTGGCCATGAAGTCGCCGTCCTCGCCGAGCCACCAGTGCAGGCCGTAGCCCTCGTTGAACGGCGCCGAGGGCCTGGTCGACTCCTTCACCCACGCCTCGGGCACGACCTGGCGCCCGTTGGCCCGGCCGCCGCGCAGGTACAGCAGGCCGAAGCGGGCGAAGTCGCGGTCGGTGGCGTAGTAGCAGCAGTAGCCCATGCTGTTGCCGTTGGAGTCGTTGCCGAGGTGGACGCTCGACGCCATGCCGCCGGGCCGCCACAGCTTCCGCTCGACGTAGCGGTGGTAGGGGACGCCGGTGGCGCGGCCGACCAGCCAGGCCAGCACGAAGGAGTTCATGGACGTGTACTCGAACCGGCTGCCCGGCTCCCACCCCCGTTTGCGCTGCCTGGCCATGGCCGGGAGCGGGGAGCCGAGGCTGGCGGCGACGTGCACGGGCGGCACGTCGAGGGCCTCCTCCCAGGCGATGCCCGACGACATGCGCAGCAGATCGCGGATCGACACGCCGTCGTAGCCGGAACCGGCCAGGTCCGGGAGGTACTCGGTGACCGCGTCGTCGATGGAGCCGATGGCGCCCTCGTCCAGCGCGATGCCGACCGCGGCGGAGGTGAAGGACTTGGCCATCGACCAGGACTGGAAGCGGGTGTCGCGGGTGGCGAACGAGTAGCGCTCGAAGACCACGTCCTGGCCGTCGGCGGCGTCCAGGACGACGAACCCCTGGGTGCCGGTCGTGGCCAGATACTGGTCGAGGGTGCGCCGCCGCCCGTCGTGGGTGTAGGTGACGTCGAGCCTGCGGGGCGCGTCGCGCAGCACGACCGGGTCACCGGAGGGCCGGAGCACGTCGAAGCCGCGGGTCGCCTCCCTGGCGGCGGCGGGCGGCGGGGCCGGGCGCGGATCGGCCTGGACGGCGGGTGCGGTGCCGATGACCAGGACCGCCGCCGCGGCGGCGGCACCGGCGGCAAGGGTTCTGCTGCGCAACGCGGACCTCCCTGGGTGGGATCATCGAGCCGATGATCATCATGATGATGATCAAGGGATGCCCAGATCGTCCACGTCCGACGCCGGAGAGTAAATGTGCGTGTGCAACGAACCGCGGGGCCGGCCCTGTGGCCGGGCACACCGTTCGCCGGTACGTTCGGGACACCGCAGCCCCGCACCTCAGCCCGCACCTCAGCCCGCACCGCCGCGCACCCGTGGAGGAACACCGATGCCCGTGCTCGCCGAACTGATCGCCGCCCTCGCCGACGGATCGGTGGAGGTGGTCGACCTCACCGCGCCGCTGTCGGAGTCGACGCCGATCCTGCGGCTCCCCGAGCCGTTCGCCAACACCGTCCCGTTCGCGCTCGAGGAGATCAGCCGGTACGACGACCGCGGCCCCGCCTGGTACTGGAACGACATCCGCACCGGCGAGCACGTCGGCACCCACTTCGACGCGCCCGTCCACTGGGTCACCGGCCGCGACGGCGAGGACGTCTCCCAGGTCCGTCCGGGACGCCTGGTCGCCCCCGCCGTGGTGCTGGACGCCTCGGCGCACGCGGCCGCCGACGACGACTTCCTGCTCCAGATCGACCACGTGCGGGAGTGGGAGAAGCGGCACGGCCCGCTGCCCGAGGGCGGCTGGCTGCTCTACCGCACCGGATGGGACGCCCGCGCCGGGGACCAGGACACCTTCCTCAACGCCGACGAGAACGGCCCGCACACGCCGGGGATCTCCGCCGAGTGCGCCCGCTGGCTGGCGGAGGAGACGCCGATCCTCGGGCTGGGGGTGGAGACCGTCGGCACCGACGCGGGCGCCGCGCACGGCTTCGAGCCGCCCTTCCCCTGCCACTCCTACTTCCTGGGCGCGGGCAAGTACGGCCTCACCCAGCTGCGCAACGTGGACGCGCTGCCGGTGCGCGGCGCGGTCCTGGTCGCCACCCCGCTGCCGATCGTCGGCGGCTCCGGCAGTCCCGCCCGCGTGCTGGCCCTGGTCGAACGGTGAGCGCGGGACCGCCGGACGTCGCCGCGGCGGTGGGCGACGCGCTCGTACGGCTCGGCGCCGGAACCGTCTTCGGCGTGGTCGGCAGCGGCAACTTCCACGTCACCAACGCCCTGGTCGCGGGCGGCGCGCGGTTCGTCGCGGCCCGGCACGAGGGCGGCGCGGCCACGATGGCCGACGCGTTCGCGCGGGTCTCCGGCGGGCTGGGCGTGCTGTCGGTGCACCAGGGCCCGGGGCTGACCAACGCGCTCACCGGGATCACCGAGGCCGCCAAGAGCCGCACCCCGCTGCTGGTGCTGACCGGCGAGGCGGCGGCGGGCGCGGTGCGCTCCAACTTCCGGATCGACCAGGCGGCGCTGGCCGCGGCGGGCGGCGCGGTGCCCGAGCGGGTGCACTCGCCGCGCACCGCGCTGGCCGACGTCGCCCGCGCCTGCCGCACCGCCGTGGCCGAGCGCCGCACCGTCGTCCTGGGGCTGCCGCTGGACGTGCAGGCCGCCGAGTACAGCGGCGCGGAGGGGCTGGGCCGTCCCGTGGCCCGTCCCGCGCTCCGGCCGCCGGCACGCTCCACGCCCGGCGCCGGGACGCCGTTGCGCGATGTCTTCGCGCGGCCCGCGCTGGTGGCGTTCCTGGCGGTGGCGCCGCCGGCCGGGGTCGCGCGGCTGGCCGACGCGCTGGCGGCCGCCCGGCGGCCGGTGTTCATCGCCGGGCGCGGCGCCCGGCTGTCGGGCGCCCGCGAGCCGCTGCGCGCCCTGGCCGCGCGCTGCGGCGCGCTGCTGGCCACCTCGGCGGTCGCCCGCGGGCTGTTCCTGGGCGACCCGTACGACCTGGACGTCAGCGGCGGGTTCGCCACCCCGGCCGCCGCCGAGCTGATCGCCGGGGCGGATCTGCTGGTCGGCTGGGGCGCGTCGCTGAACATGTGGACGCTGCGCCACGGCGGCCTGGTCGGGAAGGGCGCCGCGGTCGTCCAGGTCGACCTGGACCCGCAGGCCCTCGGCGCGCATCATCCGGTCGACCTCAGCCTGATCGGGGACGCGGCGGAGACCGCCCGCGCCGCCGAGGCCGAGCTCGCCGCCCGCGACCACTCCTCGCCCGGGTACCGCTCGGCCGGGCTGGAGGAACGGCTGTCGCGCGAGCGGCGCTGGCGGGACCACCCGTACGACGACGACTCCGACGGCTCCCGGATCGACCCGCGCACGCTGTCGATCGCCCTGGACGACCTGCTGCCCGCCGAGCGCACCGTAGCCGTCGACTCCGGCAACTTCATGGGCTACCCGGCGATGTTCCTGGACGTCCCGGACGCCGACGGGCTGGTGTTCACCCAGGCGTTCCAGTCGGTCGGGCTGGGCCTGGCCACCGCGATCGGCGCCGCCGTGGCCCGTCCCGACCGCCTCACCGTGGCCGCGCTCGGCGACGGCGGCGCGCTGATGTCGGTCGCCGAGCTGGAGACCGCGGTGCGGCTGGGCCTGGGCCTGCTGGTGGTGGTGTACGACGACGAGGCCTACGGCGCGGAGGTGCACCACTTCGGCCCGGACGGCCATCCGCTGGACACCGTCACCTTCCCGCCCGCCGATCTGGCCGCGATCGGGCAGGGCTTCGGCTGCCGGGCCGTCACGGTGCGCAAGCGCGAGGACCTGGGCGCGGTGGCCGACTGGCTGGCGGGGCCGCGGGACCGGCCGATGGTGGTGGACGCCAAGGTGACCGCGAACGCCCCGTCCTGGTGGCTCGAGGAGGCGTTCCGGGGCCACTAGGGGCGTTCGGGGCGGGCGGCGGTCACCGGCGCAGGGCGATGGCCGCGTGGAGCACCCCGGCCAGCGCGGCGCAGGCGAGGAGCAGCAGGCCGATCACGTACGACCCGGTGATCGCGTGCGCGGCGCCCAGCAGCAGCGCCGGGACGAACGCGGCCGGCACGCCCACCGCCCAGGCCAGGCCCGTCACCGCGCCCGTCCGGGACGGCTCCGTGCACCGGGCGACCAGCGCGAACACACCCCCGGCCGCCACCCCCAGCGCGAACGCCAGCAGTGTGAACGACACCGCCTCGGCGATCCCGGCCGCCGGCCCCGCCGTGATCACCAGCGTCAGCGCGGCGGCGAGCCCGAGCGCGTCGACCAGCAGCCGGCGGGGCCCGATCCGGTCCGCCAGGAACCCGCCCGCCGGCCACGCCACGACCGCCCCGAGGGCGAACGCGGCCGCCTGCGCGGCGGCGGCGCCGGGATCGGTGCCGTACACCTCGCGCAGGTAGGTCGGCAGGTAGAGCGGCATGGCCAGGAAGCCGCCGAAGGCCAGCGCGTACGGCGGCCACGCCCGCCGGACGACCGGCAGCCGCCGGGCGGCCCGCACCCGCGGCCCCACCAGGTCCTCGGAGGTCTGCCAGCCGGGCGCGTCCCGGGTGAACAGCAGCATCGCGGCGGCGGTCAGCCCCACCACCGCGGCGGTCGCCAGGTAGGTGGCGGTGCGGCCCGCGGCGTCCGCCAGCCACGGGACGAGCAGCGCCGACAGTGCTATGCCGGCCGAGGCCGCCGCCCCGACCACCCCGGCCACCAGGCCCCGCCGGGCGGGTTCGTACCAGGCGTTGCAGAACGGGACGCCGACCGCGAAGGCGGTCCCGGCCACGCCCAGCGCGAGCGCGCCCGCGACCATGAACGTGAACGAGGTGTCCATGAACGCCAGGTACAGCACCGGGAAGAAGGCCAGGAAGCCGACCACGGCGAGCATCACCTGGCCGCCGTACCGGTCGGTGAGCGCGCCGACCGGGACGCCGCCGAGCGCGCCGGCGACCAGCGGCACCGCCGACAGCAGCGAGACCTCGGCGGTCGACAGCCCGAGATCGGCGGCGTAGCCGGGCGCCAGCGGGCCGATCATCGTCCACGCCCAGCAGTCGACCAGCACCGCCCAGGCCGCCAGCGCGAGGTAGGCGTGCCGGCCGCGCGGCGAGGTGTCCGCCGCGGTGGCCCCGGCTATGGCGTCCATGGCCGCCATCCGGCCCCCTAAAAGATCGTCACGGTCCGCTATGAACGCTTGCCCGCTGGGCATGGTCTCGGTCGTGAGCGCGCCGCCGCGGGGGCCGGGGCCGCCACGCTGCACCCGTACCCGCATCGGCGGGCTCCGACGCCTCCCGGCCGGTCCAGGGGCATCGGCCGGGTCCCGCCGGCGATCGCCGACCGGCCGGCACTGACCGGCTCCTCGCGGTCGCGCTCAGACATAGGTCTCACGTCACACCGCCCCGAGGAGGAGACATGGCGGAACGACTGGGATTCCCTCCGCTGGCCCGCGAGATGGCCGCGGAGTTCGCCGGCACGATGATCCTCATCCTGTTCGGCGTCGGAGTGGTGGCGCAGGTGGTGGCGGGCGGCCTCGGCAACCACGACAGCATCGCCTGGGCCTGGGGCATCGGCGTCACGATGGGCGTGTACGTCGCCGCCCGGCTCAGCGGCGGCCACATCAACCCGGCGGTGACCCTCGCGCTGGCGGTGTTCAGGCGGCTGCCGTGGATCAAGGTGGCCCCCTACATCCTGGCGCAGTTCGCGGGGGCGTTCGTCGCCGCGCTGATCGTCCGGTGGAACTACACCGAGGTGCTGGCCGCGTTCGACCCGGGCCACACGGTCAAGACCCAGTTCGTGTTCAGCACCCTGCCCGGCAACGGCACCCTGCCGGTGGACCTGTGGGGCGGCTTCCGCGACCAGGTGATCGGCACCGCGATCCTGCTGTTCGTCGTGATGGCCCTCACCGACCTGCGCAACAACCCGCCGCTGGCCAACCTCACCCCGGTCGTGATCGGCCTGCTGGTGGTGGGGATCGGGATGGCGTGGGGGACCAACGCCGGATACGCGATCAACCCGGCCCGCGACCTCGGCCCGCGGCTGGCGCAGTACCTCACCGGATACAGCGGCGCGTGGCGCGACCAGCACGGTGATCTCTACTTCTGGGTGCCGATCGTCGGTCCCCTGATCGGCGGCGTGATCGGCGCGGGCCTGTACCTGCTCCTCGTCGGCCGCAACCTGCCGCCCGAGGATGAGGCGGTCCCCGAGGACGAGCTCAAGCCGGAGTACGACCCGGAGAACTCCTGACCCGTCCATGCAACCGCGCCGATCCCGGCGCCCGACCCGGCAGAAAGGACCAGCACCCGGTTCATGATCTTCGATCACGGCGGCAACGAGATCGCCCGCCACCAGCTCGAGCACGAGCAGATCCTGCCCCGGGCCGGCTGGGTGGAGCACAACCCCACCGAGATCTGGGAACGCACCCGCGCCGTCATCGAGACCACCCGCAACACCGCGAACCTGCGCCACACCGACCTGGCGGCGCTGGGCGTCACCAACCAGCGCGAGACCACGGTCGTGTGGAACCGGCGCACCGGGCGCCCGTACTACAACGCCATCGTCTGGCAGGACACCCGCACCGACCGGATCGCGGCCGCACTGGAACGCGACGGGCGCGGCGACACCATCCGGCACCGGGCCGGGCTGCCGCCCGCCACCTACTTCTCCGGCGGCAAGATCCAGTGGATCCTGGAGAACGTCGAGGGCGTGCGCGAGGACGCCGAGCGCGGTGAGGCGGTCTTCGGCAACATCGACACCTGGGTGCTGTGGAACCTCACCGGCGGCATCGACGGCGGGGTGCACGTCACCGACGTCACCAACGCCAGCCGCACCATGCTGATGGACCTGGAGACCCTCGACTGGGACGACCAGCTGCTGTCGTTCTTCGGCGTGCCGCGCGCCATGCTCCCGGAGATCAGGCCGTCGTCGGCGCCCGACCCGTACGGGGCGACCCGGGCGTCCGGGCCGCTGCGCGGCGAGGTGCCGCTGTCCGGCGACCTCGGCGACCAGCAGGCCGCCACCGTGGGCCAGGTCTGCTTCGCGCCAGGCGAGGCCAAGAACACCTACGGGACGGGCAACTTCCTGCTCCTCAACACCGGCGGCGAGCTGGTGCGCTCCAAGGCCGGGATGCTCACCACGGTCTGCTACCAGCTGGGCCACGAGGCCCCGGTGTACGCGCTGGAGGGCTCGATCGCGGTGACCGGGTCGGCGGTGCAGTGGCTGCGCGACCAGCTCGGGATCATCTCCGGCGCCGCGCAGAGCGAGTCGCTGGCCCGGCAGGTCGACGACAACGGCGGCGTGTACTTCGTGCCCGCGTTCTCGGGGCTGTTCGCCCCGTACTGGCGCAGCGACGCGCGCGGCGCCATCGTCGGCCTGTCCCGCTTCAACAACAACGCCCATCTCGCGCGGGCCACCCTCGAGGCCATCTGCTACCAGTCCCGCGACGTGGTCGAGGCGATGCGGGCGGACTCGGGCGTCTCCCTGGACGTGCTGAAGGTCGACGGCGGGGTCACCGCCAACGAGCTGTGCATGCAGCTGCAGGCCGACGTCCTGGGCGTGCCGGTGTCGCGTCCGGTCGTCGCCGAGACCACCGCGCTGGGCGCCGCGTACGCCGCGGGCCTGGCCGTCGGGTTCTGGCGCACGACCGACGAGCTGCGGCAGAACTGGAACGAGGACCGCCGCTGGGAGCCCGAGTGGGACGAGGAGCAGCGGGAGAAGGGGTACGCGGGCTGGCGCAAGGCCGTCGAGCGCACCTTCGGCTGGGTCGAGGTCGACTAGCCGCGCGCCGATCCGTCGCGGCCGGGGGCCTGGCGGCGGAAGGAGGCGGCGATCTCGTCGACGACGCGGAGCACGGCCACCGACTCGTCCAGGGGCAGCAGCGGCGACTCGGTCAGGCCGAGCCGCAGGCACCGCGCGACCTCCTCGGCCTGGTAGGTGTAGCCGTTGCCCGCCAGGTCCACCGTGAAGACCTCGGTCTCCCCGCCCGCGCGGGTCAGCGTCAGGGACTCGGGCCGGTAGAACGGTGAGGCCAGCTCGATGCGGCCCCTGGTCCCGACGACGGTGGCGGTGTGCGGCGACTCGCCCATGAGCCCGCAGTGCAGCAGCGCCACCGCGCCCGAGCCGTACCCGAGCAGGATCCCGGTGTTGGCGTCCACGCCCGTCGGTGCCGGTGACGCGGTGGCCTGCACGCTGTCGGGCGGGCCCAGCAGCGGCCAGGTCACCGACAGGACGTAGCAGCCCAGGTCCAGCAGCGCGCCCCCGGCCAGGTCCGCCGACCACAGCCGGTGCTCGGGATCGAACGGCGGCGCCGTGGCGAAGTCGGCGTACACGGCCGAGACGTCCCCGATCGCGCCCTCGCCGACCAGCGCGTGCAGCCGCCGGGTCAGCGGGCTGAAGCGCGTCCACATCGCCTCCATGGCGAACACGCCGCGGTCGCGGGCGATCGCGGCGAGCCGCTCTGCGTCGGCCGCCGATGTGGTGAGCGGCTTCTCCACCAGCACCGCCCGGCCCGCCTCCAGGCACAGCCGGGCGGGCTCGAAGTGCACGGGGTGGGGCGTGGCGACGTAGACGACGTCCACCTCGCCGTCGGCCGCCAGGTCGGCGTACGAGCCGTGGGCCCGGCCGATGCCGTGGCGGGCGGCGAAGGTCGCGGCGGTCGCGGCGGAGCGGGACCCGACGGCGGCGACCTCGTGCCCGTCGAGGCGGAGCAGGTCGGCGGTGAAGACCTCCGCGATCCCGCCCGTGCCCAGGATTCCCCAGCGAATCGGTTCGTCGGCCATGCGGTACATCGTACGGGTTTGGATGATCTTCGGATTCCCGCCGCGGCAAGGGATTCGCGGCTTCACGGCCATTGGCCTTGCCCGCCGCCGGACCGCCGGACATCATCGATCGGCATGCCCGGCGGCCGTGACCGTGCGCCGCCCTCGCAGAGAGGACACCCATGATCAGACCCTTGGCCGGAGCGGCCCTCGCCCTGGCGGCGGGCGGCGCCGCGCTGACCGCCGTGGGCGGCCCCGCACAGGCGGCCGCGCCCGCCGGGAAGGTCGACTTCGCCGGGACCGTGGCGCTCGACAACTGCTCCGGCTCCCTGGTGCGCGGGCCGCGCACCGCCGACCGCGACAAGGCGCTGGTCCTGACCAACGGGCACTGCCTGGAGACCGGCATGCCGGGCGCCGGCGAGGTGATCGTCGACCGGCCGTCCACCAGGACGTTCACGCTGCTCGACCCGTCCGGGCGCAGGCAGCTGGGCACGCTCCGCGCCACCCGGATCGAGTACGCGACCATGACCGACACCGACGTGACGGTGTACCGGCTGAGCAGCACCTACGCCGACATCCGCCGCAAGTACGGGATCTCCGCCCTCCGCCTCTCCCCGGCCCGCCCCAAGGCCGGGACCCAGATCCGGGTGGTCTCCGGCTACTGGAAGAAGATCTACTCCTGCAAGATCGACGGTTTCGTGCACCGGATGCGCGAGGCGGACTGGACCTGGAAGGACTCCATCCGCTACACGCCCGAGTGCGAGACGATCGGCGGCACCTCCGGGTCGCCGATCGTGGACGCCCGCTCCCGCCAGGTCGTCGGCGTCAACAACACCGGCAACGAGAGCGGCGAGCGCTGCACCCTGAACAACCCGTGCGAGGTCGGCAGGGACGGCAGGGTCACCGTCCGCAAGGGCACCAACTACGGGCAGCAGACCTACCTGCTGGCCCGCTGCCTGGGCGCGCGCAGCGACGTCGTCCTGGACGCCAGGTGCGCCCTGCCCCGCCCCGCCGCCACGCGATAGCCGGCGTTTCACAGCCCTGCCCGGCCCCGCGCCATGGGGCCGGGCGGGCGGCCGGCCCGGCGGCCCCTAACGTGTACGGCGCGCCAGTGCCAGGGCCGGCACGGCGGCGATCAGGGCGCTCGCGGCCAGCGCCCACCCGGTGGCGTACTCGGCGTGCCGGGTGGAGCCTCCGTCGCGGGCCAGCGTGAGGAACAGCGTCCCGATGGTGGCGATCCCGACGACCTGGCCCAGCTGCATCATCGTCAGCAGCAGCCCGCTGGCGTCGGCCGCCGCGTCCGCCGGCACGTGCCGCAGCGCCGCGGTCATCACGATCGGCAGGACGCCCAGGCCGAGCCCGATCACGCCGGTGAGGACCTCGTAGGGCACGCCGCCGCCCGCCAGCGGCCCGAGGACGGCGTAGCCCGCGGCGGCCAGCAGGAACCCGGCGGCGATCGTCCAGCCGTGCCACCGTTCCGGGAGCCGCGACCAGGTCAGCCCCACCAGGGCGAAGGTGGCGACGCACGGCACGAAGGCCAGCCCCGACTGCAGCGGCGTCAGCTCCAGGTCGCCCTGCAGGTGCAGGGTCGTGGTGAACAGGAACGACCCCCACGAGCCCGGCCCGAACACCAGGACGGCCAGGGCGAGGGGCAGGCCGGGGGCGCGCAGCACCCGGCCGGAGATGAGGGGGCGGCCGCCGCGGGCCGCGACGCCGCGTTCGACGGCGACGAAGGCGGGCAGGAGCACCGCGGCGGCGGCCAGCGAGACCCAGCCCCACGCAGGCCAGCCCAGGTCGTGGCCGAGGATCAGCGGGACGGCGAACAGCAGCACCGCCGGGGTGAGCACCAGCAGGCCGGGCAGGTCGAGGCCGCCGTCGCGGCTGCCCTCGTCCCGGGGCAGCACGCGCGGCCCGGCGGCCAGCAGCAGCGCGCCGATCGGCACGTTCACCAGGAAGACGGTGCGCCATCCGGCGCCGAACAGGTCGGCGCTCACCAGCAGGCCCCCGGCGATCTGCCCGGCGACGACGCCTCCGGAGGTCACCGCGGCGTACAGGCCCAGCGCCCGCCCCCGCGCGGCGCCGGTGAAGGTGCGCTGCAGCAGGCTCATCACCTGCGGCGACATCAGGGCGGCGCCCGCGCCCTGCAGGAACCGGAAGGCGACCAGCCACCAGGTCCCGGGGGCCAGCCCGCAGGCCAGTGAGGCGAGCGTGAAGACGGCCAGGCCGGCGTGGAAGGCGCGGCGGTGGCCGTGCAGGCGGCCCAGCCGCGCGCCGGTGATCAGCAGCACCGCGAACGCGATGACGTAGCCCGCGACCACCAGCTGCAGCCCGGAGCCGGAGGCGCCCAGGTCGGCGCGCAGCGTCGGCAGGGCGACGTTGACGATGTTGACGTCCAGGATCGCCATGAAGTGCCCCAGCAGGAGCAGCGCGAGCACCCGGCCGCCGTGCGGCCCGCTCGACCGCTCCGCCGGGGGCGCGCTCCCTGGGGGGACGGTGGTTGCCTCTGTCATGACCATCAGCGTGCCTGGAATCGGGTACCGGTAGAAGAGCGCGCCGATACCGGTACTGACGCCACTGGCTGCACGCCCATCCGGAGGCGGCCGTCCCCGCCACGCGCACTGACCCCGCACCGGACCACGGCCGGGGGCCCGCGGCCCGCATTGCCGTGCCCATGCCGGGTAAGGGGCCCGGCATGGACCAACACGAGCTGCGCGAACTCGGGCAGAGGCTGCGCGTGGACGCGGTCCGCGCGTCCGGCGCCGCCGGGTCGGGCCACCCGACCTCCTCCATGTCGGCGGCGGACCTGATGGCGGTGCTGCTGGCCCACCATCTGCGCTGCGACTTCGAGGCGCCCTCCAATCCCTGCAACGACCACCTGATCTTCTCCAAGGGGCACGCGTCCCCGCTGCTGTACGCCCTGTACGCCGCGGCCGGGGCGATCTCCGACGAGGAGCTGCTGACGTTCCGCTCCCTCGGCAGCCGGCTGGAGGGGCATCCCACCCCCCGCCTGCCGTGGGTGGACGTGGCCACCGGCTCGCTGGGCCAGGGGCTGCCCGTCGGGGTCGGGATGGCCCTGGCGGGCAAGCGCCTGGACCGGCTGCCGTACCGCGTGTACGTGCTGTGCGGCGACAGCGAGATGGCCGAGGGGTCGATCTGGGAGGCCGCGGAGCACGCCGGGTACGAGGGCCTGGACAACCTCACGGCCATCCTCGACGTCAACCGCCTGGGGCAGCGCGGGCCCACCCGGCACGGCTGGGACACCGGCGCCTACGCCCGCAGGCTGGGCGCGTTCGGCTGGCACACGATCGAGATCGACGGCCATGACGTGGCCGCGATCGACGCCGCCTACCGCGAGGCCCGCGCCACCACCGGCCGCCCGACGGCGATCATCGCCCGTACCGAGAAGGGGCACGGCGTCGCCGCGGTCGCCGACAAGGAGGGCGCGCACGGCAAGCCGCTGCCCGACACCGAGGAGGCGGTCGCCGAGCTGGGCGGCCGCCGCGACCTGACGGTGGCGACCCGGCATCCGGAGGCCGAGCACTGCGCCCGGCCGCTGGACCACGGCCCGGTCACCCTGCCCCGGTACGAGGTCGGCGACGAGGTCGCCACCCGCGACGCCTTCGGGGCGGCGCTGGCCGCGGTCGGCTCCGGGTACGGCGAGGTCGTCGCGCTGGACGGCGAGGTCGGTGACTCCACCCGGTCGGGGATCTTCGCCAAGGAGCATCCGGAGCGGTTCTTCGAGGTCTACATCGCCGAGCAGCAGCTGGTCGCGGCGGCGGTGGGGATGCAGGCCCGCGGCTGGGTGCCGTTCGCCGCGACGTTCGCGGCGTTCCTGACCCGCGCGTACGACTTCGTGCGGATGGCCGCCGTCAGCCGCGCCGACGTCAACCTGGTCGGCTCCCACGCCGGGGTGGCGATCGGCAAGGACGGGCCGTCCCAGATGGGCCTGGAGGACCTGGCGGCGTTCCGCGCCGTGCACGGCAGCGCCGTCCTGTACCCGTGCGACGCCAACCAGACCGCCCGGCTGGTGGACGCGATGGCCGCCGCGAGCCGGTCCGACCGGCGGATCAGGTACCTGCGGACGAGCCGCGGCGAGACCCCGGTGATCTACGGGCCGGACGAGGAGTTCGCCATCGGCGGCAGCCGGGTGCTGCGCGCGAGCGACCGCGACGAGGTGACGCTGGTCGGCGCCGGGATCACGGTGCACGAGGCGCTGGAGGCCGCCGACCGGCTGGCCGCCGCCGGGATCGCGGCCCGCGTCGTCGACCTGTACTCGGTGAAGCCGGTGGACGCGGTGACGCTGCGCGAGGCGGCGGACGCGACCGGGCGGCTGGTGACCGTGGAGGACCACTGGCCGGAGGGCGGCCTGGCCGACGCCGTGGCCGAGGCCTTCGGCGACGGCCGCCCGGTGCCGCGGATGGCCCGGCTCGCCGTGCGGAACATGCCCGCCTCGGCGACCCCGGAGGAGCAGCTGGAGGCGGCGGGGATCGACGCGGACGCGATCGTGGCCGCCGCGCGCGACCTGATCGACCTGGCCGCGCACGCCTGAGGGCCGGTGCGGCTCAGTCGCGGGCGCGGCGGGCGATCACCACTATGTCGATCAGGGCGACCAGCGCGATGACCGCGCAGATCGCCGCGGCCGTCCAGGCGCCGGGGCCGCCGCCGTGCGAGCCGGCCACCGCGAAGAGGACCGCGGCGACCGCGCCCGCGAGGAGCGCGACCGTCGACAGGACCGCGCGCAGCCGCAGCGGGCTGCGGGCCGTCAGCGGCTCGTCCCCGGCCGGCTGCCGGTGGTGCCCGGGCGCGCCGGGCCCGTCCATGGTCACCTCCCGAACGTGCCGACGAGGGTGCCCGAGGCCACGACCTTCTCCTGCTCGGCGACCCGGAGGTCCTCGGCGGAGAACCCCTCGGGCAGCCCGGACGGCTCGGACAGCCCGTACAGGTGGAAGATGTAGTGGTGCGCCTGGTCGCCCCGGGGCGGGTGCGGGCCGCCGTATCCGCGCGTCCCGTAGTCGTTGCGCCCGGAGACGGCCCCGGCGGGCGGCTCGCCCGGCTCCAGCTCGGTGGTGTCGGGCGGTATCCCCGCCAGCAGCCAGTGGACGAACGTGCCGCTCGGCGCGTCGGGATCCTCGCAGACCAGCGCGATCTCCACGACGTCCTCGGGCGCCTGCGACCACTGCAACGGGGGCGAGACGTCGCCTCCGGCGTGCGAGTAGTCGGCCGGGATCCGCGCGTTGTCGTCGAACGCGGGGCTGTGCAGTGTCATCTCGTTCATATCCTTCCCGTGCCCGGTCGGGCGGGCGGCGATGCAGGTCACCGGGCGGGAACGCGGGCCGGGCGCCCGGGTGGGGCCCGGCACGCTCCTCCTCGTCGACCGCCTGTCCGCCAATGCGGTTGCCGGAACCGGGGCCGATGCGCCATCATCGTCACCATGATCAAGAGGAAGGGCGGTCTCCGCCCGGGCCGTTGAGCCCCAGCCGGCCGGTCGGTGAACCGGCTGAACACCCCGCCGGAGCCGCCGATGAGCTGCTGACCGGCGTCGAACCCCTCCCGTACCCGGGGCGCATGCGCGCGCTGGCCCTGCACGCCCGGCGCCTGGCCGGGACACCCGAACTGCCCGCACTTCTGGCCGAGCTGTCCGCGCGCGGCCCGTACGAACGCCGCACCGCGCTGCACATGGCCATGGCCGCGCGCGACCTCGGCCACATCGCCGCCGTCCTGGCCGGGCCCGACCTGGACCTGCGCCGCGCCGCGCTGCGCGCCGTCCGGACCCTCCCCGTACCGGACGAGGCAGCCGAGGCCGTGCTGCGCGACGCCCCGACCGAGCTGCGCCGGGCGTTCTACCGGACGCTCCTGCACGCGCGGCGCGGCGCGCTGGCCGACCGGCTGCTCCCGCAGGTCCGGGAACGCTGGGGCGACCGCGAGGCCGCCGCCCTGCTGCCCGCGTGCAGCGGGCCCGTGGTGGCCGAAGCCCTCTCCGGGCTCGAGCACGCCGTGGTCGCCTGGCGGGCCCTGGGCAGGCGGCATCCGGGCCCGGTCCTGGACACCGCCGAGGCCGAGACCCGCGGGATCACCTACGCGTGGTACTGGTGGCGTACCCGCGGAGCGGGCATCGAGGCCGCGGCCGAACATGCGCCCGAGCGCGTGCTGTCCCTGCTGGAGCACATGGAGCGGCGCACCCGGACCTCCCTGCTCCCGGCCCTGTCGCCGGCGGCGGCCACGGCGCTGTCCAAGGCCGACCCCGCCCGCACGGCGCGACTGCTGCTGCGCGGGTCGTGGCGGCGCTACCCGGGCGTGCGGCCCGGCCTGCTCACCCACCTGCGCGCCGTCCCCGCCGAGGAGATCGTCAGGCGGGCCCCGGCCACGTCGTACCGGCTCGGGACCTTCCTGGAGGCGCTCCCGCCCGGAGTGCGCGAGCCCGCCTTCGACGCCGCCGTCGAGCGCGGCGACGACGTCCTGACCGGGCTGCGGGCGCTGCCGTTCCTGCCGCTGCTGCCCCCGGCGCGCGCGGCGGCCGAGGCCCGCCGGATGCTCGACTGGCACGGCTCGGCGTGGCACTCCTCCCGCTCGCATTCCGACGACCCGGACCTGCCGCTGAAGCTCCAGGCGTTCCTGCCGTACGAGGAGGCCGCCGGGCCGCTGGGCGAGGCCGCGTTCTCCGGGGACGCGCACCGGCGGAGCCTGGCCAGGACGCTCCTGCTGGAGTGCGCCGCCCGCACCGGGGACGGGGATGTACTCGTGGAGGTCGTCGCCAAACTCGCGCTGCGCAGCGTGAACGAGCAGGACCCGGTGCGGGGATCGCTGCTGGAGGCGCTGGCCGCGCTGCGCCCCCGCCACCTCGACGACGCCCTCGCCGAACCCCTCGGCCGGCTCGCCACCGCCGCCATTGAGTCCCGCGACTCCTCGCCCCGCACCCGGCGGGCCCTGCGCGCGCTGGCCGCCCGCGTCCTCCGGCACGCCGGGGGACCCGCGCTGAACGAGTGGGCCATGGACGTCTATGTGAGGCTCGTCGCCCACCATGCCGCGGACGGCCTCGCCGGCCCGCCCGAGACCGCCCCCGAGCCCCGCAGCCGGCGCCGCGTGCCGCGGCGCCGGCCCGTCGCCGACGATCACCGGCTGGACCGCGTGCTGCGCCGCGGCCGAGAGCACGACCTGCTGGACCGGCTGCGCCCGCACCTGCGGGCCGCGCGCGAGCGGGGCGACTTCTCCCTGGCCGTGGCGCTGGCCGCCGCCCTCCACCGCCGTGCCCACGGCCTGGAGGAGCTCCAGGACGAGCTGCGCGCGGCCGTCCGGCGGGCCCCTGACGCGCTCGCCCGCACCGCCGCGCACCTCTGGCTCGACGACCCCGCGACCCGCGAGGAACGCGCCGCCGAACTGCTGGGCGCGGGCGGGGACGCGATCGTGCACCCCCGGGCGTGGCAGGTGGCGGCGCGCCGCCGCACCGATCTGCTCGTCCCGTCCCTGGACGGCGGCCCGCCCGCCGACTGGGCACCAGAGGTCGCCGCGAGCGACGCGGGACGCTGGACCCCCGCCCAGCGCGACCGTGTCCGCGCCCTGCTCCTCGGCCGCGCCGCCGAGGAGTCGCTGCCGGTCGCCGCCCGGCTGGCGGCGGTCGGCTCCCTCGGCCGCCTGCCCGGGACGTTCGAGGACCTGGCGGCCTGGGCCGGGGAGAAGGAGAACGTCCTGGCCGAGGCCGCGCTGGAGGCCCTCGCGCACGGCGGAGAACCGGTCCGCGCCCTGGAGGCGCTGCTCACCGGGGGCCGCGGCCTGGCCTCCCCGGTGGCCGTCGCGGCGATGGGACGCTGCTGCGCGCGGGTCCCGCCCGGCCCGCTCGGCGACCTCCTGAACGCGGCGCTGACCGGCCCCGGCAGCAAGATCACCGTTCGGAAGCAGGCCGCGCGCCAGCTCGAGCGCCACCGGCCCCCGGGCGCCGCCGGCCTCCTGCTCGCCGCCTGGCGGGATCCCGGCCTGCACAGGGACGTGCGCGTCGCGGTCGCCGTCGCGCTCCGCCACATGCCCGAGGCGCCCGGGGCCCTGGACGCGCTCGACGACGCGGCCGGGCCGTACGCGGGCGAGATCATGCACCGGACCCTCTTCCAGGCCCAGCCGTGGGAGTACGCCCTCGAGCACCGGCCCCGCTACGCCGCCCTCGTCCGGCGCCTGCTGCAGGCCGCCGACGGACCGGGCGTGCGGTTCCGCGCCGCCCGCGCGTTCGGCGCCTGGGTGCACTGGTACGAGGGCGGACCCGGCGAGATCATCGCCGCGGTCGGCGACCCGGGCGACCCGGCCGGGCGGCGCGACCTCCCGGTGTTCCTGTCGCTCTTGGACACGGGCACGATCCGGGACGAGGTCGTGGACGTCCTCGACCGCCTCCTCGCCGCCGGCACGGACACCGAGGCGCGGTCCCGAGTGACGCGCATCGCCCAGGCCCTGTCCGGTGATCGGGTGCCGGAGCCCCTGGCCCGCCGCGCCGCCGACCGGATGGCGCGGCATCCGCTGTACCTGGCGGCGTCGGCTCGGCTGACCGTGTCCCGCCTGCCGGTGGCCGGGGGACGCGGCGGCACGGTCCCCGAACGGCTGGGCGAGGAGCTGGAGGCCGGGCTGCTGACGCTGGCCGGGCGGCTCCGCGACCGGCCCCTGGTCGCAGCGCGGCTGTGCGACCAGCAGCTGCGGCACCGCCTGCGCGGCTACAGCACGTCCAGGGTGCCGCCGCCGCTGCTGCTGCCGATCGTGCGGCGGCTGCTGGAGGAGGACCACGCCGCCGCCGGGCTGATGGCCATCGCGCTGGCCGCCATCGGCGGACCCGACGCCGGTTGGACGGACGACTGGCGCGCGGTGCTGGAGCGTCTGCGCGGGTCCGGGAACGTCGACATCGCCGCCGGGGCCTGGGAGATCGAGGCCGGCGTCCCGACCGGTTGATCCGCACGAAGAACCGGGCCGGGCGCTGTCACCTCTGCGAGGCGTGAAACGCCCGGATCGGTGAAAGGTTAAGAGGCGGGGAGGTCCTGCGGCCGCGCGCCGCACGGCCCGCGACGGAACGGGACGGAACGAACGAGCCGGTGTGGACGAGGAGGTCCCAGTGGTCGTGTTGCGAAGCTATGTGGCGGGTTCCTGGCGGGATCCGGACGGGGAGGGGACGCCGCTGCCGGACGCGGTGACCGGTGAGGAGGTGGCGCGGTTCTCCGCCGCGGGCATCGACCGCGCGGCCGCGCTGGAGCACGGCCGCCGGACCGGCGGACCCGCGCTGCGCGAGCTGACCTTCCACCAGCGGGCCTCGCTGCTGAAGGCGCTGGGCTCGTATCTGCGCGAGCACCGCGACGAGCTGTACGCGCTGTCGGCCCGCGCGGGCGCCACGCGCGCCGACGCGCGGTTCGACGTCGACGGCGGCATCGGCGTCCTGCTCGCCTACGCGAGCAAGGCCAAGCGGGAGCTGCCCAACGAGACCGTCCTGGTCGAGGGCGAGGTGGAGCCGCTGGCCAAGGGCGGCGGTTTCGTGGGCCAGCACCTGTGCACGCCGCTGCGCGGGGTCGCGATCCAGATCAACGCGTTCAACTTCCCGGTCTGGGGGCCGCTGGAGAAGCTGGCGCCCGCGTTCGTGGCGGGGATGCCGAGCCTGATCAAGCCCGCGGGCCAGACCGCCTACCTCACCGCCCGGCTGGTGGAGCTGATCGTGGAGTCCGGGCTGCTGCCGGAGGGGACCGTCCAGCTGCTGTGCGGGGAGGCGGGCGACCTGCTCGACCATGTGACCGAGCAGGACCTGGTCGCCTTCACCGGGTCGGCGGGCACCGCGCAGCGGCTGCGCACCCATCCCGCGCTGGTCGGGCGGTCGGTGCGCTTCAACGCCGAGGCCGACTCGCTGAACTGCTCGATCCTGGGCCCGGACGCCGTGCCCGGCACCGGGGAGTTCGGCCTGTACGTCGACCAGCTGGTCACCGAGATGACGATGAAGACGGGGCAGAAGTGCACCGCCATCCGCCGCGCCCTCGTCCCCGGCGAGCTGATGGACGAGGTGGCCGGGGCCGTGCGGGAGCGCCTGGCGGGGATCACGGTCGGCGACCCGGCCGACCCCGCCGTGACCATGGGCCCGCTGGTCGGGCTCGACCAGCGCGAGGAGGTGCGGCGCTCGCTCAAGGCGCTGCTGGACGCGGGACGCCTCGTCTTCGGCGATCCGGAGACCGTTCCGGTCGTGGGCGCCGACGCCGAACGGGGTGCGTTCCTGTCGCCGATCCTGCTGCGCGCCGACGACCCCTGGCGGGCCGAGCCGCACGAGGTGGAGGCCTTCGGCCCGGTCAGCACGCTGCTGCCCTACCGGGACGCCGCCGAGGTGGTGGAGCTGGCCGCGCGGGGCCGCGGCAGCCTGGCGGGCTCGGTCGTCACGGCCGACCCGGACTTCGCCCGCGAGGTCGTGCTGGGCACCGCGCCCTGGCACGGGCGGCTGCTCGTGCTCAACGGCGAGGACGCCGGAGAGTCCACGGGCCACGGTTCGGCGCTGCCCGCCCTCGTGCACGGCGGGCCGGGGCGCGCGGGCGGCGGCGAGGAGCTGGGCGGCATCCGCGGCGTCGTGCACCACATGCAGCGCACCGCCGTGCAGTCCGGGCCGGCCATGATGACCGCGCTGACGGGCCGCTGGGTGCCGGGCACCGACCGCACGGTCACCGACGCGCACCCGTTCCGCAAGCACCTGGAGGACCTGCGCGTCGGCGACACCGCCGTCGGCGGCCCCCGCACGGTCACCCTCGACGACGTGGAGCACTTCGCCGAGTTCACCGGGGACACCTTCTACGCCCACATGGACGACGAGTCGGCCAGGGCCAACCCGTTCTTCGGCGGGCGCGTCGCGCACGGCTACCTGGTGGTGTCGTTCGCGGCCGGCCTGTTCGTCGATCCGGAGCCGGGCCCCGTCCTGGCCAACTACGGCCTGGAGAACCTGCGCTTCCTCACGCCCGTCTACCCGGGGGACGAGCTGACGGTCACGCTCACCGCCAAGCAGATCTCCCCGCGGGAGGGCGCCGGGCACGGCGAGGTGCGGTGGGACACCGACGTGACCAACCAGGACGGCGCCTCGGTCGCCAAGTACGACGTCCTCACCCTGGTGGCCAAGCGCCCCTCCGCATAGGGGCGCCCGGCCCGCCGGGGAACCCCGCCGGCGCGCCCCGCGCGGCGCGCCGGCGGGGCGGCGGGTCAGCTCGCGGCGCGCTCGGCCGGTTCGAGCAGGTCGGACAGGCCGGTCAGCACCGCGTCGGCGACGGTGATCTTCCGGTCGACCAGCCCGGCGGCGTGGAAGAGGTCGGCGGCGCGCTGCTGCTCGGCCACGAACTCCGGCTCGAGCGGCCGCAGCCCGAACGGGCGGCGGCGCAGCGCGTTCTCCCAGGTCGCCACGTCGCCGCCGTCGTCGGCCGCGAACAGCTCGGCCGCCTCACGCGGGTTCTCCCGGATCCAGGCGTCCGACTCCTGGAGCGCGGCGACGATGGCGGCGAGCTCCTCCCGGTGCCCCTCGGCGAAGTCGCGCCGGGTGAACCACAGCGAGCGGTGGCTGAACAGCCCGTCGGTGTCCACCAGCGTGCGGATCGAGGCCTGCTCCTCGACCCGGGTCAGGGCCGGGTACGAGCCGACCCAGGCGTCCACCCCGCGGTCCAGGAACAGCTGCGCCGCGTCGGAGTAGGCGTCGACGGGCTCGATGTCGTTCCAGGTCAGCCCCGCGTCGTCGAGCGCGAACAGCAGCAGCGTGGTCTGCCACGAGCCGTGCCCGAGGGCGACCCGCTTCCCCTTCAGGTCGGCGGGGGAGGCGATGCCGGAGTCCTCGTGGGCGACCAGCCGGCCGTTCTCGTGCCGCGGGCCCGAGACGGCGACGTACACGATGTCGTGCCCCTTGGCCTGGGCGGTGACCGGCGGCGTGGAGCCGGTGCCGATGAAGTCGTACCCGCCGTCGAACAGGTGGTCGCCGTGCAGCGTGGGCAGGCCCTCGGTGGGCGCCGGGCGCCCACCCGCCGGGAGGGAGCGCAGGTCCACCCACTCCACCTCGGGCAGGGCGCGCTCCAGGATGCCGCGGTGGCGCAGCACCCACAGGGAGTTGTTGTTCGGGAAATAGCCGACCTTGGGGCTCATCAGAGGGTTCCTCTCGTTGCGGAAATCGGTGCGGGCGGGGTGGCGGCGGCGGTGGCGCCGCGCAGGAGGGGCAGGACGTTCTCGCCGACGCGGTAGGACTCCTCCAGGTGCGGGACACCGGCGAGGATGAACGCGTCCACGCCGAGGGCGACCAGCTCGTCCAGGCGGGCCGCGACCTGCTCGTAGGAGCCGACCAGGCCGAAGGCGGGGCCGCCGCGCAGCAGGTGGAAACCGCCCCACACGTTCGGGGACGCCTCCAGCTCGCGGAAGTCCCGCACCGGCCAGTCGATGAACGACGCGCTGCGCAGCCAGCCCACCGAGTCGCCCGAGGCCTCGGGGCCGCGCAGCGCGGCCGGGTCGACGTGCCGCCAGCCGCGGCGGATCTCGTCCCAGGCCTCCGCCTCGGTCTCGCGCGCCAGCACGTCGATCCGCACCGCGAACCGCGGCGCCCGCCCGATGGCGGCGCTCTCCGCGCGGACCTGGTCGAATTTGGCGGCCAGCGCGGGGAACGGCTCCAGCCACGACAGGTAGTAGTCGGCGTGCCGCCCGGCCGCCTGGATCGCGGCGGGCGAGGACCCCGAGAAGTAGATCTCCGGGAAGGGCTGCCCAGCCAGCGGCTCGGGCAGGCCGGCGCCCTCGACGCGGTAGAAGCGCCCCTCGTAGTCGAACGGGCCGCCGCCCCAGACGCCCTTCAGCACGTCCAGGAACTCCGAGGTGCGGGCGTAGCGGTCGTCGTGGTCGACCTTGTCGCCCCACCACAGCTGGGCCGGCCCGCCCCCGCCGGAGATGACGTTGTAGACGACCCGGCCGCCGGTGGCGCGCTGCAGGCTCGCCGACATCCGCGCCGCCTGCACCGGGTGCAGGAACCCGGGCTGGTAGGCGATCATGAACCGGTAGGTGGTGGTCTCCCGGGCCAGGCTCGCGGCGGCCGCCCACGGGTCGTCGGTGAACGGGAACGAGGGCAGCAGCCCGCCCACGAACCCGGCCAGTTCCGAGGAGCGCGCCACGTCCGCCATGTGGTCCAGATGGGTGTAGCCGTCGGGCCGCCCGTCCCGTACGCCCGGCGCGACCCGGCCGGGCGCGTCCGGCGCCCAGCCGCCGCGGCTGGCGATGCGGCGGCGCAGCGACGGCTGGTCGCCGTGGGTGCCGATGCGCCAGTAGATGTCAATCGGCATGCTCGATCTCCTTGCTCTCCGCGACCCCGGTGAGCAGGGGCAGCAGCTGCTCGCCGAGCCGGTAGGTCTCCTCGATCGAGGGCCTGGCCTCCAGGAAGAAGGCGGTGACGCCGCGGTCGGCGTAGGCCCGGATGGCCTCGGCCGTGCCGCCGAACGACCCGACCAGCCCGGCCGGCGGCGATCCGGCGGCGGTGCGGCGGCCGGCCTCGGCCCGCGCCTCCTCCTCGTCCTCGCGGGCCAGCACCGGCAGCCGCAGCCCGTACGCGACGGTGCGGCCGCGTGCGGCGGCCCGCCCGCCGAGGTCGGCGACCAGCGCGTCGAGGTCGTCGCCGAGGTCGAAGACGTGCAGGTCGGCGTGCCGGGCCGACAGGTCCAGGGCCTCCTCGGAGGTGCCCGACAGGTGCACGCGGGGGAAGGCGCTGCCCGCCAGCGGTCCGGCGAATCCGCCCGCGAGCACCTGGAAGAACCGGCCCTCGTAGGTGTAGTCCTCCTCGTGCCACACCCCCTTGGCCACGGTCAGGAACTCGTCGGCGCGCGCGTAGCGGTCCGGGCCGCGCAGGAAGTCGCCCTGCGCGCGCGCCGTGGCCGGGTCGAGGTCCACCTCGATCCGCCAGTCGAGCCTGTCCCCGGAGAAGCGCTGCACGGACGCCGACAGCTTCGCCGCGTACACCGGGGTGGCGATGCCCGGATGGAACCCGGCGACCGCGCGCAGCCACCGGTTCTGCCGCAGCACGCCCGCCGTCACGACCAGCGACTCCTCGCCCGCCGGGTCGAAGGGGGCCAGCACGCCGTGGAAGGTCGCGATCTCGGCGGCGCGGGCGATCTGCGCGAGATGGTCGAACGGGCCGTACCGTCCCGGCCGCAGGTCGGTGGCGACCGCGGACGCGGGCACCGGGGCCGGTCCCCGCCCGCCGCGCGCACCGTCCCCGCGGGTGGGGAGGGTGATGTAGAACCTCGGCTCGGTCATGCCGCCTCCCCCTCCCCCTTCTCCTTCTTCTCGTTCGCCTCGCGGGCGAGGCGGAGCGGCTCGGGCGCGACCCAGGCGTCCAGGTCGACGTCGGCGTCCAGGAAGCCGTGCACCAGCAGGAAGTCCTTCTGGATCCGCAGCAGGCCGAGCCGCTCCTCCGTCAGCGCGGGGTGCAGGGAGCGGTGGAAGCCGCCCCGGTACGCGGTCGCGACGCCCTCGGCGCCGGACCGGGTCTCCCGCGCGAGGATCTCCCGGACGCCGCCGAGGTCCTCCGCGGCCCAGTCGGCGGCCCGCAGCGACTCCCGCAGGAACGTCACGACCAGGTCGGGACGCTCCTCCAGCAGCCGCTCGTGGACGGTGATCGGCCGCGGCGTGCCGTTGTTCACGCGGGTGCGCGGATCGGGGTGGGCGTCCAGGTCGACGGCGACGGCCAGACCCAGCTCGCGGGCCTGGTCGGCGGCCCGCGCGCCCTTGACGTAGACCGCGTCCACCTCGCCGCGCGCCAGCTCCCGCAGGCCGGGCCAGGAGATCGTCCGGTCGCCCGCGTCGCGCCCGACCGAGGGCGACAGGTCGGCCTCGACCTCGACGAACGTCACGTCGTCCAGGACCAGGCCGCCCTGCGCGAGGGCGCCCTTGACGCCGTGCAGGGCCATCGCCCGGGGGAAGCTCTTGGCGCGGCTCTCCGCCCAGGCGGGCAGGGCGACCCGGGCGCCGCGCAGGTCCGCGGCCCGTTCGATGCCCGAGCCCGGCCTGACCAGGATCGACTGCCACTCCTCGATCCAGGTCAGGCCGATCAGCCGGGTCGGCGCCCCCGCCGACCGGGCGGCCAGCGCGGGCACGTTGCCGCCCTCGCGGAACAGCCCGGTCAGGCCGTGGTCGAAGTGGTGGCGGGCCAGTTCGGGCCCCGCGTCCTGCAGGACGCCGACCTCCACGCCGAGCCCGGCGAACGCCTCCGTCAGCCGGCCCCGGCCGTGCGCCAGGCCGCTGGCCGTGGGGACAGGGCAGCGGGTGAACCAGATCTTGTCTACCGCGGGCACATGACCTCCTCAGATCGTGGGACGGAAAGGAAGGGAAGGAAGGGGTTCAGGGCGCGGCCGGGGCGGCGACGCCGAGGTGGGACAGGAACGAGCGGCGATGCTCGACCTGGGCGGGGTCGTCGCGGTCGCGCGGCTGCGGCAGGTCGATGACGCGGTCGGCGGCGAACGCGCCGTCGCGCAGCACCGCGACCCGGTCGGCCAGCCGCAGCGCCTCGTCGACGTCGTGGGTGACCAGCACCACCGCGGGGCGGTGCCGCGCGCACAGCTCGGCCACCAGGTCCTGCATGCGCAGCCGGGTCAGGGCGTCCAGGGCGGCGAACGGCTCGTCCAGCAGCAGCACCTGCGGGTCGCGGACCAGCGCCCGCGCCAGCGCGACCCGCTGGGCCTCGCCGCCCGACAGCGTCGCCGGCCAGGCCCGCTCGTACCCCGCCAGCCCCACCTCGCGCAGCGCCCGCCGGCCCGCCTGGCGCGACGAGCGCGGCAGGCCCAGCGTCACGTTGGCCAGCACCCGCCGGGCCTGCACGAGCCGCGGCTCCTGGTACACGGTGGTGCGGCGCGGGGCGGTCAGCACCGTGCCTGAGTCGGAACGTTCCAGCCCGGCCAGCACGCGCAGCAGCGTCGTCTTGCCGGTGCCGCTGGGGCCCAGCAGCGCGAAGAACTCGCCGCGGCGGATGTCCAGGTCGACGCCGTCCAGGACGGTCCTGTCGCCGAACGCCTTGCGCAGCCCGCGCACCCGCACGGCCAGGTCCCCGTCCCGGACGGGCCCGGCGGTCGTGCCGCTCATCGGGCCGCCACCTGCCCGCGCCAGGGCATCGCCAGCCGTTCCAGGCCGCGGATCGCCAGGTCGATGACCAGCCCGAGCAGCGCGTAGATCAGGATGCACAGGACCATGTAGTCGTTGCGGTAGTACTGCTGCGCCAGCGTCACCAGGTAGCCGATCCCCTCGGTGGCGCCGATCTGCTCGGCGGCGATCAGCCCGGTGAGCGAGACCGACAGCCCGATCCGCAGCGCCATCAGGATGCTGGGCAGCGCGGACGGGACGACCACCGCCGCGGCCAGCCGGAGCCCGCGCAGCCCGAACCCGCGGGCCGCCTCGACCACCTTGCGGTCCACGCTCCGCACGCCGAGGTAGGTGTAGGCGTACACGGGGGCGAGCGTCGCCACCGCGATCAGCACGATCTTGAACGTCTCGCCGACCCCGAACCAGGAGATGAACAGCGGGACCAGGGCCAGGAACGGCACCGCCCGCTTCATCTGCAGGGTCGGGTCGATCAGCTCCTCGCCGAGCGCGGACAGCCCCGCCGCCACCCCCAGCACCAGGCCCAGCCCGGCCCCGGCCAGCACGCCGAGCGCCGCGCGGCGCGCCGAGGCCACGAGGAAGTCGGCCAGCTGCCCGGTGGACACCAGTTCCCCGAACGCCCCGGCCACCGCGCCGGGCCCGGCGAGCACGTCGGCGGGGATGCGCCCGGACGACGACCCGTACCACCACGCGGCCAGGAGCAGCAGCGGCACGCTCGCGCGCACGGCCAGCGACAGCGCCGGGTGGCGCCGCCGAGTGCCGAGCCGCGGCGGGGTCTCCAGCCCCGCCTCCGGCCGGGCGTCCGCCCTGGCCGCGCGCTTCCCGGCGGCGGAGACCGCCTCGATCCGGTCGACGGTCATGACGCCGTTCCCGGGGAGCCCGAGGCGGGGGAGCGGGCGGGGACGGCCCGCAGATCGAAGATCACCTGGTCGGGGCGGACCTCGGTGGAGATCACCCCGTACTTGCGGAACAGGTCGCCGACCGCCTTCACGTAGGGGCCGTCGGCGCTGCCGGCGTAGCGCGGGACGTTGCCGTGCCGCGCCTTCTCGATGTCCTCGGCCAGCCGTGCCCCGGTGACCGCGGTCGGGCCCTTCTTGAGGAAGACGTTCTGGAACTTCTCCGGCTCGCGCTTCTCCTGCTCGCCCAGCTCGCGCAGCACGTCGAGGAAGGTCTGCACGACCTTGGGGTGCTGCTCGAGCAGTTCGGTGCGGGCCGCCCAGATGTTGAGGTCCTTGTCGGGCAGGCTTCGGCCGTTCACCAGGACGCGGGCGCCCTTGGCGACGACCTCGGGGTAGGCGCGGACGATCGCCCACCAGGCGTCGACCTTGCCGGTGGCGAACGCCGAGGCGCCCTGGTCGGGGTTCAGGTAGACCCGCTGGACCTTGTCGACGGGGATCCCTGCCTGTTCGAGGGCGAGCAGCAGCAGGTACTCCCCGCGCCCGCCCTTGTTGACCGCGACCTTCTTGCCGACCAGGTCGCGGATGTTCTTCAGCGGGCTGTCGGGCGGCACGACCAGGCCGTCCTCGCGGGGCGCGGACGCGTGGGTGACCGGGTCGGTGAAGGCGAAGATCTTGATGTCGCGGCTGTTGGACAGGTAGCCGAGCGCGGGGGAGACGGCCCCTTCCAGGACGTTCACCGAACGGGACCGCACGGCGTCGATCGTCGCGGTGAACGAGGCGTAGGTGCCGCCCCACTGCACCTTGGCGCCCACGGCCTCGAGCCGCTTCTCCAAGATGCCCTCGCGCTTGGCGTAGGCGAGCACGCCCTCGTTGCCGGGGTCCTTGAGCTTGAGCACGGGCCCGCCGCCGGAGCCCGAACCGCCGGCCGTCGCGGATCCGCCGCAGGCGGAGGCGAGCGGGCCCAGCAGGAGGACGGCCGCGGCGGCGCAGGCGGCGAGGCGCGACCGGCGGGCGCGCGGCCCGCGGGAACGTGCCGGGAGAAGGCGTGCGGGCACGCCGGTGGACAGGGTGGTGGGCATGGTGGGCCTCTCGTCGGTATTTCCTATATTTCAGGTAGGTTTAGCATAAGTCAAGGTGGGACGGGGTACGGGGTCGCCGGTCTCCGGTCCGGACCGTGTGGACGGGGACGTGACGGGGGAGCGCGGCGGCGCGCGGACAGGGCTTGTATCCTCGTTCGGTAAAGCGAACAACAGCGAACATTCTCGAGCGAGCCGTAGGGTGAACCCGTCGGTGAGAGCGCGGAGGGCGCATGACTGAGGTCGGCGGCGGAGAGGGCGGCGGCACAGAGGCGGGCGCGGAGATCGCGACCGGCGCACCGGTCCCGTCCGTGCGCGACATGCTGGCCGCCAACCTGCGGCGCGCGCGGACCGAGCTGGGCCTGTCGCTGTCCGAGCTGTCCCGCCGCTCCAAGATCGGCAAGGCGACGCTGTCCCAGCTGGAGGCGGGTGCGGGCAACCCCACCATCGAGACGGTGTTCAGCCTGTCGCGCGCGCTGGAGGTGCCCATCTCCGACCTGCTGGACCACCGCCGCCCCGCCGGGCTGACCGTGGTGCGGGCGGCCGAGGTGGAGGTGCTGCGCGGTGAGGGCGTCGACCTGCGCCCGCTGCGCGGCATCGAGGCCGGCGACGGGATCGTCGACGTGTACGACCAGCGGGTCAGGGCCGGCTCCCGGCAGGACTCGCTGGGCCATGTCGGGATCGAGCACACGATCGTGCAGGCCGGGCGGCTGGGCGTTCGGGTGGACGACCGGGAGGTCGAGCTCGGCCCCGGCGACTACGTCGGCTTCGACGCCCGGCTGCCGCACGGCTACACCGCTCTGGAGGGGGCGGTCCGCTCGGTCCTGCTCCTGCAGTACCGTGCTGACCAGCGGCTTCACTCCTCGACCAGGCATCCTGCCTGCCTGACCGCCACGTCCTGAACGCCCGCCGCGGGGTGCCGGACCGGTCGCGTTGACAGGGCGCGGGACGTGCGCCTACCCTCGGCATCGTTCGCTTTAACGAACGATTTCGGGAGGCTTTCCGTGCGCGCGACGCGGGTCGTGGTGCTGGGCGCCGGGATCGTCGGCGCGGCCTGCGCCCGCGAGCTGGCGCTGGCCGGATGCGCCGTCACCGTCCTCGAGCGGGGCGGCCCGGCGGCGGCGACCACCGCGCACGGCGAGGGCAACGTCCTGGTCTCCGACAAGGGGCCGGGCCCGGAGCTGGAGCTGGCCCGGCTGTCGCGCCGCCTGTGGCCCGAGGTGCTCGCCGAGACGTCCGACCTGTCCGGCGCATCCGGCGCGCCCGAGGCGGCGCGGGCGGCCGAGTGGGACCCCAAGGGCGGCATCGTCGTCGCCACCACCGAGGACGGCGCCCGCGAGCTGGAGCGCTTCGCCGCCTCCCAGCGCGAGGCGGGCGTGCGGGCCGAGCCCCTGGACGCCGCCGCGCTGGCCGAGGCCGAGCCGCACCTGACCCGCGACGTCACCGCCGCCGTCGCCTACCCCGAGGACGCCCAGGTCCAGCCCACCGGCGCGGCGACCGTGCTGCTGGCGGACGCGCTGCGCGCCGGGGCCGTCCTCCGCACCGGCTGCGAGGTCCTGTCCGCCGTCGCGCGCGGCGGCCGGATCACCGGCGTGCGCACCTCGCTGGGCCTGGTCGAGGGCGAGGCGTTCGTCGACGCGGCGGGCCCGTGGGCCGGGGAGCTGTCGGCCCGCCTCGGCGCCCCCGTCGCGGTGCGGCCCCGGCGCGGCGAGGTGCTGGTCACCGCGCCGATGCCGCCGACGGTGTTCCACAAGGTCTACGACGCCGACTACGTGGGCGCGGTCGGCAGCGGCGCCGGCGACCTGCAGGCCTCGGCGGTGGTGGAGTCCGCCCGCGCCGGGACGATCCTGCTCGGCTCTTCCCGCCGCCGCGTCGGCTTCGACGACCGGCTGCGCCCCGAGGTCCTGTCGGTGGTCGCGCGCAAGGCGCTGCGGCTGTTCCCCGGGCTGTCGGGCGTGCCGGTCATGCGCGCCTACGGCGGCTTCCGCCCGTACGTCGACGACCACCTGCCCGTGATCGGCGCCGATCCGCGGCTGCCCGGCCTGTGGCACGCCACCGGTCACGAGGGCGCCGGGATCGGCCTGTCGGTGGGCACCGGGCGGCTGCTGGCCGACCTGTTTCTCGGCCGCGCCCCGGCGATGGATCCCGGGCCGTTCCGCGTCGACCGTCCCGCCGTCCTGGCCGCGAGCGGGCCCCGCGTGCCCGAAGGAGAGATCGGATGAGCCCCCGGCTGGTACGCGCCGAAGACGACGCCGTGGGACGCGGCGACACCCCCCTTCGCGTCACGGTCGACGGCCGTCCCGTGGACGGCGTGGAGGGCCAGACCATCGCCGGGGTCCTCCTGGCGGCGGGCCGCCGCTCCTGGCGGGAGGGGCCGTCGGGCACGCCGCGCGGGGTGTTCTGCGGCATCGGCGTGTGCTTCGACTGCCTGGTCACCGTGAACGGGCGGCGCGACGTGCGCGCCTGCCGCCGCCGCGCCCGCGACGGCGACGAGATCACCACCCAGACCCGCGCCGAACCGGGGGAGGGTCGATGACCAGGCACGTCGCCGTGATCGGGGCGGGGCCCGCCGGTCTGGCCGCAGCCGCCGCGGCCCTGCGCGCGGGTGCGCGGGTCACGCTGGTCGACGCGGCCGAGCAGCCCGGCGGCCAGTACCACCGGATGCTGCCGGACGCGTTCGGGGCCCGCCGCCCCGAACGGCTCCACCACGGCTGGCGCGAGTTCGACCGGCTGCGCCGCCACGTGCTCGGCCATCCGCGCTGCGCGTGGTGGGCGGAGACCGCGGTATGGGCGCTGGAACGGTCCGAGCCCGGCGCCGCCGAGGCGCCGCGCGTGCACGCCCTGCGCGGCCCGGCCGACGGCGACGGGCGCGAACGGCTCGTCCTGGCCCCCGACGCCCTGGTCCTGGGCCCCGGCGCGCACGACAGGGTGCTGCCGTTCCCCGGCTGGGAGCTGCCCGGCGTGTTCACCGCCGGAGCCGCCCAGGCCCTGGCCAAGGGCGAGCGGATCGCCGTCGGCGACCGGGTCGTGATCTCCGGTTCCGGGCCCTTCCTGCTGCCCGTGGCCGCCTCGCTGCTGGAGACCGGATCGCGCGTCCTGCAGGTGCTGGAGGCCAGCCCGGCGCCGACCGTCCTGCGCGGCTGGGCGCGGCGCCCCTGGGAGCTGGCCTCCCAGGGCGGGAAGGCGGCCGAGCTCGCCGAGTACACCGGCCTGCTCGCCCGGCACCGCGTCCCGTACCGGACGGGCCGCGCCGTCGTCGAGGCCAGGGGCGACGGCCGCGTCGAGGAGGTGGTCACCGCACGGCTGCGCGCCGACTGGTCGGTGGTCCCCGGCACCGAGCGGACCGTCCCGGCCGACGCCCTCTGCGTCTCCCACGGCTTCTCGCCCCAGCTCGAGCTGCCCGTCGCCGCGGGCTGCGCGCTGACCGAGGGCCCGGCCGCCGGCCGGTTCGTCCGGGTCGACGACGACCAGCTCACCAGCGTCCCCCGGGTGTACGCGGCGGGCGAGATCACCGGCATCGCCGGGGCACCGGCCGCCCGCGCCGAGGGCCTGCTGGCCGGATGGCTCGCCGCCGGCGGCACGCCCGCCGCTCCCGAGAGCCACCGCGCCCGCCGCCGCCGCGACCAGGGCCGCGCCTTCGCCGCACGCCTCGCCGCCGCCCACCCGATCGGCGACGCCTGGCCCGGTTGGCTGCGCGCCGACACGGTCGTGTGCCGGTGCGAGGAGACCTCCTACGGCGCCCTCCGCGACGCGGCGGGACAGCCCGCCGGAAGCGCGGCCCGCACGGTCAAGCTCGGCACCCGGGCCGGTCTCGGCCCCTGCCAGGCGCGGGTGTGCGGGCCCACCGTCGCCGAGCTTCTGGCCCGCCTGGGCGCCGGCGCCACCGGCGGCCCCGCCGCCGGGCTGGCCGCCGCGGACCCCCACCACCGGCCCGTCGCCCCGCCGATCCGGCTCGGCGAGCTTGCGGCCCCCGCCACCGTCCCCGACGAGCAACAGGAAGAGAGCGCAGAATGAGCGGCGACAAGAAGGCCGGCGGCCTCGGCGGCGTCATCGTGGCCACCGCCCTGCCCTACCGCGAGGACGCCTCCGCCCCCGCCGGGCTCGCGGTCGACTACGACCGGTACGCCGAGCACTGCCGCTGGCTCGTCGACAACGGCTGCCGCGGCGTCGGCCCCAACGGCTCCCTCGGCGAGTACTCCTCCCTCACCGACGAGGAGCGCCGCCGGGTCGCCCGCACCGCGGTCGAGACCGTCGGAGCCGACGGCGTCGTGGTCGTCGGCGTGCACGGCCCCGGCTCCCACCAGGCCAAGCACTGGGCGGAGCTGGCCGCCGAGGACGGCGCGGACGGCGTGCTGTGCCTGCCGCCCACCATGTACCGGGCCAACCCCGGCGAGGTCATCGCCCACTACGAGGCGGTCGCCTCGGCCGGGCTGCCGGTCATGGTCTACAACAACCCGATCGACACCAAGGTCGACCTCACCCCCGGCCTGCTCGCCGAGATCGCGCAGATCGACGGCATCGTCGCGGTGAAGGAGTTCTCCGGCGACGTGCGGCGCGTCCTGGAGATCCGCGAGAAGGCCCCCGGCCTGGAGGTGGTGGCCGGCGCCGACGACGTGACCCTGGAGGCGCTGCTGATGGGCGCCACCGGCTGGTTCGCCGGATTCCCCAACGTCTTCCCGGCCGAGTCCGCCGAACTGTACGACCTGGCCGTCAAGGGCAGGCTGGAGGAGGCCAGGGCGCTGTACGAGCCGCTGGTGGCCGCGTTCCGCTGGGACTCGCGCACCGAGTTCGTCCAGGCCATCAAGCTCGGCATGGACCAGGTCGGCCGGTACGGCGGCCCCTGCCGCCCGCCCCGCGGCCCGCTCACCGCCGCCCACCGCGAGGGCGTCACCGCCGACATGGCCCGCGCGATCGAGGCCCTCCAGCGGCGGGCCGCCTGATGCGCTCGGCCCGTGCGATCAGCGCGGTCGACTCCCACACCGAGGGGATGCCGACCCGCGTGGTCACCGGCGGGGTGGCGGCGATCCCCGGCGCCACCGCGGCCGAGCGGCGGCGGTACGCGATGGAGCACCTGGACGGCCTGCGCCGCTTCCTGGTGGACGAGCCGCGCGGCCACGGCGCGATGAGCGGCGCGATCCTGCAGCCCCCGCTGCGCCCCGACGCCGACTGGGGCGTGCTCTACATCGAGGTCAGCGGGTTCCTGCCGATGTGCGGCCACGGCACGATCGGGGTCGCGACCGTCCTGGTGGAGACCGGGCTGGTCGAGGTCACCGAGCCGGAGACGCTCGTCCGGCTGGACACCCCCGCCGGCCTGGTGGAGGCCCGCGTGGCGGTGCGCGACGGGGTGGCCGAGAACGTCACCCTGCGCAACGTCCCCTCGTTCGCCGTCGAGCAGGACGCGGTGGTCGCCGTGCCCGGCCTCGGCGAGGTGCGCTACGACATGGCCTACGGCGGCAACTTCTACGCCGTCACCGAGCTGGAGCGGCTCGGGCTGCCGTTCGACCGGGCCCGCAAGGACGACATCCTGCGGGCGGGCCTGGACATCATGGCCGCGATCAACGAGCGGAACCGGCCGCGCCACCCCGAGGACCCGGGGATCGGCGGCTGCAAGCACGTGCAGTTCCTGGCGCCCGGATCGGACGCCCGGCACTCCCGCAACGCCATGGCGATCCACCCGGGCTGGTTCGACCGCTCGCCCTGCGGCACCGGCACGTCCGCGCGGATGGCGCAGCTGCACGCCCGCGGCGAGCTGCCGCTGCACACCGAGTTCGTGAACGAGTCGTTCATCGGCACCCGCTTCACCGGGCGGCTGGTCGGCACCACGACGGTCGGCGGGCTGCCCGCGGTGGTGCCCGAGTTCACCGGGCGCGCCTGGATCACGGGCACGGCGAACTACCTGCTCGACCCCGCCGACCCCTTCCCCGAGGGCTTCGTCCTGTGAGCTGGGTATCGTGGCACTGGTGATCATCAAGGCGGCGACCACGTTCGACGAAGGGAGCAATCCATGAGCGAGGCGGACGCGGCGGTGTCCGCCCTCGCCACGGCGGCGGAGGACTGGGCGGCGGCCCCGCCGCGGGACAGGGCCCGGGCGCTGAACGCGGTCGCGGACGCCCTGGAGGCGGCCCGCGCCGAACTGGTGGCGCTCGCCGACTCCGAGTCCCGCCTCGGGGAGACCCGGCTGAACGGCGAGCTGACCCGCACCACCTTCCAGCTGCGGCTGTTCGCCCGGCAGGTCGAGGAGGCCGGCTTCTACGACGCCCGCATCGACCGCCCCGACCCCGGCTGGCCCACCGGGCCGCGGCCCGACCTGCGGCGCTACCGCGCCGCGGTGGGGCCGGTGCTGGTGTTCGCGGCCAGCAACTTCCCGTTCGCCTTCAGTGTCGCGGGCGGTGACACGGCCTCGGCGCTGGCGGCCGGCTGCCCGGTCGTGCTGAAGGCCCACCCGGGCCACCCGCGGCTGTCGCGCCGCACCGGCGAGATCGTCGCCGGCGCGCTCAAGGACGCCGGCGCCCCGGACGGCACGTTCGGCCTCATCGAGGGCGAGCAGCAGGGCGTGGACGCGCTGCGCCACCCGGGGATCGCCGCCGCGGCCTTCACCGGTTCCGAGCGCGGCGGGCTGGCCCTGGCCAGGATCGCGGCGGAGCGCCCGACGCCGATCCCCTTCTACGGCGAGCTGGGCAGCACCAACCCGGTCGTGGTCACGGCCGGGGCCGCCAAGAGCCGCGGCGAGGAGATCGCCCAGGGCTACGTCGGATCGGTGACGCAGGGCGCGGGCCAGTTCTGCACGAACCCGGGGCTGCTGTTCGCGCCCGCCGGCGGCGGCATCGTCGACCGCGTCGCCGGGCTGCTGAAGGACGTCGCGGCGGCGCCGATGCTGAACGACCGGATCGAGTCGGGGTTCCTGGACGCCGCCGGGCGCCTGGCGGAGCGTCCCGGGGTCGACCGCGTGGTCTGGCCGGACGACACCGCCTCCGCCGCGCCCCGGCTGCTGACCATGGACCTGGCCGCGTTCGCCGCCGACGCCGAGGCCGCCGGGCAGGAGTGCTTCGGCCCGCTCGGCCTGGTGGTGACCTACGAGAGCCTGCGCGACGTGGCCGAGGTGATCGCCAAGCTCCCCGGCCAGCTCACCGCGTCCCTGCACGCCGAGCCGGAGGAGTCCGCCGAACTGGGCGCCCTGGCCGGGGTGCTGGCCGACCGCAGCGGCCGGGTCCTGTGGAACCAGTGGCCCACCGGGGTGTCGGTCACGCACGCGATGCAGCACGGCGGCCCGTTCCCGGCGACCACCACGCCGTCCACCACCTCGGTCGGCACGGCCGCGATCGAGCGGTTCCTGCGCCCCGTCACCTACCAGAACTGGCCGCAGGACCTGCTGCCCCCGCCGCTGCGCGACGACAACCCCTGGGACGTCCCGCAGCGGATCCACTGAACCGGCGCGGCGGGCGTCCCCGAGGAGGAGGGCGCCCTCCGCTCACCGGGCAGCCGGCACCTCGGCGAGCTTCTCCAGGGCGGTCTGGGACGCGCTGCCCTCCAGCGCCGTCAGCGTCACGAACTGGTGCTCCAGCGTGTTGGGGAGGACCATCCCGACGTAGTCCAGGGACAGCCGCCCCACGCGCGGGTGCCGGTACTCCTTGCGGCCCAGGCCCGGCCCCTTGACGTCCTGCCGCCGCCACCAGTCGCGGAACTGCGCGCTGCCCTCCGCCAGCTCACCGATCAGCGCCTCGTTCGCCGGGTCGCCGGGATCGATGCCGGTCGCGGTGCGCAGTTGCGCGATGCCGTGCCGGGCCACCTTCTCCCACTCCACGTAGAAGTCGCGGGCCCGCGGATCGCCGAAGACGTACCGGAGCATGTTGCGGCGCGGCGCGGGCAGCTCGGCCAGCTCGCACATCAGCGCCGCCGCCGTCGGGTTCCAGGCCAGCACGTCCAGCCTGCAGTTGAGCACGTACGCCGGGACGGGATCGATCGCCTCCAGCAGCCGCCGAACCCCGGCCTCAACCGGCCCGTCGGCCGGGAGACGCGCCGGCGACGGCGCCGAGCGCGCCAGCCGGTAGAGGTGGTCGCGCTCGTCGGCGTCCAGGCCCAGGGCGCGCGCGAGCCCCTCCAGCACCGAGGGGGAGGGGCGGATGCCGCGGCCCTGTTCGAGCCGCATGTAGTAGTCCGGGCTGATCCCGGCCAGCAAAGCCACCTCCGCGCGCCGCAGCCCCGGCGCCCGCCTGCGCCCGCCGCCGGGCAGGCCCACCGCCGTCGGCTTGATCCGGTCGCGCCGGGAGCGCAGGAAGTCGGCCAGTTCACGCGTCGCCATGATCCCAGTCTGCCGTGCCCTGCCTAGCCCTGCGGATCCTAGCCATCGGCGGCCCCTGTCCGGCCCGCGCGCTCCCGGGCAGGGTGGAGGCACACCGAGCAAGAGAACCCACAAGGGAGAGGTGACCTTTTCGTGCGCTATCGCAGTCTTGGAACGGACGGGCCGCGGGCGTCGGTCCTGGGTTTCGGCGCGATGACCCTGGCGCCCGGCATCTACGGGAGCGTGACCGGGGACGAGGCCGCCGCCACCCTCCTCGCGGCGGTGGACGCGGGCGTCACGTTCGTCGACACCGCCGACATCTACGGGGACGGCACCAGCGAGAGCCTGATCGGACGGGTGCTGGGCGGGCGCCGGGACGAGATCGTCCTGGCCACCAAGTTCGGCGGGGACGAGGACGGGAACGGGATGCTGGTCCCGGGGCTGGGCCGTCCCGAGTACGTCCGCCGCGCCCTGGAGGCCAGCCTGACCCGGCTCCGGACCGACCACGTCGACCTGTACTACCTGCACCGGCTCGACCCCACCACCCCGATCGAGGAGACCGCCGGGGCGCTCGCCGAGCTGGTGCGGGAGGGCAAGATCGGCGGGTACGGCCTGTCGGAGGTCTCGGCGGCCAGCCTCCGCCGGGCCCACGCCGTCCACCCCGTGCGAGCCCTGCAGACCGAGTACTCGCCGTTCCAGCGCGCCCCCGAGAAGGAGCTGCTGCCGGTCTGCGAGGAACTGGGCGTCGCGTTCGTCGCCTACAGCCCGCTCGGCCGGGGCATCCTCGGCGGCCGGGTCCGCGGGGCGGGCGACCTCGAAGGGACCGACTGGCGGCGCGGCAACCCGCGCTTCCAGGGCGGCAACCTGGCCCGCAACGTCGCGCTCGCCGACGCCGTCGCCGGGCTGGCCGCCGAGCACGGGGCCACGACCGCCCAGCTCGCCCTGGCATGGCTGATCGACCGCGGCACGTTCCCGATCCCCGGCACCCGCAGGGCCGCCAACGCCCGCTCCAACGCCGGGGCCGCCGACCTGACCCTGGACGCGTCGGTCTTCAGGCGCCTGGAGCAGCTCGTCCCGCCCGGCGCCGCCGCGGGTGCCCAGGCGAACGAGGCGTACCTGGCCAACATCGACGCCCCCTGACGCCCCGGCGGCGCGAGCGGGTGTCAAGGAAGTGTTGACATGGTGCTGGTGTCAAGGAATCCTTGACGTCATGATCCGTGACACCTCCCGCGCCCCCGTCCCCGGGCTGCTGGCCCTGACCCTCCTGACGCCGCTGGTGGGATTCCTGCTCGTGGCGCAGGCCATGTCCGGCAGTACCGTGCTGTGGGTCCTGTTCGTCGTCGTCGCGTTCGCGGTCTTCGTCGTGGGGGTGGCGACGGCGGCCGCCGCGGCGCGCCGTGCCGGGGGCGTGTCCGCCGCCGACTCCGCCCGCCTGGACGAGTTGGAGCCGCTCCCGCCCACCGCCGACGGCGGCGATGGCGACGTGGAGCGCCGGTGAGCGAGTCCCGTGGCCGCCTTCCCGAGGAGCGGGCGAGCGCCATCCGCGAGGCCGTCGCCGAGGCCGTGCTGACCGCGTCCGACCAGGGACGCGAGGGCCTCGACAGCGACCCGGACGCCCATCTGCTCATGGTCGCCGCGTCGAGCGTCGCCGCGGAGGAGACCAGCAGGCTGCTGCGCCAGTCGATCACCGGCGCCCGCACCGCCGGGCACAGCTGGGAGACCCTCGGACGGCTGCTCGGCATCAGCCGCCAGGCCGCCCAGCAGCGCTTCGGCACCCCGGCCGCCGGCCGCGACGGCTCCGCACCGGACGACGCCCCCGCCCGGAGGGTGCTCAAGCCGCTGAACGCCTTCAACGAGATGGACGCGCTGGCGAGGGAGGGCGCCCGCGGATGGCACGCCGTCGACTACGGCTACCTCTTCCACCTCGTCGAGGCGTCGGCCCACCGGTGGGAGCACCGGCGGCTGTGGTGGCCCTCGCGCCGCCGCAGGCGCCTCTTGGAGGAACAGGGCTGGGTTCTTGTCGTCCCCTCCGACTTCGACTCGCCCTGGGCCTACTACAAGCGCCGCCTGGACGAACCCGCCGAACTGCCGGACTGACCTGGAATTTGCCGGTATATGGGCTGCTGAATACGCACAAATCGGGCTGAGGCGACATCGAAACGGGTGTCCAGCAAGCCAGGCCCGAAGGGAATCACAGTGCCCACGGCCCGTCCTCGGAATGTCGCCCAGAAATTCGGTATCGGCTCGGCCGCCGCACTCGTCGCGGTCGGTGCGGTCGGCGTCGCCTGGAACGTCATGAGCGGGGACGCCAGCGCGGAGACCATCACCCGCATGACGGTGGGCACTCCCGGCTCCGACCCGTACACCCACGTTGCCGGCACCGACAAGAAGGCCGCCCCCGCACCCGGAAAACCCGCAGCCCCGCAGCCCCAGCCTCAAAGCCAGGGCCAGCCTCAGGGCCAGAGCCAGCCTCAGGGCCAGAGCCAGGGGCAGGGTGCCACCGGTTCCGACGGCGGATCCGGGCAGGCGGCCACATGCGATCCCGGCAAGCTGGCGAGATTCCTGAGCGCGAACCCCGACAAGGCACGGGCCTGGGCCGGCGCGCAGCACATCAAGCCGGGGGAGGTCCGCGGATTCCTTTCGGGCCTGACCCCGACCCACCTGCAGAGCGACACGCTGATCACCAACCACTCCTACAAGGACGGAAAGGACTCCGGCGGCCCGGCGGTCCTGCAGGCGGGAATGGGCGTGCTGGTCGACGGAAACGGAGCCCCGGTGGTGAAGTGCAACTGCGGCAATCCGCTGACGCCGCCGGACAAGGACGTCTCCACCAAGAACGCGATCTACACCGGCCCGACGTGGACCTGGTTCAGGAAGCAGAACGTGGCCAAGGCCGTGGTTCCCCGCGACCCGCACGACACGATGCAGGCGGACCCGCGCAAGCCCATATCGCCCGGGTACCCCGCGCCGCAGAACTCGGCGAAGCCCGGCCCGTCCGATCCGAACGGGGCCGTGCCCCGCACGTCCGTGGACCCGCACGGGCAGGTCGATCCCAACGCGCCGGCGGGGCCTATGCCCAATGGCGCCCAGCCGGGCGGAGAAACGCAGCCCGGCCCTGCCCAGCCGGGCAACGGCACCCAACCCGATGGCGGCGTCCAGCCGGGGGGCGGTGCTCAGCCGGTGGAGCCCGAGGCTCCGCGGCCCGCCCAGCCGGACACGTCCGCGCCGGCGCAACCGGCTCAGCCGGCTCCACCGGTGAATCCGGGCCCACCAGGGCAATCAGGTCAGGAGGGGAACGGGGGTGGTGCCGGAGGGTGACCCCGAATCGGTGATGGTTCGAAGGAGCGCGGAAGTCCCGGAGACGAGGTCTCCGGGACTTCCCGCGCGCACGGGGACAGGGAGGGACGCAGGTAGGATCGTCCGCCGATGGACGCGGACACGGGAATCGAGATGGTCGCCGTTCCGCCGGGGCGCGTGACGTTGTCGGACCGGCGGACGCGGACCAGCTGGCAGGTCGAGCTCGCGCCCTACCGGCTGGCCGCCGTCCCGGTCACCCAGGCCGGGTACGCGCGGGTCACCGGCCGGCGGCCGAGCGCCGCGCGGGGGGATCTGCTGCCGGTCGAGAGCGTCTCCTGGCTGGACGCCGTCCGGTTCTGCAACGACCTGTCCCGGCGCGAGGGGCTGGCGCCCGCGTACCGCCTGGGCGGCGGCGCCGAGGACGTCGAGTGGGACGCCTCCTCCGGCGGCTACCGGCTTCCGACCGAGGCCGAGTGGGAGCACGCCTGCCGTGCCGGTACGACCGGCGCCCGGTACGGGCCGCTGGACGAGATCGCCTGGCACCGCGGCAACTCCGGCGAGGCGATCCGGGACGTGGGAGGCAGGCGGCCCAACGCGTGGGGCCTGCACGACATGCTGGGCGACGTCTGGGAGTGGTGCTGGGACCTCTACGACGCCGAGGTCTACGGCTCCTACCGGGTGCTGCGCGGCGGCGGGTGGTTCGACGAGCACTGGAGCTGCCGGGCCTCGGTGCGCCGCCGCAGCCATCCCACGTTCCAGACCGACGACGTGGGCTTCCGCGTCGCACGCTCCGTCACCGGTTGACCAACGCCCGCCGCGGGCCGTCCGCTAGGCGCCCGCCCAGATGGTCTTGACGTTGCAGAACGCGTGCATGCCGTGCGCGGACAGCTCGCGGCCGTAGCCGGAGTGCTTCACGCCGCCGAACGGCAGTTCGGGATAGGACGTCACCATGCCGTTGATGAACACCTGGCCGGCGTCCAGTTCGTTCGCGAAGCGCTCGCGCTCGGCGGGGTCGCGCGTCCAGGCGTTGGAGCCGAGGCCGTAGTCGGTGGCGTTGGCCAGCTCGATCGCCTCGTCGATGCCGGAGACCCGGAAGAGGGAGGCGACAGGCCCGAAGACCTCCTCGTCGAACATCCGCATCCCGCGGGTCACGCCGGTGATCACCGTCGGCGGGTAGTACCAGCCGGGGCCGCCGGGGCGCTCCCCGCCGCACAGGGCGGTGGCGCCCGCGCCGAGCGCGTCGGCGACCTGCGACTCGACGTCGGCGCGGCCCCGCTCGGTGGCCAGCGGGCCGATGTCGGTGGACTCGTCCATCGGGTCGCCGACCCGCTGCGCCCGCATCCGCTCCACGAACCGGCGCTCGAAGTCGTCGTGGACGTCGGCGTGCACGATGAACCGCTTGGCGGAGATGCAGCTCTGCCCGTTGTTGAGGCACCGGGAGGTGGCGGCGACCTCGGCGGCCTGGGCGATGTCGGCCGACGGCATGACCACGAACGGGTCGCTGCCGCCCAGCTCCAGCACGCTCGGCTTGATCTCGGCGCCGGCCGCCGCGCCCACCGCGCGCCCGGCCGGTTCGCTGCCGGTGAGGGTGGCGCCCTTCACCCGCGGGTCCCGGATCACCCGTTCGACCTGGTCCGAGCCGATGAGCAGGGCCTGGAACGCGTCGTCGGCGAACCCGGCGCGGTGGAAGAGTTCCTCCAGGAACAGCGCGGTCTGTGGCACGTTCGAGGCGTGCTTGAGCAGCCCGACGTTGCCCGCCATCAGCGCCGGTGCGGCGAACCTGATCACCTGCCAGAGCGGGAAGTTCCACGGCATCACCGCCAGCACCGGGCCGAGCGGCAGGTAGCGGGTCCAGGCGCGCTGGGCGTCCACGGCCGCGGCGTCGGCGGGCCGGTCGGCCAGGAAGTCCTCGGCGTGCCGGGCGTAGAAGCGGCACGCCTTGGCGCACTTGCGCGCCTCCGCCCGGGCCGCCGTGATCGTCTTGCCCATCTCGGTGGTCATCAGGGCCGCGATCCGGTCGGTCTCCGCCTCCAGGATGCCGGCGGCGGCCTCCATCCGGGTCGCGCGCTCGGCGACCGGGAGGGCCCGGTGCCGGTCGAAGGCCTCCAGCGCCCGCTCCAGGCGCTCCTCGATCTCCTTCTCGGCCAGCGCGTCGAAGGTCCGCTCCACCTCGCCGGTCGCCGGATTGGTCGTGGCGATGCTCATTGCCCGATGTCCCCCCGTGCCGGACGGCCGTCCGCGGGCCGCCCGCCGATCCGTATCGGCTCATCTCGCCGGGGTGGTGCCCGGTGCGACCGGAGGGAAACCCGTGCCCCGCCAGCGGCGCGACGCGGCCCGACCCTCTGTTCCGCGGGTACCTGCCGCGGTGCCGCGGGCGCCGCACCTATGATCGCCTCTGGTGCGGGACCGGCGGCGCCGGCAAGGAACAGGGGAGCCGCGCCGGGGCGGCGAAGAGATGAGGGGCGATGGCCGACATAACCGAGACCTCAGAGTGGACGGCGCTGGCCGATCACCACGCGGCCCTGGCCGGGCGGCACCTGCGCGAGCTGTTCGCCGAGGACCCGGGACGGGCCGAGCGGATGACCGCGACCGCCGGCGACCTCCTCCTGGACTACTCCAAGCACCGGGCGACCGGTGACACGCTGCGGCTGCTGGTCGCGCTGGCCGAGCGGGCCGGGCTGCGCGAGCGGATCGACGCGATGTTCTCCGGCGAGCGCATCAACGTCAGCGAGGACCGCGCCGTCCTGCACACGGCGCTGCGCCTGCCGCGCGACGCGGAACTGCGCGTCGGCGGCCGGGACGCGGTCGCCGACGTGCACGCCGTCCTGGACAGGATGGCCGGTTTCAGCGACCGGGTCCGGTCGGGGGAGTGGACCGGCTTCACGGGCAAGCCCATCCGCACGGTGGTCAACATCGGGATCGGCGGCTCCGACCTCGGCCCCGCCATGGCCTACGAGGCGCTGCGCGACCACGCCCGCGCCGGCATCACCTGCCGGTTCGTCTCCAACATCGACCCGGCCGACATCACCGGCACCCTGGCCGACCTCGACCCCGAGCAGACGCTGTTCATCGTCGCCTCCAAGACGTTCGGCACGCTGGAGACGCTGACCAACGCCCGCGCCGCCCGCGCCTGGCTGGTCGGCCGCCTGGGCGACGAGAAGGCGGTGGCCCGCCACTTCGTCGCGGTCTCCACCAACGCCGAGCGGGTCGCCGCGTTCGGCATCGACACCGACAACATGTTCGGGTTCTGGGACTGGGTCGGCGGCCGCTACTCCATGGACAGCGCCATCGGGCTGTCCCTGATGATCGCGATCGGGGATGGGGCGTTCCGGGAGATGCTCGCCGGGTTCCACACCGTCGACGAGCACTTCCGCACCGCCCCGTTCGAGGCCAACCTGCCCGTGCTGATGGCGCTGCTGGGCGTCTGGTACACTGACTTCTTCGGCGCCCAGACCCGCGCCGTGCTGCCCTACAGCCAGCGGCTCTCCCGCTTCCCCGCCTACCTGCAGCAGCTCACCATGGAGTCCAACGGCAAGTCGGTGCGGGCCGACGGCGCGCCCGTCGTCGCCCAGACCGGCGAGATCTTCTGGGGCGAGCCCGGCACCAACGGCCAGCACGCCTTCTACCAGCTGCTGCACCAGGGCACCCGGCTGGTCCCGGCCGACTTCATCGGGTTCGCCGAGCCGTTCGAGGACGTCCAGGCCGACGGCGGCGGCATGCACGACCTGCTGGTCGCCAACCTGCTCGCCCAGACCTCGGCGCTCGCGTTCGGCAAGACCGCGGAGGAGATCGCCGCCGAGGGCACGCCCGCCGAGCTCGTCCCGCACAAGGTGATGCCGGGCAACCGGCCCACCAGCACGATCCTGGTCCCCAAGCTGACCCCCTCCACCCTCGGCCAGCTCGTCGCGCTGTACGAGCACGTCGTGTTCGTCGAGGGCACGATCTGGGGGATCGACTCCTTCGACCAGTGGGGCGTCGAGCTCGGCAAGGTCATGGCGCAGGACCTCGCGCCCGCGCTGACGTCCGCGGAGCCGCCCACCGGGCTGCCGGACCCGTCCACGGCCGCGCTCGTCCGCACGTACCGGCGGCTGCGCGGCCGCGCGGTCTGACCGCACCGTCTGTCTGACCGCACCGTCCGACCGCGGGAACGGACGGACCCCGGACGGAACGGGCCCCGCCCGAGATGCGCGCCTTGCGCGGATCGGGCGGGGCCCTCTTCGTCGTGCTTCGTCGTGCCGTTACCGTCGGCCGCTCGCTGTGTCGGAGAACGCGGTCCCGGCCGCGCGGTCAGCCGCGGGCGGAGCGGACGCCGCCCTCCGACCAGCCCTGCGCCTCGAGCAGGATCCGGAGCTCGGGGAGGGAGATGAAACCGTCGCGGTTGGTGTCGGCGCGCTCGAACCGGTCCTGGACCTCGGCGCGGGTCCACGACAGCCCGATGCTGTCGAGCACCATGCCGAACTCCATCAGATCGAGCCGGTCATCACCGCCGAGGTCCGACCGCGCGAACACGGCAAGGAGATCGTCCCCGGTCGGTTTGGTGGTCATATCACTCCTCGTATCGGTCCGATGTGCCCCGCATCATGTCATATCGATGGGGTCCGTCTAGCTGAGAAACGCCGCCGTGCGGGCGCCGGTTCCCGGCCTTCCCGAACGTGCGCCTCACCGGTCCCGCGGCGCGCCCTCCTCGTGCCGCCGCTCCCCGTCCCGCTCGTTCTCGGTCATGCGGGACGGCGGCCCGCGCGCTCGTCGTGCGATCAACTGGTAAATACCTATCTGAGGGGACCAGTGCTCGTCAGGGCGCATTGACCAGGATTCCGGGCCTGAATTGGGCGCTCGGTCAAAGTGGTCAATACCAGTCTTGTTGAGGTTTGCCGTGGCGTACCGAGGTGGATCGGTCTAATCTCTCGCTGCTATCGACAGCGGCGCGCGCGGCGAGGCGCGCGGGACGGAGACGGCGACATGAGCAGATGGTCGAGGGGAACGCGATGGGCCAGGGGAGCGGCGGCGCTGGCCGTACCGGTGACACTGGCCCTTCCGGCGGCCCTCGTGGTGGCACCGGCCCTCCCGGCCACGGCACGGGCGGACGCCCCGTCCGGCCCCGCCGACCAGGCGCAGGGCCGCGCGGGTGACTGGCGGCTGATCGGCGCGGAGACCTTCAACCGCTCCCTGGACGACGCCAGGGCGCCGTGGGTCCGTGACGACGACGGCCCTGGCAGCCCCTACAACGTGGACGTGTACGACAACGACGGGGCCTTCTTCGAGACCGTGGGCGGCCCCGCGTTCCGGCAGCAGCTCTCGACCTTCGACACCTACCGCAAGTCGTTCCGCTTCGGCGCCAGGGGCTGGCTGACCGCCGAGCTCGCCGCCCGCGACACCGACAAGGACGGCACCCCCGACGCGCCGCCGACCCTGACCACGCGCAAGGGCGTCGCGCACCTGGACGAGCCGAGCCACCACGGCGGGGTGGTCATCCGCTCCACCAACGCGCTGCCCGCCGAGTACCGGGTGGAGATGACGCTGCGCGGCCTGGACTTCGGCGGCCAGCGCGACGGGTCGTGGGACTATCCGGACGGGCGGATCAACGGCTACTCGCCGGAGGGCTGCAAGACGAACTTCCCCTGGGCCGCCGGCGGCGACTTCTCCCGTCCCGAGTGCTCGTGGGCGGACGTCCGCACCGACTCCAACGGGTTCTACTACCTGGGCATCATGGACTACGGCCGGGTCGCCCCGCACAACAACGTCTTCATCCACACCCACCGCAAGGTGGCGATGGACTCCTACAACCGCTACAAGTACACCAGCGCGGGCCTGCGCTACTGCAACCCCGCCACCAAGCAGTACGAGCCCTACCCCTCGGGCACGGGCAACGGCGTCAACGCCATCTTCATGACCGACGACCGGCGGTACGCGAACCAGCCGGGCACCGAGTACCTGATGCACAGCGAGTGCGGCCTCGCCAAGGGCGGCGCCATCGTCTCCCAGGTCGACCTGCGGCCCGAGCTGCTGCCCGAGAAGAGCTACCGGTTCGCCATCGAACGCCGCGGCGGCGCGTACACGATGGAGATGTCGGGGGTGTTCGCGCACGTCGGGCAGGCGACCTACCGCTACACGCGCGCGTTCGTCCAGGACGGCGAGCCGATCTGGCACTACAACCAGAAGCCCGAGGAGTACGACGGGCGCTTCAACGCCGACTGGACCTGGAACGGCCCCGGCGGGACCCTCGTCGACCGCGACACCTGGCCGGCCGGGTCCGCCTACCCCGACCACTTCATGATCGGTGACCCGCACATGAACTTCTACGAGGGCGGCGCCCGGGTGGACGACGTGCGGCTCTACGTTCCGGAGTCCCGCTAGAACCCGGACGGGAGGGTCAGCCGGAGCGGGCCCGGTAGTCCTGCGGGCTGACGCCGCGTTCGCGCTTGAACGCCGTGCTGAGCGCGAACGCGGTGCCGTAGCCGACCTGCCGGGCCACCGCCTCCAGCGTCGCGTCGGTCTCCCGGAGCAGGTCGGCCGCCTGCGCCAGCCGGAGCCCGGTCAGGTAGGCCATCGGGGTCTCGCCGACCAGCCGGCCGAACCGCTGCGCCAGCGCCGCGCGCGAGGCGCCGACCTTGGCGGCCAGCTCGGCGACCGTCCACGGGTGGGCGAGGTTCTCGTGAAGCAGCCGCAGCGCCGGGCCGACGACCGGATCGCCGTGCGCCCGGTACCAGCCGGGCGCCTCCGCCTCCGGGCGGGAGAACCAGGTGCGCAGCGCGGCGATCAGCAGCAGGTCCAGCAGCCGGTCAAGGACGATCTCCTGCCCCGGCTCGTCCTTGACGATCTCCTGGCGGAGCAGCCCGACCAGCGGCGAGTCCCAGGAGCCGGCGGTGAGCACCAGCAGCCCCGGCAGCGCCGCCAGCAGCCGCCGCGTGACCGCGCCGCGCATCTGGTACGTGCCGATCAGCATCTCCATGGGGCCGTCGGGGTCGTTGCCCCAGCTCCGCATGCCGAGGTCCATCTCCTCGCTCAGGCTGCGCCCGTCCGGGGCGGTGCACAGCTGACCGGGCTTGATGATCACCTGGACGGGGGTGTCCGGGGCGCCGGCGACGGTGTAGACGTCGGGGCCGAGGGCGATCGCGATGTCGCCCGGTTCGATCCGCACCGGGTCGCCGCCCTCGGCCCATACGTAGGCGTGGTCGCGCACCATGGCCACCAGGCTGAGCGGCGCGCGGTCCTCGCACCGGATCGACCACGGGGGGCTCATCGTCGCGCGCAGCATGAACGCTCCGCGGGCGCGCGGCCCGTCGAGGAGGTCGGTCAGCGCGTCCATGCGACCAGGGTAGACCGCGCGCCCGCCGGCGGTGGACGCTCGCGTATGCGACCCGGCCTCTCAACGATGGGCGCCCGGGGCTTCCACCGGTTGACTTGGGGACATGGCAGAGAACACGCGGAACGCGAACGGGACGACGCTGGTGCTGGGCGGCCGGGGCAAGACGGGCCGCCGGGTGGTGGAGAGGCTGGAGGCGCTCGGGCTGCCGGTCCGGGTGGGGTCCCGCGCGGGCACCCCGCCCTTCGAGTGGAAGGACCGTTCGACGTGGGGGCCGGTGCTGGAGGGCGTCGGCGCGGTGTACCTGGCGTACTACCCCGACCTGACCGTCCCCGGTGCCGTCGAGGACGTCGGGGCGCTCTCCGCGGCCGCCCTCGAGGCGGGGGCTGGACGGATCGTGCTGTTGTCCGGGCGGGGCGAGGAGGAGGCCGCCGTCGCCGAGCGGGCGCTGATCGAGTCGGGCGCCGAGTGGACGGTGCTGCGGGCCAGCTGGTTCGCGCAGAACTTCAGCGAGGACTACCTCCTGGACGCGGTCCGGGAGGGCGTGATCGCGGTCCCGGCGGGGGACGTGCCCGAGCCGTTCGCCGACGCCGACGACATCGCCGACGTCGCGGTCGCCGCCCTGACCGGGGACGGGCACGCCGGCCGGATCTACGAGATCACCGGGCGGCGGGCGCTGACCTTCGCCGAGGCCGCCGCGGAGATCGGCACGGCGGCCGGGCGCGAGGTGGCGTTCGTGCCGGTGCCCGTGGACCGGTACGCCGCCGAGCTCAAGGAGCACGGCGTGCCGGACGAGGTCGCGGACCTGCTGACCTACCTGTTCGGCACCGTGCTGGACGGCCGGAACTCCCTCCCGGCCGACGGGGTGCGGCAGGCCCTGGGGCGCGAGCCCCGCGACTTCGCCGACTTCGCCCGCGACACCGCCGCCACCGGCGTGTGGGACGCCTGAGCCGGCCGGCGGCCGGCACCACCGGGACGACCGAGAGGAACGACGACAGTGAAGACCACCCTCGCCGCCGCGGCGGCGACGATCGCGGTACTGCTGACCGGCGGGATGGCGGGGCTCTTCTTCGCCTTCTCGGTCTCGGTGATGCCGGGCCTGAACGCGGCCAGGGCGTCCTCGGCGATCGCGGTGATGCAGCAGATCAACCAGAAGATCATCAATCCCGTCTTCCTCGTCCACTTCATGGGCGCCCCGGTGGCCGGGGCGGCCGCGGGCGTCCTGCTGCTGGTGGCCGGGCAGCGCCAGGCGGCGCTGCTGTTCCTGGCGGCGGCGGCCCTCTACCTGCTCGGCTCGATCCTGCCGACCGCGGTGGTCAACGTGCCGATGAACAACGCGCTGGACGCCGTGGAGATCCCGGCCGACACCGCGGAGGCGGCGCGGATCTGGAACGACCACTCCTCCCGCTGGACCGCCTGGAACACGCTGCGCGCGGTGGCCTGCACGGTCAGCCTCCTGGTGATGGCGCTCGGGCTGTACGTGTGGGGAAAGAACGCGTGACCGGCGCGGGCGGGCCGTCACGCGGTGAGGGAGGCCAGGCTGCGGGCGGTCAGGCCGACCCCGAGCAGGATGACCATCGCGGCCGTGCCGGTGGGCAGGAGGGCGGGCGCGGCGCGGATCCGGTCCCCGAGCGCGGGCAGGCGGCGGGCCAGCAGGCGGCCGGTGCCGGTGACGAGCATGCCGATCGTCACCAGGGTGAGCGCCAGGCCCGCCCCGTACGCCAGGACCAGCAGGACACCGAACCAGGCGTGCCCAAGGGCGCTCGCCCCCAGCAGCACGACGACGGCCGACGGGCTCGGCATCAGGCCGCCCGCGAAGCCCATCAGGAGCACGTTCCGCCGCCGCCGCTCCTTCGAGGCGTGGTGATGGTGATGCCCGTGCCCGTGCCCGTGGTGGTGATGGGGAGGGTGGTCGCGGCGGTTGCGGAGGGCGCGGCGGAGCAGGGTGAGACCGGCCACGGCGACGATCGCCCCGCAGGCCGCGCCCAGCCAGGGGAACAGCGCGGGGGAGGCCACCGCGGAACCGCTCGCGACCAGCAGCCCGAGCGCCAGCACCCCGGCGGTGTGCGTCGCGGTGACCGTCACGCCGAGCGCGAGGGCCTCCCGCCTGGACCGGCGGGCCTGCCCGGCCGCCTGGGCGGCCATGATCGTCTTTCCGTGGCCGGGAGCGAGGGCGTGCAGGGCGCCCAGCCCCAGCGCCACGAGCAGGGCCAGGACGGCGAATCCGGGCGTGAGCGCGTGCCGGCTGACCAGGTCCGTGAAGTACGCGTCGCGCGGGAGGATCCGGTCCTCGCGCCCGCCGCCGGACGCGGCCAGGGGAGGCCCGCCCTCCCGTACCGCCAGGACGGCGCCGCGCTGGTCGGGCGGCGAGTCGAGCAGGTCCTCGGGGTAGGTGGTGAGACGGGCGCTGCGCGAGGCGCGGGGGACGTCGGAGGAGACGAGCGTCATCCGGTCGCCCGCCGCCGTGACCTCGTGCCAGCCGATCCTGCCCGCGGCCCCCGTGTCCTGGAAGGTGAGGCGGTGCGAGCCGTCCCCGTACGGGACGGCCATCCCGCATTCCAGCCGGAGCGTCGGCAGGCCCGCCTGCCCCGCCTGCCGGCGTGCCGACGCGGTCCGGACGGTCGCGGCGACCGGCCGGCCGTCCACCGTCACCCGGAACGACGCGACCGCCCCGGCGCACTCGCGCGCTGCCCAGCGCGGCAGGTCGGAGGTGCTCCGCAGCACCTGCGCCGCCGGGATCTCGGCGTGGTCCTGGACGTGGTCGATCCGCAGCTCGTGCGGCGCGGCCACCAGGCCGTCGTACCGGCTGACGGTGAAGGTGCCGAGCGGGTGCGCGACCGGCTGCCCCAGGGGCGGGCCGAGCGCGAGCGCGCCCGCCGCCCCGGCCGCCGCCATTGCCGTCGCGCCGATCACCGGCCGCCCCCGTTCCCGCGTCCGAGCTCGTCGAGCGCCCTGCGTGCCGCCGGGGCGTGGTGCACGGAGAAGCGCGGGTTGAGGCGGAGCGCCGCCGCCAGGTCCCGGCGGGCCTCCGCGCGCATCCCCAGCGACTTCTCGATCATGCCGAGGTGGTAGCGGAAGGCGGCGTCGCGGTAGCCGTGCCGGAGCGCCTGCCGGGCGTGGGGGAGGGCCTCCTCGTCCCTGCCGTTGACGTGCAGCGCCCAGGCGAGGGCGTCGGCGACGTGCACGCTGCGGCGCCGCGCCCACTCGGCCCGCGCCGCGCGCAGCGCGACCGCCTTGTCCCCGTGGTCGGCCGCGTACAGCGCCGTCTCCAGATCGGCCGCCACCCCGTTGGCCTGGGCGAGGGTCGCCCATGTCCCCGCCACTGCGTACTGCTGCCGGGCCTTGTTCTCTTGGCCCTGCGCCTCGTACAGCTCTCCGAGCGCGGTCACGTACCCGGGCAGCGGGGCTCGGGACACGACGGTCTCCTGATCGCGCACCCCGCCCGGCAGGTCCCCGGACGCGGCCCGCACGCGGGCGCGCCCGGCCAGCGCGGCCAGGTCGGCGGGGTCGGCCTTCAACGCCGCCGCGAACTCCCGGCCCGCCGTCCGGAGATCGCCCTCCGCCCAGGCCAGCTCGCCCAGCCGGGTCCGCGCGTAGGCGATGTCGCCGCGGTCGGTCGCGGACGCGGCGGCCAGCGTCAGGATCCGCCTGGCCTCCCCGTTACGGCCGTGCAGTTCATGCACGTACGCCAGCCGCGTGAAGACCGGGATGCCGGGCGCGACGGAGTCGGCCTTGCGCGCCGCCGCCATCGCCTCCTCGTAACGGCCCAGCTCGACCAGCGCGTCGATCCGCGACGCGTGGGCGCGCGCGCCGTAGGCGTTGATGCGCAGCGCCGTGTCGGCATGCCCCAGAGCCTTGGTGAAGTCGTGCCGTGCCGCGGCGAGCGCGGCCAGGCCCGCGTGGGCGGCGTCATTGCCGTCCGGGGTCGTCCGCAGCGACCGCTGGAGGGCGCCCTCGGCCTTGGGGTAGTACGAGGAGTCGCCCGTGAGCCGGGCCCGCTCCACGTAGGCGAGCCCCAGCGCCGCCCAGCCGCGCCCGTCACGGGGCTGGGCGCGCAGGTGCCGTTGCAGCCGGTCGATGCCCGCGCTCAGCGTCGAAGCCGAGACCTGCTCGACGGCCACCGCGGTCGCGGGCGGTGCCGGTGCGGCGCCGTCGCCGCCCGGCTTGATGGCGGCCGCCAGCGTCAGGCCGACCACCATCGCCAGGATGAAGCCGCCCGCCAGCACACGCGCCAGGACGACCAGGACAGGACGAATCATGAGGAGTCCCTCCGTGCGGACCGGGCCGGGCCGCGCCGTACGGCCCGGCCGGCCCGCGTCCACGGGTTCGGTCGTGGGGGTGGCCTCAGCCGACGGCCCCGCGGCGGCGCAGCCACAGCAGACCGCCCCCGGTGAGGAAGGCCGCGCCCGCGCCGATCGCCAGCAGCGGGATCGCCGGTGAGCCGCCGGTGGACTCGTTGCTGGAGACCGGGCCGCCGTTGATCCGGCCGGACCCGTCGCCGCCGCGCGGCGCGCCCGCGCCCGTGACCCGCCCCTTCACGGTGGAGCCGGACGCCGGCAGCGCGACGTAGGGGAAGCTCTTCTCCAGCGGCACGTCGTTGCCGTCGACCGCGTCGCCCAGGTCGTTCTTCTTGCCGAGCAGCTCGCCCTCGACGACCTGCAGCGAGATGTCCACGGTGTCGTCGGTCAGCCGCCGCCCGTTGGGGTAGCCGGCGTTGTCCCCGTCCAGCACGCCCAGCCGCTTGGGCGCGCGGGACGGCGGGATCGAGGTGTTGAGCCGCATCAGCTCCGCCGGGCGCACCCCGGGCGGCTGGTTGAGGTTCGGCACGCCGGTCAGGAAGACCTGCACCAGGTCGTTCCGCGGCGCCGCCGGCGCGGGGATCTTGTAGATCTGCTGGATCAGCCGCGGCAGCTCCGGGTCGGTGACATACCGGGCGAACTGGCCGTCGTTCCACGGCACCGAGGCGTTGAACCTGTCCTTGTCCTTGACCGGGACGACCACCTCGTTCACCAGCGGCATGCCGAGCCGCGAGACCTGCGCGTACTCACCGGAGGCGGTGCGGCGCTGCACCGCCGAGTACACGCCGATCGTCGGCTGCCCCTGCTTGACCAGCCCCTGCGTGGGGACCTGCACGGCGATGGTCTGCACGTTGTAGCCGCGCAGCGTGTCGTTGCCGACCTCCTTGAGGTTCCCGCCGTACAGCAGGTCGAAGACCCGCAGGTCCAGGAAGAACGGGTCGTCGGCCTGCCCGGCGAACACCTTCGCCCCGCTGGGCAGCGTCCTGATCGCCTGCTGCCGCAGCGTCCGGTAGTCGGGCATCGAGGCGCGGCCCACGTTGGACGGCGCCACCGGCACGCCGGACGCCAGCGTCCGCGTGCTGTGCACCGCGCCGCCCTGCCGCTGGATCAGCGTCAGGTCGTAGGTCTGGCGGAAATTGAGGTTGGGGTCGTCCAGGCTCCGCACCGGCCCGGTGTTGTACAGGAAGGTGTCACCGTTGCGGAAGGCGTCCTTGAAGGTGAACCGGTAGGTCCACTCCGGCAGGGAGTCGCCGTCGTTGTCGACGTTGATCTCGTACCGCGCGTCGTGGGCGAACTTATTGAAGTTCGGCCCGCCCGCGGGCTCCTGGAACGGGAGGAAGTTGGCGACCAGCGTGGTGGTGTCGGGCCGGTCCGGGCTGACGAAGGCGTACACGTCGGTGTTGTCGTACTGCGGCTGCCCGGAGATCAGCGGCGCCTCGCGGTGGCTGGAGGCGGTGGCCGCGCCGGGCTGCAGGCCCGCGAGTCCGCTCGCCGCGAGGGCCGCGCCCGCGGCCAGCAGGGCGGCGGTCCGGAACCGGGCCGTGTGGGGTCGTGACATCGCTGCGTCCTTTGCGCGTGTCCGGCGGCGCCCTGCGCGGCACCGCATCCGACCCGCCTTTCGGAACGCGGGGCCGTCCCGGATGGCCCGATGGCCGCATGGGGCCAGATCCCAACCCGGCCCGCCGGACGGGCGTCTCAGTCGCAGCCGAGCGTGGCGGCGGCGTGCAGCAGGTCGGCCGCCAGCGCGGTGTCACCGTCCGCGACGTGCGGGAACGTCTCCGGTCGGCGGCGGTTGGCCACCAGCCGGCAGAAATCCTCCGCGCCGGCCGTGACGGTCACGTCCACGGCGGCCGCCGTGCCGGGCCCGCCCGGCGGGGGAAGGGCCCCGGGGGCCAGCGGGGCGACCCATGCGCCGCCGCCCGGCCCGGTCAGCCTCAGCCGCGCCGTACGGCCCGGACGCGCCCGCCCCGACGCGCGCATCGCCTGCGGCAGCATCGGCACCGCCATCTCGACGATGAGCCGCAGATGCCCGCCCGGCGGCGGCTCGGCGGGGCGGCCCACGACGGCGCGGATGTCGTCGGCGTGCGTCCAGGTCTCGAACGTCCGCTGCACCAGCCCGGTGCGCGCCGGAGCGCGGACCGGCCGGGCCCCGGCCAGCGACGCCTCGCGCTCCAGTAGGCGCACGTCGGCGCCGAAGCCCCGCACGACGGCGTCGGCCTGCGCCCGCCACACCCCGCGCGGGCCGGGGGCCGCGCGCGCCGGGACGAGCCCGAGATCGCCCGCGAACGCCGCGTCGTTCCCGATCAGATGGTCGACCAGGCGCCGGACTGAGCCGTACCCGGGCAACTCGGGCAGCGGCGCCCGCCAGTCGGCGGCCGTCAGCGAGGCCAGCAGCGCGTCCATGCGCGCCACCTGCCGCGCGTACGCGCCCGCCAGTTCCTCGGACACGCCTACCGCGACGCCCGCGCGGCGTCTGCTCAGCGCGGCCGACAGCACCGTCGCGCGCAGTTCCGCCGGCGGCGCGGCCGATGTGACCGCCGCCAGCAGCCCAGCGGTGTCGCGGAGCCGGACGGCCTCCTCGGAGCAGCCCGCGCAGGAGGCGACGTGCTCGGCGATCCGGGCGGCCTCTTCGGGCGGGCAGGAGTCCAGTGCCCAGGCGGCGAGAGCCCCGTCCACGTCAGGATGTCCTTCCTCGCTCAAGCCCGGCCTCCTTCCGAAAGTACGCCGCCCCCGCCCGTTCCACCAGTCGCCGGTACGTGCGCGGGCACCGCGCCCGCGGCCGCGCGGGCGCTCACGAGGTGAGCCCTTCGCTTTCCAGTTCGCGCGCCAGCCGCGCGAGCGCGCTGCGGATCCGCGACTTGGCCGTCCCCTCCGGGATCCCCAGCCGTGCCGCAACCTCGCGGTAGGTCAGGCCGTGGTAGTAGGCCAGTTCCAGGACCTCGCGCAGATTCGGCGGAAGGCCCTGTAACCCGCGCCGCACCCCGGCCGCCAGCTCCCCTTCGAGGACTTCCTCCTCCACGCCGGGCCGCCCGTTGCCGTCCGGGGCCGTGACCGGAGGCGGCCGCCGGTGGCGGCTCTCACGGCGCACCCAGTCGACCGCGCGGCGGTGCGCCAGCGTCGCCAGCCACGTGCGCAGCGACCCCTTGGCCGGGTCGAACGCCAGCGGACGCTCCCACAGCCCGACGAACACCTCCTGGGTCACGTCCCCGGCCGCGTCCGCGTCCGCCGTCACCCGCCGGGCCAGCCCGAACACCAGCGGAGAGAACAGGTCGTACACCTCGGCCAGCGCCGTCTCGTCCCCGGCGGCGAGGCGCGCGCGCAGTTCCTCGTCGCGGGCCACCGCGGGTCCAGGCGCGTCCACCGGCTCCACCACCCGTCCTGACCGACCACAGGTCCGCGCACGCCGCGGCGGGCGGCGCCGCCCCATCCTCTCCCGATCCCGCCCGTTCGCGCAGCGGTGATCCGCCGGACGCGCGCGGACCCGCGCGGACCCGTGGCCGTCCGGCCGCTCAGTCGGCGATCGGGAGATAGATCCGGTTGCCGGCGGAGGTGAACTCCGCCGCCTTGTCGCGCAGCCCGGCCTCCAGCGCCTCGTCCTCCGGCAGCCCGTGCTCCCCGGCGTACCGGCGCACATCCTGAGTGATCTTCATCGCGCAGAAGTGCGGGCCGCACATCGAGCAGAAGTGCGCCGTCTTGGCCGGGGCCGCCGGCAGCGTCTCGTCATGGAACGCGCGCGCCGTGTCCGGGTCGAGGGCCAGGTTGAACTGGTCCTCCCAGCGGAACTCGAACCGGGCGTCCGACAGCGCGTCGTCCCAGGCCTGCGCGCCCGGATGGCCCTTGGCCAGGTCGGCGGCGTGCGCGGCGATCTTGTAGGCGATCATGCCCGCCTTCACGTCGTCGCGGTCGGGCAGCCCCAGATGCTCCTTGGGCGTCACGTAGCACAGCATCGCGGTGCCGTGCCAGCCGATCATCGCGGCGCCGATCGCCGAGGTGATGTGGTCGTACCCGGGCGCGATGTCGGTCGTCAGCGGGCCCAGCGTGTAGAACGGCGCGTCGTCGCACCACTCCCGCTGCCGGTCCACGTTCTCCTTGATCTTGTGCATCGGGACGTGGCCGGGGCCCTCGTTCATCACCTGGTTGCCGAACTCCGCCGCGATCCGGGTGAGCTCGCCCTGCGTGCGCAGCTCGGCGAACTGCGCCTCGTCGTTGGCGTCGGCGACGCAGCCCGGCCGCAGCCCGTCGCCCAGCGACCAGGTGATGTCGTAGGCCGCGAAGATCTCGCACAGCTCCCGGAAGCGGGTGTAGAGGAAGTTCTCCTCGTGGTGCGCCAGGCACCAGGCCGCCATGATCGACCCGCCCCGGGACACGATGCCCGTCCTGCGCCGCGCGGTCAGCGGCACGTACCGCAGCAGCACGCCCGCGTGCACGGTCATGTAGTCCACGCCCTGCTCGGCCTGCTCGATCACGGTGTCGCGGAAGACCTCGTAGGTGAGCGCGGCCGGATCGCCGCCGACCTTCTCCAGCGCCTGGTACAGCGGCACCGTGCCGACCGGCACCGGCGAGTTGCGCAGGATCCACTCCCGGGTGGTGTGGATGTCCCGGCCGGTCGACAGGTCCATGATCGTGTCGGCGCCCCAGCGGGTCGCCCAGGTCATCTTCTCGACCTCCTCCTCGACGGAGGACGCCACCGCGCTGTTGCCGATGTTGGCGTTGACCTTCACCAGGAAGTTCCGCCCGATGATCATCGGTTCGATCTCGGGGTGGTTGACGTTGGCGGGCAGCACGGCCCGTCCCGCCGCCAGCTCCGCCCGCACGAACTCCGGCTCGACGCCCTCGCGCAGCGCGACGAACTCCATCTCCGGGGTGATCTCGCCGCGCCGCGCGTAGGCCCGCTGCGTCACCGCCTCCCCGGTCGCCCGCCGCGGCCGTCGCGGCGGGAAGGCCGCGGCGTCGCGCAGCGGATCGCCGGAGCGCCGCCCGTCGTCCTCCGGGCGGGCCGCCCGCCCCTCGTAGGCGGCGGTGTCGCCGCGTCCGGCGATCCACGCCTCGCGCAGCGGCGGGAGCCCGCGCCGCACGTCGGCCTCGTAGGCGGGATCGGTGTACGGGCCGGAGGTGTCGTACAGCACCACCGAGGCCCCGTTGGTCAGCGGCACCTCCCGCATCGGCACGCGCAGACCCTCGCGCGAGCCGGTCAGGTACGTCTTGCGGGCAGGCCGAACCGAGCCGTCCTTGGTCATGACTGGATCTCTCCCTACGCCGGCATTACCCGGTCAGGTTCCAGCGGTCAGCGGCCGTGCCAGCCGCAATCTCAGCCCGGTTCGCCGGGCCCCCGCGATCTGTCGGGCACGACGTTAACCTTTCGCCCGCGCCGGCGTCCACCGGGGGCGGTTTGGGGGAGCGGGCCGGGTCGGGCAGGATTGCTGGTGTGTTGATCAAAGCCCGGGTGCGGGATGTGACGCTGGACACCCTGCTCGCCGGGGTCCTGGCGGCGGGGGCGCTGGCCGCCGCGGTGGCCTGGCCGGGCGTGCGGTCCCTGGACCCGCTCGGCGCGCTGCTGCTGGCCGGGGCGCACGTGCCGCTGGCCTGGCGGCGCCGCCGGCCCGGGCTCGCGCTGGCCCTGGTCGTCGCGGTGGCGCTGCCGTACCACCTGCTGCAGTACCAGCACCACGCCGCCGCCCCCGCCGAGGTGTTCGCGCTGTTCACCTTCGCGGTGATGGGACGCCGCGTGCGCACGGTGCTGTTCGGCACGGCCGCGCTGCTGCTGGTCTGCGCGGTGCTGTTCTCCATGGGCGCCAGCGGGCGCAGCGGGCTCGAGCAGATCGGCGTGATCGAGGCCATCGTCGGAGTGGTCGTCGGCGTGCAGACCTGGCGGGTTCACCGGGCCCGGCTGGCCGCGGCCACCGAGCGGGCCGAGCGCGCCGAGCGGACCCGCGAGGAGGAGGCCCGGCGGCGGGTCGCCGAGGAGCGCCTGCGCATCGCCCGGGACCTGCACGACCTGCTCGCCCACAGCATCACCGTGATCGGCGTCCGGGCCGGGGCCGCGGCGCACCTGGTGGCCTCCGGCCGTCCCCTGGACCGCGCCGAGATCGCCGGATGCCTCAACGAGATCGCCGCGACCTGCCGCGACACCCGCACCGAGCTGAGGGCCACCCTCCAGGTGCTGCGCGAGGCCGGGGACGGCGCGCCGGGGGCGGTGCCGCCCGGCGCGGCCGGCATCGCCGAACTGGTGGACGCCGCGCGGGAATCCGGGCTCGCCGCCGTCCTGGAGGAGCGCGGCGCCGAACGGGAGGCGCCCGAGGTCGGGATCGTGGCCTACCGGATCGTCCAGGAGGCGCTGACCAACGTGGTCAAGCACGCCCGGGCCGGCTCGGTCGAGGTCCTGCTGGAACGCGCCGCCGGGAACCTGCGGATCACCGTCGCCGACGACGGCCGCGGACCCGCCGCGCCGGGCGGTGCAGGTGCCGGGGCCGACGCGGGCGCCGGGACGGGCGCGGGCTTCGGGATCGTCGGGATGACCGAGCGCGCCCGCAGCGTCGGCGGAACGGTCGAGGCCGGACCCGGCCCCGCGGGCGGGTTCGTCGTGGCGGCCGTGCTCCCGCTCGGCGCCGGCGACGGCACGGGCGGTGACCGGCACGCCCGTGACCAGGGCGCCGGCCGCCCCGCCGACGCCCGGTAGGCCGGGGCCGCCGGCCCCGGAGGGGGGCCGGGGCGCCGAGGGCCTCGCCCACCCTGACGATAAGGTCGGGGCATTGGGGGATAGGGGAGGCGACGCGTCAGTGAGCCCTGATGTCGACAGGCCACCGGAGCCGGGCGGGGGCCCGGTCCCCGAGACCGGGTCGGCCGCTGCGGCGGAGGCGGTGTCGGGACGGATCTGGACGGTGCCGAACGCGCTGAGTTTCGCCCGGCTGCTGGGCGTGCCGCTGTTCCTGTGGCTGGTCCTGATCGAGGCCGACTGGTGGGCCCTGGGCGTGCTGGTGTTCGCCGGCCTGTCGGACTGGCTGGACGGCAAGCTGGCCCGCGCGCTGGAGCAGACCAGCAAGCTGGGCACCGTGCTCGACCCGGCCGCCGACCGGCTCTACATCCTGGCGACCCTGGCCGGGCTGACGGTCCGCGACATCATCCCGCTGTGGCTGGTGGCCGTGCTGGTCGCCCGGGAGGCGGCGATCGTCCCGATCGCGCCGATCACCCGCAGACTGGGGTACTCGGGCACGCTGCCGGTGCACTTCGCGGGCAAGGCCGCGACGCTGTGCCTGCTGTACGCCTTCCCGCTGCTGCTGCTCGGCGACCACGAGGGCTGGGCGGCCACCGCCGCGAAGGTCATCGGCTGGTCGTTCGCGATCTGGGGGACGTTCCTGTACTGGTGGGCGGCCCTTCTCTACTGGGAGCAGACGCGGCGACTGGTGCTGGCCGGCCGCGCCGGCCCCCCGGGGCCCCCGCCGCGCCCGCCCGGAGAGAGCGACCCGGGCCGCCCGCCCGGCGAGACCGATCCGGGACCTCCGGCCGGCGACCCGAAGGGAGCGCGGACACCGCGATGAAGGCCGTTGTGATGGCGGGCGGCGAGGGGACCCGGCTGCGCCCGATGACCGCCAACCAGCCCAAGCCCCTGCTCCCTCTCGTCAACCGGCCGATCATGGAACATGTGCTGCGCCTGCTCAGGCGGCACGGGTTCGGCGAGACCGTGGTGACCGTCCAGTTCCTGGCCGCGCTGATCCGCAACTACTTCGGCGACGGCGAGGAGCTCGGCATGGCGCTGAGCTACGCCACCGAGGAGATCCCGCTCGGCACCGCCGGCAGCGTCCGGAACGCCGCCGAGGCGCTGCGCGACGACCGCTTCCTGGTCATCTCCGGGGACGCCCTGACCGACATCGACCTGACCGACATGATGCGCTTCCACCGCGACAACGGCGCGCTGGTCACCATCGGGCTCAAGCGCGTCCCCGACCCGCTGGAGTTCGGCATCATCATCGTCGACGACGCGGGCCGCGTCCAGCGCTTCCTGGAGAAGCCGACCTGGGGCCAGGTGTTCTCCGACACCGTCAACACCGGCATCTACGTCATGGAACCCGAGGTGCTCGACCACGTCGCCGACGGCACGGCCGTCGACTGGTCCGGCGACGTGTTCCCCGCGCTGCTGGCCGCGGGCGCCCCGCTCTACGGCTACGTCGCCGACGGCTACTGGGAGGACGTCGGCACCCACGCCAGCTACATGAAGGCCCAGGCCGACATGCTCTCCGGCCTGGTCGACGTCGACATCGACGGCTTCGAGCTGTCCCCCGGCGTGTGGGTCGGCGAGGGCGCCGAGGTCGACGCCGAGGCCGTGCTCAAGGGCCCGCTGTACATCGGCGACTACGCCAAGGTCGAGGCGGGCGTGGAACTGCGCGAGTTCACCGTCCTCGGCAGCAACGTCGTCGTCAAGGAGGGCGCCTTCCTGCACCGCGCCGTCGTCCACGACAACGTCTTCATCGCCCCCTCCACCAACCTGCGCGGCTGCGTGATCGGCAAGAACACCGACATCATGTCCGGCGCCCGCGTGGAGGAGGGCGCGATCGTCGGCGACGAGTGCGTCATCGAGGCCGAGGCCTACGTCTCCAGCCAGGTCAAGGTGTACCCGTTCAAGACGATCGAGGCCGGCGCGGTCGTCAACACCAGCGTCATCTGGGAGTCCCGGGGGCAGCGCAGCCTGTTCGGCCCGCGCGGGGTGTCCGGCCTGATCAACGTGGAGATCACCCCGGAGCTGGCGGTCCGGCTGGCCGGCGCGTACGCCACCACCCTGAGGAAGGGCACCGCGGTCATCACCGGCCGGGACGCCTCGCGCGCCGCCCGCACCCTCAAGCGCGCGATGATCAGCGCGCTGACCTCCACCGCGATCGACGTCCAGGACCTGGAGGCGTGCGCGCTGCCGGTGGCGCGGTTCGCGACCGCCCGGGAGGACTGCGCCGGCGGCCTCTACATCCGCACCACGCCCGGCGACCCCCAGGGCGTCGACATCATGTTCCTGGACCCCGACGGAGCCGACCTGTCCCAGGCCGCGCAGCGCAAGCTGGAGCGGGTCTTCGGGCGGCAGGAGTACCGCCGGGCGTTCCCCGGCGAGATCGCCGAGCTCACCTACCCGGCGCGCACCATCGAGACCTACACCCGCGACCTGCTGCGCCGCGTCGACATGACCGGCGTCCGCGAGGCCGGGCTGAAGATCGTCCTGGACTGCGCGGGCGGCACCGCGTCCCTCGTGCTGCCCACCCTGCTCGGCCGCGTCGGCGTGGAGGTGCTCACCCGCAACAACCGGCTGGACGAGGCGAACCCCACCGAGACCCTCGCCGAGCGGATGCGCGACCTGCAGCGCCTGGGCGAACTGGTGTCGTCCTCGCGGGCCGCGTTCGGCGTGCGGTTCGACCCGGTGGGGGAGCGGATCTCCCTGGTCGACGAGAGCGGCGAACTGATCGGCGACGACCGCGCCCTGCTCGTCATGCTGGACCTGGTCGCCGCCGAACGCCGCGGCGGCCGCGTCGCCCTCCCGGTGACCACGACCCGCGTCGCCGAACAGGTCTGCCGCTTCCACGGCGTCCAGGTGGAATGGACCTCCACCTCCCAGGACGTGCTCACCAAGGCCGCCACCCGCCCCGACGTCGTGTTCGCCGGCGACGGCCGGGGCGGGTTCCTGATGCCGGAGTTCTCCACGACCGTGGACGGCATCGCCGCGTTCGTCCGGCTCGTCGGTCTCGTCGCCCGCACCCGGCTGACCCTGTCGCAGATCGACCGGCGCATCCCCGAGGCCCACCTGCTGCGCCGCTCCATCCCCACCCCGTGGGCGGCCAAGGGCGGCGTGATGCGGCACGTCGTCGAGGCCGCCGGCGACCGCGGCATCGACACCACCGACGGCGTCCGCGTCGTGGAGGAGGACGGCCGGTGGGCCCTGGTCCTCCCCGACCCCTCCGAGGCCGTCACCCACCTCTGGGCCGAGGGCCCCGACGCCGACGCCGCCCAGGAGACCCTGGAGGAATGGGCGGCGGTGGTGGAGGAGGCGGGGGCTTGAGATCACGAGGTTCCAGGCGGGGAGTGGGCGATCTTCGTGAGGGTGGTCAGGGCTTCTTCCAGGACTTCGGGGGGCGGGGAGGCCAGGCCGAGGCGGACGGCGTTGGGAACGGGGGAGCGGCCCGCCCCGACCATGAACGCGGCGCCCGGGGTGACGGCGATGCCCTCGCGGGCGGCCGCGGCCACGAACGTCTCGGCGCGCCACGGCGCGGGCAGATCCCACCAGCGGAAGTAGGAGCAGGGGGCGCCGCGTACCCCGGCTCCGGGCAGGTTCGACGCGGCGATGCGCCCGCGGGCCAGGGCGTCGGCGCGCTTGGCGGCGCCGATCGCGGCGACCGTGCCGTCGGAGATCCAGCCGGTCACGGCTTCCAGCGCGTAGCCGCTGGGGGTCCACGCGCCTGAGCGCAGGGCGGTGGTCAGGGGCTCCGGCAGCGCGGGGGGCGTGACGGCGATGCCGACGGTCAGGCCCGGGGCGAGGCGCTTGGAGAGGCTGTCGATGAGGATCGTGCGGTCGGGGGCGTGGGCGGCCAGGGGCGGGGGAGCGTGCTCGTCCAGGAAGGCCCAGACCGCGTCCTCGATCGCGTGCACGCCGAGGTCGTCGAGGGCGGCGGCCAGGTCGGCGCGGCGTTGGGCGGGCATCGTGGTGCCGTACGGGTTGTGCAGCGTCGGCTGCACGTAGAGGGCCTGGAACGGGGCGCGGCGGTGCGCCGCGGCCAGTGCCTCCGGGCACAGCCCGTGCCGGTCGGTGGGGATGGGCGTGAGGGTGACGCCCAGGCGGGCCGCGATCGCCTTGATGACCGGATAGGTGAGGTCCTCTACGGCGAGCCGGCCTCCGGTGGGCACGAGCGCGGAGACGGCTCCGGCGATGGCCTGGCGGCCGTTTCCTGTGAAGAGGATCTGCTCAGGGGCGGGGCGCCAGCCGGAGTGTGCGAGCAGGTCGGCCGTTACGGCGCGCGCGGCGGGAGTGCCGGTCGGGCCCACGGGACGCAGCGCCGCCTCCAGGACGTCAGGGCGCTGCAGCCGTTCCAGGCTCGAGGCGAGCCGCCCGGCCTGGCCCGGTACTGAGGGGTGGTTGAGCTCGAGGTCGACCCGTGCGGCGGACGGCTCGGTCAGGGGAGGGGAGGGGGCGGGCTCGGCGGCCCGGACGAACGTGCCGCGCCCCACCTCGCCGACGACGAGGCCGCGCCTGCCCAGCTCGGCGTAGACGCGGGCGGCGGTGGAGGCCGCGATGCCGTTGCGGCGGGCGAACGTCCGCTGCGGCGGGAGGCGGTCGCCGGGGCGGAGCCGCCCCGTCGCGATCGCGGCCGCGATCCGGTCGGCCACGTGCCGGTAGTCGTCCATGGGTCCGTTCTTCTTCGCTCCGAAAGTCTCTTTGCTCCGAGTGCAATTCCCATTATTGCTCCGAGATCGTCCGGGGTCCTAGGGTCGTCCCGGAACGAAGGGGGTGCCATGGTCACGTCGACCGCGCTGGCCGGGATCGTCGTCGTGGGGCTCGGGCTGGTCCTCACACCCGGGCCGAACATGATCTATCTGGTGTCGCGGTCGGTGACCCAGGGGCGGCGGGCCGGGCTGATCTCCCTGGGCGGGGTCGCGACCGGGTTCGTGGCCTACGTGCTGGCCGCCACCGCCGGGCTGACCGCGATCTTCACGCTGGTCCCGGCGATCTACACTGGCATCAAGGTCGCGGGGGCCGCGTACCTGCTGTGGCTGGCCTGGCAGGCGGTCCGGCCGGGCGGCGCCTCCGCGTTCGCGCCCAAGGAGCTGCCCCCCGACCCGCCGCGCCGGCTGTTCACGATGGGCCTGGTCACCAACCTGCTCAACCCCAAGATCGCCATCCTGTACGTGTCGCTGCTGCCCCAGTTCGTCGACCCCGAGCGCGGCGGCGTCGCGCTGCAGAGCCTGCTGCTCGGCCTCGCCCACATCACGGTGGCGATCGGCGTGAACGGCCTCATCGTCCTCGGCGCCGGGTCGATCGCGGCCTTCCTGGCGCGGCGGCCGTTGTGGCAGCGCGCCCAGCGGTACCTGATGGGGTCGGTCCTGGCCGGGATGGCCCTGCACCTCGGCCTCGACCGCTCCCGCGCCGCCGCCTCGGTCGCTCCGTGACGGCGGAGCGGGGGAGCCTCACGGGATGAGTGCGGAGGCGCGTCGACGGTCGCCGGCGACGGCGGGACGCGCAGCAGCCGCGCCGCCCACCCCGGCAGCCACCAGTTCCACCCGCCGAACAGCGACACCAGGGCCGGCACCAGCAGCGCCCGCACCACCGTGGCGTCCAGCAGGATGCCCAGCCCCAGCCCGGTCGCGAAGATCTTCACCTCCACGATCGGCGCGGCGGCCAGCGAGGCGAAGGCCAGGAGAGGATCAGCCCGGCGCCGGTGACCAGCCGCCCGGTCCGGCACCGCCTTCAGCGGCAGCAGCAGCGAGCGGAACGTCCGGGCCAGCAGCACGAACGTCAGCAGCCCGACCACCGCCAGGATCAGCGGGAACATGCCGTACACCGTGTCGGTGAAGTCCAGGTCGGCGGCACGGCCGCGCGGATCGCGCCCACGGTGTCCTTGCCCGCGCCGGTGCCGCCCTCCGCGACCGGGACCACGGTGATCAGGGCGGTGCCGTCCCGCCGCCACTCCGGCCCGGCGGAGGCGGCGACGGCGTGCACGCCCGGCAGCGCGCGCAGGCGGCCGGCCACGGCGGCGGGGCCTGCCGAGTCCGGGACGACCACGTCCACGGGCGTGAGGACGCCCGTGCGGATCCGCGCGGCGCGGAGGGAGGTCAGCCCCTCATAGGCGGGCCCGGACTTCGCCAGCGCCCCGCTGTGCGCCTCGCCGAGGTTCATGCCGAGCGCGGCGAAGGCCGGCCCGCCCAGCAGCGCGGCCGAGGCGAGCACGGCCGGGACGCGGAACCTGATCACCGTGCGGGTCCACGCCGTCCACGCCCGCCCGGCGCCGTCCCGGTCCCCGCGCGCGCCGCGGCGGCCGAGGCGGCGGCGGTCCAGCCGGGGACCGGCGGCGGCCAGCACGACCGGCAGCAGCGTCAGCGCGGCCAGCGCGCTCACCGCCGGAATGATCATCCCGCCGTAGCCCACGCCGCGCAGGAACTCCAGCGGCACGACCAGCATCACGATCAGCCCGATCGCGACCGCGACGGCGCTGGACACGATCGCGTGCCCGGCGGTCGCCATCGCCCGGCGCACCGCCTCCTCGCCCTCGTGCCCGGCGGCCCGCTCCTCCCGCCACCGCGTGACCAGCAGCAGCGAGTAGTCGACGGCCACCCCGAGCCCGATCAGCGCCACCACGGACTGCACCATGAAGTTGACGTCGGTCACGCCGGTGATCCCGTACACGACCAGGAACGACGCCAGGATCGACACGATCGCGACGACCAGCGGCACGAGCGCAAGCAGCGAGCCGAACACGAAGGCCAGCACCACCAGCGCGCCCAGGCCGCCCACGACCGTCTCCACCAGCACGCTGGGCCCCTCGCCGCCCGCGCCCTCCTCCAGCGCCTCGATGCCCGTGACGCGGATCGAGGCGCCCGGCGGCAGGTGCGGCCGCATCACCTCGGAGAGGACACCGGTCAGGTCGGGCCCCTCGGCCATGCGGTCCCCGCCGCCCGGACCGCCCGCCTCCTGGCGGAGGAAGACCAGGCCGGCGGTCGTCCGGCCGTCCGCGCCCACCAGGCGCCGGTCGCCGCCGTCGGCGTAGGAGACCGTCCGCGCCCCGAGGCGCTCCTCGGCCGCCGCGAACGGCCGCCGGACCCCGGGTGCGTCCACGTCCCCGCCCGCCGGGAGCGTGATCACCGGGACGAGCGGCTTCTCGGCGCCGCCCGTCCCGTACGTCCGCGCGATCGCCGCGTTGGCGTCGCGGGCCGCCGACCCCGGCGGCGTGAACTCCTCCTTGAGCCGGTCGGTGACCTGCACGGCGGCCAGGGCGCCCGCGCAGGCGACCACCAGCCACAGCAGGCCGATCAAGAGCTTGTGCCGCAGCACGAAACCGAACAATCCGTTCATGCCGACCAGTGCAGCGGCCCGCTCTTCGAGAGCCGTGCGAGCGTTCCTAAGGACCGCTGTGAATCCCGCCCGGGGCGCCCCTTCACAGCGATCTCACAGGGATCTCACAGAAAGCCGGCACCGCGCGCACGGACGAGCCGGGCGAGACTGGCGGCGTGACGACCACTCCTCCCACGGCGGCAGCGCCCGCGCCGCCCCCCTCCCGCCCGACCCGCGTCCTCGTCGCCGACGACGAGGGCTACCTGGCCGACCTGGTCTCGACCGCGCTGCGCTACGAGGGGTTCGAGACGGCCGTGGCCAGCACCGGGGGCCGAGGCCGTACGCCGAGGTCGCCTCGTTCGGGCCCGACCTGATCGTGCTGGACGTGATGCTCCCCGACGGGTCGGGCGTGGACGCCTGCGCCCGGCTGCGCCGCGACGGCCACCGGGTCCCCGTGGTGTTCCTCACCGCCCGCGACGCCACCGAGGACAAGATCAGGGGGCTGACCGCCGGCGGCGACGACTACGTCACCAAGCCGTTCAGCCTGGAGGAGCTGATCGCGCGGATCCGCGCCGTGCTCCGCCGCGTCCGCCCGCCGGAACGGGAGGCGCGGCCGGCGTTCGCCGACACCCCCCGCCTGCCCGCCGACCTGCGGCCCGCCCGGATCACCCCGGACAACCCCGACGGCGAGCGGTTCACCCGGATCGAGGCCCGGGTGCGGCCCGGCGGCGGCGACGAGGAAGAAGGGCCGTTCGGCCGCGGCGTGCCCGACTGGCGGATCCGCACCGCCTGGCTCCCCGAGGGCCGCGGCACCCTCGTCATGGCGATGCGCACCACCGAGCAGGACGAGCTCCTCGGCCGCACCCTCGGCATCCAGGTGACGGTCACCGCGGCCGTCCTGGCCGGGGTCGGCCTGCTCGCCTGGCGCGCGGTCCGCCGCGCCACCCGCCCGCTGGAGGAGATCGCCGAGACGGCCGGGGCGATCGGGGACGGCGACCTGTCCCGCCGCGTCCCCGCCTCCGGGCCCCGGACCGAGGTGGGACGCCTCGGCACGGCCCTCAACGCCATGCTCGCCCAGATCGAGTCGGCCTTCCGCAAACGGGAGTCCTCGGAGGAGCGCCTGCGCCGGTTCGTCGCCGACGCCTCCCACGAGCTGCGCACGCCGGTGGCGACCGTCCGCGGGTACGCCGAACTGTTCCGGCGCGGCGCCGCCGACCGCCCGGGAGACCTGGCCAAGGCGCGCCTCGACCAGGGCCGCCCCCTGGAGAACGCGCCCGTCGACCTGGCCGCGCTCGCCGCCGACGCGGTCGCCGACGCCTCCGCCGTCGAGCCGGACCGCCCCCTCGCCCTCGAGGCCGCGGGGCCGGTCATCGTGCGCGGCGACGCCGAACGGCTCCGCCAGGTCCTCGGCAACCTCCTCGCCAACGTCCGGCGGCACACGCTTCCCGGCACGCCCGCGACCGTCCGGGCCGAGGCCGGCGAGGACGGCGCCGTCCTCGAAGTGACCGACGAAGGCCCCGGCCTGGACCCCGCCGACCGCGCCCGGGTCTTCGAACGCTTCTACCGCGCCGCCGGACGCACCGGACGCACCCCCGACCACGGCGGCGCCGGCCTCGGCCTCTCGATCGTCGCGGCGGTCGCCGAGGCCCACGGCGGCCGGGCCCAGGCCGCCTCCGCGCCCGGCGGCGGCGCCGCCTTCCGCGTCGTCCTCCCGCCCCTCTCACCGCCCGACGCGCCGCCCTGACCTGCGCGCGGATTTGGCGGCGCTTGCCATGATGGGGCGGTGCAACGGCGACGGGAGGACCCCGGGGAGCGGCAGGGATGGCGGCGTCCCGACGCCTCCATGTCCCTGCTCGCGGACCTGTTCGCGGGCAGGGCGCTCGATCCCGGCTACGCCGAGGCGGCCGCACGGCGCCAGGCCGCCGAGGGCGAGGACGGCGCACCGGACCCTGGACACGGGCCCGGAAAGGACCGCTCCAGACGGCGCGGCCGCCTCTTCCGGGCGGGCGTCCCCGCCGTGCTGGCCGCCATCGGCCTGCTGGCGGCCGTCGCCGCCGCCGAGGTGCGCCGCAGCGAGCCCGTGGCGGCCTCACAGCGCTCCCGGCTGGTCGCCGAGATCCGTGACCGCACCGCCCGCACCGACGACCTCCAGCGCCGCGTGGACGCGCTCCGGGAGCAGACCCAGCGGCAGCGGGCCTCCGCGCTGGCGCGCAGCGCCGCCGGGCGGCAGGCCCGCGAGGACGTGGCCGCCGCGGGGAACGCCGCGGCCGCCACCGCCGTGACCGGCCCCGCCCTGGTCCTCGTCGTGGACGACGCGCCGCGCGAGGACGCCGCGGAGCGCCGGGACCGTCCCGACGAGGGGCGCGTCTATGATCAGGACCTCCAGATCCTGGTGAACGGGCTCTGGGCGGCCGGGGCCGCGGCCGTCGGCGTCAACGGGCAGCGGCTCACCCCCACCACGGCGATCCGCACCGCGGGGGAGGCCGTCCTGGTCGACTACCGGCCGCTGAGCGCCCCGTACGAGGTGACCGCGATCAGCGGCGCCGCGGGCGGCCCGGAGGCCCTGGAGCGGGCGTTCCGGGACTCGGCCGCCGGCCGCCGCGCCCGGCTCCTGGAGGAGCGCTACGGGATCCGGGTCGAGATCGGCGTCCGCGACCGCGTGCGCCTGCCGGGCGCCGGCGCGCTGCGGCTGCGGTACGCGCGGCCGCCCGCGACCGGGCCGGGGGAGGACCCGTGAGCGGCGCCGCCGCGCGACGGGGGAGAGGGGAACCGACGGTGATCGCCCTGATCGGGCTGGTGATCGGGATCGTGCTGGGCCTGGTGCTGGACCCGGCCGTGCCGCTGTGGCTGCAGCCGTACCTGCCGATCGCGATCGTGGCCGCGCTGGACGCGATGTTCGGCGGCGTCCGCGCGCGGCTGGAGGGGATCTTCGACGAGAAGGTCTTCGTCGTCTCCTTCGTCGCCAACACCGTGATCGCCGCGCTGATCGTCTTCCTGGGCGACCAGCTCGGCGTGGGCTCGCAGCTGTCCACCGGCGTCGTGGTGGTCCTCGGCATCCGGATCTTCTCCAACGTGGCCGCGATCCGCCGGAAGCTGTTCGGCGCATGAGCGATGAACCCGAGGACACCGAGAAGACCGAGGAACGAGGCGCGGGCGCGCGGCTGCTCGGGCTGCTGCGTCCCCGCCGGACCTGGGGCCAGCTCGTCGCCGGACTCCTGTGCCTGCTGGTCGGCTTCGCCGCGGTCGCGCAGGTGAGGTCCAACCAGCGGGACACCACGTTCGCCAACGCCCGCCAGGACGAGCTGGTCGGCGTCCTGTCAGATCTGTCACAGCGCTCCGAACGGCTCCGCGGCGACCTGCGCGAGCTGGAGGAGACCAAGGCGGGCCTGGAACGCGACGCCGAGGGCGAGACCGCGCTGCGCGAGGCGCGGGAGCGCGCCACGACCTACGGGCTGCTGGCCGGCACCCTGCCCGCCGAGGGCCCCGGCATCGAGCTGGTGATCGCCGACCCGGCCCGCCGGGTGCGCGCCGTCAACCTGCTGGACGCCCTGCAGGAACTGCGCGACGCGGGCGCCGAGGTGATCCAGGTCAACCAGGTCCGGGCCGGCACCGCCACGTACTTCCTCGACACGCCCGGCGGCGGGATCCAGGCCGACGGCGCGCAGCTCACGGCCCCGTACCGCTTCCTGGTGATCGGGGACGCCCACACCATGACCACCGCCCTCAACATCCCGGGCGGCGTCGTGCGGACCCTCCAGGGGGTCGGCGCCACGACCGCCGTCACCCCCCGTACCGAGATCGAGATCCGTGTCACCCGGCCGGGCTGACGCGCGCTCCCGGGGCGTGATGTTGATCATGCCGCCGCAGGTCGGCGGCCCCGCGGACCCGCCGTCGGCCCTCCGGGCCGCACCGCGCGACGCCCGGGAGATCGGCACGCGTCCGCGCGGCGCCGTAGACCTGCGATCATTGACGGCGGTAGCTTGGGGGGCAGCCGGCTCACCGTTCCAGTTGACCCCTCGGGCCTCACCCGCGTAAGTTGCGGCAACCGTCGTGTTGGTGGGCGGCGGGAAGGACCGTGGTCGGGGGCGGGTCCCCGGCGTGGGTTGGTACAGGATGCGCGTGGCGCAGGACGGGGCATCGCGAGAGCGGGCCGGCGGCCGGCGGCACGCCGATGGTAGGAGGCCGAGCCGATCGATGCCGAGCGTCTACTGCACGCAGTGCGGTCACGCCAACCCGGATGATGCCCGCTTCTGCTCGAACTGCGGCTCTCCGCTGACGCGGAGCGCCCCCTCGCCCACGCCGTACCGGGAGTCGCCGGGGGAGTCCACCTCCACCATCTCCATCGGCGGGCTCGAGGCACTGGAGGCCGATCAGGGAGCCGCCGAGGAGACCGCGGGGCCCGACCAGATCGCCGTGGAGGCGCTGCCGCCCGGCACCGCCCTGCTGGTCGTCAGGCGCGGCCCCAACGCCGGCAGCCGGTTCCTGCTCGACAAGGACCGCACGTCGGCCGGCCGGCACCCGGAGAGCGAGATCTTCCTCGACGATGTCACCGTGTCGCGGCGGCACGCGGAGTTCGCCCGGGAGGGCGGCGCGTTCTACGTCCGCGACGTGGGGAGCCTCAACGGGACCTATGTCAACCGGCAGCGGATCGACCAGGCCGGGCTGTCCGGCGGCGACGAGGTCCAGATCGGCAAGTTCCGGATGGTCTTCCTGACCAACCCGCAGCACGGCTGACCGCCCGGCCCAGCCGCAGGGACGATGGGGACGCGACGAGGGGAGGGGCCATGAGCGCGCAGCCGGCGCGGGCCCTCATGACGATCGGGGACGTACTGGGACGGCTGCGGCCCGAGTTCCCCGACATCACCATCTCCAAGATCCGTTTCCTGGAGGCGGAGGGGCTGATCGAGCCGCAGCGCAGCCCCTCCGGCTACCGCAAGTTCGCGGACGCCGACGTGGAGCGGCTGCGGTTCATCCTGACCTCCCAGCGCGACCACTACCTGCCGCTGCGGGTCATCCGCCAGCACCTGGAGGCCCGGGACCGCGGCGAGCCGGTGCCGCCGCCCGCCCCCAGGGCCGGGCCCGAGCCCGGCCGTCCCGTCGTCCCGCCCCCCGCACGGCCGCTCGACGGCGCCCCCCGGCGGCCCCGCACCCTCGTCGCGGCCGACGCCACCGCCGAGGAGCGCGCGCCCGTCCGGCTCACCCGCCGCCAGCTGCTCGACGGCGCCGGGATCGACGCCGTCCTGCTCGCCCGGCTCGAGGAGTACGGCCTGGTCCGCCGCACCGCCGGCACCAACGGCCACTACGAGGGCGAGGCCCTCACCGTCGCGCGCACCGCCGCCGCCCTGGGCGAGTTCGGCTTCGAGGTCCGGCACCTGCGCGCCCTCAAGGCCGCCGCCGACCGCCAGGTCGGGCTCATCGACCAGGTCGTCGCGCCGCAGCTGCGCCGCCGCGACCCGGGCGCCCACGAACGGGCCACCGAGACCGCCCGGGAGATCGCCGCGCTGGCCGTCCGACTGCACGCCGCCCTGGTCTCCACCGGCCTCAGGGAAAGTCTCGACCCTTGATTCTCGCATTTCGCAGGATTTTCCCCGGCGGTCGGCGCGACGCGTGGTCCGACCCTGGGTGTACGTTGGCTAGAGGGTTCGGTCAAGGATCGGTCCGGGCACGGTGATCGAGACAGCGAGGACCAGCAGGGAGCCGCAGTGAAGCAGATGGAGGTCGTCGGCGTCCGGGTCGAGATGCCCTCCAATCAGCCCATCGTCCTGTTGAAGGAGACGGAGGGCGACCGCTACCTCCCGATCTGGATCGGGGCGGTCGAGGCGACCGCGATCGCCTTCGCCCAGCAGGGGGTGCTACCGGCCCGTCCGCTCACCCACGACCTGTTCCGCGACGTGCTGGAGTCCCTCAGCGTGCAGTTGCGCACGGTCAACATCACCGCGCTGCGCGAAGGGATCTTCTTCGCCGACCTGGTGTTCTCCAACGGCGTCGAGGTCAGCGCGCGGCCGTCCGACTCGATCGCGCTCGCGCTCCGCACCGGCGCCACCATCTTCGCCAGCGACGACGTCCTGGAGGAGGCCGGGGTGGCGATCCCCGACGAGCAGGAGGACGAGGTCGAGAAGTTCCGCGAGTTCCTCGACACGATCTCCCCGGAGGACTTCGGCCGCGCCGGCTGAGGCGGGTCATCGTGGGGGACGACCCCCCACACCCCCCCCGGTACGGCGCGAAGCGCCTCCTCCGCTCGCCTGGGGGCTCGCGGCGGACCCGCTCCTCGCTGCCTGCCCGTCCCTCCGCTCCGCTGGCGCTCCGCTCCGGGCCGGACAGTTTTCGCGGTCGCCGTTGCGGTTGCTGCGGGGTGAGCGAGTCATTGTGGAGGGGCGGTCCTCCATCATGAATAGAAGCGGGAATCCGGGGAACGGTCGAGGCTGCGATCGCGTCTTAGGGCTTGTGGTTCGGGCGGCCGGTTGCGGCCGAGCGGGACTCAGCTGCAAGTTCATGCGGTGCTGTGCGTGATCTTGCGTGGGGCCGGTTCCAGCGCGGGCTGAACGGGGTAGGAGTCCCGTTGGGACCGCAGGTGCGCAGTTTGCCCACGTGAAGCCGGTTCATCCGGGCATGCGACGCGCCGACGGCGAACGTTGACCACACCCTGACCGGCACCTACCGTGCTGGTGGAACACCCGTGGCGTCAATTCGTCAAACCCCCTTGACGAAGCCCCATGGGCTGATAGAAGCCGGAGGTCCGCGTGGCGGTGAGCAGCGGCGAGGGCAAGGCGACCCCCGACAGGCAGATGGCGTCTCGGCGCGCCGGAGAGCAGGGCCTGCTCTTCGACACCGAGGTGTCCGCGCCGCCCGAGGACGTGGGCTACCGCGGGCCCACGGCGTGCGCCGCCGCCGGGATCACCTACCGGCAGCTGGACTACTGGGCGCGGACCGCGCTGGTCGAGCCGAGCGTGCGGGCCGCGCACGGGTCGGGCAGCCAGCGGCTCTACAGCTTCCGCGACATCCTGGTCCTGAAGGTCGTCAAGCGGCTGCTGGACACCGGGGTCTCGTTGCAGCAGATCCGGACGGCGGTGACGCATCTGCGCGACCGCGGCGTCCGGGATCTGGCGCAGATCACGCTGATGAGCGACGGCGTGAGCGTGTACGAGTGCACCTCGGCCGACGAGGTGGTGGATCTCCTCCAGGGCGGCCAGGGGGTCTTCGGGATCGCGCTCGGGCGTGTCTGGCAGGAGGTGGAGGGGAGCCTGGCCGAGCTCCCCGCCGAACGCGCCGCCACCGACGACCCCGACGAGCACCCGCACGACGAACTGGCCCACCGGCGGCGCGCCCGCAAGACGGGCTGACTAGATCGCCTCTTTGCGCTGGAGGTAGGTGAAGGCCGCCCACCCCGGCAGCACCGGCAGCCACAGCGTCAGCAGCCGGAAGAGCAGCACCGCCGAGGTCGCCGTCTCCGCCGTGAGCCCGGAGATCGTCAGCGCCACCGTGAGGGCCGTCTCCACCGCACCCAGGCCGCCGGGGGTGGGCGCGGCCGACCCGACCGCGTTGGCGGTCAGGAAGACGACCACCACCGCCGTCCAGGGCAGCGACCCGCCGAACGCGCGGATCGAGGCGTCCAGGCACACCACGAACGCGACGGTCAGCAGCAGGCTCCCGCCCAGCCCGGTGATGATCTTCTTCGGCGACTGCAGCACGTCGACCAGCCGGGGGACGACGCCGGAGAACATGCTCTTCAGCCGTCCCGCCGCGAACCGCCGCACCCGCGGGATGGTCAGCGCGACCCCGGCCAGCACGGCCAGCGCCAGCAGCACGATCACGATCGTCCGGGACGGCGCGAGGTCGCGGGTGGCGGTGTTGACCGAGCCGGTGACGAACCCGAACACGATCAGCAGCAGGATGTGCATGACCATGCCCATGAGCTGGGACGCGCCGACGCTGGCGACCGCCGGCCCCGGCCGCACCCCCGAACGCTGCAGGTAGCGGGTGTTGAGCGCGACGCCGCTGACCGCGGCCGGGGCCACCAGCTTCACGAACGACGCCGCGACCTGCGCCAGCACGGTCTGGCCGAGCGGCAGCTTCTCGGGGACGAAGCCCATCAGCATGAACGCGGCGGCCAGGTAGGTGAGCGCGGCGGCGGCCAGGGCCACCCCCATCCACCACCACTCGGCGCCCGCCACCAGCCGGACCGGGTCGACGCTGCTGAGCTGCGGGACGACGATGTAGGCCGCGACCGTCAGCGCCACGATGCTGAAGATGGTGCGGGGCCGGAAGCGCTCGAGCCGGATCGGCGGCGCCTCGCTCTCCGGCTTCAGCCGCACGATCTGCTCGCGGATCCGGGTGAGCAGCTCGCGGTCGTGCCGCAGCGCCGCGCGGGTGTCGCGGGACAGCGCCACCCGCTGCAGCAGCGGCACCGCGGCGGCCAGCGCCTGCTCGCCCAGCACCTCGACGGCGGTGCGGACCGCCCGCTCGGGCCCTGCCCGCAGCGCCAGGGTGGTCAGCAGCTGCGCCAGGTCCAGGCGCAGCGCCAGGTCGCCGGCGGCGATCTCGCCCGAGCGCAGGTCGGTGAGGTACGCGTGGCCCCGGTCGGAGATCAGGATGGCGCCGCCCTCCAGCCGGCGGTGCGCCAGCCGGGCCGACTGCAGCCGTTTGAACTGCCCCCAGACGTCGGTGAGGACCGCGTCGGTGAGGTCGTCGTCGGGGACGGCGTCGAGCGGCGCGCCGGGCACGTACTCGTAGGCCATCAGGGCCGCCTCGGTGCCGACCTCGCAGGTGCCCACCAGCCGGGGCGTGCGGGCCCCGGCGGCGTCGACCGCGTAGGCCATCAGCGACTCCTGCTCCAGCGAGCGGCGCAGCGAGCGCACCGGGCGGCGGGGGGCCGCCTCGCGCAGCCGGACCAGCCGCCACACCCGGTACAGCACGCCGGCGGTCTGCTGGTCGCGGTCCAGGACGCGGACCTCCAGCTGCCAGTCGCCGCGCGGCAGCGCGACCCCGGAGGTGTCGGTGGGGACGGCGCCGGGGGCGTGCGCGACGCTGACCCCGTAGCGGCGGACCTCGGGCAGGTCGTCCGGCTGGAACCTCTGGGCCCGGACGGTGCGCAGCCCGAGGCGTTCGAGGGCGGCGACGACCGCGAGGCCGGGCGGGCGCGGGTTGGGGGTGCCGACGGCGTAGAGCGTGCCGTGGCCGATGGCGTTGCCCAGGAAGTAGGTGGCGGCCAGCGCGGCCACCGAGGCGTAGGCGGCGGTCAGGCCGGTGAGCGCGGCCAGCCCGATCATCGACCAGGTGGCGGCCTGCCAGCGGGTGCGGCCGGCCATCCCCACCGCGCTGACGAACGCGATCACCGGGGCGATGTCGGTGTGCACCGGGGCGGTGTCGGTGCCGCCCCAGATGAGGGAGTCCAGGACCCCGCCGGGCGCGGAGGTGATCACCAGGTCGTCCAGCAGGATGGTGACGGCGAACGCGATCACCGCGGCCAGCAGCGCGATCGCGACCCGCGTCCCGTCCTTGTGGAACAGCCGCTCCACCGCGAAGGCCACCGGCACCGCCAGCACCCCGAAGCTGGAGGCGATGGTGGCCAGCGTGAGCAGGAAGAGCGGGGCGTGCGCGGTGGTCTCGGAGATGTCGGTCTGCAGGCCGTGCGTGGCCTGCGGGGCGAACGACACCAGCAGCATGACCGCGCCCAGCCCCGCGAGCGAGGCGGCGAAGCGGATGGCGTCCGAGGGCCTGCGGATCCGGTCGGGCCGCGGCGGCTCGTCGACGGGCACGGCCGTGGCGGCCTGGCCGGGCCGCGCCGCCGCGTCCTCGCGCTCGTCCTCGTGCTCTTGCCGGTGGGTCTGTGTCACGCCCACACCGCCGTCCGGACCCTTCACTGTGATCAGCGTCCCGGGAGGGGCGTCGCGCCGTCGGGCGCGGCGCCCGCTCCGACCGCTCGCACGTTCAAGGTGATTCGTACCCTCCTGGCCCCCGCGGCCCCCATTTTTCGGGGCCGTCGCCGGACCCCGCGGAGAAAGGGCGCCGCCCGCGCCCCGACCCGCCGTTCGACCAAGCGCTCGTACGGCAGGTCCCTTCCCCGTGAGCTGTGGGCAATCGTACTGGTCCGTAGCCACCCGAGATCAACGGTTCGGGGCCGGTGGCGGACGTCCGCGGCACCTCCGCCGCCCGTGACCGGGGCCCGTCACGATCGTTCCGCCCGGAGGTTGGATAGGCTTTCGGGGGAAAGATGCCGTCGACCCTGTGCGGGAGAGACTCCACGCAGCCAGCGTGGGGCGCCGAAGGGGCAACCCTCCCCGGAACCTCTCAGGCAAAAGGACCGCTCGGGCGAGGCACCTCTGGAAAGCAGGCGTGGCCCCCATCGCAGGGGGAACGGGCCTCACCGAAGGGGCAAATCCCGTACCGCGGGCGAATCTCTCAGGTGCCGATGACAGAGGGGGAGACCGCCGCCGGCCCGGCAGGGCGCGGTGGCGGCCCTGAGCGACCGCAGAAGCCCAGGAGGCTCCCCACGATGACCGACCAGTACTTCGCCCCCGTGGCCTCGCCGCAGCAGCACCGCTCGGCGTTCGCCGACCGGCACATCGGGCCCGCGCCGGCCGACCAGGACCGGATGCTGGCGGCCATCGGCTACTCCGGAGCCGAGGCCCTGATCGACGGCGCGGTGCCCGCCGCGATCCGCACCGGCCGGCCCCTCGACCTGCCGCCCGCGCTGAGCGAGACCGCCGCGCTGGACCGGCTGCGCGAGCTGGCGTCCCGCAACACCGTGCTGACCTCGATGATCGGGCTGGGGTACCACGGCACGATCACCCCCGGCGTCATCCTCCGCAACGTCCTGGAGAACCCCGGCTGGTACACCGCCTACACCCCGTACCAGCCGGAGATCTCCCAGGGCCGGCTCGAGGCGCTGCTGAACTTCCAGACCGTGGTGAGCGACCTCACCGGGCTGCCGGTGTCCAACGCGTCCATGCTGGACGAGGGCACCGCCGCCGCCGAGGCGATGGCGCTGGCGCACCGCGTCTCCAAGCGCAAGGAGCCGGGCACGTTCCTGGTGGACGCCGACGCGCTCCCGCAGACGATCGAGGTCGTGCGCACCCGCGCCGTCCCGCTGGGCATCGAGGTCGTCACCGCCGACCTGGCCGGGGGCCTGCCCGAGGGCGACTTCTTCGGCGTGCTGCTGCAGTACCCGGGGGCCTCCGGCGCGGTCCGCGACCTGGCCCCGGTGAGCGCGCAGGCGCACGAGCGCGGCGCCCAGGTCGTCGTGGCCGCCGACCTGCTGGCCCTCACCCTGCTGCGGCCGCCCGGCGAGTCGGGCGCCGACATCGCCGTGGGCTCGGCGCAGCGGTTCGGCGTCCCGTACGGGTTCGGCGGCCCGCACGCCGGCTACATGGCGGTGCGCGAGGGCATCCAGCGGCAGCTCCCCGGACGCCTGGTCGGGGTGTCGGTCGACGCCGACGGCGCCGCCGCCTACCGGCTGGCGCTGCAGACCCGCGAGCAGCACATCCGCCGCGAGAAGGCCACCAGCAACATCTGCACCGCCCAGGTCCTGCTGGCGGTCATGGCGAGCATGTACGCCGTCTACCACGGGCCCGAGGGGCTGGCGGCGATCGCCCAGCGCGTCCACCGGCACGCGCGGACGCTGGCCGCCGGGCTGCGCGGGCCGCTGGGCGTCGAGGTCGTGCACGACCGCTTCTTCGACACCGTCCTGGCCCGGGTCCCGGGCCGCGCCGCCGAGGTCGTGGAGCGCGCCCGCGAGGGCGGGGTCAACCTGCGCCCGGTGGACGCCGACCACGTCGCGATCGCCTGCGACGAGACCACCACCGGCGAGCACCTCGGCGTCGTCTGGCGCGCGTTCGGGCTGGAGGGCGCGATGTCGGGCGGGGCGGAGGGCGACGGCCTGGGCGGGCTGCGGCGCGAGAGCCCGTACCTCACCCACCCGGTCTTCCACCAGCACCGCTCCGAGACGGCCATGCTGCGCTACCTGCGCAGGCTGCAGGACAAGGACATCGCGCTGGACCGGTCGATGATCCCGCTCGGATCCTGCACGATGAAGCTCAACGCCACGGCCGAGATGGAGCCGATCACCTGGCCGGAGTTCGCGAACATCCACCCGTTCGCCCCGGTCGACCAGGCCCGCGGCTACCTGGAGCTGATCGGCGAGCTGGAGGACCGGCTGGCGGAGATCACCGGCTACGCCAGGGTGTCGGTGCAGCCCAACGCGGGCTCGCAGGGGGAGCTGGCCGGGCTGCTGGCCATCCGCGGCTACCACGCCTCGCGCGGCGAGGAGCACCGGAACATCTGCCTGATCCCGTCGTCGGCGCACGGCACCAACGCCGCCAGCGCGGTGATGGCCGGGATGAAGGTCGTGGTCGTCACGTGCGACGACGGCGGGAACATCGACCTGGACGACCTGCACGCCAAGATCGGCAAGCACGGCGAGCGGCTGTCGGCGATCATGGTGACCTACCCGTCCACGCACGGCGTGTTCGAGGAGACCATCACCGACGTGTGCGCGGCCGTGCACGCGGCCGGCGGCCAGGTCTACGTCGACGGAGCCAACCTCAACGCGCTGGTCGGGCTGGCCCGTCCCGGCGAGTTCGGCTCCGACGTCTCCCACCTCAACCTGCACAAGACCTTCTGCATCCCGCACGGCGGCGGCGGCCCCGGCGTCGGCCCGATCGGCGTCCGCGAGCACCTGGCGCCGTTCCTGCCGAGCCACCCGCTGCGCGACGAGGCCGGGCCGCGCGACACGGGCGTGGGGCCGATCTCGGCGGCGCCGTGGGGCTCGGCGGGCATCCTCCCGATCTCCTGGGCCTACATCGCGATGATGGGCCCGGACGGGCTGCGCGCCGCCACCGAGAGCGCGATCATCGCCGCCAACTACCTGGCCGCCCGGCTGGGCCCGCACTACCCGATCCTCTACACCGGTCGCGACGGGCTGGTCGCGCACGAGTGCATCGCCGACCTCCGCAGGATCACCAAGGAGACCGGGATCACCGCCGAGGACGTGGCCAAGCGGCTGATCGACTACGGCTTCCACGCCCCCACCCTGTCGTTCCCGGTGGCCGGCACGCTGATGATCGAGCCCACCGAGAGCGAGGACCTGGCCGAGCTCGACCGGTTCTGCGACGCCATGATCGAGATCCGGCGGGAGATCCAGCGGGTCGCCGACGGCGCCCTCGACCGCGACGACAATCCCCTCAAGAACGCCCCGCACACCGCCGCGAGCCTGGTCACCGAGGACTGGAAGCACCCCTACACCCGCGAGGAGGCGGCCTACCCGCTGCCCGCTCTCCGGGACGGGAAGTACTGGCCCCCGGTGCGCCGCATCGACCAGGCCTACGGCGACCGCAACCTGGTCTGCTCCTGCCCGCCGCCGGAGGCGTTCGAGGACTGACAGTGTTCATTGCATGCGCGAGCTGCGCTCCTCGCCTGGGGGCTCGTCGCTTGTCGCGCCTGCGGCGATCGCTGCATCGCTCCGAACTCGCCTGGCGGCTCACTCCGCGATCAGGTTCTCGCTCCGCTCGCACCTGCCTTCGGACGCGATCGCAGCGCCTGAGCGACCGTTCGGGGCTGGACTGAGGGGCTGAGCTCGTCACTCGGGCGATTTCGTCGATCATGCCCGCGGATCCGGGTGTCGTCCCGGCGCGGGCGGCCCCGCCGTCGGTAGGCTCGGGACACCGACCCGACCCCCAGAGGCGGAGCATGAGCGACACCCCGGACCCGGCCGACCCGGCGCGGCTGTGCGAGGAGGCCAGGCGGCTGGCCGAGACGGGCGAGCCCGGCCGGGCCGCCGCCCTGTTCGAGAGGGTGCTCGCCCTGGGCGACACCCCGTTCCGGGCCCAGGCGGCCCTCGGCCTGGCCGTCGTCCTGGACGACGGCGGCGACGTCGAGGGCGCCCGGGAGGCCGACCGGGAGGCCATCGCGACCGGCGACCCGGAGTACGGGCCGCGCGCCGCGTACCACCTGGCGCTCACCCACGAGCGCGCGGGCGAGCACGAGCAGGCCGGGCCGGCCTGGCGGGCCGTGGTCGACTTCGGCAACCCGGCCTACCTGCCGCCGGCGCTGCTGGCCCTGGCCCGGCTCGCCGACGACCAGGGCGACTTCGAGACCGCCCGCGGCCGCTGGGAGGACGCGGTCGGCACCGGCGACGCCGAGTACGGCCCGGTCGCCGCGCACGACCTGGCGCAGCGGCTGCTGGAGCGCGGCGAGCCGTCCCGCGCCCTGCGGATCCTCACCGCCGGGCTCAGGCTGATCGACCGGGAGACCGCCCCCTACGCCTACACGCGGCTGGCCGTCGCGACGGGCATCGCCCACCTCGACCAGGCGATCGGCGCGTTCTCGGCGGCGCTCGGCGAGCCCGGCGCGGCCGCCGACGGCGAGGTCGGGCCGCTGGCGGTCGAACTGCTGGCGCGGACGCTGCCGCTGCGCGGCCGCGGCGCCGAGGCCCGCGAGGTGTGGCGGCGCGGGCTGGCCGATCCCGGCGTCGCCGGCCAGGTCCGGGCCCGGCTGCGCCGCGACTTCGCCCCCGACGACGAGGACGCGGCGGACGCCGATCCCGCCGACCTGTGGTGGGAGCCGGTGGTCGAGCAGTCCGTGTCCGAGGGGACGCTGCCCGCGCTGGCGGGCGAGGCGTTCGGCGCGCTCGACCACATGTACGCGCTGCTGGCGGTCCGGTACGCCCGGCGTCCCGAGCCGCGCGCGGGCGAGGCCGGCGAGGCGCAGGAGGTGCGCGAGGCGCAGGAGGTCATGGGCCAGGCGGTCCGGGTGCCCAGCGACTACGCCTGGGGTCCGCTCCTGCACGAGAGCTTCGCCGAGCGGCTGCGGCTGGCGATGGGCGACCCCGAGCCGGCGCTGCCGCCGGGCTGGCCCGACGTCGAGCCCGTCCCCGAGACCTGAGTCGAGGCGTCGCCGCCGGGGCTATCCGGCGACGGCGGCCTGCGCGATCACCTTGGTGATCCGCACCCGGACCAGGTACTCGCCCGGGACGGCGTTGCGCGTCCCGAACTCCTCGGCCCGGTCGGCGCCCATGTACCGGGCGCCGAGGGCCGTGGACCAGCGGCGCAGCTCGTCCGGGTCCTCCGAGACGCTCGCCTCGCCCAGGATCGTCACGAACGAGTAGGGCGGGGTCTGGTCGTCCACGGCGACCGACATGCGCGGGTCGCGGCGGACCGCCTTGCCCTTGACCCCCGTTCCGTGCGTGGTGAACACCAGGTCGTCGCCGTCGAGCACGAACCAGACCGGGGTCACGTGCGGGCTTCCGTCGGCCCGCGTCACCGCGAGCTTCCCCGTGCGGGTGCCCTCGGACACGAAGGCGCGCCATTCGCTGTCGGTCATCTTCCCCATGCGGCCAGTCTGCCGTACGCGATCACGCGCGGGCGGGGCCCGGCGCCGGCGTGTCGCCCCGCACCGGCTACCGTGAGTGACATGGAGATCGTGACGGGGCGGGGGCCCGCCGAGCTGACGCTGGACGAGCCGGACGGCCCGGAGGGCGCGGCGTTCCTGCTGGTCCTGACGCACGGTTCGAACGGCGGCGTCGACGCCCCCGACCTGCTGGCCGTGCGGGAGGAGGCGCTCGGCCTCGGCGGGGCGGTGGCGCGGGTGCTGCAGCCGTTCCGCGCGGCCGGGCGGCGGGCGCCCGGCTCGGCGGTCCGCCAGGACGAGGACTGGCTCCAGGTGATCAAGGTCCTCCGGGACCGGTACGGCGAGGTGCCGCTGGTGCAGGGCGGCCGCAGCAACGGGGCGCGGGTGGCCTGCCGGACGGCCGGGGCGGCCGGGGCGAGCGGCGTGGTGGCGCTGGCGTTCCCGCTGCACCCGCCGGGGAAGCCGGACCGGTCGCGGGCCGGCGAGCTGCGCGAGGCGCGCGACGCGGGCGTGGAGGCGCTGGTGGTGAACGGGGACCGGGACCCCTTCGGGATCCCGGATCCGGCGGACGCCGCCGAGGTCGTCGTGCTGCCCGGCGAGCGTCACGAGCTGGCGAAGGACCCCGCGGCGGTGGGCGCCGCGGTCGCGCCGTGGCTGCGCCGCTGGTGCGCCGCGGCCGGATGACCGCGCGGCGGTGCTCGATGGGGAGGCGGGTCGGAGGAGTGAGGGTCGAGACGAAGGACCCGTGCTCCCTCCGGGCCCTGGACGGGCCCAGAGGTTCCGGGCGGGCGGGCTGGCCCCCGAGGAAGATCACCCAGTTGGACTAGTCCCGGCCCGTCAGGGCCGGTCCCCCTGGTCAGGCGGCGGACGGCTCCGGGAGGTCCGTCGGCCGGTGCGGTGCGATGATTCCCCCGTCGGGCAGCAGCTCACCGGTGTCCTCGAAGAGCACGACGCCGTTGCACAGCAGGCTCCACCCCTGCTCGGGGTGGGTGGCCAGGGTGCGGGCGGCCTCGCGGTTCGGGCCGTCGGCCGTGGGACAGGGCGGCTGGTGCGGGCACATCGGCGTGCCTCCGGTCTGGTACTCGGTTGCGGTCGTCTGTTCTGACGCACCTCAGTGTGGAACGGTTCGCCGCCCCCGGCCATAGCCCGTTGGGACGGTTGTCCCGTGGTACCGAAGTACCGCGCGGCTGTGACCCGTCTCACCCTGCGGTGCCAGGCCCAGCGTCCCCCGCTTCGGAGAACGGCCGGAGACCGACACGCCGACCGGACGAGAAACGTTTCCCCAGAATCCGTGTGAGGGCCGGGCGGCGTCCCCCGCCGCTCTACGATGACCCACGGGGGTCGGCCTTGGGGGAGGTGAACCGTGATGCGCGTCGCGCTGTTCGTCGCGTGCTTCAACGACGCGATGTTCCCCGGCACCGGCCGCGCCGTCACCGTCCTGCTCGAACGGCTCGGGCACGAGGTGACGTTCCCGCCGGGCCAGACCTGCTGCGGTCAGGCCCACTGGAGCACCGGCTACCACCGGGAGGCCGCCGACCTGGCGCGCGGGTTCGCCGCGGCGTTCGGCGACGGCGATGTGATCGTGACCCCGTCGGCGTCGTGCGCGGCGACCGTGCGGCACGCCTATCCGCGCATGGCCAGGGCGGCCGGTGACACGGGGCTGGCCCGCGCCGCCGAGGACCTGGCCGTGTACGAGCTGTCGGAGTTCCTGGTCGACGTGCTGGGGGTGACCGACGTCGGGGCGGCCTTCCCGCACCGGGTCGCCTACCACCCGACCTGCCACTCGCTGCGGACGCTGCGGGTGGGCGACCGGCCGCTGCGGCTGCTGCGCGAGGTCAAGGGGCTGGAGCTGGTCGACCTGCCGGCGGCCGAGGAGTGCTGCGGGTTCGGCGGGGCGTTCGCGATGAAGAACGCGGACGTGTCGGTGGCGATGGTGGCCGACAAGGTGCGGCGCATCCAGGAGACCTCCGCCGACGTGCTCTGCGCCGTCGACAACTCGTGCCTGGCCCACATCGGCGGGGCGCTGTCGCGCCTGCGCGGCGGCGTGCGCGTCCTGCATCTGGCGGAGATACTCGCCGGAACGGAGGTCACATGACGGTGCCCTCCGACGACTCATCCGGCAGAACGATGACCTCCTCCTCAAGCATGGGTCCGGGCTCCGGCGCGGGTTCCGGCGGGGGCGCGGGCGGCGGATCCGCGCGGCCCGCGGCGCCCAGGTTCGCCGACGCCGCCCGTACCGCGCTGGCCGATCCCGGGCTGCGCCGCAACCTGGCGGCCGCCGCCGCCGCGATGCGGGCGCGCCGCGCCGCAGCCACCGCGGCCACCGCCGACTGGGACGAGCTGCGCGAGGCCGGGCGCGCGATCAAGGACCAGACCCTGCTCAACCTCGACTCCTACCTGGAGGAGCTGGAGCGCTCGGTCACCGAGGCGGGCGGCGTGGTGCACTGGGCCGCCGACGCCGCCGAGGCCAGGCGGATCGTCACCCGGCTGGTCCGCGGCACCGGGGAGGGCGAGGTGCTCAAGGTCCGCTCGTCGGTGCTGGGGGAGATCCGGCTGGACGACGCGCTGGACCGCGCCGGGATCACCGTCCACGAGACCGGCCTGGGCGAGCTGATCGTGGGCCTGGACGAGGACGACGCCCCGTCCCATCCGCTGTTCCCGGCCCTGCACAGGAACCGGGCCCAGATCGGCGAGCTGTTCGCCCGCGGGCTGCCCGGCGCGCCCGCCGACCTGGGGGCCGATCCGGCGGCGCTGGCCGAGGCCGCGCGCGCCCGGCTGCGCGGGCGCATGCTGCCGGCGCGGGTCGCGGTCTCCGGCGCCAACTTCCTGGTCGCCGAGACCGGCACGGCGGTGCTGGTGGAGTCGGAGGGCAACGGCCGGATGTGCCTGACGCTGCCCGACACGCTGATCACGGTCGCGGGCATCGAGAAGGTCGTGCCGGCCTGGGCCGACCTGGAGGTCTTCCTGCAGCTGCTGCCGCGTTCGGCGACGGGGGAGCGGATGAACGCCGCGACCTCCACCTGGACGGGCGTCACCCCGGGCGACGGGCCGGGCGCCTTCCACCTGGTGCTGCTGGACAACGGCCGCACCTCCGTGCTGGCCGACGAGGCGGGCCGGGCCGCGCTGCGCTGCATCCGGTGCTCGGCGTGCCTGGACGTGTGCCCGGTGTACGAGCGGACCGGCGGGCACCCCTACGACGCGGTCGCGGGCGGCTCACCGGGGAGGGGGCAGGGTGCCGTCTACCCGGGGCCGATCGGGGCGGTGCTGACGCCGCACATGCGGGGCGTGGAGAGCGCGGCCAACGCCTCGCTGACCTACGCGTCCACGCTCTGCGGGGCCTGCTCCGACGTCTGCCCGGTCAAGATCGACATCCCGGATCTGCTGGTCCGGCTGCGCGGGCAGGTGATCGAGTCGCGCCGGCGGCGGCCGGTGCCGACCCCCGAGCTGGCCCTGATGCGCACGCTGGCCTGGACGATGGGCGACCGCCGCCGGTACGAGGCGGCGCTGCGCCGCGGCACCCGCTGGGCGCGGCTGCTGTCGCGCGGCGGCCGGATCCGCCGGCTGCCGGGGCTGCTCGGCAAGTGGACCGACGCGCGGGACGTGCCCGCGCCGCCCCGGCAGAGCTTCCGCGCCTGGTGGGCGTCCCGTCCCGGCGGCGCGGCGGGGGAGCGGCGATGAGCTCCCGCGACACGGTGCTGGGCCGGGTCCGCGACGCGCTGGGCGCGGCGCGCGGCACGCGGGTGCCGATCCCGCGCGGCTACCGGCGCCGGCTGACCGGCGCGGAGGCGCCCACCCGCGCCGACGTGCTCGCGCTGTTCACCGAGCGGGTCGCCGAGCAGCGCGCCTCGGTGCGGCACGTGAGCGCCGACGAGCTGCCCACCGCGATCGCCGCGGCGCTGTGGGGCCGGGAGGCCAAGCGCATCATCGCGCCCGCCGACCTGCCGTTCGGCTGGCTGGCCGGGCTGGAGGGCGTGCAGGCGCAGGCCGACTCGCCGGTGGTGGACCCGGGCACCCTGGACGGCCTGGACGGCGTGGTCACCGGCTGCGCGGTGGCGATCGCGCAGACCGGCACGATCGTGCTGGACGGCGGGCGGGCGCAGGGCCGCCGGGCGCTGACGCTCGTCCCGCCGTACCACCTGTGCGTGGTGCACGCCGACCAGATCGTCGGCACGGTGCCCGAGGCGGTCGCCCGGCTCGACCCGGCGCGGCCCCTGACCTGGATCAGCGGCCCCGCCACGACCGGCGAGATCGAGCTGGAGCGCACCGAGGGGCTGCACGGCCCGCGCGTCCTGGACGTCTTCGTCGTCGAGGACTGACCGCCGCCGGGCTTTCAGGGGTTGAGCCCGGCCAGGACGAGGTCGAGGCCGGCCAGGAACCGCGCGTCCCAGTCGACGGGGCCCTCGGGCACGGCGGCCGTGCCGGCGGGCTCGGGACCCTCCGGGCCGCCCGGTGTCGTGCCGCGCACCTCCATCGCGGCGTGCCCGATGACGTAGGACAGCAGCGTGTGGGCGGCGACGGCGGCCGTCCGCTCGGGGATGCCGCCCTGCCGGAGGATCTCCCTGAGCGAGGCGGTGGTGCCGGCGAGCGCGGCCGGGTTGCGGCGGGTGACCAGCAGCGGCAGTACCCCGGCGTGGGTGAGGAGGCGCTCGCGGTAGGCGCGGGCCCAGCCGCGCAGCGCCTCCCTCCAGCGGGTGGCGCCGCGCCCGGTGGCCGGCGCGTCGGCGGGGACGGCGGCCACGTGCGTGACCAGGGCGTCCAGGAGCTGTTCCTTGCCTCGGGGGAGGTGGTGGTAGATCGCCATCGCCTCGACCTCGAGCGCGTCGCCGAGCCGGCGCATGGTGAGACGGCCGAGCCCCTGGCCGTCGATGATCTGGAGCGCGGCCTCGATGATGCGCTCGGTGGACAGCGGGGCGCGGTGCTTGGCGTTGAGCGCCGGTTGCCGGACCATGCCGCAACCTTACTGCGTAAAGGACGCGAGTTGGGTGTCCCCCCGCGCAACACGCCGGGCCCGAGCGTACGCTGTCACCGACCGGATGGGAAGACACGCCGGGTGCGCCCGGCCGTCGCGAGCGGCCGGGGGAGCGCCGGCCGCAGGATCGTGAGGAGCACCGCTATGCCGCTGGGCCGCCGGATGAGCAAGGACGTCGCGGAACTTTTGGAGGCCGACCGGGTGCTCGCCGAGACCTACCGCGAGCGGCTGGCCGGGGCCACCGAGGCCGAGGCCGCGCTGCGCGCCGCCCAGGGCGCCGACTCCACCGACACCGGCGCGCGCGCCGAGGCGGTCGCGTTCGACCAGGCGCTGACGGCCGTGCTGCAGGCGGCCGAGGCCGCCGAGCGGGTGGCGGCGGGGCCGAAGGTGTACGCCGCCGAGGGGGCCGACGCCAAGACGCGCCGCGCCGCCGAGATCGCGCTCCGGCGCTCCAAGGCGAAGACGGCCGTCCGGCCCTGGACCGACGAGGTCGACCGCCTGCGCACCGCCCGCGAGGCGCACCGGCTGAGCTACCGTGACGTCCCCGCCGCGGCCGTCTGAGCGCGGCCCGGCGGCCCGGCGACGCGGTGACACGGCGTCACCGGGTGGCACCGGCCGCCGAACTCTGAGAATCTACCCACCCGGGGGGATCGGGGAGGCCCCGGGGAGGGTCACACGTACGGGATGGGCCGGGGGCCGGCCGCCATCGTCCGGACGTCGTCGCGATCGCGGGGGGAAACTGTGGAGCGCACGCCGCCTGACCGGCATCGCGTGCTCGAGTCCTACGAGGACGGGGTGCGGGCCGTCCGCGCGCTGGCGGCCCGGGTTCAGGACTGGGAGGCGCCCACCCCCTGCGCCGACTGGCTGGCGATCGACCTGGCCGGCCATCTGCGCTGCGTGGCGGAGAACTTCCTGGAGTACCTGCAGGACGCGCCCGACAGCAGGCTGGCCAAGCTGTTCGCCCGGGACGCCGTCGCGGCCGTGCTGATCCGCCAGCAGGCCCGGCAGAACGCCGCCGAGCTGGCGGTGCTGCCGCCGGAGCCGGGGCCCGAGCGGATCATGGCGTTCACCGTGTCGGCGGGCGCGTACGCCGACCTGATGCCCGACATGTGGGACCGCACCCACCTGATCTACCGGGGCACCAAGTACACGGTCGGCGACCACGCGGGGGCGGCGTGCGTGGAGTGGCACCTGCACGCCTGGGACCTGGCCCGCGCCATCGGGGCCGACTACCGCCCGGCCGACCCGGGCCTGCTGGTGTCGGCGTGGCACTGGGGCGTCCCGCACCTGCCGCTGGCCTCGGGCGACGCGTGGGAGTCGGTGCTGCGGGCCTCGGGCCGCTCGCCGAACTGGCCCGACGGGGCGTCCGAGCAGGAGGGGTCGTCCTAGCCGGCGGACCGGCCGGACTCTGAAAAGGCCGAGGGCGCCTTCCCTGGAGGCTGGGAAGACGCCCTCGGCGCGGGCCGGGCCGATACGGGTGGGGGATCAGACTCCGGCCAGCTTCCGCGGGTGCGTGCGCAGGTAGACCAGCCAGGTCAGCGCGAAGCACAGCGCGTAGAAGGCGATGAAGGCGATGTAGGCGCCGTCCCCGGTCTTGTAGGTCAGGAACGACTGCCGGAAGGCGATGTTGACCAGTACGCCGCCGAACGCGCCGATCGCGCCCGCGATGCCGATCAGCGCGCCGGCCAGCCGCCGCGCCTCGTGCTCGGCCGCCTCCGGGTCGCCGCCGTTGGCCACGCCGAGCTGCGCCTTGGCGCGGAAGATCGCGGGGATCATCTTGTAGGTCGACCCGTTGCCGACCCCGCTGAACACGAACAGCAGGATGAACCCGGTCAGGAACAGCGGGAGCGACGCCTGCGCGGAGGCCAGCAGCACCACCCCGGCCGCGGCGGCCATGGCCACGAAGTTCCAGAACGTCACCTTCGCCCCGCCGATCCTGTCGGCCAGCAGGCCGCCGACCGGGCGGATCAGGGAGCCGAGCAGCGGGCCGAGGAAGGTCAGGTAGGCGGCCTCGATCGGAGTGTCGAAGTCGGCCTTGAACTGCACCTGGAGCACCTGGCCGAAGGCGAAGCCGAACCCGATGAACGAGCCGAACGTGCCGATGTACAGCACCGACATGATCCAGGTGTGGGGGTCCCTGCACACGTCCCGCATCGCCCGCTTGTCGTTGCGGGCCTGGGACAGGTTGTCCATGTAGAGCGCGGAGCCGAGCGCGGCCAGCACGATGAACGGGATGTAGATCCCCGCGACCAGGCCGGGGCTGCCGTTGCCCACGGTGGCCAGCACCAGCAGGCCGACCAGCTGGACGACGGCGACGCCGAGGTTGCCGCCGCCGGCGTTGATGCCCAGCGCCCAGCCCTTGAGCCGCTGCGGGTAGAAGGCGTTGATGTTGGCCATCGAGGAGGCGAAGTTGCCGCCGCCGACGCCGGCGACGGCCGCCAGGAGCACCAGCGTGGTGTAGGAGACGCCGGGCTCGATGAGGAAGGCGGCCAGCGCCGAGGGCACCAGCAGCAGCGCCGCGCTGAAGATCGTCCAGTTGCGCCCGCCGAACCGGGCGACGGCGAAGGTGTAGGGGATCCGCAGTGTCGCGCCGACGAGCGCCGGGACGGCGGTCAGCGTGAACTTGCCCGCGGGGTCGATGCCGTAGGCGGGGCCCAGGAACAGGACCAGCACGGACCACAGCGTCCATACCGAGAACCCGATGTGCTCGGAGAAGATCGAGAAGATCAGGTTGCGCCGGGCCGTCCTCGCCCCGCCGCCCTGCCAGAAGTCGGGCTCCTCGGGCCGCCAGTCATCGATCCAGCGGCCCTTGAGGCGGGTCAGCGGATAGCCGCGGCCTCTGGGTTTGACGTCGGTGGTGACGGTCATCGGGGACTCCTCGTGGTCGATGTGCCGCCACCGAAGTTAGGAGCCCCGGATTTCGCAGGTGTGTGTCATGTAATGCGGCAGTGATAATTCCACTGCACCGCGTGCCCGCCCGCGCTGTGAGGTCGTGCGCGGCGGCCGGCCCTGGTTCTCGCCTGGTCAGGGCCTGGTCAGGGCACGCTCAGGCGCGGTCTGCCACCAGGTCGGCGGCCCGCGGCTGGGAGGCGCGGGCGCAGTGGGCGCAGCAGTACCAGTGCCCGTCGACGTCGACGCCGTGGCCCAGGATCCGGCACTGGCAGTGCTCGCAGATCGGCGCCATCCGGGTGATCGCGCATTCGAACGAGTCGAAGGTGTGCACGGCGCCCTGGGCGTGCACCTCGAAGCTCATCGCGTAGTCGTTGCCGCAGACCTCGCAGGCAGCCATGTGGACGGTCCTCCCCCTGGAACGTGGTCCTCTGCTGCCGCACCTACCCGTTCAGGGCGAGGCTACCCCGGCGGCGGCGCCGAACGAGGGCGTGCGGCCGTCCTCGAGGTAGACGGCGCGGCCCTCGGCCATCCCGCGCAGGCTGGGCGGCATCCGCCGGGCGATGTGCGGCGGCGCCAGCTCGGCCACCTTCTCGGGGGAGACCAGGACGTGGTCGGACAACTCGTCGGGCGGCAGCCGGATCGCGCCGATCTGCGCGGCGGTGATGGCCCCGGCGAAGACGAAGACGTTGACCGCGTCCACGCCGTCGCGGGGCGGCCCCCAGTCCACGCAGACCAGTCCGTCCAGGCGGGGGACCAGGCCGAGCTCCTCCTCGCATTCGCGCACGCAGGCGGCCAGCGGGGACTCGCCCGCCTCGATGACCCCGCCGGGCAGGAACCAGCCCTCCTTGTAGGTGGGCTTGACCAGCAGCACCCGCCCGAGATCGTCGAGGAGCAGGGCCGCGGCGGCGCCGCGGGTGCGCGGCAGCGAGGCGTAATAAGCAGCGTCGGGCATGAGTCGAGATTAGGCCGCGCGGGCCCGCCCGTCCGTGCGTTCGGCGGTGGTCGGGGCCGGTTCGCGCGCCGGTCCGGCGGGCCGCCGCCGATCCGTTCGGTTACCGGGCGGGGAGCGCCGAATGGGCATTGACAATGGTCGACAACGCTTGACACGTGATCGTCAACGTGCCGCGGCACGTGCTCCGGCCTGGCCGGGGACCGTTCCCGCGCACCGGTCTTGACCTTGGTGAACGGCGTCGCGTGAGCGGCTTTTAACACCCGGGTCACATAGGGGACCCAGACGCGAAACGGGGCCCGCACACTCTCGGGGCCATGACCGATACTCCGACGCACTGTCCCTACTGCGCGTTGCAGTGCGGCATGTCGCTGGTCGACGACGGAGCGGAGGCGCCCGCCGCCGGCGGTGCGGGCGGTGCCAACGGCGTCGGCGGTGCCAACGGCGTCCACGGCGGCGCGCGGTCGCTGCCGCCGCGCACGGTGCCGTTGCGCGTGGTGCCGCGCGAGGACGTGCCGGCCAACCGCGGCGGGCTGTGCCAGAAGGGCTGGACGTCCACCGAGATGCTGGCCGTCCCGGACCGGCTGACCTCCCCGCTGATGCGCGCCTCGCGGGACGCCCCGCTCGAGCCGGTCACGTGGGACCGGGCGCTGGACCGGATCGTGTCGGAGATCACACGGGTGCAGGGCGCGCACGGCCCGGACGCCGTCGCGGTGTTCGGCGGCGGCGGCCTGACCAACGAGAAGGCCTACCAGCTGGGGAAGTTCGCCCGGATCGCGCTGCGCACCTCGCAGATCGACTACAACGGCAGGTTCTGCATGTCGTCGGCCGCGGCGGCCTCGGGCCGCGCGTTCGGGATGGACCGCGGGCTGCCGGGGCCGATCACCGACCTGGGCCGGGCCGGGGCGATCCTGCTGGCCGGCGGGAACGTGGCCGAGACGATGCCGCCGTTCATGCGGCACCTCACCGACGCGCAGAAGGCGGGCGGGGCGCTGATCGTGGTCGATCCGCGCCGTACGGCCACGGCGCGGCAGGCCAACCTGCACCTGCAGCCGACGCCGGGCACCGACCTGGCGCTGGCCAACGGCCTGCTGCACCTGGCGATCGTGGAGGGGCTCCTGGACGAGGCGTACCTGGCGGCGCGCACCTCGGGATTCGAGGCCGTCCGCAGGGTGGTCAACGCCTACATGCCGGAGCGGGTCGAGCGGATCACCGGGGTGCCGGTGCCGTACATGCGCGAGGCCGTGCGGCTGCTGGCGCGGGGCGAGCGCTCCTACGTCCTGACCGCGCGCGGCACCGAGCAGCACGCGCGGGGCACCGACATGGTGACCGCGTTCATCAACCTGGCGCTGGCGCTGGGCCTGCCGGGCCGGGAGGGCTCGGGGTACGGCTGCCTGACCGGGCAGGGCAACGGCCAGGGCGGCCGGGAGCACGGGCAGAAGGCCGACCAGCTCCCCGGCTACCGCAAGATCGACGATCCGGAGGCCCGCGCGCACGTGGCGGCGGTGTGGGGGGTGGACCCCGCGGACCTGCCCGGTCCGGGGCGTTCGGCCTACGAGCTGCTGTCGGCGCTGGGCACCGACGGCGGGCCCAAGGCGATGCTGCTGTTCGGCTCCAATCCCGTGGTGTCGGCGCCGCGGGCGTCGCAGGTGGAGGAGCGGCTGGACGCGCTGGACTTCCTGGCCGTCGCCGACTTCGTGCCCTCCGAGACCGCGCGCCGCGCCGACGTGGTGCTGCCCACCGCCCAGTGGGCGGAGGAGGGCGGCACGATGACGAACCTGGAGGGCCGCGTCCTGCGGCGCAAGCGGGCGCAGCGGCCGCCGGAGGGGGTGCGGACCGATCTGGAGATCCTGGCCGTGCTCGCCGACCGGCTGCACGCCCCCGGCACCTGGAGCGAGGAGCCCGCGGAGGTGTTCGAGGAGCTGCGCGAGGCCAGCGCGGGCGGTCTCGCCGACTACTCGGGGATCACCTACGAGCGGATCGAGAAGGAGGGCGGCGTTTTCTGGCCGTGCCCTTCCGAGGAGCATCCGGGCACGCCGCGGCCGTTCCTCGACCGGTTCGCCACGCCCGACGGCCGCGCCCGGATGACCCCGGTCGAGCACGGCGGCGCCGCCGAGGACGTCGACGCCGACTACCCGGTGTACCTGACCACGGGCCGGGTGCTCGCCCAGTACCAGAGCGGCGCCCAGACCCGCCGGGTGCGGCCGCTGGCGGAGGCGGCGCCCGAGGCGTTCGTGGAGCTGCACCCCGATCTGGCCGGGCGGCTGGGCATCGCCGAGGGCGCGGACGTGCGGGTGGCCAGCCGCCGCGGCGCCGCCACCGTGCGGGCGCGGCTGAGCGACGCGATCCGTCACGACACCGTCTTCATCCCCTTCCACTGGGCGGGCGAGGGCAGGGCCAACCTGCTCACCAATCCGGCGCTGGACCCGATGTCGCGGATGCCGGAGTTCAAGGTCTGCGCCGTCCGCCTCGAGCCGCTGGGGTCCCCGGACGCCGGAGCGGCGGAGCCCCGGGCCGTCCCCACCCCGATCGACGAAGGAGCCGGTACGTGATCAGCGAAGCCGACGGGCCGGCGGCCCGGTCCCGCGGGATCGTGGTCGTGGGCAACGGGATGGCCGGGTCCAGGCTGGTGTCGGAGATCCGCGCGCGGGACCCGCGGGTGCCGCTGACGGTGTTCGGCGCCGAGCCGCGGCAGCCCTACAACCGGGTGCTGCTGTCCAACGTGCTGGCCGGCGTGACCGGTCCGGACCAGATCGGCCTGGTCGATCCGGCCTGGTACGAGGCGAGCGGCGTGGACGCGCGGCTGGGCGTGGAGGTGGTCGGCATCGACCGCCGGGCCAGGGTCGTGCACGGCTCGGACGGCAGCGCGGTGCCGTACGGGACGCTGGTGATGGCGACCGGGAGCAGCTCGCTGGTGCCGCCGATCCCGGGCACCGAGGACGGGCTGCCCGGCGGCGCGGTGACGTTCCGGACCCTGGACGACTGCAGCGCGATCATCGACGCGGCGGCGGGAGCGCGGCGGGCCGTGGTGATCGGCGGCGGGCTGCTGGGCATCGAGGCCGCGCGCGGGCTGGTGGGCCGCGGCCTGGAGGTGACGGTGGTGCACCTGGCCGGGCACCTGATGGAGCGCCAGCTCGATCCCGGGGCCGGGAAGGTGCTGGCCCGCACGCTGAGCAGGCTGGGGATCCGGGCCCGCGTCGAGGTCAACGTGACCGCGCTGCGCGTGGTGCGGGAGGCGTCCGGGCCGCGCGTGACGGGGGTGGAGCTGGCCGCGCCGGGCGGCGGCGGGGACGGGCCCGAGGCCCTGGACGCCGATCTGGTCGTGCTGGCGTGCGGAGTGCGGCCCGAGGTTGGGATGGCGCGTGCGGCCGGGCTGGAGGTCGACCGGGGGATCGTGGTGGACGAGATGCTGCGGTCGGTGTCGGATCCGTCGGTGCGCGCGATCGGCGAGTGCTCGCAGTACGGCGGCACGGTCTACGGGCTGGTGGCGCCGGCGTGGGAGCAGGCGACGGTGCTGGCCGACCTGCTGACCGGCGCTGACGCGCGGGCCCGTTTCACCGGGGCCCGGCAGATCACCCGGCTGAAGGCGGCCAGCGTGGACCTGGTGGCGATGGGGGAGACCCACCACGGCGACGACGATCCCGGCGTGGAGGTGATCCAGTTCGCCGACGCCAGCCGCGGGACGTACAAGAAGGTGACGATCCGCGAGGACCGGGTGATCGGGGCGATCCTGCTGGGGGAGACGAGCACGGCGGGGACTCTGACCCAGCTGTACGACCGGGCGGCGCCGCTGCCGGCCGATCGGCTCAGCCTGTTCTTCCCGGGGATCGGCGGTGCGCAGCCCGCCGATTCGCCGGTGCGGATGCCGGACGCGGCGACGGTCTGCCAGTGCAACAACGTCACCAAGGGACAGATCCGGGCGTGCTGGGAGAAAGGCGCACGAACGGCGGACGAGGTGGCGGCGCGGACCCGGGCGAGCACCGGCTGCGGCGGCTGCCGGGACGCCCTGGAGGGCATCGTGGCCTGGCTGGGGGAGCAGGACTCCGTTCCCGCCGGGTGAGCCCGCGGGGCGCGGGGAATCGGGACGAGGGCCCGTCGCGGGCCCGGTCGAGAAGTTCGGCCGGGCATCGCGGCGGGTTTTCGCCTATTCGGAAAGATGCGCGGAAATTTTGCCGTGTTGATTGCGGGATGACCACGATTCGATTTCGAGGTGAGCGTCTTTTAACACGCCGGTGACAAAGGGGACGCAACCGCGAAACGGCTCCTGCTGAGGATCGGGCCCATGAACGACGGAGGGGACGAACCCATGGAGCTGGTCGTGGTCGGCCACGGGCCGACCGGGCACCGGCTCGTCGAGGCGCTGCGCGAGCGCGACACGGCCCGTTCCTGGCGCGTCACGGTGATCGGGGAGGAGACCCGCCCGGCCTACGACCGGGTGGCGCTGACCTCCTACCTGACCGAGGACGCGGATCTGGCCTGCGCGCCGCACGACGCCGGCGTGGAGCTGCTGACCGGCGACCCGGTGGTGGCGATCGACCGCGCGGCCCGCACGGTCCGGACCGCGTCGGGGCGCGAGGCGCCCTACGACGCGCTGGTGCTGGCGACGGGTTCGGCGCCGTTCGTGCCGCCGGTCCCGGGCCACGACCTCCCCGGCGTGTTCGTCTACCGCACCATCGACGACCTGGACGCGCTCCGCGACCACTGCGCGAACCTTACAACGTCAAGCCCCGGGACCGGCGGCGTCGTGGTCGGCGGCGGGCTCCTCGGGCTCGAGGCCGCCAGGGCGATGCAGGGCCTGGGCGTGGACACCCACGTCGTCGAGGTCGCGCCGTGGCTGATGCCGCGCCAGCTCGACGAGGGCGGCGGCGCCATGCTGCGCCGCCACATCGAGGCCCTGGACATGAAGGTGCACGCCGGGACCCCGATGGAGGGCCTGGAGGCCGGCGACGACGGCTCCGTGGCGCGGGTCGCGCTGTCCGGCGGCACCGCGATCGAGGCCGGCGTGGTGGTCTTCTCGGCCGGGATCCGCCCCCGCGACGCGCTGGCCCGCGAGTGCGGCCTGCCGGTGGGCGAGCGGGGCGGCATCGTGGTGGACGGCTCGTGCCGCACCGAGGACCCGGCGATCTACGCGATCGGGGAGTGCGCCCTGGTCGACGGCCAGGTGTACGGCCTGGTCGCGCCCTGCTTCAGCATGGCCGAGGTGGTCGCCGACCGGCTGCTGGCGCTGGCGTCCGGGGGCGAGAGCCCGGCCCGCTTCGACGGCGCCGACCTGTCCACCAAGCTCAAGCTGATGGGCGTCGACGTGGCCAGCTTCGGCGACCCGTTCGCCGGGCCCGACCAGGGCGCCCTGGACGTCACCTACACCGACCCGGTCGCCGGCGTCTACAAGAAGCTGATCGTCAGCGACGACGCGCGGACGCTGCTGGGCGGGGTGCTGGTCGGCGACGCCGAGTCGTACCCGACGCTGCGCGCCTACATCGGCGCCGAGCTGCCGGGCTCGCCCGAGCAGGCGCTGTTCGGCGGCACCGAGGCGGCCGGCGGCGACCTGCCCGGCGCCACCGTGATCTGCAGCTGCAACAACGTCAGCGCCGAGACGATCCGCTGCGCGATCCGCGACGAGGGCCTGACCGACGTCCCCGGCATCAAGGCGTGCACCAGGGCGGGCAGCACCTGCGGCAGCTGCGTGCCGCTGGCCAAGAAGATCCTGGACGCGGAGCTGACCGCCGCCGGGATCGAGGTCAGCCGGGCGCTGTGCGAGCACTTCGAGTACAGCCGCGCCGAGCTGTTCGACATCGTGCGGGTGCGCGGCATCGGCACCTTCACCGACCTGATCGAGCAGCACGGCCGGGGCCGCGGCTGTGACATCTGCAAGCCGGTGGTGGCCTCGATCCTGGCCAGCCTGGGCAACGGGCACATCCTGGAGGGCGAGCAGGCGGCGCTGCAGGACACCAACGACCACTTCCTGGCCAACATGCAGAAGAACGGCACCTACTCGGTGGTGCCGCGGGTGCCGGGCGGCGAGATCACCCCCGAGAAGCTGATCGTGATCGGCGAGGTGGCCAGGGAGTTCGACCTCTACCTCAAGATCACCGGGGCGCAGCGGCTGGACCTGTTCGGCGCCCGCGTCGAGCAGCTCCCGCTGATCTGGAAGCGGCTGGTGGACGCCGGGTTCGAGTCCGGGCACGCCTACGGCAAGGCGCTGCGCACGGTGAAGTCGTGCGTGGGGTCGACCTGGTGCCGCTACGGCGTCCAGGACTCGGTCGGCATGGCCATCAAGCTGGAGCTGCGCTACCGGGGGCTGCGCGCCCCGCACAAGCTGAAGTCGGCGGTGTCGGGGTGCGCCCGCGAGTGCGCCGAGGCGCAGGGCAAGGACTTCGGGATCATCGCGACGGAGAAGGGCTGGAACCTCTACGTCGCCGGGAACGGCGGGATGCGCCCGCGGCACGCCGACCTGTTCGCCACCGACCTGGACGACGAGACCCTGGTCCGCTACATCGACCGGTTCCTGATGTTCTACATCCGCACGGCCGACCGGCTGCAGCGCACCGCCACCTGGCTGGAGGGCCTGGAGGGCGGCCTGGACTACCTCCGCGAGGTCGTCGTCGAGGACCGGCTGGGCATCTGCGCGGAGCTGGACGCCGCGATGGACCGGCACGTGGGCTCCTACTCCGACGAGTGGCGCGACACCCTCAACGACCCCGCGAAGCTCAGCCGCTTCGTCTCCTTCGTCAACGCACCCGACACACCCGATCCGAGCATCGTCTTCGAACCCGAGCGCGACCAGATCAAGCCGGTCCTGGTGACCGGTCCACGGCTGGAGGTGGCCGCACCATGACCACGACGCCCGAACTCGCTCCCGTCCTCGCCCTCGCCGGGCTCCCACCCGCCGAGCGGGCCGGCTGGCACGACATCTGCTCCTACTCCGACCTGACCGCCGAACGCGGCGCCTGCGCGATGGTCGAGGGCGTCCAGGTGGCGGTGTTCCGGACCTTCGACGGCGACCTGTACGCCCTGTCCAACCTCGATCCGTTCAGCGGCGCCTACGTGATCTCGCGCGGGATCCTGGGCACCCGCGGCGGCGCTCCCACCGTCGCCTCGCCCATGTTCAAGCAGGTCTTCGACCTGCGCACCGGATCCTGCCTGGACGATCCGCAGGTGGCGCTCCCCACCTTCGCGATCCGCCGCGTGCCCGCCGGGGACCGCGTGGAGGTGGCGCTGCAGGCGCCGCGGCAGGCGGTTTCGGAGGTGCCCGTGGAGGTGACCGGCCCCGATGAACACCGAGAGTGAGCCCCTCGCCGGATTCGCCGTCGGGGTGACCGCAGCCCGGCGGCACGAGGAACTGGCCACGCTGCTGGAGCGGCGCGGCGCCCGGGTCGTCCACGCTCCCGCGATCCGTCTCATCCCGCTGTCCGACGACGCCGAGCTGCTGCACGCCACGCACGAGTGCATCGAACGTCCCCTGGACCACGTGGTGGTCACCACCGGCATCGGCTTCCGGGCCTGGCTGGAGACCGCCGACGGGTGGGGCCTGCGCGACGGCCTGATCGAGCGGCTGGGGCAGGTGGACATCCTGGCGCGCGGCCCCAAGGCGCGCGGCGCGATCCGGCAGGCCGGGCTTCAGGAGCGCTGGTCGCCGGACTCGGAGAGCTGCGCGGAGGTGCTCAACCACCTGCTGGAGAAGGATGTCAGGGGCGCCCGGATCGCGGTGCAGCTGTACGGCGAGCAGCTCCCGGAGTTCACCGACGCGCTGCGCGAGGCGGGCGCCGAGGTGATCGAGATCCCGGTGTACCGGTGGTCGCGGACCGACGACTCGACGCCGCTGCGCCGGCTGGTCGGGCAGGCGGTGGCGGGGACGGTCGACGCGATCGCGTTCACCTCCTCGCCGGCGGTGGCCGCGACGCTGGCGGTGGCGGCGGAGGACGGGCTGGAGGAGCCGCTGCTGGAGGCGCTGCGCACCCACGTGGTGGCCGCGTGCGTGGGCCCGGTGACCGCGCAGCCGCTGGCCGAGCGGGGCGTGCCGACCGTGCAGCCGGAACGGGCGCGGATCGGGGCGCTGGTGCGGGCGCTGGTGTCGGACCTGCCGCGCCGCCGGTCGCGGCTGCTGCAGGTGCGCGGGGTGTCGCTGGAGCTGCGCGGGCACGCGGTCGTCCTGGACGGCCAGCTGCGGCCGATCGCGCCGGCGCCGATGGCGATCTTGCGGGCGCTGGCGCGGCGTCCCGGGCACGTGGTGTCGCGCGCCGAGCTGTGCGGGGTGCTGCCGAGCCGGCTGATCGTGGGCGGGACGCCCTGGTCGCGGGAGGGCCGTCCGCAGGCCGACGAGCACGCGGTGGAGATGGCCGTGGCGCGGCTGCGCCGCGGGCTGGGGCGGTCGGGGATCGTGGAGACCGTGGTCAAGCGCGGCTACCGGCTGGCGTGCGACCCGAGGCTGGTGGAGCCGATCAGAGCGGAGACCAGTGGCTGAGCGTTCGAGGTGGGGGGCGGGGGAGGGCGTTCCGACGCTGCTGGCGGTGGCGCACGGCACCCGTGATCCGGGCGGGCCCGCGGTGGTGCGGGCGCTGCTGGAGCGGGTGCGGGCGGCGCGGCCGTGGCTGCCGGTCGCCGAGGCGTACGCCGAGCTGGCCGAGCCGTCGCTGGAGGCGGCGGCGCGGCGGATCGAGGGGCCGGTGGTGGCGGTCCCGCTGATGCTGGCGCGCGGCTACCACGCGCTGATCGACATTCCGGGGCGGGTGGAGCGGCTGTGCCCCGAGGTGGTGATGGCCGGTCCGCTGGGGCCGCACCCGCTCCTGGCGGCCGCGACGGCCGACCGGCTGCTGCGGGGCGTGCGCCCGCGCCCGTCGGACGCGGTGGTGCTGGGCGCGGCGGGGTCGTCGGACCCGGGGGGCGTCGAGGACGTGCGCGCGGCGGCGCGGCTGCTGTCGCGGCGGCTGCGGCGGCCGGTGCCCTACGGGTTCGTGGCCGCCGGCGGCCCGGCGCTGGCCGACGTCGTCGCCGAGCAGCGGGCGCGCGGAGCCGACCGGGTGCTGGTGGCCGCGCATCTGCTGGCGCCGGGGTTCTTCCACGGCCGGATGGCGGCGGCCGGCGCCGACCACCTCAGCGCCCCGATGGGCGCCCACGACGCGCTGGCCCGGCTGGTGCTGCGCCGCTTCGACGAGGCCCGCCTCCACGCGGCGGCGGCCGTCCCGGTGGCCTGAGCGCCGCCGCGCCGTCCTTGGGGCTGCGCTGCCTGGCCGCGGCCGGAGTCTTTACCGGGGCCGCCCTAGGCTGCAAATGAGCCGCCGCGGGCGGGGGAGCCGAGGTGAGGACGGAGTCGGCCCATGCCGGACAGAACCTCCTACGAGCCGGGGACGCCCTGCTGGGTGGACCTGGGCACGCCCGGCATCGAGTCCTCCAAGGCGTTCTACGGCGGGCTGTTCGGCTGGCACGCCCGGCCGTCCGACGACCCGGCGGCCGGCGGCTACACGATCATGACGCTGGGCGGGGAGGACCCGCGCCCGGTGGCCGCGCTGATGCCGCAGACGGTCGAGGGCCAGCCGGTCGCGTGGTGCACCTACGTGAGCGTCACCGACCTGGACGCGACCGTGGACGCGGTGCGCGGGGCGGGCGGCCAGGTGCTGATGGAGCCGATGGACGTCCTGGACCAGGGCCGGATGGCGATCTTCGCCGACGCCGTGGGCGCCGTGGTGGGCGCCTGGCAGCCGCTGGAGTTCCAGGGCGCGGGCGTGGTGAACGAGCCGGGCGCCTACTGCTGGAGCGAGCTGGCGTGCCGCGACACCGAGACGGCCGAGGAGTTCTACCGGGCGGTGTTCGGCTGGGAGGCCGAGACCAGCCCGTTCGGCACCACGATCTACACCGAGTGGAGCAACCCCGGCGGCGCGGAGACCGCCGGGATGCTCCTCATGGACGACCAGTGGCCGCGGGAGATCCCGCCGCACTGGATGGTGTACTTCGCCGTCGCCGACTGCGACGCGGCGGCGGCGCTGGCCGGCGAGCTGGGCGGGGCGGTCCCGGTGCCGCCCGCCGACCTGCCGATCGGCCGGTTCGCGGTGCTCAGCGACCCGCAGGGCGGCCACTTCTCGGTCATCCGCCTCAACGCCTGACGGCGATTCCGCGCGGGGCTCGGGCGCCGGGCTACGTTGGTGGTAGGTGGTTCAGCGAGGGAGGCCCATGCCCAGCGGGGAACCGGCCGTGGCCGTCGAGGGGTTGGTGAAGAGCTTCGGGGACGTCGAGGCGGTCCGGGGCATCGAGTTCGAGGTCGAGCCCGGGGAGGTGTTCGGGTTCCTCGGCCCCAACGGCGCGGGCAAGTCCACCACGATCAACATGCTCTGCACGCTGCTGCGGCCCACCGCCGGGGCGGCCCGGGTCGCCGGGCACGACGTGGTGGCCGAGCGCGACGACGTGCGCCGCAACATCGGCCTGGTCTTCCAGGACCCCACCCTGGACGGCTACCTCAGCGGCGAGCAGAACCTGCGCTTCCACGCCGAGCTGTACGGCGTGCCGCGGTCGCTGACCGGGCCGCGCATCCGCCAGGTGCTGGAGATGGTGGGGCTGTGGGAGCGGCGCCGCGACCTGGTGCGGCTCTACTCCGGCGGCATGAAGCGGCGGCTGGAGATCGCCCGGGGGCTGCTGCACTCGCCGCGGGTGCTGTTCCTGGACGAGCCCACCGTCGGCCTGGACCCGCAGACCCGCACCTCGATCTGGGAGTACATCCGGGAGCTGCGCCGCGCCGAGCAGATCACGATCTTCCTCACCACCCACTACATGGACGAGGCGGAGAACTGCGACCGCATCGCGATCATGGATCGCGGGCAGATCGTGGCGCTGGACACGCCCGAGGCGCTCAAGGCGGGGGTGGGCAAGGACCGCGTGCAGATCCGCACGGCCGACGACTCCGCCGCGATCGCCGCGCTGGCCGGGCGGTTCGGGCTGGAGGCGCGGCTCGCCGAGGGCCTGGTGACCTTCGCGGTCGCCTCGGGCGAGGCGTTCGTGCCCCGGCTGTTCGCGGAGCTGGGGGTGCCGATCCGCTCGGTGAACGTGTCCCGGCCGTCGCTGGACGATGTGTTCATGTCGTTCACCGGCACCACGATCCGGGACGCCGAGGGATCGTCCAAGGACTGGATGCGCCTGGCGATGCGCCAGCGCGGATGACGGGGGCGGCGATGGCCGAGATGGACACGCGGGAGCCCGCCCGCTCCGGCGGAGACCTGACCGCGGACGGCGCCGTGGCGCGGGTGGCCGTTCCGCCGCGCAGCGTCCGGCACGACCTGCGCGCGGTGAAGGTGGTCCTGCACCGGGAGCTGATCCGGTTCTGGCGGGACCGGATGCGGATGATCTCCAACCTGGTCCAGCCGGTGCTGTGGCTGCTGGTCATGGGCACCGGCCTGAGCACCCTGATGGCCCGCGGCTCCGGCCCGGCCGGTCACGTCGACCTGAAGACCTTCATCTTTCCGGGCGTGTGCGCGATGTCGGTGATGTTCACCGCGATGTTCTCGGCCGGGTCGATCGTGTGGGACCGGGAGTTCGGCTTCCTGCGCGAGATGCTGGTCGCGCCGGTCAGCCGTTCCGCGCTGGTGGTCGGCAAGTGCTTCGGCGGGGCCCTGGTGGCGACGCTGCAGGGCACGGTGATCCTGGCGCTGGCCGGCCTCGCGGGCATCCCCTACGACCCGCTGCTGCTCGCCCAGCTGCTGGGAATGATGTTCCTGAGCGCCTTCGCGCTCACCGGGTTCGGGGTGATGCTGGCGGCGCGGATCCAGAGCATGCAGGCGTTCTTCGGCGTCATGCAGATGGCCATGATGCCGATGATGTTCCTGTCGGGCGCCCTGTATCCGCTGAGCGGCCTGCCGGTGTGGCTGAGCGTCCTGACCCGCCTCAACCCGCTGACCTACGCCGTCGACCCCCTCCGCCAGGCCGTCTTCGCCCACCTGCAGGTCTCCCCGGCCCTGGAACGCACCTTCAATCCCGGCGTCACCTGGAACGGCTGGCAGGTCCCGGTGGCCCTGGAACTCCTCCTGGTCCTCACCATGGGCCTGGCCCTCATGGCCGTGGCCGTATGGGAGTTCCGCCGAACCGAATGACCCGGAGGGACGGGCAGGGGGTGTGGGGGGTCGCCCCCCCACAGGTCACACCGCGAAGTCCAGGAGGGGGCGGGCGTTGCTGGGGTGGCGGAGCTTGGAGAGGGACTCCTTCTCCAGCTGGCGGATGCGTTCGCGGGTCAGGCCCAGCGCCTTGCCGATCTCGTCGAGGGTGCGGGGCGTGCCGTCGTACAGGCCGAACCGCATCGCCATGATCTTGGCCTCGCGCGGGGACAGGATGTCGAGGGTGCGGCGCAGCTGGTCGGCCATCAGCTGGCGGTCGACCAGCTCGGAGGCCTCGGGGCTGTCGGTGTCCTCGATCAGGTCGCCGATCCGGGTCTCGCCGTCCTCGCCGATGGTGGAGTCGAGGCTGATCGGCTGCCGGCTGGTGCGCAGCAGCTCGCGGACCTGCTCAGGGCTCTTGTCCAGCTCGGTGGCCAGCTCCTCGGGGGTGGGCTCGCGGCCCAGCCGCTGGTGCATGTCCCGTTCCACGCGGCTGAGCTTGCTCAGCATCTCCAGCACGTGGACGGGGAGCCGGATGGTGCGGGCCGAGTCGGCGAAGCCGCGCTGGATGGCCTGGCGGATCCACCACATGGCGTAGGTGGAGAACTTGTAGCCCTTGGAGTAGTCGAACTTCTCGACCGCGCGGATCAGGCCGAGGTTGCCCTCCTGGACGACGTCCAGCAGCGACAGGCCGCGGTCGGAGTACTTCTTGGCGACCGAGACCACCAGGCGGAGGTTGGCCTCCAGCATGTGGGCCTTGGCGCGGCGGCCGTCGGCGGCGACCCACTCCAGGTCGGCGCGCAGCTCGGGGGCCGGCTGCTCGTTCTCCAGCTTGTACTCGGCGTAGAGCCCGACCTCGATGCGCTTGGCCAGGTCGACCTCCTGCTCGGCGGTGAGCAGCTGGCGGCGGCCGATGGCCTTGAGGTAGGTGTGGACGGAGTCGCCCATGGTGGTGGACTGGTCGTCCAGGTCGGCGGCGGGCTCTTCGGCCTCGACCTCGGTGACCTCGAACGAGCCGTCCTCGGCGGTGGTCCCGGCCGTGGCCGCGTCACCGGACGTGGGCGCGGCGGGCTTGGCGGCTACCTTCGCGGCGGCCTTGGCGGCGCGCCGGGGCCTGCGGGCCGGTGCTGGGGCGTCCTTGCCCTGGTCCGCCGTCGCCGCGGGCTGGGCGGCCGCCTTGCGGGCCGGCTCGTCCTCGCTGGCCAGCCGGATGCCCGCCTCGGAGAGCTCGCGCAGGATGGAACGGCCCTGCGACGGGCTGATCCCGGCGGCCTCGAAGGCCAGGCGCACCTCGGCGAGCGAGAGGCGCCCTTGGGCGCGGCCACGGTCGAGGAGGGCGTCGAGCGCGGGGCTCGTACCCTCGGTCGGCGGGGTCTCGGCGCTGGTCGGCATGGCGGTTCGCGGCATGGGGACACCCCCTCCCTTCGGTGGTGTGGTGCGGCGCGGAGATTGTGTGCGGTGGTTTCGCGCGCATTATTCGGAACGCCGGGCGGCGGGGTCCTTGTTCCCAACGGGCGGTATCAAGCGTCCCACAGCTCTCCTTCAAGTCGGTCATAGGCCCTCAGGGCACGGTATTTCCGGATAGTTCACGAAGATTCCGTCGGAGGCGGGGCGATTCGGCCGTACCGCTCGATCACCCGGGCGCGCAGCTCGGGATCGTCGCGGGGGACCGGTTCCAGGAAGACCTCGTCGATCTCCGCGTGCGCCGCCCGCAGCTCCCGCGCCATCCGCACGCACGCGCGCTCGACCTCCCCGGCGGTCAGCGTGTCGCGGAAGTCCAGCCGGGCGCACACCAGCACCGTGTCGGCGCCGAAGGTCACCGTCACGATGTCGGCCACCCACTCGATCTCCTCCGCCTCGCCCAGCCGCCGCCGGATGTCGCGGACCATCCGCGGATCGGCCTGCCGGCCCACCAGCAGGTTGAGGTTGATCCGCCCCAGCACCAGGGCCACCGCCGTCAGCAGCACGCCGATCAGGATGGAGCCGACCCCGTCCCACACCGCCGCCCCGGTCAGCTGGTGCAGCCCCAGCCCGGCGAAGGCCAGCAGCAGCCCGACGAGGGCGGCCGAGTCCTCCAGGAGCACGCTGATCGAGGTGGGCTCGTCGGTGCGGCGGATGAAGTCGGGCACGGACAGGTCCTCCGCCCGGGCGTCGGCCCGGACCTGCCGCAGCGCCCGCCGCCAGGAGATCCCCTCCAGCACGAAGGAGACCGCCAGCACGAGGTAGCCGGCCAGCGGGTCGGCCTCGCCGGCGTGGTGGCCCAGCAGCGTCTCCACGCCCTGGTAGAACGCGAACAGCGCGCCCATGCCGAAGATCGCGACGGCGACCAGGAGCGTCCAGATGTAGCGCTCCTTGCCGTGCCCCAGCGGGTGCCGCCGGTCGGCCGGGCGGCCGCTGCGGCGCAGCCCCACCCACAGCAGCACCTCGTTGAAGGTGTCGGCGACCGAGTGCGCGGCCTCGGCGGCCAGCGACGCCGAGCCGGTCAGCACGGCCGCGATGATCTTGGCGATGGCGATCCCGAAATTGGCGGCCAGCGCCACCAGGACCGTCAGCGCGCTCTCCTGCTCCTGCTGCCGTCGAGCCATGGATGCCCCCGGAGAACCAGACTGCCACGTGCGGGAGGTCCGCCGGTGCGGGCCCCGCCGTGACCGGGCACGAAGATCAGCCGCGGGCGCGGCGCAGGCGTTCCCGGTCCGGCTTGCCGGAGGGCAGCAGCGGGATCGCCGCCACCACCTCCAACTCGTGCGGCGCCGCGTGGGCGGGCAGCGTCTCGCGGACCCAGGCGCGCAGCTCGGCCAGGCCGGGCGCGGCCGGGGAGCCGGGCACCAGGACGGCGGTGACCCGCTCGCCCCACTCGGCGTCGGGCCGGCCGACCACCACCACGTCCCGCACGCCCGGATGGCGCGAGATCACGGCCGCGACCTCGCCCGCCACGACCTTCTCGCCACCGGTGTTGATCACATCGTCGACCCGCCCGCGGACCCGCAGCCGCCCCTCGCCGTCGAAGGCGCCCAGGTCCTGTGTGACGAACCACTCGTCCTCGCGCGCCGCCGCGGTCAGGTCGGGGCGCAGCCGGTAGCCGGAGAACAGCACCGGCCCGGCCAGGCGGATCCGGCCGTCCTCGCCGACGGCCGCGCGCACGCCGTCCAGCGGCACGCCGTCGTAGGCGCACCCCCCGCAGGTCTCGCTCATGCCGTAGGTGGTGAACACCCGGGCGCCGCGCCGCCGCGCCTCCTCCAGCAGATCCGGCGGGGCGGCCGCGCCGCCCAGCAGGATCGAGCGGAACTTGCCCAGATCCGCCCCCGCGTCCAGGAGCCGCCGCAGCTGGGTCGGGACGCACGACAGGTGCGCGGCGTCGGCGGTGGCCACCGCCGTGGGGTCGAAGCGGGGCTGGATCACCGGCTCGGTGCCGCCCACCAGCGCCCGCACCAGCACCTGGATCCCGGAGATGTGGCTGGTGGGCAGGCAGCACAGCCACCGCTCGCCGGGCTCGGCGCCCACCCGGGCCAGCGTCGCGGCGGCGGAGTGGCGCAGCGCCGCCGCCGGCAGCTCTACGATCTTGGGTGTGCCGGTCGAGCCGGAGGTGGCGACCAGCACGGCCGTGCCCTCGGTCACCGGGACGCCCCCGGCACGGGGGCGCACACCCCCGGTGGTCTCCACGGCCCCGGGCGCCAGCGCCTCCAGCAGGCGCTCCAGCGCGGGGCCCGGCAGGCCGGGCGCGATCGGGCACAGGGCGGGGCCGGTTCCCTCCAGGGCCGCGGCCAGCGCCTCGAACTGGCGCGGGCCCGGTGGCAGAACGCTCGCATGCGGGGACTGTGACATGACAGGGGCCAGCGTAGACGACCCCACTGAACGCGTTCGAAACCGGGAGGCGGTTGAATGTCCCCGGCGGCCCCAACGGATCCCCGACGGAGAGGAACCCCCACGACATGGTCTCGGAGCTGTTCGACCCCGGAGCCTGGAAGGAAGTCGAGGGCTTCGACTTCACCGACGTCACCTACCACAGGGCCGTCGACCAGGGCACGGTGCGCATCGCCTTCGACCGTCCCGAAATCCGCAACGCCTTCCGCCCCCACACCGTCGACGAGCTCTACCGCGCCCTGGACCACGCGCGGATGTCGAGCGACATCGGCTGCGTCCTGCTGACCGGCAACGGGCCCTCGCCCAGGGACGGCGGCTGGGCCTTCTGCTCGGGCGGCGACCAGCGGATCCGCGGCAAGGACGGCTACAAGTACGCCGAGGGGGAGACCTCCGAGACCATCGACCCGGCCAGGGCGGGGCGGCTGCACATCCTGGAGGTGCAGCGCCTCATCCGGTTCATGGGCAAGGTCGTGATCTGCGTGGTGCCCGGCTGGGCCGCCGGCGGCGGGCACAGCCTGCACGTCACCTGCGACCTGACGCTGGCCAGCCGCGAGCACGCCCGGTTCAAGCAGACCGACGCCGACGTGGCCAGCTTCGACGGCGGGTTCGGCTCGGCCTACCTGGCCCGCCAGGTCGGCCAGAAGTTCGCCCGCGAGATCTTCTTCCTCGGCGACACCTACGACGCCGAGGCCGCGCACCGCATGGGGATGGTCAACGCCGTCGTCCCGCACGCCGAGCTGGAGCGCACCGCGCTGGAGTGGGCCCGCAAGGTCAACGGCAAGAGCCCCACCGCGCAGCGGATGCTCAAGTACGCCTTCAACGCGATCGACGACGGCCTGGTCGGGCAGCAGATCTTCGCGGGGGAGACGACCCGTCTGGCCTACGGCACCGACGAGGCCGCCGAGGGGCGGGATTCGTTCCTTGAGAAGCGTGACCCTGATTGGTCGCGTTTCCCCTGGTATTACTAACCGGGTACCACTCATCGTTCAGGTGCGACGGCAGGGGGTTCAGCGGGTGCGGGTCTACTCCATCCCGATGCGGACGCGGTTCCGGGGCATCACGCAGCGGGAGGGGGTGCTCATCCAGGGCCCGGCGGGCTGGGGGGAGTTCTCCCCGTTCGCCGAGTACGGCCCGGCGGAGTGCGCCCGCTGGCTCGCCGCCGCGCGGGAGGCCGCCTTCGACGGCTGGCCGGAGCCGCGGCGCGACCGGATCCCGGTGAACGTGACGATCCCGGCGGTCGGCCCGGAGAAGGCGCACGCCATGACGGCCGCGTCCGGGTGCCGCACGGCCAAGGTCAAGGTCGCCGAGCGCGGCCAGGACGAGGCCGACGACCTGGCCCGCGTGGAGGCCGTCCGCGACGCGCTGGGGCCCGCGGGCCGCGTCCGGATCGACGTCAACGGCGGCTGGGACGTCGACACCGCCGCCCGGATGATCCGCTCCCTGGACCGCTTCGACCTCGAGTACGCCGAGCAGCCGTGCGCGACGCTGGAGGAGCTGGCCCGGGTCCGGCTGCGGGTGGACGTCCCGGTGGCCGCCGACGAGTCGATCCGCCGCGCCGAGGACCCGCTGAAGGTCCGCGCCGCCGAGGCCGCCGACATCGCGGTGGTCAAGGTGCAGCCGCTGGGCGGGGTGCGGGCGGCGCTGGAGGTGGCCGAGGCGTGCGGCCTGCCGGTCGTGGTCTCCAGCGCCGTGGAGACCTCGGTGGGCCTGGCCGCCGGGCTGGCGCTGGCCGCCGCGCTGCCCGAGCTGCCCTTCGCGTGCGGGCTGGCCACCCTCTCGCTGCTGGAGGACGACGTCGCCGCCGATCCGCTGCGGCCCGTGGACGGCGCGATCCCGGTGCGCCGTCCCGACGTGGACGAGGACGCGCTGCTCCGCGTGGAGGCCGGTGAGGAGACCGCCGGGCGGTGGCGGCGGGGCCTCGCCCGCGCCGCCGAGGTCCTCGAGGCCGCGGCGATCGGCGCGGTGGGCCGATGAACCCCGCCACCGCGCTGGCCACCGTGCTGGTCGACGAGCTGCTGCGCTGCGGCATGACCGAGGTCGTGCTGGCCCCCGGCTCCCGCTCGGCGCCCCTCGCGCTGGCCCTGCACGCCGCCGAGACCGCCGGGCGGGTCCGCATGCACGTGCGGATCGACGAGCGGTCGGCCTCGTTCCTGGCGCTGGGCATGGCCAAGCGCTCGGGCCGCCCGGTCGCGCTGGTGTGCACCTCCGGCACCGCCGCCGCCAACTTCCACCCGGCCGTGATCGAGGCGCACGAGTCGGGCGTCCCGCTGATCCTGCTCACCGCCGACCGGCCGCCCGAACTGCGCGACACCGGCGCCAACCAGACCATCGACCAGGTTAAGCTGTACGGGACGGCGGTCCGCTGGAGCTGCGAGATCGGCGTCCCGGAGAACCGCCCCGGCATGGTCGCCTACTGGCGGTCGCTGACCAGCCGGGCGTGGGGGCTGGCGCAGGCGCCCGAGCCGGGCCCGGTGCACCTGAACGCCGCGTTCCGCGAGCCCCTGGTCCCCGACGGCGACGAGAGCTGGTGCGAGCCGCTGGACGGCGACGCCACCGGCGCCTGGACCAAGATCCGCGCCGCCACGCCCGGCTCGGTGCTGCACGTCCCGCCGACCCGCCGCGGGGTCCTGGTGGTGGGCGACGGGGCCAGCAACGTCAAGCGGTACGTGGCGGCGGCGTCGATGGCGGGCTGGCCCGTGCTGGCCGAGCCCAACGGCAACGCCCGCTACGGCGACCACGCCCTGTCCTCCCACCACTTCCTGCTGGGCGTCCCTGAGTTCGTCGAACACCACCGTCCCGAGGTGGTGGTGACCCTCGGCAAGCCCGGCCTGTCCCGGCCGCTGCTGTCGCTGCTCAGGCGCGCCGAGGAGCACATCGTGCTGTCGCCGGCCCTGGCCCGCTGGCCCGACCCCGTCCGCTCGGCGACCCAGGTCGCCCAGGACGTGGAGATCCCGGTGGTGTCGGGCGACGACGGCTGGCTGAAGTCGTGGCGGGCCGCCGACCGGGCCGCCGCCGCGGCCGTCGACGCGGTGCTGGACGCCGTCCCCGAGGTGACCGAGCCGCGCCTGGCCCGCGACCTGGTCGCCGGGCTGCCCGGCGGATCGCTGCTGTTCAGCGCCGCCAGCATGCCGATCCGCGACCTGGACCAGGTGATGCGGCCGCGCCGCGGCATCCGGATCATGGCCAACCGCGGCGCCAGCGGCATCGACGGCCTGGTCTCCACCGCGATCGGCGCCGCCCTGGCCCACAGCGGCCGCTCCTACGCGCTGCTGGGCGACCTGGCGTTCCTGCACGACCAGAACGGCCTGGTCATCGGCCCCGGCGACCACCGTCCCGACCTGGCCCTGGTCGTGGTCAACAACCAGGGCGGCGGGATCTTCTCGCTGCTGCCGCAGGCGGCGCTGCGCGACCCGTTCGAGCGCGTCTTCGGCACCCCGCACCAGGTCGACCTGGCCGCGGTGGCGGCGGCGCACGGCGTCCCGTACCGGTCCCTGGAGGCGGCCGCCGACCTGCCCAAGGCGATCGCGGGGGAGGGGCTGCGGATCATCGAGGCCCGCACCGACCGCGACGCCAACGCCGTCCTGCACGCCGACCTGCGCAACGCCGCCCACCAGGCCGTCCGCGAGTTCCTCTCCGCCTGACCCGGCCCCGCGGGTCAGGCGTCGGCGGCGACGGCCTCCCGCACCGCCGGGACGACCTCCTGCGCCCACCGGCCGAGGACCGTGTCGGCGGGCTCGGCGCCGACCGGGAAGTGGACGAACCCCGACGCGCCGTACTCCAGGACCGCTCCGGCGAGTTCCTCGGCCCACTGCGCCGGCGAGCCGCCCGTCCAGCGCCCCTCGCGGTCCCGGGTGGCCGCGCGCGGCGCGGAGGTGATCGTCCCGGGCAGGTTGAACACGGTGGCGACCTCGGCGGGATCGCGTCCCGCGGCCACCGCGGCCTCGTCCACGAGCGGCCGCGACTCCCGGTAGCGCGCGCTCAGCCAGTCCGCCGCGCGCCCCGGGATCCACCCGTCGGCCCGCCTGCCCGTGACGGCCAGCGACCGGGGGCCCACCGACCCCGTCCACACCGGCGGGGCCGGGACCGCCGCGGGCTCCAGCGCCGTGACCCGGTAGAACTCGCCCTCGAAGGTCACCGGGGAGCCGCCGCCCGACAGCGCCCGGACCAGCGTGATCGCCTCCTCGAACGCGCGGACGGCCGCCCCCGGGTCCAGCCGCGGCACGCCCAGCCTGGCGATGTCGTCCCAGGAGCCGCCCGCGCCCATGCCCAGCACCACCCGCCCGCCCGACAGGGCCGACAGCGAGGTGACCGTGCGGGCCAGCACGGGGGCGGGGCGGGCGGGCAGGTTGGTCACGTTCACCAGCCCCGCGACGCGCTCGGTCGCGCCCAGCGCCACGCCCACGATCGCGTAGGCGTCCAGCCGGCCGCCGGAGTAGGGGTGGTCGGAGACGCTGAACAGGTCCAGTCCCTGGCGGTCGGCCTGGATCGCCTGCCGCAGCGCCGGCGGTCCCGCGGCGGCCGCGGAGTCGATGCCGGCGCCGAACCAGAGCCTGCGTCCCCTCGATGTCCCGGTCATTGTGCGCAATCCTTTCCAGTGGCGTCCGGTGCCATGCAGTGGCACGGGCCTTGAAAATCAGTTCGCGGTGCGAACGGCAGCGGCGGGGCGGCTGGGGCGCGCCTGCCGTATTCTGTCCGCATGGCGAAGGTCGTGGGTGAGCGGATGGGGGTCGTCACCGCGCTGGTGCGCTCGGCGTTCCTGGTGAACGCGGTGTACGCGGGCTCCAGCCGCGAGTACGGGCTGACCCCCCAGCAGGGCGAGCTGCTGTGCGTGCTGATGGCGCGCCCGTACGGCATGAGCGAGCTGGGCAGGACGCTGGGCCTGGCCAAGTCGAGCCTCACCGGCCTGGTCGACCGGACCGTCCAGCGCGGCCTGGTGCGCCGCGAGCCGGTGCCCGGCGACGGCCGCGCCGTGCGGGTCGCGCTGACCGACGAGGGCGCCGCGCTCGCCGACTGCTTCTACGCCGAGACCTGCCGCCGGGTCGAGGTGCTGCCCGAGGGGCTGGACGACGACGAGCGCGCCCAGCTGGCCGCCCTGCTCAGCCGCGTGGTGCTCGACAACGAGGTGCCGGTGGTCTTCATGGAGCTCGACGAGGAGGCCGGCGCCCCCAGGGCCGCTGACGCCGCGGGCGCCGGCGGCTCCGCCGTCAGGTCAGGCCGAACAGTTCGCTGAACCGTCCGACGAACAGGTCGGCGCCCTTGTACTCGGCGACCGTCTCCGCGGGCAGGACGGCCGCGCCCTCGCCGTCCGGCGCGGGCGTCTGGCCGACGCCCCCGCCCGGGCCCAGCGGGAGGAGCACCGACGGGACGGGGGAGGGCCGGTAGGTCGCGGTGGGGCGCTCGCCCCGCGTCGCGGCGATGATGTTCTCCGCCACGACCTCGGCGTGCCGCATCGCGTACCCGGCCATCTTCGCCTCCGCGAGATCGGTGATGTCGCCGAGCGCGTAGACGTTGTCGTGGCCCTGGACACTGAGCGTCTCGGTCACCCTCACCAGGCCCTGGGGCGTGCGGGACGCGGCCAGTTCCTCGCCCAGGTAGTCGCTGTGCACGCGCACGCCGTGGCAGCGGAACCAGATGCCGGCCGAGACGTTCCCGCCGGTGGTGGCCACGGTGAAGTCCTTGGCGGTCCCGGGCGCGACCGGCGGCTCGCCGGCCAGTGCCGTGCCCAGCCGCAGCTCCACGCCCAGCCCGTCCAGCTGGCGGTGCAGGTCGGCGCGCATCTCCGGCTGGAAGCCGGGCACCAGCCGCTCGGCCGGGTCGATGATGACCACCTGCTTGTCCGGCCAGACCGCCTTGATCTCGCCCGCGAGCTCCAGCCCGACCGGCCCGGCCCCGGCGATCAGCACCCGCCCGGCGCCGGAGAGCTCCTCATGGGCGGCCCGGAGCCGCTCCAGCGCCTCACTCGTGGAGTCGGTGTCGGTCTTGGCCGGGAAGGGGTACCCGGAACCTGAGGCCAGGACGACGTAGTCGGCCCGGATCCGGTCGCCCGAGCCCAGGGTGACGCCGCCCGGATCCGCCGAGACGGCGCGTTCGCGCACGACCCTGCCGCGCTTCAGCAGCCGGTCGTACGGGAAGAACATGTTGCCCGCCCAGTCCGGCCGCACCAGCGCGCGCAGCGCCCCGGCGGAGTGCACGAACGCGTCCTTGGGCTCGACGAGCACGACGTCGGTCTCCGGATCCAGCGCCTTGGCCACCGCCGAACCGCCATAACCGCCACCGACGACCGCGACGACTCGTCCCATGCTTCCTCATTTCCATGCAAGGCGATAAATTCGCTTCGCGAACCATACTCGTTCGTGAAACGAACTACAACCGAAGAAGATGGAATCTGGTGGTCGCCCGCAGGTAGGCCGCGAGCGCGCAGGACGGATTGCTTCAATGCTCAACTTACTATGTAAAGGCGCCGGGCTCGTCACCGCCGTCGCGTTGACAACCGGGAAGCGGCCAGGCTCTAATGAGCGGCGGTGTACGCGTGGCGCTACCAGAGACAGGGGCGCTCAGGCCTGCACCCTGACCGCAAGGGGATGATGTCGTGAGCATTTACATCACGGACCGCGCCTGATCGCAGCGATCGCGCGTCGTCGTCCCCACGCGTGGCGGTGCCGGACACCGCTGTTCTCCCGAGTCCTCCGCCGGGCCGTCGTGCCCGTGTGACTCTCCGCGTTCCCCCCCCCCCCCGCCGCCGCGGGGCGGGCCGGCGTGCGTCAGCTCACATCGTTCGCAGCGCCTGACTTCACCGCGCCTGACTTCACCGCGCCCCCGGCGCGTTCCACATCCACGCAAGGAGAGCACTTCGGCATGCCCCATGACTTCAACAAGCAGATCATCCAGGAGTTCCGCGCCAACGGCGGGAGGGTCGGCGGCCCCTTCGAGGGAGCCGTGCTGGCCCTGCTGACCACCACGGGCGCCCGCACCGGCGCGCGGCGGACGTCCCCCGTCGGGTTCGTCACCGAGGGCGGCCGGTACCTGGTGGTGGCCTCGGCCGCGGGCGCGCCCCGGCATCCCGCCTGGTACCACAACCTGCTGGCGGAGCCCCGCGTCACGCTGGAGATCGGCGACGGCGAGCGGATCCGCACGATCACCGCGATCGCCGCGCCCGCCGAAGGGCGGGAGCGCGAGCGGCTGTTCGCGCGGATCCTGCGGGAGGCGCCCGGTTTCGCCGACTACCAGAAGCGGACCTCGCGGGTGCTGCCCGTGGTCGTCCTGGACCCGGTCGGTTCCCCGGACGGCGGCGCGCGGGCGCGTGCGGCCGGTGACGAGCTGGTCGAGCTGCACAACGCCTTCCGCCACGAGCTGGCCGCGCTCCGGTCCGGGATCGGGGCGACGCTGGACGGCGGGGGTGCGGTGCCCGCCGCCGGTCCGCCGGCGTTCACGGCCGAGCTGCGCGAGCACTGCCTGTGGTTCTGCACGTCGCTGGAGCGGCACCACACCGGCGAGGACATGGTGGTGTTCGAGGTGCTGCTGAGGCGGTTCCCGGAGCTGGGCCCCGTCCTGGAGTCGCTGCGCGACGAGCACGCCCGGGTCGCGGAGATCAGGAAGGAGCTGGCGGGGCTGGCCGGTGAGGCCGGCGCGGGCGATCCGGCGCGGATCCGCGCCGAGCTGGAACGGCTCGGCGGCGTGCTGGAGGCCCACCTGGACCGGGAGGAGACGCAGCTGGTGCCGCTGCTGAACCGGCTGGACGAGGTGCCCTGGCCGCGGATCACCTGAGCCCTGGCTCCCCTGCCTGCCTGTCTGCCTGCCGGCTGCCCGGTCGGTGGGCAGGCAGGGGTCAGGCCGTCGGCAGCGGGACGTGGTCGCAGTCGTAGCCGAAGTAGCGCGGCCCCGCCAGCTCGAGCCCGCCCGGGGTGAGCCAGCGCGGGTCGCAGGGCGCGCCGAGGACGGTGACGCGCAGCCCGTAGCGCAGGCCCTCGGTGGTGACCGGTTCGCCGGTGTCGGTGTCCAGCACGCAGATCAGGTCGGGCGTGGTGGCGATGACCGCGCCGTCGCGGCGGGCGAGCAGGTGCTCGTTCTGGAACGACAGCTCCAGCGCGCGGCCGCGGTCCCCGCCGGTGCCCTCCAGGACGGCGCGGCCGCGGGCGAAGCCGCCGGAGGTCCGGCGCCGCACGTCGACGACCTTGCCGGTCAGCAGCCGCACTCCGCCCAGCAGGCGGGCGGCGGACGCGACGGGGTCGGCGTGGGCGGCGCGGGCCTCGCGGACGGTGCGGCCGAGGTCTTCGGCGAGGGTGAGGGTGGCGGGGACGAGCCCGGCGGCGAGCTGGTCGCCGCGCATGACGGTGTCGGCGCAGGAGACCGAGCAGCCCATCTCGACGCAGGCGGTGCGGGCGAGGCGTTCGGACCACAGGTCGGAGACGCCGTCGATGACCAGGGTGTTGCCCTTGTCGTCGGCGACGGCCATGGGCGCGACGGTGACGCCGATGAGGCCGGGCAGGATCATCTGGGCCTCGGGGAAGGCGCGTCCCATGCCGTCGCCGTCGACGACGGGCAGGCCGGTGCGGGCGGCGGCGACGAAGGGGGCCATGGAGTTGAGGCCGCCGACCTCGATGGGGACCAGGTGGGTCGCGGCGCGGCCGAGGTGGCGCTCCAGGGCGCGCAGCGCGGTGACCTCCTCGGTGCAGGCCGGGAGCTTCTCCACGGAGACGGTGGGGGCGCCCATGCCGGAGATGGCCACGACGGTGGCGTCGGCGGGGACCTCGTCGATGCCGACGACGGTGACGGGGCCGTGCTCGCGGATGGCGCGCTGGGCGAGCAGCTTGCCGGTGTAGGGGTCTCCGCCGCCGCCGGTGCCGAGGATGCCGGCGCCGCGGGCGAGGTCGTCGAGGTCGCCGGGGTGGATCTCACGCATGGCGGGCGGCCTCCAGGCGGGCGGGGTCGAGGTCGCCGACGGCCTTGACCCGGAGGCGGGTGGTGCCGCCGGGGAGGTAGGCCAGGGGGATTTCGTCGATGTCGACGACGGTGACGGTGCCGGGGCGGGCCCCGGCGTTCTCGGCGTTGCGGACGGCCTCGTCCCTGGCCTCGTCCAAGACGGCGTCGCGGCGTCCCGGAGGGATTCGGTAGACGCGGTCGATCTCCCCGCCGACCTGGGCGATGGCGGCGCCGATGGCGTTGGCGACGGCGAAGTGGGCGGGGCGGCGGACGTCGGGGAGGCCGGGCAGGCCGCCGGGGGCCAGCAGGACGCTGCCGCCGCCGACGGCGACGACGGGCAGGGGCGCGGGGGAGGTGCGCATGCGGTCGACGGTGTCGGCGATGCGGGCGGCGATGTGGTCGAGCGCGGCCCGGACGGCGGCGCGGTCGAGGTGGGCGACGAGGGCGGGGTCGCCGATGGCGGCGTGGCCGGCGGCGACGGCCAGGTCGGTGGCGGTGAGGACGGTGCCGCCGAAGACCAGGGCGTCGTCGGTGAGGCGGTAGCCGACGCTGCGCGCGCCGCCGGTGGGCGCGCCGGGGCCGGTGAGGCCGACCAGGGAGCCGCCGCCGAGGCCCAGGGAGAGCACGTCGGGGATGCGGAAGTTGGTGCGGACGCCCGCGGTCTCGGACTCGCCGGTGGCCTCGCGAGGGAAGCCGCCGGTGAGGATGCCGGCGTCGGTGGTGGTGCCGCCGATGTCGACGACGGCGCAGTCGGTGAGTCCGGACAGGCGGGCGGCGCCGCGCATGGAGTTGGTGGGGCCGGAGGCGAAGGTGGCGACGGGGTGGCGGCGGGCGTACTCGGCGTCCATGAGGGTGCCGTCGTTCTGGGACAGGAACAGCGGGGCGGTGATGCCGGCCCGGGCGAGGGCCTGGCCGAGGGCGGCGACGATCGTGTCGGCCAGGTCGCGCAGGGCGGCGTTGACGATGGTGGCGTTCTCGCGGGGGAGCAGGCCGACGCGGCCGATCTCGTGGGAGAGGGAGAGATGGACGCCGGCGCCGAGTTCGGCGGCGAGGATCTCGGCGGCGCGGGTCTCGTCCTCGGCGGTGACGGGGGAGAAGACGGCGGAGACGGCGACCGAGCCGATGCCGCGGGCGGCGATGTCGGCGGCGACGGCGCGCAGTTCGGCGGGGTCGAGAGGGGAGATGGGGCGGCCGTCGTATTCGTGGCCGCCGTGGCAGAGGTAGACGGCGGGCCCGTCCCGGTCGCCGCCGGTGAGGGCGGCGCGCAGGCGCGGGGGCCAGTCGGCCATGGGCGGCAGGGCGGCGGTGGCGGGCAGGCCGAGGCGGACGGCGGCGGTGGGGGCGAGCCGGGCGCCCTCCACCAGGGCGTTGACGAAGTGGGTGGTGCCGATCATGACGGCGGTGACGGTGCCGGGTGCGGCGCCCGGGGCGTCCAGCACCGCGGTGACGGCCCGGACGACACCGGTGGTGACGTCCGTGGTGGTGGGCGACTTGACCGTCGCCAGGACGGTGTCCCCGTCCAGCAGGACCGCGTCGGTGTTGGTGCCTCCGACGTCGATGCCGATGCGCACGGGTCCTCCTTGCCGTGGTTGGGGGCGGGTCAGCGCGGGGTGGCGGCGTTCTCGATCTCCAGGGCCGCGGCGGGGTGCTCGGGCTGCTCGACGGGCAACTCGCCGGTGCCGCGGACCAGGCCGAGGCGGGCGGCCAGGAGGTAGCCGGCGCCGGCCAGCAGCAGCGAGTTGACCGCGGGTATGCCCGGCCACTGGTAGTGCTCGCCGGCCCAGCCGGCGGAGGCGGCGATCGCCCAGGCGACGAGGGCGGCGGGGACCCAGCCGGGTTCGGTCTCCGGGAGCCGGCCGGTGGCGCGGGAGGCGTCGAGGACGGGGCGCCAGCGGCGGGCCAGGAAGTACTCGGCGACCATGATCCCGGCGATGGGCGGGGTGAGGACGCCCAGCAGGGTGAGGAAGTCGGCGAAGCGGTCGAGGATGCCCGCGGCGGCCAGCCCGCTGCCCAGCAGCCCGATCCCGACGGTGACCGCGACGCGGGGCAGCCGCACGCCGGTGAGCGTCTCCACGGAGTTGATCAGGCCGAGGGTGGCGGAGTACAGGTTCCAGTTGTTGATCTTCACGGTGGCGGAGATCAGGATGATGACGCCGGCGACGCCGGAGGAGGCGGTGATGATGGCGACCACGTCGGAGGTCTTGACCGCGTAGGCGAGCAGCACCCCGGCCAGGCCCAGCACGTACTCGCCGAGCGAGATGCCCAGCACGGTCTGCTTGACCACGTCCGCGGTGCCGCGGTTGAAGCGGGTCATGTCGGGGGTGGTGACCGCGCCGACGATGTAGGAGCCGGCGACGAGGGTGGCGCCGGTCGCGATCGACATCGCCTCGCCGAAGGGCGGGGAGGCGATCAGGTCGCCGATGCCGTACTTGGAGAGCTGGACGCTCATCGCCCATCCGGCCAGGCCGAGGAAGGCCGGGACGGTGACGAACGCCGTCCAGCCCATGGCCCTGAAGCCCTTGAGGACCAGCAGCGTCACGCCCAGCCCGGTGATCAGCGCCCAGACCCACAGCGGCGGCCCGCCCACCAGGGACCGCAGGCCCTCGGCGAACACGGCGGTCTGGACGCCGAACCACCCGAAGAGGCTGACGGTGATGACCAGGCCGATCAGGGTGGAGCCGTACCGGCCGAACCCGGTCCAGCGGGCCAGCACGGAGGTGGACAGGCCCTCGCGCATCCCGGCGATCCCGACGAAGACGCACACCACTTCCAGGATCACCGAGCCGAGGGTGAGGGCCCAGAACGCGCCCCAGAACGACAGCCCGGCGCCCAAGGTCGCGCCCAGCAGGAACTGGGTGAGGTCGGACAGCTGACCGAAGCGCTGCACGGCCACGTTGAACCAGGGGTAGCGGGCTGAACGCGGCACCCGCTCCAGGGGGAAGTCCTCGTCCGTGCGACCGGTGGTCATGGCGGGCCTTTGAGGCGTGGCTCGGTGGTTGCCGGTCCGGGCCGCCACCGGGCACGGCCCAGCCCCGCCCGAGGCCGGGAAGGGCGGTCCTGTCGAGTGGCCGCACGGTCACAGCCCAGAACCACCCGCACGGACCGCACGGGTGGTCGCCGACGGTGGTGGCCTGGTCGGCCCTGCTGCGCGCCCACACCCTCGGCGTCCCCCCTCCGGGGGAGGGCGTACCGTCCCTGCGCGCTATCCAGAGGGGGAGACCCGCATGTCGGGGGAGCGGGGCCGCTCTGGCGCCGCTCGGGCCTAGGCGCTGGAGACGCGCCGCTGCCGGGGGCCTTTCAGGGTGCGCCTGGGCTGCAAGGGGTTCGTGGCCGGCCTGTCGGACGCTGCCCGGCCCGCCGGCCTCTTTAATCCAATATTCAACTTACAACGTAAAGGCCGGGGGTTGGTGGAGCGCTCCACCAACCCCCGGCCCAAAAACAAAAACCTCAATCGAGGAGACGGCCCCGGAGGATGTCGGTGTCCTCGTCGGTCCAGCCGTGGGAGGCCAGCCACGGCTGGACTCCGCCGTGCTCCTCGTCCACCCTGGCCAGGAACTTCTCCATGGTCGCCGCCTGCGGCACGTGCGTGTCGGCCGGGCGGGAGTCGAGGTCGGCGGCGTAGGTGTCGCTGGCGCGCAGCCGGGCCAGGATGGACTCGATGCGCTCGGCGGTCTGGGCGTAGTCGGCCACGATGGCCTCCCGGGTGACGCCGGCGATGTCCAGCGCCATCGCGCACACCACGCCCGTGCGGTCCTTGCCCGCCGCGCAGTGCACCAGCGACGCGCCGTCGGTGCGGGTCATCACCCGCAGCGACGCCACGATGGAGTCGGCGCGGTCGCGCAGGTAGCCCTGGTAGTGGCCGATCGAGCGGTCGCTCTCGGGGCCGTCCTCGGTCCGCTGCTGCCAGGGGAGGACCTTGTCGAGGTCCACCTCGCCGGAGCCCCGGCCGCCGTTGCGCGCTCCGCCGGTGTCGGCGGCGACGTCGGTGTGCCGGCCGCCTTCGGAGAACAGGGAGAGGTGGTGCACGGTGACCGAGGGCGTGCGGGTCAGCGGGCCGGGGCCCTCCAGGCGCACCTCGGCGTCGCTGCGCAGGTCGATGACGTTCTTGAGTTCGTAGTCGTCGAGCAGGATCCGGATGTCGGAGACGGACAGGTCCTGCAGGTTGTCGGAGCGCAGCACCCGGCCGCGCCGTGTCGTCCGGCCGTCGGCCGTGGGGAGGCCGCCGAGGTCGCGGACGTTGACCGCCCCGTCCAGATCGATCCACCGTGAGCGCGCGTTCATGGCTTCTGAGCCTATATGCCGGGAGCGACGGGATGTTCACCCGGCCCGGGGACCACGGGGCGGGGCGGAATCCCCCCTTGGGGGGTGATGCGCCGGGGCCGGACATGAGACCTGTGAGCCAGGGGGGAGATGGCTCTGCGGCGGGGTGACCGCGCGATCTTGGGCTCCGTAGCGTTCGGGTCACGCCGTTGCGCGTGCGTTCATCCGGGTGTCTCGCCGGGGTGGGCGGCCCCACCGTACCCCCTCGGAGAGAGAGGCCCCGCATGACCGTCACCCTGGAATCCCGGCCGGATCGCGGTTCGGTCGCGAGCGACTTCGGCCCGTTGGCGCGGCGGGTGCGTGAGGCGGGGTTGCTGGAGCGGCGGCGGGGCTACTACGCGTGGGCGATCGGGGCGAACCTGGCCGCGACCGCGGGGGCGTGGGCGGCCGTCGGCTGGCTGGGCGGGTCGTGGTGGGTGCTGGTGATGACGTTGCCGCTGGCGGTGCTGTCGGCGCGGACGGGGTTCCTGGGGCATGACGCGGGGCACCGGCAGATCGCCGCGTCGCATCGGGTGAACCGGTGGCTGGGGTATCTGCTGGGGAACCTGATGCTGGGCATGGGGTACGGGTGGTGGAACGACAAGCACAACCGGCATCACGCCAATCCCAATCATGTGGAGAAGGACCCGGATGTCGGGGAGGGGGTGCTGGTGTGGACGCGGGAGCAGGCCGCGAAGCGGCACAGCGGGCTTGCGGGGTGGATGGCGCGGCGGCAGGCGTGGTTGTTCTTCCCGTTGCTGCTGCTGGAGGGGTTGAACCTGCAGGTGAACAGCGCGCTTGATCTGCGGCGGCTGCCGGTGCGGGATCGTGTGCTGGAGGGGGCGTTGCTGGCGGCGCACGCGGTCGGGTATGTGGCGCTGGCGTTCACGTTGCTGTCGCCCGGGAAGGCGGTGGCGTTGATGTTGCTGCACCAGGCGCTGTTCGGGGTGCATCTGGGGAGCGCGTTCGCGCCCAACCACAAGGGCATGGCGATGCCGGGGCCGGGTGAGCGGTGGGATCATCTGCGGCGGCAGGTGCTGACGTCGCGGAACGTGCGCGGCGGTGCGGTGAACGACTACCTGCTGGGCGGGTTGAACTACCAGGTCGAGCACCATCTGTTCCCGAGCGTGGCGCGGCCGAATCTGCGGCGTCTGCAGCTGCTGGTGCGCGAGCACTGCGAGCGGGTGGGGCTGCCGTATGTGGAGACGGGTCTGCTGGACTCCTACGGTCAGGCGCTGCGGCATATGCATGATGTCGGGGAGCCGCTTCGGTCGTGACGGTCCTATGCTGATCGGTCATGCCTGAAGGTCATACGATCCACCGTCTGGCCGCCGAGCATCAGCGGATGTTCGGCGGCCGGCGCGTGCGCGCGACGAGTCCGCAGGGGCGGTTCGGTGAGGGGGCTCGTCTGCTGGACGGGCTGGTCCTGCGGGAGGCCGACGCTCATGGCAAGCATCTGCTGCTGGGGTTCGGTGAGGACGGGGAGCGGGTGCTGCATGTGCATCTGGGGATCTACGGCAAGTACTTCTTCGGTGAGGCTCCGGCGCCGGTGGGTGCGGTGCGGTTGCGGTTGTCGGGTGGGGCGGGGTACGCCGATCTGCGCGGGCCGAACGCGTGCGAGGTGCTGGATCGGGGTGAGGTGAAGGTGCTGCGGGATCGGCTGGGGGCCGATCCGTTGCGGGCCGATGCGGATCCGGAGGTGGCGTGGCGGCGGATCTCGCGGACGCGGACGAGTGTGGCGGTGTTGTTGATGGATCAGTCGGTGGTGGCGGGGCCGGGGAACATCTATCGGGCGGAGGTGCTGTTCCGGCAGGGGGTGCATCCGCTGGTGGCGGGTCGTGCGCTGGGGCGGGAGCGGTGGATGGGGCTCTGGGAGGACCTGCGGGTGCTGATGGCGGAGGGTGTGCGGGTGGGGCGGATCGACACGGTGCGTCCTGAGCACACGCCGGAGGCGATGGGGCGTCCGCCTCGGGTGGATGAGCATGGTGGCGAGGTGTATGTGTACCGGCGGGCGGGGTTGCCGTGTCTGGTGTGCGGTACGGCGGTGTGCGCCGATGTGCTGGCGGGGCGGAATCTGTTCTGGTGCCCGGCGTGCCAGCCGTCCTGAGGCGTCCCTGAGGCGTCCCTGAGGGGTCGAGGGCGGTTCTGAAGGCGCGCTGAGGGCGGCTTTGCGGTGATGATCGTGCGGTGGACCGGCGTGGCGGGGCCGGTCCACCGGGGTGCCGGTGGGGGTGCCCGGGAGGGGCGGGCGGTCAGCGGTTGGCTTCGGCGGTGTCTTCCAGGCCGGTGATGTCGGTGTCGCCGGCGGGCTGGGCGGTGGCCGCCGCCGGGGCGGGGTCGGGGATCTCGTCGGGGTCCTCGTCGACGCGGCGGAGGTTGTGGGTGTGTTTGCCGCGGAGGGCGTGGGCGAGGGGTTCGGCGGTGCGGGCGAGCAGGGGGCCGGCGACGGCGAGGATGAGGACGTAGGCGGCGGCCAGGGGGCCGAGCTGGGCGTTGGTGCCGGCGGAGACGGCCAGGCCGGCGATGACGATGTTGAACTCGCCGCGGGGGGTGAGGGCTGCGCCGGCGCGCAGTCGTCCGGTGAGGGCGACGCCGGCGCGGCGGGCGGCCATCCAGCCGGTGCCGAGTTTGGTGGCGATGCCGGCCAGGGCGAGGAGCGCGGCGATGCCCAGGACGGGGGGCAGGTCGCCGGGGTCGGTGTGGAGGCCGAAGAAGACGAAGAAGACGGCGGCGAACAGGTCGCGGAGGGGGGAGAGGATCTTCTGGGCGGTGTGGGCGAGGGGGCCGGACAGGGCGATGCCGACGAGGAAGGCGCCGACGGCGGCGGAGACCTGGAGCTGCTGGGCGATGCCGGCGACCAGGAGGGTGAGGCCGAGGACTTTGAGGAGGAGGACTTCTTCGCTGGGGCTGGCGACGAAGCGTTCGACGAGTTTTCCGTGGCGGAGGGCGACGTAGAGGATGACGGTGATGGTGAGGGCGGCGATGCCGAGGGCGGTGGCGCCGCCGATGAGGCCGGCTCCGGCGAGGAGGGCGGTGAGGATGGGCAGGTAGGCGGCCATGGCGAGGTCTTCGAAGACCAGGACCGACAGGACGGCGGGGGTTTCGCGGTTGCCGAGCCAGCCGAGGTCGCCGATGACTTTGGCGGTGATGCCGGAGGAGGTGACGTAGGTGATGCCGCCCATGGCGACGGCGGCGACGGGGCCCCAGCCGAGCAGGAGTGCGGCGATGACGCCGGGTGCGGCGTTGAGGACGAGGTCGATGAGGCCGACGGGTGCGGAGGTGCGCAGGGTGCCGACGAGTTCGTCGGCGGTGTATTCCAGGCCGAGGGTGAACAGCAGGAGGATGACGCCGACCTCGGCGCCGATGGCGACGAAGTCCTCGCTGGCTCCGAGGGGGAGGATGCCGCCTGAGCCGAAGGCGAGTCCGGCCAGGAGGTAGAGGGGGATGGGGGAGATCGAGAAGCGGGTCGAGACCGCGCCCAGGAGTCCGAGGGCGAGGATGATGGCGCCGAGTTCGATCAGTTGTACGGCGGTGTGCATGGTTCTCTATCCGTCGGCGGGGTCGGCGGCGGCCGGCCCGCCGGGGGCGCGGCCGGTGGGCTGGTCGGCGGGCTGTGCCCGGTGGGGGTCACCCCTGGGTGAAGATGGCGGTGACCGCGGAGACGCCTTCGTCGGTGCCGACGACCACGACGATGTCGCTCGCCTCGATGGTGAAGTCGGGGCGGGGGCTGGCGATGACCTGGCCGTCGCGGACGATGGCGACGATGGAGGCGCCGGTGCGGGTGCGGACGCGGGCGTCGGCGAGGGGGCGTCCGGCGTAGGGGGAGCCGGGGGCGATGGGGATCTGTTCGGTGATGAGGCCTTCGACCTGGCGGTGCAGGTCGGCGAGGCGTTCCACGACGCGGCCGGTGCCGAGGAGTTCGGCGATGGCGTTGGCCTCTTCGGTGGTGAGTTTGACGGTGACGACGCAGCTGTCGGGGTCGTCCTTGTCGTAGATCACCAGGTCTTTGCGTCCGGTGCGGTGGGAGACGACCCCGATCTGGCGGCCGCGCCCGGTGGTGAGGACATGCTGCAGGCCGATGCCGGGCAGTGCGGTCCGTTCGACGTCCACGTTCTTTCTCTTTCCTTCGCGTGGGTGGTGCGTCTTGGGGTGGCCGGGGGGCGTCGCCCGCGGTGCGCCGGTCGCGGCCTTCCCCTGGTCACGGTCGGCCATGATCGCAGATGGGGTGGCGTGCTGCCGAATTCGGGGCGTCCCGGACGCAGGGGTGTCCGTTCGGGTGGTGCCGCCGTGGCCCGGGGGGTGTCCACGGGGTGTGCGGGGTGCCGTTGGTGCGGGGTCAGCCCTCAAGGGCGTCCTGCATGACGCGGAACTTGTTCTGGGCTTCGGCGAGTTCGGCGGCGGGGTCGGAGTCGGCGACGATGCCGCAGCCGGCGAACAGGCGGGCGTGGGTGCCTTGGATCTGGGCGCAGCGCAGTGCGATGCCCCATTCGCCGTCGCCGCGGGAGTCGACCCAGCCGACGGGGCCGGCGTAGCGGCCGCGGTCCATGCCCTCGAGTTCGCGGATGAGGTGCAGGGCGGTGTCGGTGGGGGTGCCGCAGACGGCGGGGGTGGGGTGGAGGGCGGCCAGGACGTCCAGGACGGAGCGGTCGCTGTCGAGGCGGCCGTGGACGGCGGAGGCCAGGTGCATGACGTTGGCGAGGGTGAGCAGTTCGGGCCGGTCGGGGACGGTGAGTTCGGCGCACAGCGGGGCGAGTGCGTCGCGGACCATCTCGGCGGCGTAGGCGTGTTCCTGGCGGTCCTTGGCGGAGGCAAAGAGGCGGGCGGCGCGGGCGGCGTCGTCGTGGGGGGTGGTGCCGCGGGCGGTGGTGCCGGCCAGGACGAGGGAGTCCAGGGTGCCGCCGGTGCGGCGGATGAGGAGTTCGGGGGTGGCGCCGACCATGCCGGCGCAGGAGAAGGTGTAGCAGCCGGGGTAGCGGTCGGCGAGGCGGCGCAGCAGGACGCGGGCGTCGATGGGTTCGGCGGCGTGCGCGTGCAGGTCGCGGGCCAGGACGACCTTGCCGAGGCGTCCGGCGCGGATGCGGTCGACGGCGGTGCCGACGGCGCGTTGCCAGGCGGGGGCGGTGAGGGCGCCGTCGCTCCAGGTGAGCCGGGTGGTGGGGCGGGGCCGGTGGAGGAGGGCGAGGGGGTCGGCGTCGGCGCCGATGGTGGTGAGCCAGGCGTGGCCGTCGCGGCGGCCCAGGATCCAGCGGGGGACGATGAGGACCGAGTCGGCCGATTTGGGGTCGAAGCCGAAGCCGCCGAAGGCGACGGGCCCGGTGCCGGGGATCTGGAGGGGGTCGTCGATGGAGGCGGTGGTGAACAGTTCGCGCAGCCATCGGTCGGCGTCGGCGAAGCGGTCGGGGCCTCCGGGGAGGTCGAGGCGTGCGGCCTGGCCCCAGCCGACGATGCCTTCGCCGTGCCTGATCCAGGCCAGTGCGGCCGGGTGGGGGAGGCGGGCGATGAGGTCGCCTGGGTCGGGGATGTGGACGGTGCGGACGACCAGGCGGTCGGGTGCGCTCACGGCCAGGTTCACGGGTGCCACTCTACGACAGAGTTGAACCCGTTCAAACCTGCGTGCCGGGCGGTCTGGTTGAGGTGTGCGCCACATCCGGCCGGGCTCTGGGCGGAGGGCGGTGCGGACCCGCCGCGGGGTGCGCACCGCCCTCGTCTCTGCCCTGTGCGGGTGGTTACCGCTCGGCGGTGCCGGCGCGGCGGCCGACCAGTTTCCAGGCGGCCGGGAGCAGGCCCGCCGCCAGCAGCACCTTCAGCGCGTCGCCGGCCAGGAACGGTGTGAGGCCCAGGTCCAGCGCCTTGCCCAGGTCGACGCCCAGGGAGGCCATCAGGTACGGCACTCCGGCGGCGTACATGATCGTGGTGCCCAGCGCCATGGTGCCGACGGTGCGCAGCGGGGTGCGGTCGCCGCCGCGCTCGGCCAGGCGGCCCACGACCGCGGCGGCCACCACGAACCCGATCACGTAGCCGAGGGTGGGGAGGCCGGTGCCCGACTGCCCGTCGACGAACCAGGGCACGCCGGCCATCCCGGCGGCCAGGTAGAGCGCCATGCCCAGTGCGGCGCGGCCCCAGCCGAGCGCGGCGCCGGCCAGCAGCACGGCGAAGGTCTGCCCGGTGACCGGGACGGGGGTGCCCGGCAGCGGTACGGCGATCTGGGCGGCCAGGCCGACGAAGAGGGCCGAGCCGGCGACCAGCGCGATGTCGCGGGCCAGGGATCCGGGCAGCAGGTCGCCCAGGACGGCGTCGCGCCGCCGGGCTGCGTGAACGGTAGCCACAAGTCCCTCCAAATAGGTTGTGTCTGGCCGAAACCTAGCGAACCGGGTGTTGGCCGGACATGCGCGGGTCGCCACATCCGGTCCCGGCGGTGCGCCGCGCGCGGTGATCAGGCGGGGTCGGGCGGGGTCAGACGGGGGGAGCGGGCTCGTCGCGGGCCAGGTAGACCACGTCGGGCTCGCCGCGCGGCACCGGCACCGGGAGGGCCTGCACGTGCGCGAACCGTTCCCGCAGCAGGCCCTCGAAGGCGGGCGCGGCGCCCGCGCTCCACACCGCCAGCACGCCGCGCGCGGTCAGCCTGCCGCGCAGCGACTCCAGCCCCTGCGGCCCGTACAGGCGGGCGTTGCCGGGCGTGACCGTCCACTCGGGGCCGTTGTCGATGTCCAGGCACGCCACGTCGAACCGCTCGGGCGCGCCGCGTCCCGCCCCGGGGGGCGGTGCCAGCCAGCCGACCAGGTCGCCGAGCTCGACCCGCACGCGCGGATCGTCCAGGGCGCCGCCGGAGCAGGGCGCCAGCGGCCCGCCGCGATGCCAGGCGACCACGGCGGGCTCGCGTTCCACCACCCGCACGTGCGACACCTGCGGCAGCCGCAGCGCCTCCCGCAGGGAGAACCCCACGCCCAGCCCGCCGATCAGGACCCGCGCCGGCGCCGCCAGCCCCCGGACGGCCTCGCGCACCAGCAGCCGCTCGGACTCGCCGTTGCGGGTGTCCATCAGGAACACCCCGTTGCTGATGATCTCGTGGTGGCCGTCGGCGGCGCGGCGCAGCACCAGCTCGCCGCCGTGCCCCTCGGCGCGCTCGACGACCACCGGCTCCTGCGACGACGTTCCGGGAATCCCCATGCCCCGAGCCTAATGATCTCCGGCTCCCGGCGGGGCCGGACGGGCCGCGCCGGGAGCCGCCCGTCACGCGGGGCGTTCCCCGCGAGCGGGTCTCCCGAACGCCCCCGGCCCCGCGTGGAACAGCCCGATCAGCAGCACCCCCGCCGCCGCCGCGCCCAGGGCCCAGCCGTCATGGCCCGCGGTGTCCGCCCAGTGCCACAGCAGCCCGGTCGCCACCAGGCCCACCCAGCCGCTCACCAGATTGGGCACCGGCCCGTTGCCCATCAGGTTCGGGTACGAGCGGCGCGTGATGCCCGCCACGAAGTGGGGGACGGCGTTGCCGCCCAGCACCCCCGCCACCAGACCCAGCACGATCGCCTGCCACATGACCGTCCTCACTTCCTGGTCACCGGTATCGGTGTTCACCCCGGGGCGTCCGCTCCGCCACCGGTCGTCTCGTCGGCCTCGTCGGTCTCACCGGCCGCTGTCGCCGCGGGGGGCCGGCGCAGGAGAAGGGGGAGCAGCACCTGGTCGACCAGCCGGCACAGGAACGCCTCGTCCAGCGGCTCTGCGGTGACCATCACCCGCGACAGCAGCATCGCCGAGGCCACCTCCGCCGACATCGCCACCGCCGGCGGCGCCGCGGCGGCCGGCAGCTCGCCGCGCTCCACCGCCCGCCCGGCCACGACGCCGAACAGCTCCCGCTTGTCGCCGACCACCTGCGCCCGCACGGTGCGCGCCAGCTCCTCGTCCCGCCGCATCGCGATCATCAGCCCGAGCAGCAGCGCCGCGTCCTGTCCGGTCAGGCCCTCGCGCATGATCCCCAGCACCGCCAGCAGGTCCGCGCGCAGCTCCCCGGTGTCGGGCACCGCCGCGGCCGGCCCGCCCGCGTGCCGCCGCACCGCCGCCACCACCAGCTCGGCCTTGCCCGGCCACCGCCGGTAGATGGTGGCCTTGCTGGCACGGGCCCGCACCGCGACCGCGTCCATCGTCATCTGGTCGTAGCCGACCTCGGCCAGCAGCTCCAGCGTCGCCAGCAGGATCGCCTCCTCCCGCGCCCGGCCGCGCCCCACCGCCATGACCCCGCCCCCGTACATCGAAACGAAACCGTTCCGTACACTAGCCGCACGCCGATGTGTACGCAACCGTTTCGATGCGCCCCCGCGACGCCGAAGGGGGGCGGGAAGCCTTCTTCACCTTTCGGTGTTGCCGTGTAACCATGTAATCATCGGGAGGTGCGATGAGCCCCCAACCACAGGACCCGGGCCGCGACCCGCGCCGCGACGGCCCCGGACACGACGAGTTCTCCCACGACGAGCCGCCGCACGGCCCGCCGCCCCGGGACGAGCCGGGGCGGGACGGCGGCGAGGCCCCGCTGGACGCCTACTCCCGCGTCGTCTCCGACGTGGCCCGCCTGATCACCCCGCGCGTGGCCGCCCTGCGCGTGCGGCACGGCGGCCGCGAGGGGGCCGGCTCGGCGGTCACCTTCACCGGCGACGGATTCCTGCTCACCAACGCCCACGTCGTCGGACGCGCCCGCGAAGGCCAGGCCGCCTTCTCCGACGGCACCACCGCCTCCTTCGCCGTTGTGGGCACCGACCCCCTGTCCGACCTGGCCGTGATCCGCGCCGACGGCCCCACCCCCGGCCCCGTCACCCTCGGCGACAGCGACCGGCTGGTCACCGGGCAGCTGGTCGTCGCCGTCGGCAACCCCCTCGGCCTGGCCGGCTCGGTCACCGCCGGCGTCGTCAGCGGCCTGGGCCGCTCCCTGCCCGCCCGCAGCGGCACCGCCGCCCGCGTCATCGAGGACGTCATCCAGACCGACGCCGCCCTCAACCCCGGCAACTCCGGCGGCGCGCTGGCCGACTCCTCCGGCCGCGTCGTCGGCGTCAACACCGCCGTCGCCGGGATCGGCCTGGGCCTGGCCGTCCCCATCAACGCCACCACCCGCCGCATCATCGGATCCCTGATGCGCGACGGGCGCGTCCGCCGCGCCTTCCTCGGCCTGGTCGCCGCGCCCGTCCCCGTCCCGGCCTCCCTGCGCCCCCGGCTCGGCCAGGACCAGGCGCTGCGGGTCGCCGAGGTCGTCGCCGGCAGCCCCGCCGCCCGCGCCGGGCTACGCCCCGGCGACCTGGTCCTCACCGCCGGCGGCGCGCCCGTCAGCCAGGCCCAGAGCCTGCAGCGCCTGATGTTCGCCGAGGCGATCGGACGGCCCCTGCAGATCACCGTCCTGCGCAACGGCGCCATGGTCGACGTCATCGCCGAACCCGTCGAACTCGACCCCGAACACGCCTGACCCGCGCCCGGCGACGGCCCCCGCCCGCCCGCCGCACCGGGCGGCCGCCGGCGGCCGCGATCATGCCGGACGGTGAAGGTTAATTCGCGTGTCGTTGTACGCAAAGCGATACCGTGGTGACACGCTGCCGTCTATCCTCGTGCAGAGAAGATCAACAGGGGCGTCGCCGTCGTGCGCCCTCCGGCGTGACCGCAGTGGGGGGAGGTGCGCGTGACCCGGTGCGCGGGGCTCCGGCCCACCGCCGCGATCACCCGGAGGGCGCTGGTCCTGCTGCTGGGCGCCTGCATGCTGCTGACGCTCGGCGCGGCCGTGCCCGGCGGCGCCGACACCGGACCCGCCCTCCCCGCGCCCGCCACCGCCACCCCGCTGACGGCCGGCACCGCCGGGCCTCCGCCCGGCAGCCCCGCCGGCGCCGCCACCGCCTTCGCCGAGACCTGCGAGGAACGCGAACGGCCCAGCGAACGCGAAGGCGTCGGGCACTCCCACGTCCGCCTGCGCTGCACCGTCTCCGACACCCGGATCCTCAAGACCCCCGACGACCTCTCCAAGCCCTACCTCGACGACCACCGCGCCGGCGCCGCCTTCCACCCCCGCGACCACGACGGACGCCCCCGCGGCCTGCGCACCCGCACGGCCAGGGACACGCGCGCCCTCCTCCAGGTGTTCCGCTGCTGATCCGCGCCCGCTCGAGGCGACCCGCCCGCCCGGCACCACGCCGCGCGCCGAGCCCGGCGCCGCACCGGACGCCCGCTCGCACGTTCCGGCCGAACCCCCGCCGCACCCGCCACTGATCGCCCACAGCCGATCAGGCGGCCGCGCCTGACACCGACCCCGCGCTCGGACACCGTCCGTGGGGCACGCGTCACCACACGTGACCAAGGCGCGGCCGGGCACCCGGCGGCGACACGGCCCAGGCACCGCGAGCACGCCGCACCCGTCCCGCCGGCCACGGCCACCAGGCCGCCAGGCCAACGGCGACGACGGAACGCGGCAGGCGACCACCGGCGGCGACCGGCGACGCGTCCATGCCGCCATCCCGGCACCTCCCACCCGGCCCAGCCACGAGCACGCCGGGCACACCGGGCACGCCGTGCCACACCGCGGCACGACAGGGCGCCCACGGCCACCGCGCCCCGCCTCACACCCGCCTTCTCCGCGCCGGCCACCGCACGGACGCGCGCCGCCCCACCACACCGCGGCCGCCACCACGCCACGGCGCGATCACCGCAGCACGACCGATGTCCGCTCCATCGACGTGCCCGCCACGACGGCGGCGCACCCCTGGGGGAATTCCGCATGCGCTCCTTCGTCGACAACGCCCGCTCCTTCCGCGACCGCATGGCCGCCGACGGCCGCTCCCTGGCCCCGCTGGCCGACGGCCAGCAGCCGCTGGCCCTGTTCATCACCTGCTCCGACTCCCGCGTCATCCCCTCGCTGATCACCGGCGCCGCACCCGGGGAACTGTTCGAACTGCGCACCGCCGGCGGCATCGTGCCGCGCTACGACCTGGCCCGCCCCAGCGGCGAGACCGCCACCATCGAATTCGCCGTCCAGGTCCTGGGCGTCGCCGACATCGTGGTCTGCGGCCACTCCCAGTGCGCCGCCGTCGCCGCCCGCGTCCGCGGCGACGACCTCTCCCACGTCCCCGCCATGAACGGCTGGCTCACCCACCACGCCGCCCGGCCGGCCGAGGCCCAGCTCGCCGACGCCGTCCGCCACCACGTCCTGGCCCAGCTCGACCGGCTGCGCGGCTACCCCTGCGTCGCCGAACGCCTGCGCGAAGGCCGCATCGGCCTGCACGGCTGGTACTACGAAGTCCACACCGGCACCGTCCTGGCCCACCAGCCCGCACCCGCCCCCCGCCCCACCGCGGGCCACACCACCGACGGCCCCACCGCCGACGCCGCCGAGGGCCGGGAGCACACCCGCGAGCACGCCGCCGACCACACCCGCGACCCCGAACCCCGACCCGGCCACGGCCCCGGCGCCTTCCGGCCGCTCTGACCGACCGCTCCGCTCCCAGCCGATTCGGGGAACCCATGACCGCCATCACCTGGCGGCGCGACATCGCCGCCTCCCTCGTCGTCTTCCTGGTCGCCCTCCCGCTGTGCGCGGGCGTGGCCGTCGCCTCCGGAGTGCCCGCCGAACTCGGCCTGATCACCGGCATCGTCGGCGGCCTGGTCGCCGGGCTGCTGCCCGGCAGCAGCCTGCAGGTCTCCGGGCCCGCCGCCGGCATGACCGTGCTGGTGTTCGAGGCCGTCCACCGCTACGGCGTCGCCGCCCTGGGCACCCTGGTCCTGGCCGCCGGGCTCATCCAGCTGCTGCTGGGCGCCCTGCGCATGGGCCGCTGGTTCCGCGCCATCTCCGTCGCCGTCGTCGAGGGCATGCTCGCGGGGATCGGGCTGACCATCATCGCCGGGCAGCTGTACGCCATGGCCGGCGTCACCGCCCCCGGCTCCGGCCCCGCCAAACTCGCCGGACTGCCCGCCCTGCTCACCGACGCCCTGGCCACCCCCGCCGCCGCGGCATCCCTGGGCCTGGGCGCCGCCACCATCGCCGTGCTGGTCCTGTGGCCCCGCCTGCCCGCACGCGTGCGCGCCGTCCCCGGCCCCCTGGCCGCCGTCGCCCTGGCCACCGCCGCCGTCCCCGTCCTGGACCTGCCCGTCGACCGGCTCCAGGTCCAGGGCCTGCTCAATGCCGTCCAGCCGCCCGGCCTGGACGACCTGGCCCCGCTCACCGAACTGGCCGGGCTGGGCACCATCGCCGCCTTCGCCCTCATCGCCTCCGCCGAAAGCCTGTTCAGCGCCGCCGCCGTCGACCGCATGCACGACGGCCCCCGCACCGACTACGACAAGGAGCTCATGGCCCAGGGCGCCGGCAACACCGTCTGCGGCGCCCTGGGCGCCCTGCCCATGACCGCCGTCATCGTCCGCAGCGCCACCAACGTCCAGGCCGGCGCCCGCACCAAGGCCGCACGCGTCCTGCACGGCGTGTGGCTGCTGCTGTTCGCCGCGCTGCTGCCCGCCGCGCTCGGCCTCATCCCGCTGGCCGCCCTGGCCGGCGTCCTGGTCCACGCCGGCTGGAAACTGCTGCCCACCGCCCAGCTGCGCCCGCTGTGGCGGCGCCACCGCGGCGAGGCGATCATCCTGATCTGCACCGCCGTCGCCGTCGTCGCCCTCAACCTGTTCGAGGGCGTCCTGCTGGGCCTGCTGCTGGCCGTCCTCAAAACCGCCTGGGAGACCTCCCACATCCACCTGGAGGTCACCGACGACGGCGACGGCCCCGTCCACGTCGCCCTCACCGGCAACGCCACCTTCCTGCGCCTGCCCAAGATGCTCGACACCCTGGAGGCCCTGCCCCGCGACCGGCCCATCGAACTGGACCTGGCGGGACTGCGCCACCTCGACCACGCCTGCCGCACCGCCCTGACCGCCTGGGCCGACCGCCACAACGACGCCGGAACCCCCGCCGTCTCCCTCCCACCCGACCCCGTCGGCGCCGGCACCTGACCCCCGCAAGCACGGGTTCCGCCGGGCCCGGGACGAGCCCGGCCCGGCGGAACCGCCGCCCTCCCCACCCGCTGCTGCACGGCACCCTGTGCTACACGGGCATGTCCCTGCTGCGGCCCCTGACCGTCCCCGGCGCCGACCGGATGACCTGCGACGGGTTCACCCGCGCGGCCTGCCCGTCCGGGCGCCCATCGCCTACCGCCGCGAACTCGGCGGCGACCACGACGAGAACCTGCTCCTGCGCTCCACCTGGCCCCCGGCCGCACCGCGTGACCCGCGGGCCCCGGCGGGGCCGGGGTCAGCGGCCGTCCAGCGGCTCCAGGTAGCCGCGCAGCACCTTCTTCACCTCGGCGATCATCGCCTCGCGCTCGTCCTCGCGCGCCGAGGTCACCAGCGGCACCATCGCCTGGAAGATCTGGATCAGCACCCTGGCCCGGCGGCTCCGCTCGGCCTCCGGCTCGCCCGGCGCCCGCGCCGCCAGCACCGCCTCCACCCGTCCCGCCAGCGCCGCCTGGATCGGACGCGCCGCCGCGGCCAGACCGGCCGGCATGTCCGGACGCGCGAACAGCGCCTTGAACCCGGGATTGGCGATGTTGAACGCCAGGATCGGATCCAGCATCCGGTCGATCATCTCCGGCAGCGGCAGCGCGCCCAGATCATCGCCCGACTCGAACGCCTCCCGGTGCGCCCGGCCCATCTGCTCCACGAACCGGTCGGCCAGCGCCTGCGCGACGGCCTCCTTGTTGGAGAAGAACTGGTAGAGCGAACCGGGGGAGATCCCGGCCGCCGCCGCGATCCGGTTGGTCGTGGCGGCCTCGTACCCGACCTCGGCGAACACCCCCGCCGCCGCGTCCAGGATCTCCTGGATCCTCCGCTCGCCGCGCGCCTGCCGCCGCGGCGTCCGCGCCTGCTGGGCCATCAGTCCCGATCCCCCTCCACGGCTCCTGCGCCACTCCTGCTCGGCCCCGCGCGGCGCGCTCGCGCACCACCGGCCGGCCCGAGGAGTATTGCAAATACGAGTGTTTGCTCGTATTCTCCCCCTTCGAATACGAGTCGATACTCGCATACTTGTTCAGGGGGAAGCATGCCCGCAAGCCACGGCCCGCCCGCACCGCCGCCCGGCGCCTCACGCCCGGCCCGGCTGCTCATCGGCCGCGCCCGCTGGATCGTCACCGCCGGACTGGCCCTGATGATCCTGGCCGGAGCCGTCGGCGCCGGCACCATCGACGCACTCTCCCTCAACCGCTTCGAAGCCCCCGGGTCGGAATCCATGGCCGCCCGCCACGCCCTGGCCCGCACCCACTCCACCGGCGCCCCCAACCTCGCGCTGCTGGTCACCGCCCGCACCGGCACCGTCGACCGGCCCCGCGTCGCCGACGCCGGCAAGGCCCTCACCCGCGAACTGGCCGCCCGCCCCGGAGTCGGCGACGCCTGGTCCTACTGGACCCGCGGCAACCCCGCCACCCTGCGCAGCGACGACGCCCGCCACGCTCTGGTCCTGGCCTGGATCCCCGGCGACGCCGACCGCGTCCGCCGCGACATCCTCCCCGCGCTCGCCCCCCACTTCACCCGGACCGACGCCGAGGTCACCGTCCGCGTCGGCGGCGGCGACGAGGTCTTCCGCCAGGTCATGCAACAGGCCCGCCAGGACTTCCTGCGCGCCGAGGCGATCGTGCTGCCGATGGTGCTGCTCCTGCTCTGGGCGGTCTACCGCCGGCTCGCCGCCGCCCTGGTCACCGTCGGCGTCGGCCTGTTCGCCGTGCTGGGCTCACTGGCCCTGCTGCGCGGCGTCATCGCCTTCACCGAGATCTCCACCTTCGCCTCCAACATCGCCCTGGTCATGGGCATCGGCCTCGGCGTCGACTACGGCCTGTTCGTCATCTTCCGCTTCCGCGAGGAACTGCGCCGCGGCGCACCCGTCCCCGACGCCCTCGCCCGCACCGTCCGCGGCGCCGGCCGCACCGTGATCTTCAGCGGCATCACCGTCGCCGCCTCCCTGCTGGTGCTGCTGGCCTTCCCCTTCCCCTTCCTGGCCTCCTTCGCCTACGCCGGCGTCGCCGTCGTCCTGGCCGCCGTCCTGGGCGCCACCGTCCTGCTGCCCGCCGCCCTGGCGCTCCTCGGCCACCGCGTCGAACGCCGCAACCCCCCGCCACCGCCCGCCCGCGCCGGAACCGCGGGCCTGTGGCACCGCACCGCCGCCCGCGTCATGCGCCGCCCCCTCCTGCTGGGCGGAACCGCCCTGGGCATCGTCCTCATCCTGGGCGCCCCCTTCCTGGGCGTACGGTTCGGGCTGCCCGACGACCGTGTCCTGAACTCCTCGGCCCCCGTCCGCCAGGTGTACGACCAGATCCGCACCTCCTTCACCGTCGAGGAGGCCGACGCCCTCCAGATCGTCGCCCCCGAGGCCACCGCCGGCACCGCCGCCGACCCCGCCACCACCGGCGCCTACGCCGCACGCCTCTCCCGCGTCGAGGGCATCGTCCGCGTCGACTCGGCCGCCGGCTCCTACACCCGCGGACGACCCGTGACCGCCCCCATCGGCGCCCGCCACACGGCCCCCTCGGGCACCGGGACCTGGCTGTCGGTCGTCCCCGCCTCCCAGCGCCTCGACGCCGACGCCGTCGGGCTCGTGCGCCAGATCCGCTCCGTCCCCGCCCCCTACACCGTCCAGGTCGGCGGCTACCCCGCCGAACTCGCCGACTACCGCGACGGCGTCACCGCCCGCCTCCCACTGGTCGCCGCCCTCATCGTCGCGGTCACCTTCGTGGTGCTGTTCCTGATGACCGGCAGCCTGATCGCCCCGCTCAAGGCCACCGTCCTCAACATGCTCAGCCTCTCGGTCATGTTCGGCGCCCTGGTCTGGGTCTTCCAGGACGGCAACCTGTCCGGCCTGCTCGGCTTCACCCCCACCGGAACGATCGAACCCAGCATCCCCATCCTGATGTTCTGCATCGCCTACGGCCTGTCCATGGACTACGAGGTGTTCCTGCTGTCCAGGATCAAGGAGGAGTACGACCGCACCGGCGACCCCGCCGGATCGGTACCCCTCGGCATCGCCCGCAGCGCCCCGCTGGTCACCGCCGCCGCCCTCATCCTGGCCGCCTCCTTCGCCGCCTACGCCACCGGCCGCGTGGTCTTCCTCCAGCAGCTCGGCATCGGCATGGCCCTGGCCGTCATCGTCGACGCCACCCTCATCCGCGGCGTCCTGGTCCCCGCCTTCATGAGCCTGGCCGGCCACGCCAACTGGTGGGCACCCGCACCCCTGCGCCGCCTCCACCGGCGCATCGGCCTCACCGAATCCCCGCCCCCCGTCGACCACACAGGCAGCGTCCCAACCGCGGACACGGCCACCAGCCCGCCCCAGAACGCCCGCACCTGACCCCGCCGACGGGCCGCACGACACCCGGCAGAACCTCCACGCGCTCACCGCTGACCGCCATGGAAACCCACGGCGGTCAGCGGCCCCACCACCGTCCAAACGGCAGCCGCGGCCGCCCGGCCGACGGCGCGGGCACCACCCCCGACGATGGTGAAGGACATGTGGGCATGCCTTCGGCGGCTGCACATCCCCTTGCGGAGGAAGGCCCCACACGCAATCCCGCACATGAACCGCGAAGCCAGAGGGCTGCCGCCCGGCCTTCCGACAGGGCTGCGCCATCGCACCCCATTCGGCTCTCCGACGGCAACGGCAGGGCCTTCATCCACGCCTCGCCCGCCGGTCGCCAGCAGCATGGCCGCGGCGTCATCCACAGCCGCAGCGGCAACGAGGCCGAGCGGCGGCGCCGGGCCATCGCCTGCCAGCACGGCCACGCCCGCCGACCGGCAGGTCTCCGCCCCCCACCCGACCGGGCAGGCCTTCCTTGCCGGGCCACACCGGGGCCGTCGACGCGGTTCGAATCGAGGGGTGGCCGCCGCCACCCCACGGCCCTCAACCCGGCGGACAAATGCCACCGCAGCCGAGCAGCACGGCCGGCACGCCAGCCCATTCGCCGACGCCGCCGTGCAGGCCCGTAGCCGGGGCGCCGACCACGGTGATCACGGCAGCGAGCACGCTGGCCCCAGTACCGTCAGTACGTCCACGCCGCTCGGTCCTCCGGTCCCGGCCCGGCGACCGGACGGTGCGCCGTAGGTGGCCGGCCCTTCGCTCGCAAGAGGGCCACAACCGAGATCAACGGGAAGCGAACGTCCGTGGATGGGAAGGACGGATCCGGGTCCCGGGCGGGCCGGCGGTGCTCAGGGCTCAGAGCGCGGCAGCTGGGGGCGGAGCCGGGGCCAGCATCGCGAAGGCCCGCTCCACCAGCGCGGCCCTGTCGGCAGTCCCGTCCGACCGCAACCACTCGCGGGAAGCGGCGTCCAACGCCGCACCCGCGGCCGCCACCAGCAGGTCCGCGGTGAAGGCGTCCAGGCCCGAGCCGGGCCGATCCCGCAACGCGTCCGCGACCCGATCCCGCAGCTCATCGCGCTTGTAGTGCAGCCTCGCCCGCAGCACCGGGGTCGCCTCCACCAGCCGCAGCCCCGCCAACTCCCGCTGCGAGGCATGGATCCGCCCCTCCCACGCGCCCAGCACCACCCGCAGGCTCTCCCACGGCTCCTCCCGCTCGGGCCGCGCCGTGATCTCGGCGGCGATCTGTTCGGCGATCTCCTCCACATCACCGAACAGCACATCCTCCTTCACCGCGAAGTAGCGGAAGAAGCTGCGCTTGGACATCCCCACCGCCGCCGCGATGTCCTCCACCGTCGTGGCCTCGTACCCGCGCTCGACGAACAGCTCCATCGCCTGCTCCGCCAGCTCCGCGCGCACCGCTCGCCGCGTCCGCTCACGCAGCCCGGCCCTCTCCCCACCGACCATGCACCGAGGATAGCTTGCGACATCACATGATAAACATGTCATCAAGTGCCATACTCGTCCACAGGAGACAGAATGAACGCTCCGCTGCGCTCCAAGACCGTCCTGATCACCGGCGGCACCGCCGGGATCGGCCGTGAGACCGCGCGCGGCCTCGCCCGCCTCGGCGCCCACGTCATCGTGGTCGGGCGCGACCCCGACCGCGCCCGCGCCACCGCCGCCGAACTCACCCGCGACGCACACCGCACCGACGGCGCGCGGACGGGCCACCCGCCCACCGGCCGCCGTCCCCACAACGCCGCCGCCCGGGCGACCGCCCTCACCGCCGACGTCTCCAGCTCCGCCGACCTGCGCCGCCTCGCCGAAGAGGTCGCCCGCCGCCACGACCGCATCGACGTACTGATCAACAACGCCGGCGGCATGAACAGTCACCGGCGCCTGACCGCCGACGGCGTCGAGGCCACCTTCGCCGTCAACGTCCTGGCCCCCTACACCCTCACCGGCCTCCTGCTGCCCCTCCTGACCGCCGCCGCCGAACATGGAGGCGCCCGCGTGGTCAACCTCACCGGCGGCATGCCCGACGGCCCCATCGACCCGGACAACCTGCAAGGCGAGAAGACCTACCTCGGCTGGACCTTCTCCCAGTACAACCACGCCAAGACCGCCCTGATGGCCATGAGCCTGCAGGCCGCCCGGCGCCTCCAGGGCACCGCGATCACCGTCAACGTCGCCTACCCCGGCCACGCCCACACCCCCGGCAACCGGGCCCTGGCGATGCGCGCCTTCCCCTACGCCTACCGGCCCGCCGTGCCCCTCCTGCGCCTGCTGGGACCGCTCCTGCTCGCCGACCTCGCCAAAGCGGCCCGCTCCAGCGTCCACCTGGCCTCCAGCCCCGACCTCGAGAACGTCACCGGCACCTACGTCAACGCCAAGGCCCAATACGCCCACTGGCCCGCCAGCGTCCTGGACCAGCACAACCGCGACGCCGTCTGGACCCTCTGCGAACGCCTCAGCCGCCTCACCATCCCCTGACCCAGCACCCCGGCGACCGCCGCCCGGTTCCAACCCGTCCGGCGCCCGCACCCTCGCGTCCGCCGTCGACCGCTACTTGGACTCCATTCCGGCCGCCACCACCCGCACCAGGTCTGGCGCCTGAAGACTTCGCCGCGGTGACGGAGCGGTCGAACACCGCGGCGGCCGCGACCTGGAACCGGCACCTGTCCGCGCTCGCCTCGTTCACCACCTGGGCGCAACGTCAGGAACTCCTGGCCACCAACCCTGCCCGGCGGCTGACCCGCCACAAGCCCGCCGCCGCGGCGATCACCCCATCCCCGCACCCGCCTTGGCCGACGACGCCCACGGGCTGCGTGAGCGGCTGCTGTGGCGGATGCTGTACGAAACCGCCGCCCGCGCCGAAGAGATCCTCACCCTCGACATCGAAGACCTCGACCTCGAGTTCCGCCGGGCCCGCGTGACTTCCAAGTGCGGCGCGGTCGAGTACGTGCACTGGGCCACCGGCCGCGGCCGACTGTCCTACCCGCGCGCGGAGTACCTGTTCCAGAGCGCCACTGCCGAGCTTGACCCGCACGGCTGCGCCATTGGCCGGCCTCGGCGCCCATGTTCGTCTCGGTGAACGGACTTCAGCGAAGGTCACCGCTGACGCCGGCCCCGCCGCCCGACGCCGCCCCGTTGACCGGCGGCCTCGCCCTTCCTGACCTCATTGGCCGTTGCGAGCGCGGGCTTTTACGGCGGTGGGAGGTGTTGGTGGAGCCGTGTGAAGGCGGCGGTGTGGGGTGAGGTGGCGGCGAGGGTGTAGGTGACGATGGTCAGCCCGGGGTCGGCGGGGATTTCGAGGGCGTCGTAGTCGAGGTCGAGGTCGCCGACATGTGGGTGGTGGAAGGGTTGCCGGCCGCTGCGGTAGTACTCGACGTCGTGGGCGTCCCAGCGGCGGCGGAAGTCGCTGCTGCCGGCGGCGAGTTCGTCGATGAGGTCGGCCAGTTCGGTGTCGGCAGGGGTGCGGGCTGCTTCGGTGCGCAGACTGCCGACGGCGTCGTGGGCGATGCCGTCCCAGTCGCGGTAGAAGCGCCGGGCGCGGGGGTCGGTGAAGACGAAGCGGGCCAGGTTCGGCGGCTGTTCGGGGGTGTCGAGCGCTTCCTGGTAGAGGGCCCGGGCGAGCTCGTTGGTGGCCAGGACGTCCAGGTGGGCGTTGCGGACGAACGCGGCGGCACCGGTCATGGCGTCGAGGATCTGCTGCACGCTGGCGCGCACGTGTGAGGCTCCGCCATCGCGGTCCGGGCCGCGGTGCGGGTTGCTGGCGGCGCGGACCAGGGTGTCGAGGTGGGCGCGTTCGACGTCGTCCAGGTGCAGTGCGGCGGCGAGGCTGTCGAGGACCTCGTCGGACACACCGCGGACGTTCCCGCGTTCCAGGCGGGTGTAGTACTCGACGCTGATGTTGGCCAGCTGCGCGACCTCTGCGCGGCGCAGGCCCGCCACCCGCCGCTGCCCGCCGATGTCGGGCAGGCCCGCCTGCCGCGGGGTCAGACGGGCGCGGCGGCCGGTGAGGAACCGGCGAATGTCCTCACGCAGCTGATCACGGCGCTGATCTCGGTGTTGATCGCGGTCGGGCACTGCCCAAGATTACCGGTGCGACACCGGCCCAGGGGGTCCCTGACGGTACCCCTCACAACGGAGACTCCCAGGTCAGGTGGGGTAGGTGCTTGCCTGGGATGCGTGGCCGGGCCGCGTGGGCCGGCGGGCACACCCATCTTTTGAAGGATCACTCCACCGCCATGACTTTCACCGACTTGTTGCGCCCTGCGGCGGCCGGGGCTCCCTGCGCTGGTGACCAGCACGCCGGTGACCGGCATGCGGGGGCGACGCTGGCGGCCGCGGTGCTGGGATTCTTCGTCATCACCCTGGACGCGACGATCGTGAACGTCGCGCTGCCCTCGATTCGTTCCGCGCTGGGCGGGGGGATCACCGGTCTGCAGTGGGTGGTGGACGGCTACACGCTGATGTTCGCCGCGCTGCTGCTGTCGGCGGGGGCGCTGTCGGACAGGATCGGTGCGCGCCGTGCGTTCGGTGCCGGTCTGGTGGTGTTCGTGGTCGCCTCGCCGGCGTGCGGGCTGGCGCCCTCGCCGGGGGTGCTGGTGGCGGCGCGGTTCGTGCAGGGCGTCGGTGCGGCGGTGATGATGCCGGCGTCGATGGCGCTGGTGCGGCACGCCTACCCTGACGCGGGGCGCCGTGCCCGCGCGGTGGGGGTGTGGGCGATGGGCGGGGCGGTGGCCGCCGCAGCGGGCCCGGTGCTGGGCGGGCTGCTGAGTCTGGCGTCCTGGCGGATGATCTTCTGGATCAACCTGCCGGTCGGGGCGGTCACGCTGCTGCTGCTCGCCCGGGCCCCGCATCCGCCGACCCGGGCGGCACCGTTCGACTGGATCGGGCAGGTCACCGGCATAGCGGCGATGGGCGGGCTGACCTACGGTGCGATCGAGGCCGGGCAGGCCGGGTTCACCGCCCCGCAGGTGGTGATCGCGCTGGCGGTGGCAGTGGTGTCGTTCGCCGCGTTCGTGCTGGCGCAGGCGCGGGTGGCGCACCCGATGGTCCCGCTGGAGCTGTTCCGCTCGGCGACCGTGACGATCGCGGTGGCGATCGGGTTCGCGTTCATGGTCGGGTTCTACGGCCTGCCGTTCCTGTTCTCCCTGTACTTCCAGCAGCAGCACGGCCTGTCGCCGCTGGGCGCCGGAGTGGCGTTCCTGCCGATGATGGCGCTCAGCGCGTGCCTCACCCCGTTCTCGGCGCGGATCACCCAGCGCACCGGCCCCCGCGTCCCGGTCGTGGCCGGCCTGTGCTTGATCGCGGCCGGATCGATCGCCCTGGCGGTGGCGCCCGCCTCGATACCGGTGTGGGTGAGCGCACTGCTGCTGATCCCAGTCGGGCTGGCCGGGCCGCTGGTCATGCCGCCCACCACCGCCGTGCTGCTGGACCACGTCCCCGCCCACCGGACCGGGACCGCCGGCGGTGTGTTCAACACCAGCCGCCAGATCGGCGGCGCGCTGGCCGTCGCCGTCTTCGGCGCGCTGCTGTCGGGCTCGGGCGGGTTCGAGCACGGCCTGCGCCTGAGCCTCGCACTGGCCGCCGTCATCGCACTGGCCGCCGCAGCGGCCGGTGCCCGCCTCGCCGTCACCCGCCCTCAGCCATAACCCCAGAGCACCGTCGATCACCGACAAGAAGGGACACAGCCGATGACTCACAACGATCAGCCCTCGGGGGCGCAGAAGATGTTCGGTGACTTCGCGCCGCAGCTGGTGCACTTCACCGACGACGTGCTGTTCGGCGAGGTCTGGGAACGCCCCCAACTGCCGCTCCGGGACCGCTCGCTGATCACCGTGGCGAGCCTGGTCACCAGCGGCAGCACCGAGCAGCTGCGCCACCACCTGGGCCGGGCCAAGGACAACGGGGTCAGCGAGGCCGAGCTGATCGAGGCCATCACCCACCTGGCCTTCTACACCGGCTGGCCCCGGGCCATGTCGGCGATGTCGGTCGCCAAGGACCTCTTCGGCAGCTGACCCGCCCGGCCGGCCCCTGCCGGTCAACCGGTCGCGCACACCCGTGCGGCCTCGACTTCAGGGAGAGATCATCATGGAACCGCTCCAACGGCCCGCGACCACCGAGCTGCCGGAGAAGATGCTCAGCGGGGACGCCTGGGCCGATGTGGTGTACCGCGGCGAGGATCCCTCCCGGGCCCGGGCGAACGTGGTGCGTTTCGCGCCGGGTGCCCGTACCACGTGGCACTCCCACGGCCTGGGACAAAGGGCGGCGCGGACACCGCGTCCCGCTGGCAGCGCCGACAGGGCCGTTCTTCGCCAGTGACGGCACTTGCACCAACTGCCGCAACGGGTATCCCAGCAACTGCCTCAACCGCGAGTACGTCGGCGGCTGCCAAGCCGACCTCGCAGGCCAGCAGGTGCGGAACATCATCGCGATGAGCCGCCACTACACCCGCCAGGACCTGGCCCGCACGTTCGGCGCCACCGACGTCGTCACCGAACGCGGCGACGAAGGCGCCGCGGCCGTCAAGGACCTCACCGGCGGCATCGGCGCCGACCGCGTCGTGAAATGCGTCGGCACCGACCAGGCGCTGCAGCAGGCGCTGCACTCGGCCCGCCCCGGCGGCGGCATCGCCGACGTCCCGCACGGCGTCACCATCGACGGCCGAGCCATGTTCTACTCCCACGCCGCCGTCCAAGGCGGCCGCGTCCACCCCGGCAAGGTCTTCGACCTCACCCTGCCGCTGGACCAAGCCGCCGAAGGCTACAAGGCCATGGACGAGCGCCGCGCCATCAAGACCCTGCTGCGCCCCTGACCAGCCCGCCAAGGCGCCGAAGAGACCACCGCGGTGCTGCTGCCGACCGCGGTGCCCGCAAGCCGCAAGCCCATATCCGCCAGCAGATGAGGAGCCTGCACTCGTGAATCCCGCCTACGACTTCACCGGCCAGGTCGCCCTGGTCACCGGCGCCTCGTCCGGCATGGGCCTGGCCACCGCCCGCGCGTTCGCGCAGGCTGGCGCCGCCGTGGTGCTGGCCGACATCAACGAGCCCGCGCTGCGCGAGGCCGCCGGCGAACTGGAGTCAGCCGGGCACCGGGCACTCGCGGTCGCCTGCGACGTCACCGACGAGGACCAGGTCGCCGCGCTCGTCGACCAGGCCGTCGCCGCCTTCGGACGGCTGGACATGGCCTTCAACAACGCCGGTATTCAGATCCCGTCCAGCGACGCCGCCGACGAGGACGCCGGGGTGTTCGACAAGGTCAACGCCATCAACCTGCGCGGCGTGTGGGCGTGCATGAAGCACGAGCTGCGGCAGATGCGCACCCAGGGCAGTGGCGCGATCGTCAACTGCTCCTCGCTGGGCGGCCTGGTCGGCATCCCCGGACGCGCGTCCTACCACGCGTCCAAACACGGCGTCATCGGCCTGACCGGCAGCGCCGCGCTGGAGTACGCGCCGCGCGGCGTTCGCATCAACGCGGTGTGCCCCGGCACCATCGACACCCCGATGGTCGCCGACATGATCGCCAAGGGGGAGCTGGACCGCGCCGAGGCCGCGGCCGGCCAGCCCATCGGCCGGCTCGGGCACGCCGACGAGATCGCGCAGGCCGTGCTGTGGCTGTGCAGCGACGGCGCGAGCTTCGTCGTCGGCGTCGCGCTGCCCGTCGATGGCGGCTACACCGCGCAATGACCCGTACCGCTCAGCGAACGGGCACCGCTCAGCGAACGAGCATGGGGGGACGGATGGACCAGCCGACCGGCTGGCGCGTCACGGGCAAGGCCGCGCTGGCGACGGGCGCGGGCAGGGGCATCGGCCGCGCGAGGGCACCGCCGTGCAGTCGCCGACACCGACGCCAACGCGGTGCGGGCCGATGCCTGCTGAAGGCCGAGGCTGCTGACGAAGGAGAGGCGGTGGCGGTCTTGAACCGGTGGTGGTCTTCGGGCCGGTGATGCTGGTGTGCGGCATCGCCAGCAGGAGGCTGGGTGTCGCGCCGCCGGTGCTGCTGGCCGCCGGGACGACGCTGGGCTTCATAACTGCCCTGCGCCGCGTTCATCTGCCGCCCGAGGTGGCGCGCTGTTGTACTGGGAGAGTCTGACCACCTCGCTGCGCGAGGTCCGCCGCAACCTGCGCGGCATCGTGATGCTCAGCACCGTCCTGGTCATCGCCACCGCCACGGCCGTGGCCGCCGTCGCGCACGCCTTTCACCTGGGCTGGGGCCTGACGTGGGTGCTCGGCGCGGCGCTGGCCCCCACCGACGCCACCGCGGTCGGCGTGCTCGCCGCCGCGCTCCCGCGCCGCGACGTCACCGCACTGGTGGACCACAGGCTGGCCGTCGGCGCCACCACCAGCTCGCAGCACCTGACCAGGCCGCGCATCACCTGGCTGTTCCTGCTCGCCTACGCCGGCGGTGCCGCGCTCGGCGCCGCCGTCGCCGCCGCCGGGACTGCGCCGACGCCTGACCGACCCGTCCCAGCGTGGCCAGGAACCGGCGCCGCTCCGCCGGTAGCGCCGACAGATCCAGGCTGCCCCGGCTCCCGGACGCGCTGTCCGCCGCCCTTGGGAGTCAGGTACAGCGCGGCTCGGTGACGGCGGGTCCCGTGACCACCGACGCGGCGGCCGTCATCGGCCCCGGGGGGAATGTCCCCAACGCCGCGGCCCCCCTTCTCCTCGCCGACGGCCCGGCCTCGTCTCCGCTCACCGCCACCACTGACTCACAGGTCGCCGGGACCGCCGACAGAGGGCCGCGCGGGACGCGACGCGCGGCAACACCTCGGCCCCGGCCGTCCGGGCTCCGCGTCCCGGCGAGCATCGAGGCGCGCAGCAGGCGGTCGCGAGCCCTGGCCGGGTCAGCGGCGGGAGCAGGCCCGCGGCCTCCGGCGCCATTCGCGCAAACCCGATGCCTCGCCGTGCCTGATCCAGGCCAGTATCGGCGGGTGGGGCAGGGCGGGCGAGGAGGTCGCCTGAGGGCGGGGATGGCCGTCCGCCACGAAGGCTTCCGCAGGAGGCGCTGGCGGTGAGGGGAGAGCGGGCTTACCAGCCGGGTCCTGCCGCGCCCGGGCTGGTAGGCCGCCCGGACGTGCGCGGCGGCAGGAGTAGATCCGAGATTCCTCGGCGGCATTCGCCGAAGCCGTCGCCATGGATGGCTTCCGCGAGAGACGGCGGTAGGCGCCTAACCACAGCACCGCGGGTCGCGCCGATCCGCGCTGCACAGATCAGCGCGCCGCCATGGCCCGCCAGCTTCTCGGCGCCCCGGCGCCCATCCCGCTACAGGACGGCAGCCAGCGCGAGGTGGCGGCGGGGCGTGCTGGGGCCCGGGGCTGGCAAGCAGGGCAGAGCGAGCCCGCCCGCCGGGTCGTGTCGCACCTGGCCCGATGGGCAGTTCGTCCAGTGCGGCGGCAGGCCGCAGGGTGAAGTTCTGCTCGTCCTTGAGCGAGGCGAAGACCGGAACACCCGCCGACGCGAGTACGGCCACCGCCTCCTCGGAACGACTCCCGCAAGGACGACTCCCGCAAGGACGACGTGCAGGAGCTGCTCACAGGAACTGCTCACAACGATGACGCACAAGGACGACACGCAGGGAGGACGCACAAGGACGACACGAAAGTGCGGGTTAGGGGGTGGGGAGGGTTAGTTGCTCGGGTTCGGGGGGTGGGGGCGGGTGGGTGCCGCGGGGTGGGGACGGTGTCGGCGGTGATGGCCGCCTGCCTATGCCGTGGCGCTCGGCCAGGTCCCGGACGCGCGCGGAGATCCGCTCCTGGAACTCCCGCGGCGCGTAGGCGCGGTTGCCGTACAGCCGCGCGTACGGGACCACCAGTTCGGGATGGTGCTCGCGCAGCCAGGCCAGGAACCACTCCCGCGCCCCCGGCCGCAGATGCAGCGTGATCGCCGACACCGACGTCGCTCCCGCCTCGGCGATCTGCCGCACCGCCGCCTCCAGCTGCCGCGGCGAATCGGTCAGATACGGCAGCACCGGACCCATCAGCACGCCGCACCCGATCCCCGCCTCGTTGAGGGCCGCGCACACCTCCAGCCGCCTGGCCGGCGCCGGCGCGCCCGGCTCCACCAGGCGCCCCAGCGCACGGTCGACGAACCCCACCGACACCGCCGTGCCCACCTCGGTGCGCTCCCGCGCCTCCAGCAGCAGCGGCAGATCCCGCAGGATCAGCGCCCCCTTGGTCAGGATCGAGAACGGATTGGCCGCGTCCCGCAACGCCTCCAAGATCCCCGGCATCAGCCGGTAACGGCCCTCGGCCCGCTGATAGCAGTCCACATTGGTGCCCATCGCGATGTGCTCGCCCCGCCACCGCGGCGCAGCGAGCTCGCGCCGCACCCGCTCGGCGGCGTTGACCTTCACCACGATCTTGGAGTCGAAATCGGCACCCGAGTCCAGATCCAGATACTCGTGCGTCTTGCGCGCGAAACAGTTGTGCGACACCACCCCCGAGGCGACGAAGTCACCCGTCCCGGTGGTGATGTCGTACAGAGGTGTCTCCACGCCCAGCGCCTCCACCGACACCACCCGCGTCGCCTCGGCCGGCCCCAGCCGCATGCCCTCCGGTGTACGCGCGCACGCGGGATCGACGGCCACCGCCAGCCGCAGGCGCATGCTCACGTGCGCCGTCAGGCCCAGGTGCTCCAGGCCCAGCCGGATGTGGGCCCTCACCGCGGGGGACAGGTCGCCGGCCGCCCCGCCCGGCTCGGGCGAGCCGCCCAGAGCGCCGGTGTCCAGAGCGCCGGTGTCCAGAGCGCCGGCCACAAAGCCCTTGAGCCAGGAGCCCGACGGCGACCGCGGCCAGCGGGCGGCCTCGCCGGCCGGGGCCCCGCCCAGGTCGGTGAGGTAGGCCAGGGTCCGCTCCCGCACCGGCTCCTGGCAGGCCGCCACCCTGTGCAGGACATGACCGCGGCCCGCGCCGCAGCGCACCATCGCGCACAGGTAACCGCGCCGGTAGTCGGCGTCGTCCTTGGGCGGCTCGGCGAAACCGCCGCCCACGCCCATCAGCCGGTCGCCGGCCTCCAGCGCCCGGCCCGGGGCGGGGCGGCCGCCGGCGTGCGCGGCGACATGCCGCCAGCCCCGCTCGGTCAGGAAACGGTGGTCGCCGCTGGCGACCAGTTCGGTGCCGTCGCCCAGCACCACACGGTAGGCGGGCTTGAACGTCCGCCAGTGATCCAGGACCTCGGTCACCACCAGCCGCCGCCCCGCCCCGGCCGCCGAGGCATCGGCGCGGCCGGTGCCGCAGACGCGGTCGCCGGGCCGCAGATCCTGCAGCGGCCTGGTGCGGCCGTCGGCCATCAGGATCGGCGTCTCGCCCGCCAGGCAGTAAGAGCACGCGTGCGAGCACCCGCGATAGGGATTGACCGTCCACCGGAACGGCACCCGCGAGGCCGCGGGCACCCGGTTGATGACCGTCCTGGCATGGACCTCGTAGAACGTCATGCCGCGGAACTCGGGGGTGTCGAACGTGCGCGCCACCGCGCCCCGCTCGATCAGCGGCGCCGGACCCGCCCCGCCCTCGCCCTCCGCGACCAGCCGCAGATGATCCCAGCGCACGACCACACCCCCTCACTTTCACTCGAACACCTGAACGATAGAACTGGTGTTCGATGATCGCAAATCGGGGGAGTGGGCCGCCGACCTGCCCGGACGCGGCCCGGACCGGACCGCGGGCGGGCCGGCCGAACGTGCGATCACCGGTGCGCCCGGCGCGTTCCGGCCCGAGCACCGCAACGGATGCGTGACAATGGCTCGTCTATGACAAGGCGACCCGGGATCCTCACCAAGACCGCCGCCGCGGCGTTCACCGCGGGCACGATGACGGCCTGCCTGTCCGCCAGCGGCGAAGGCGAACGGGCGCCGGTGCCGCCCGGCGCCAAGGCCGAATGCGCGGCGGTCAAACCGCCCGGCGACTCCCGCTCCCGCCAGCTGCGCGGCATGTGGATCGCCACCGTCGCCGGCATCGACTGGCCCAAGGACGCCGCCCGCGCGAGCACCGAGCGCCAGCAGGCCGACTTCCGCAAACTGCTCGACACCGCCCAGGCGATGAACCTCAACGCCGTGTTCGTGCAGATCCGCCCCAACTCCGACGCCTTCTACCCCTCCCCGCACGAGCCCTGGTCGCAGTGGATCACCGGGACCCCCGGCAAGGACCCCGGCTACGACGTGCTGGACTTCATGCTCAAAGAGGCCCACAAGCGCAACCTGGAGTTCCACGCCTGGTTCAACCCCTACCGCATCAGCCGCCAGGACGACCTGAACAAGCTCGCCGCCGGCAGCCCCGCCCGCCAGCACCCCGACTGGGTCCGCAAGTACGGCAAGGGCCTGTGGTACGACCCGGGCCTGCCGCAGGTCCGCGACCTGGCCACCAAGGCCGTCATGGACGTCGTCCGCAAGTACGACATCGACGCCGTCCACTTCGACGACTACTTCTACCCCTATCCCGAGGGCGGCGCCGACTACCCCGACCAGGCCGCCTACAAGGCCTACGGCAACGGCATGAACAAGGCCGACTGGCGCCGCCAGAACGTCGACACCCTCGTGCGGAGCCTCTCGGAGAAGATCCACGAGGCCAAGCCGTGGGTGCGGTTCGGCATCAGCCCCTTCGGCGTGTGGCGCAACAAGACCACCGACCCCGCCGGATCGCCCACCAAGGCGCTGCAGAGCTACGACGCCCAGTACGCCGACACCCGCAAATGGATCAGGCAGGGGTGGGTCGACTACATCACCCCCCAGCTGTACTGGGCCGTGGGCGACGCGCGCGCCGACTACGCCGGCCTGGTCGACTGGTGGGCCAGGCAGGTCGAGGGCACCGACGTGGAGCTGACCATCGGGCAGGCCGCCTACCGGGTCGGCGAGCCCGGCCCCTGGCGCAAGCCCGGCGAACTGTCCCGCCACCTCACCCTCAACCGCAGCCACCCGGCCGTGCGCGGCGACGTCTACTTCAGCGCCTCCAGCCTGGCCGGCGACAAGCTCGGCTTCGCCCAGCGGCTGCGCGCCGACCACTACGCGCGGCCCGCCGTCCCGCCCCAGGTCAAGGTCCGGGGAGGACGCGCCCCCGCACCCGTCCAGGAGGTCCGCGCCACCACCGAGAGCGGCGGCAAGGGCGTGCGCGTGCAGTGGCGCCCCTCGCGCGACGCCCGCGCCTACGCGGTCTACCGGATGGAGGGCGGCAAGCCCGGATGCGCGCCCGTCGACCCGGCCGCGCTCGTGGCCGCCGTGCGCGGCGGCGGCATCATCGACCCCGGCGCCAAGGCCGGCAAAACCTACACCTACTACGTCACCGCGCTGGACCGGCTCCACCACGAGAGCGCCCCGGCACGGGGCGCGACGGTTACCGCCGCCGGGGGATAATGATCTTGAAGCCGGGGGAGGAACCAGTCACGTTAAACGCCCCCGGAGGTATGAGCATGGCGCTGTCGATGGAGGAGCGGCGAATCCTCGCGCAGATCGAGGTCCGACTCAGCGAGGACGACCCGCGGCTGGCCCATCGTTTCGCGGAACTCGGCACATCCCCGCCCCGCCGGCGGCGCCGCCGCATCCGGATCATCGCCGCCGTCGGCATCGCCCTGGCCGTCCTGGCCGCGACCGTCGCCGCGATCGCCACCGCCATCACCTGACCCGCCGCGCCGGGAGCCCGGAGCGGCCCCCGGCGACCGCCGAGGCCCCGGCGAGATCGAGATCTCGCCCGGGCCTCGAACGTTCAGGCCGGTGTGGTGGTCGCCTCACGGCGAAAGGCACAACGAAGCTCCGGCCCGGACCTCGCGGTCCGGCGGTATTCCTCGAAGGCACAGGGTAGAGCCCGGGGGACACATGCCACACCGACACCAACCACCATAACGGGTGCCAGGGGGTGCGCATTCCCGATCTAGCCGTGTGTCTCTGATCACCTGTCCCCGGAGTGAGTCCCGCCTGGGCCCGTGCACCACCTTCCCGGGGGATGCGTCCAGATTGGTGATGGACGCGGGGAAAAGGCAAGGCCCCGCTCCAGATCCGGTCCGGGCACGCCCGCCCCGCGCGGGCGCGCCCACCGGCCGCGGAGAGCCGTTGCGGCGGGGTGCGAGCACCCTCACCCGCACCGGCACGGGGAACTCCCGGTCCGGCCAGATCTGCGAGCGCGGCCCTATCGCGCGACGCTGGCCGGGAACATCCCAGGTAGCCGCGCTGACCTGCGGGAACGGGAACAGGTAAGGAGACGGGGCATTGAGCGCGAACGGACTCGGAGTCGAAGGACGGGGGCGCCAGGACCAGCGGGTCGCCCGCTGGAACCTGGCCGCCGAAGCGGGCAGCGCCGCCGCGGCGCGCGCCCTCACCGGGCAGGCCCTGCGCGAATGGCAGGTCAACGACCAGGACGACCGCGACGACATCGTCCTCATGGTCGACGAACTGGTCACCAACGCGGTCGTGCACGGGGAGGGCACCGTCCGGCTGCGGCTGCGCCTCAACGGCGCCCACCTGATCGCCGAGGTCGGCGACGACAACCCCGCCGCCCCCGCCCCGCCCGGCCCCGGCGGCGAACCCGACGTGCTGCGGTGGGCCGAGGACGGCCGCGGCCTGCTCCTGGTGGGCGCCCTGGCCACCGCCTACGGCACCCGCCCCGAGAACCGCGGCAAGACCGTCTGGTTCTCCCGCGCCCTGCGCGCCGTCAACGGCCGCGGCCACGCCGCCGCCGCCGACATCCCGCCCGCCGGCACCGCGCCCCTCGCCTCCCCCTGAACCCCCGACCCCTGAAACCCCCACCCCTGACCGACCCTGGCCAGCCGCCGCCCTGTCCACCCCGCCCCCCGGCCCCGCCGGCACCCCACCCCGCACGACGGGCCCGCCCGCACTTCACGGCCCAGCAGGCGCCTCGCCAGACCGCACAGGCTCCGCGAGACGCCGCGCGGGACGCCCCGCGCTGTGCGGGCGGGAACACGCCCTCCGGGACGACCGCAGGAACATGCCGCTCACACCTGCAGCGGGCACCGGTCGGTCAGCCAGACCTCCTCGTCATCGCCCTGCACCACCGGCAGCGACGGCGGCTCATCGGTCAGCCGGTCCAGATGCCACTCGACATGGGCCAGCGGCCCCCGCCACCCCGCCAGCAGATCCGCCAGCGGACGCGCCGGGCCCGCCGCCCCCGACGGACGCGGCTCGGGGAACTCCCCCTCCCACAGCGCGTCGTCGGACTCCGCGCACCAGTGCCCCGCCGCCTCCAGCACCTCCCGCAGATCGCGCGCCAGCTCGCCCAGCGACCGCAACGCCATCGCGTCCTGGATCATCCGCTCCCGCGCGTCATAGGGCAGATCGCCCTCGAACTCCGGCGGGAACCGCGGACGGCGCCCCTCGTACACCCGCGCCCCGCCGGTCGCCGACGCCCGCACCGCCGCCACCTGCCACCGCGTCCACTCGGCCAGATGACCCAGCACCCCGCGCAGCGCCGCCGCGCCCTCCTGCCCGTCCCGCACCTCCGCGGTCGCCTCGCGCAACCGGCCCCGCACATGGTCGAGCCGATCCAGCGTCCACGCCCGCGCCCGCGCCGCCCCCGCCGGACCCCGCGGCGCCGCGTCGGCCGGCGGGCGCGGCACCGGCACCCGCAGCGCCGCCAGCAGATCGTCCAGATCCCGCATGCCCGCCGCACGCCCCGACAGGTAGGCCGCGCCGATCCGGTCCAGCCGGAACATCCGCGGCCCGTCCCGCATCCGGCACCACCCCACCAGGTACTCCGCGTACGGCGCCACCACCAGCCCGTGCGCCTCCACGTCACGGAAACTGCGGCTGCCCGACTGGTCGGTGTAGGCCAGCCGCACGATCCGGCGCGTGCGGACCGCCTCGGCGAGGGTGTCGTGCACCGGCCCCATCAGCGAGGCCACCTCCGACAGCGGCGGCGCCGCCGCACCGGCCTCCAGGACATGGCCGCGGCCCCGCTCCAGCCGCACCGGAAGCCCGCCGTGGATCAGCAGCTCCAGATCACGGCGGACGGTGCGCCCGCTGACCTCCAGCCGGTCGGCAAGCGCGTCGGCCGTCAGCGGTTCGGGGGAGGCGGCGCGCAGTTCGGCGACGAGGGCGAGCAACCGGTCCACGCGATTCACGCCCCCATGGTGACCCGCGCCGCCGACATTCTTCAGGCCCCGGCAACCCTGACCTCACCGCCCCGCAACCGCCCCGCGACCATCGCGCGGGCGCGCCGCGCCGCGCCCTCCGCCGCCTTCGCGCAGGTCAGCACGGAGACGGCGGACGCCCGGCAGCCCGGCGCGCCGGAACCAGGCGACACCGGAAAACGCGGTGCCGGAAGAACCGGCACCGCGAAGAACCGGCGGCGCGGCGTCAGGACAGTTCGGCGGCGACGCCCTCGAAGTCCTCGGCGGTGAGCGAGAGCATCGCGGCGTTCCCGATCGCCTGGGTCGCCTCCGCACGTCCCAGATGACGGGTCGCGGCGCGGTCCAGGTAGGCCTCCACCAGGCGCGCGCCGGTCAGCCGCCCCAGCGGCCGCAGCACCGCCAGATCACGGTCGACCACGCGCCACGCGCCCGCGTCCAGCCGCAGCCGCCGCTCCTCGGCCAGCAGGTCCAGCAGCGCGCGCCGCACCCGCGGCTCGCTCAGATCGGGCAGCCGCACCGCCCGCAGGTCGGTCACCAGCTCCGGCGAGGCCGCCGACAGCTCCCCGACCCGCTCGGGCTCGCACGTACCCAGCAGCGCGGTGTCGCTGACCCCCTCCAGCCGCGCCCGGTACAGCGCCGAGGCGAACCCCGCGCCCTGCGGATGGTCCAGGATCAGCGTCTCCAGCCCCTCCAGCAGCAGCACGTGCCCGGCGTGCTCGTCCAGCGCCGCGCGCAGCCCGTCGGGCCCCCGCTCGCGCAGCTCGTCGGCGTGCATGCCGCGCACCTCGCCGCTGGAGACCTCCACCTCCGCCAGCGCCCGCGCCACCATGCGGGCCAGTCGGCGCTGCCCCGAGGACGGGCCGCCGATCAGCAGCAGCGCCGGCACCGAGGCGCTGGACACCTCCTGACCGCGCAGCCGCTGCGCCCACTTGCCGCGGCGCCGCACCTCGGTGACCACCCGCTCGATGTCGTCGCCGCCGCACAGGAACCGGATCCCGTACGCCTCGGCCACCTGCGGGCTCGGCCCCGGATCGGGCGCGGCCGGGACGGGCGGCGGCGGCTCGGGCACCGGCGCCGGCGGTGGCGGCAGCGATGGCTCGGCCACCGCGCCCGCGCCCGGCACCGCACCCGCGGCCCCGGGAGCGTCGGCGCTCGGCCACACGGGCCGTCCCGAAGCGCCCGCCGGGTCCAGCTGCGTCGCCAGCGGATCAGGGTCCATGTGCGTGACGGACGGATCGGACGGCCAGACCGGCTCGCCCGCCGGGTGGGGAACCCCGCCGGCCGCGGACGCCCTCGGATCGTCGGCCGACGGCCACACCGGCGCCGTGGGCGGGGCCGGAGGCACCACCGGCGGCGACGGCGGCACCGGCAGGCCGGGCGAACCGGGAGGCGCGGGCTGGTGGGGATCGGCGCCACCGGGCAGAGGCGGCGGCGGTGGCGGCGGGATCCGCGGCGGCGCCGCGTCCGACCCCAGCGGCCCCAGCCCGCCACCGGGCACGGGCGCGCCACCCGGCACGCCACCGGGCACACCGCCCGGTGCGGGCGCCTGCTCCTGCCCCGGCACCCCGCCGTCCAGCATGCCCTGCGGCGGCGGCGACGGCGCGGCCGCCGCCGCGGGAGAGGGCACCCCGGCCCCAGGCGGGGGCGGGGGCGGAGGCTCGGGGACCGGGGCCACCGGCGCGTCCGGCTGGGCCGGCGGGGGTGACTGCGTCTCCCGCTCGGAGGCCAGGTGCGCCCGCGCCGCCTTGATGATGTCCCAGGCGCTCAGCTCGTCGGTGGAGGGCGGCGTGTGCATCGCCGGGCTGGTCAGCTCCGCCGCCAGCGCCTGCGGCAGCGCGAACCCCGTCGCCGGAGGCGGCACCTGCGCCAGCCGGCACCAGGTCAGCCCCAGCGTGTAGGTGGTGGCCAGCAGCGCCGCCAGCGCGTCGGCGTCGCTGGTGCGCAGCGCCTCCGGCAGCCGCCCCTCGCGCGGCCACAGATCGCGCAGCGGATGGGACGCGTCGGTCAGCACCGCCTGCAGCGTGCGCGCGCTGTCGGGATCCAGCCAGCGCTGCAGCGCCGGCATCGCGTTCGGCGCGGACTGCAGGTCGGCGGCCAGCACCGCCACCCCCGCCCGGCGCACCTCGTCGTGCGGACGGCCCCCGGTCACCTGCCGCGGCCCGGTCAGCCCCGCCACCATTTGCTGCAGGTCGTACAGCGCCAGGCGCAGGTACTCGCCGGGCGCGGCGTCGCGCACCATCGGCGTGGCGTACTCGGCCGGGCAGCGGCGCCGCCACTCCTGCAGCACCGCCGCAGGGCCGTAGCGCGCGGTGGCGATGTCCTGCTGCACCAACCGCAGCGACGAGGCCGTCACCGCCGCCAGCGCGTCGGCGCCCGGCCGGAACCGCGCGTCGCCCTGCAGCCCCGCCGCGACCTCGTACATCACCCGCGCGATGTGCGCCGCGCCGCCGCCGTCGCCGGCCAGCAGCCGGTTGATGTAGTACCCCGCCAGCGTGCTGAAGTCGGGCGGCATCATCCAGTGCAGCCGCTCGGCCGGCGTGGTCAGGAACGGGATGAACGACTCGATCAGCGGATGCTCGATCAGCACCACCGGCGACCCCGCGCACCACAGCAGCGCGCCCCACGCCGCCGCCACCGTGCTGGGCGTGCCGGGCTGGAACATCGGGTCCTGCTGGGCGAACTGCGCCGGGTTCACCGCCCACGCCGTCGTCAGCGCCTGCTGGATGCGCGCCACCACCGCCGTCTCGGGCACCGGGCCCAGGAACCCCAGCGAGGCCACCCGCCCCGCCGCCAGGTCAGGACCGGTGGGGAACATCTGCGGCGGCACCGGCGGCGTGCCCGCCCCACGCGGCGCCGGCACCACGGCGGCGCGGTCGGCCGGATCGGCAGGGGGAGGGCAGGGATGCCAGTTGCCGTCCAGGCCGCAGCGGTACCAGCGGCCCCACGCCCCGTACAGCCACCACTCGCTGGAGCCCCACAGCATCCGCGCGACCACCTGCTCGGCGCGCTGCTGCGGCGGGGCGGTGCGCCACCACGCCGAGGCCACCAGCTCCCGGACGTTGCCCTCCACCGCGGTGAAGAGGTCACCGGCCGTCCCGCCCCCGCTTCCGCCGGGTGCCGCCCCGGCCGCCTGCCAGTTCACCTGGCGAATGGTAGTCCTTCACGGGCCCGGGTCCCGCATCGATCCGGCAACACGCGAACGCCTTCCGCGCCGGGTCGGCGGGACCTCCGCGCCCTCTGCCCCAGGGGTTTGCGGACGTTCCCCAGGGCCGCTGAAGGACGCCCGCATTCCACCCGCACCCGCCCGTGCCTTGGCCGGAGGCGTGCGCGAGCCGGGAGGAACCGCCCGCCCATCGACCTGTAATGAGCGTTATGCCAAGATGCTCCTTAACTTCATGGAAGGGGCCGGCATGGACCAGGCGGCGCGCACCAGGACCACCGGGCTGGCGTTCGCGGTGCTCTCCTCGATCTGCTTCGGCGCCTCCGGACCGTTCGGCAAGGCCCTCATCAACGCCGGCATGAGCCCCCTGCAGGCCACCTGGCTGCGCGTCGCCGGCGCCGCGCTGGTGCTGGTGCCGCTGGTGCTGCTCCTGCGCGGCCCCGCCGCCCTGCGCGCCCTGCGCGCCCTGCGCCCGCACCTGCCCCGGCTGGCGCTCTACGGCGTCACCGGCCTGGCCGGCTGCCAGGCCCTCTACTTCGTCGCCGCCTCCCGGCTGCCGGTCGGCATCGCGATCCTGCTGGAGTTCACCGGCCCGGTGATGGTGCTGGCCTGGCTGCGGCTGGTGCGGCGCGTCCCGGTGCACCGCACCGCCGCGCTGGGCGTCGCCGTCGCCGTCACCGGGCTGGCCCTGGTCGTGCAGGTCTGGGACGGGCTGCGGCTGGACGCCGTCGGACTGGCCGCCGGGCTGGGCGCCGCCGCCTGCCAGGCCGCCTACTTCCTCATCATCGACCGGCTCACCGGCGACGTCGACCCGCTGGCCATGACCGCCGTCGGCAGCGTCGTCGGCGCCGCCGTCCTCACCCTCCTGGCCGTCCCCTGGACGCTGCCCTGGGAGGTGCTGCCGGCCGCCGTCCCCGTCGGCGGCCACACCGCGCCCGGCTGGGTCCTGGCCGCCTGGATCATCCTGGTCAGCACCGTCGTCGCCTACCTCACCGGCGTCGCGGGCGTGCAGCGGCTCTCGGCCCAGGTCGCCGGCGCCATCTGCTACACCGAGGCGGTCGCGGCCACCCTCATCGCCTGGGCCGCGCTCGGCGAACGGCTCACGCCCGTGCAGACCGTGGGCGGGGTGGTGGTGCTGGCCGGGGCGTTCATCGCCCAGCGCGCCGTCATCGACCGCACCCCGGCCGTCGCCTCACCCGAGACCCCCGCGCCCGCCCTCAACGCCCGCTGACCCCGGCGCCGCACCGCCGCGAGCCCAAGAGCCCGGGCGGTCCGGGCGGTCAGGGCCGGGGGGCCTGGACGGACGCCTCCGGCCTGGGGACGCGAGCCGACCCGGGGCCCTCAGGCGTTCTCGCGGCGGAAGCGGCGCGCGCCCAGCGCGACCGACACCGCCAGCAGCGCCACCGTCACCGCCGCCCCCCGCAGCACCGCCGCACCCGCGTAGTCGCCGCCGAACGCCGCCCGCACCGCGTCCACCACGTACCGGAACGGCGTCAGCCGCGACACCGCCTCCAGCCACCCCGGCGCCATCGTCATCGGCAGCAGCACCCCCGACAGCAGCATCAGCGGGAGCGTCACCGTCGACAGCAGCGGCGCGAAGGCGTCCTCGCTGCGCGTCGCCATCGCCAGCACGTACGACAGCGAGGCGACGCTCAGCGCCAGCCCCACCACGAACGCCAGCCCGATCAGCAGCCCGGCCGCCGGCGCCCGCAGCCCCAGCGCGAGCCCGGCCGCCAGCAGCATCACCGCCTGCACCGCCAGCACGACCGTGTCGCGCATGACCCGGCCCAGCAGCAGCGCCGTCCGGCTGACCGGGGTCACCCGCAGCCGCTCCACCACCCCCGAACGCAGGTCGGCGATGAGCCCGAACCCGGCGAAGCCCGCGCCGAACAGCGCCAGCTGGACCAGGATGCCCGGCACCAGCACCCGCCACGGATCGCCGCCGAAACCGCGCACCCCCGTCAACGGAGTCAGCAACGGCCCGAACAGCACCAGGTACAGCAGCGGCTGCAGCACCCCGAAGACGACCACGACCTTGCTGCGCAGCGTCTGCCGCAGATACCGGCCGAAGATCAGGTACGAGTCGCGCACGGTGCGCACGGAGGACCTCCCAGAGGACGAAGGGGACGAGGGGATGAGGGCAGGGCCGGGGACGGTCAGGCGGCGGGCTCATCGCGCAGCGAGCGGCCCGTGACGGTGAGGAAGACATCGTCGAGCGAGGGACGCGCCAGGCGCACCGAGGCCAGCTCGATCCCCGCCGCGTCCAGCGCCCGCACCAGCTCCACCAGCGCCCTGTCGCCGTCCTCCACCCTCAGCCGGACCACCGGGCCCGCCGCCCGCGCCTCCCGCACGCCGGGCCGCCCGGACAGCACCTCGCGGGCCCGGCCGGCCGCGGCCTCGCCGCCCGCCGGCTCGAGGGTGACCACGTCACCCGACACGCGCCGCTTCAGCTCCGACGGCGTCCCCTCGGCCACGATCCGCCCCCGGTCGATGATGAGGACGCGGTCGCACAGCGCGTCCGCCTCCTCCAGATAGTGCGTGGTCAGGAAGACGGTGGTGCCGTCCTGGTCGCGCAGCCGCGCGATGTGCTCCCACAGGTTGCCGCGGCTGTGCGGGTCCAGGCCCGTGGCGGGCTCGTCCAGGAACACCAGCGGCGGACGGTGCACCAGTCCCAGCGCGATGTCCAGCCGGCGGCGCTGCCCGCCCGACAGCGACCCCGACGGGCGCTCCTGCAGCCCCTCCAGGTCCAGGCGGGCGCACAGCTCGGCGATCCGCCCGCCCGCCCCGCGCGCCCCCGCCACCCCGTACAGGTCGGCCTGCAGCCGCAGCTCCTCACCGGCCGGGACGCCCGGATCGGTGCCCCCGGCCTGCCCGACGTAGCCGATGCGGCGCCGCACGCCGGCCGGATCGGAGCGCAGGTCGCGCCCCGCCACCCGCGCCGTGCCCGCCGTCGGCGCCAGCAGCGTGGTGAGCATGCGCAGCGTGGTGCTCTTGCCCGCGCCGTTGGGGCCCAGGAACCCCACGATCTCGCCCGGCGCGACGGCCAGGTCGACGCACCGCACCGCCTCGACCGGCCCGCCGCGGGTGCCGAAGGTGCGGGCCAGCCCGTGTGCCTCGATCACAGTCGCCTCCTCGAATCGGAAGTTAGAGTAACCCAAATTTTTAAGTGACACCAAAATTTAAGCGACACCAGGGGACGTTAGGATCGTTCCCATGACCGAACGGATGGGCCTGCGCGAGCGCAAGAAGCTGGAGACGCGGCGGCGGCTGTCCGACATCGCCACCGGGCTGTTCCTCGCGCGCGGCTTCGACAACGTCACCATCGCCGACGTCGCCCGCGCCGCCGACGTGTCGGTCAACACCGTCTTCAACTACTTCAAGACCAAGGAGGACCTGTTCTTCGACCGCCAGGACGAGATCGTCGGCCAGGCCGCCCGCGCCTTCCGCGACCGCCGCCCGGGCGAATCGGCCGTGGCGGCCTTCCACCGCGAGTTCCTGCGGGGCCTGGACGAGCACGCCCCGCAGACCTCCTTCCACGAGGGCGCCGAGACCTGGACCAAGACCGTCATGGACAGCCCCGCGCTCACCGCGCGCCAGCGCGAGATCGGCCAGCGCGCCCAGGACGAGCTGGCCGCCGCGCTCGCCGAGGACACCGGCGCCGGACCCGACGACCTCGGCCCCCGCATCGCCGCCGCCATGATCTTCTCCGCCCAGCAGGTGCTCAGCGGCGAGATCGTCCAGCGCAAGCTGGCGGGGGAGTCCCTGGAGGAGATGCGCGCCGACGTCTACGCCGCCGTCGAGCGCGTCTACGGCCTGCTGGAGGACGGCATCGGCCGCTACGCCGTCAAACCCCCCGCGCCCGCCGCGCCCGCCGCGCCCGGCGGCGATGGGAGCGCGCCCGCCGGAAAATGAGTGTCGGGGCACTCGCGGAGATTCCTAGACTCCATGATTGCGGAGGCGAAACAATCATGGACACCCCCACGCTCCTCACCCATCTGGAAACGCGCACCCCGCCCCTCGCGCTGCCCCGGGGCGGCACCCTGTGCTGGGACGACGCCGACTTCCACCGCGCCGCCTACACCGACGACCCCGAGGGCTACGCGCTGCTGGGCCTGGCCCCCGGAGTCGGCTCCTGGCAGCGCGCCCGGGTGCTGCTGCAGATCCTGGCCGCCTCCCAGGCCGGACTGGACGACGCCACCCGCGCCACCCTGGCCAAGACCGCCCGCGTGCTGACCCTCGCGCTGCCTCCCGCGCACGTCATCACCGTCCTGCTCGCGCTGCGGCGGCTGCGCGCCAACCACAAGCACACCACCCGCGCCGCGCTGCGGTTCGTCCTGGAACACCCCCACGCCGACGCCCTCATCGCCGCCCGCCGCCCCGCCCTGCTCGACTGCTTCGAGCACGCCCTCGGCAAGGCCACCGCCCGCGGCTGCGCCCGCCGCATCGCCGAGGGCGACACCGGCTCGGACTACCTCCAGCGCCGCCTGCTGCGCTTCCTCACCGCACCCCGCGCCGCCCTTCCCCGCGTCGGCGCCCTCTACCAGGCCGCGGCGGCCGGGCTCGCGGCCACCCGCGGCATCCACGGCCCGCACGAACCACACGGCCCGCACGGCGCGCACGACCGGTACGACCCGCACCAGCCGCCGCTGGCGATCGACGCCGTCCGCGAACGCCCCCAGACCGTCACCCCCACCAACCGCGGCGACATCGCCGCCACCCTCGTCCACCTCTACCGCGGCGGCCCCGCCGAGGACCTGTACGTGGCGCTGGGCGGCCAGATCGGCGCGGTCGCCGCCACCTTCCCCCGCTTCGAGGGCACCCTCGCCCTGGTCCTGGACGCCTCGGCCTCCATGCGCGGCCACGGCGACCGCGAATGGGCGATCCTGTCCCAGGCCGCCGCGCTGCGCATGGTGCTGTCGCAGGTGTGCGCCCGCCTGGAGGTCGTCGAGGTCGGCGGCGACGAACGCACCCCGCGCGGCGCCACCGACCTGGCCATGGGCGTCCTGGACGCCCTGTCCACCGGCCCCGACCTGGTCGCCGTCGTCTCCGACGGCTACGAGAACCTCTTCCCCGGCGACCTGGCCCGCGTCGTGGCCACCCTGCCGCGCGCCGGCATCACCACCCCCGTGGTGTTCTGCCACGCCCTGTTCACCGGCAGCGACGACCTGACGCTGCGCCGCCCGGCCCCGGCACTGCCCCAGCGCGGATTCTGGCACCAGGACGACTTCGCCGAACTCCTGCCCTGGATGTTCGGGCACTGCGAGGCAGGCGAACCCTGGCTGCGCGACACCCTGCACGCCCGCCTGGACCTGCTCGACCGCCGGGCCACCGACCTGGCCCGCGCCGCCTGAACGCCCCGCACCCGACACGCGCACCCGAGACCGCGCCCCCGCCCGGACCGTGCCCGACCACACGAGGAGGACCCTCGCCGATGAGCGACCTCACCACGCTCGACACCCTCGTGCCGGGCCCGCTCAGCCTGGCCGGGCACCGCCTGGGCACACCCCAGCGCGCCGGCGCGCTCACCATGGTCCCCATCAGCGGCCCCGCCTACCCCGGCATCGTCCCGCCCCGCACCGGCCTCAAACTCACCCGCGTCGCCGGGTACGGGAGCGTCGAACTGCGCAACGGCGCACCGCAGGGCGTGGCGATCGTGCCACTGCACATGGGCCACGTCCAGGACGCCGCACAGAACCACGCGCTGTGCCGCTCGGCGTTCCTGGCCGCCGGGCAGACGCTGATGTTCGAGGACGCCTGCTGCGTCCAGGAGAGCCAGGGCGGCTACCTCGCCGAACGCGACCAGTGGTTCTTCATCCTGCCCCTGGAACTGCGCGCCCGCGCCCTGGAACTGCGCGGCGCCCGCGACCACGCCAAGCTCTGGAACGACATCGCCGCCCTCAACCGCCGCTACGGCCTGCCCCGCCGCGGCCACCTCGAGCAGATCCTCTCCCGCCGCCGCGCCGTCCTCACCCAGTACCAGAGCCGCCTGGAACTGCAGCCCGGCCAGCTGGGCGCGCTGTTCTTCCTCGACGGCCGCTTCGCCGGCCTCGAACTGGCCCCCGACCCCCGCTACTTCGCCGAGATCTGGACGCCCCTGGTCTCCTTCGCCTACGGCGTCGCCGCCTGGTACGCCACCCCCGGCGCACACCACCCCGCAAGCGCCGACGCCTCCGGACACGGACCCGAGCCCGAGCCGTTCGACGCCCGCGACCTGGGCGAGCTGCGCGCCGCCCTCGACCACGACCGCGCCACCCGCATCGCCGAGATCGCCGACTGGCTCGCCGCCACCCCCACCGGCCCGGTCACCACCCTCGAAGAGGAGCGGTACCTGGACCTGAGGCTGTCGACCGTCACCGGCGCGCACCTGGCTGGGCAGATCGTCACCGACGGCGCCCGCGCCGTGTACGCCTCCCTGTTCGCCACCTGAAGCCTCCCACCTGGAACGCGCCACCCGAAGGCCCCCCGTCACCTGAACAACTGGGAAAAGGGGTTGCCCCGGCGGCCGCCGGACCACTTCAATCGGACTGCGCGGGAACTGTGCCGGGCGCGTCAGGATCACACCTGATACCAGATCAGTCGCATCGTGCTCGAACACGAACCGAACCTGACGAAGCGCCGGCCGCCCGTCCCGCCCGCCCTCTCCCCTCGCGCCGCCCTGACCACGGGCTCCCGCACGGCCCCTCGGCGTTCTTGTCAATCACCCGCACAACGGGCCGCGCAACAGTTGAGGTCACAGAGAAGCCCCGCCCGCCGACGCGGTCGTACGGTCGTCCCCATCCAACCGTGCCCGACCTGCGAAGGAGCCTTCCGTGACGGCGGGCGTCGCCGATGCGGGCACCCGAGCCCCGCAACCCGACATCTCACCCAAACCCGTCCCGCTCATCGAGCGGATCAGCGTCGTGGTCTTCGTGGTCGCCCCGATCTTGGGGGTGCTCGCGGCCGTCCCGTTCTTCTGGGGCTGGGGACTGGGCTGGACGGACGTGGCCATCTTCGCCCTCCTCTACCCCTTCAACGCCCTGGGCGTCACCATCGGCTACCACCGCCACTTCACCCACGGCGGCTTCAAGGCCAAGCGGTGGCTGCGCATCGCGCTGGCCGTCCTGGGAGGGCAGGCCTGGCAGGGCTCGGTCATCTTCTGGGTCGCCGACCACCGCCGCCACCACAAGTACGCCGACCAGGAGGGCGACCCCCACTCGCCCTGGGCCCACGGCCCCGGCGTCCGGGGCCTCACCCAAGGCCTCTACCACGCCCACATGGGCTGGCTGTTCCGCAAGCACCGCACCTCACGCAGCAAGTACGCCCCCGACCTGCTGGCCGACAGGGACCTGCGGTTCATGGGCCGCAACGACGTCTACGTCCTCATCGCCGCCTCCACCGTGCTGATCCCCATGGGGCTGGGCGCGCTGCTCACCTGGTCCTGGCACGGCGCCGTCACCGCCCTGTTCTGGGCCGGGCTGCTGCGCGTGTTCGCCGGCGACCACATCACCTTCTCCATCAACTCCATCTGCCACGTCTTCGGCAAGCGGCACTTCAGGACCCGCGACCGGTCCCGCAACGTGTGGTGGCTGGCCCTCCCCTCCTTCGGGGAGTCCTGGCACAACCTGCACCACGCCGACCCCACCTGCGCACGGCACGGCGTCCTCAAGGGGCAGATCGACATCAGCGCCCGCGTCATCTGGCTGCTGGAGAAGCTCGGCTGGGTGTGGGACGTGCGCTGGCCCGACGACCAACGGCTCGCCGCCCGCCGCCTCGCCCCCTGACCACCCCACCAGGAGCGACCACCCCATGACCAGCCCGGCCCCAGCCCAAGCCCCCGGACCGCTGCCCGACCTGGACCGCACCCCGCTCGTCCAGCGGTTGGCACGCTGGGCCCGGCAGTACCCCGACGACCGCGCCTACACCTACGTCGACTACAGCGGCGACGTCGAAGGCGTCCACGTCGACATCACCTGGGCCGAACTTGACGCCCGCTCCCGCGCCGTCGCCGCCGCCCTCCGCCGCACCACCCACGCCGGGCGGCGCGCCGCCATCCTCGCCCCGCAGAACCTCGACTACGTCATCGCCTTCCTCGGCGCCATGTACGCCCGCGTCATCGCCGTGCCGCTGTTCTCCCCGGACCTGCCCGGCCACGCCGACCGCCTCACCGCCGTCTACGGCGACGCCGAACCCGAGTGCGTCCTCACCACCACCGAGGCCCTCCCGCACGTGGAGGCCTTCTTCGACGGCACCACCCTGCCCCGCCCCAAAGCCGTCCTCAACGTCGACGAGGTCGACCGCTCCCTCAGCTTCGAACCCGAGCCCATCGCCCCCGACGACCTGGCCTACCTGCAGTACGTGGCTGGAACTGCTCAGCGAGCAGAGCCACGCCTTCACCTGCGCCCCCAACTTCGCCTACGAGTACCTGGCCACCAAGGTCGAGGACGAGGAGAAGGCCGCCCTCGACCTCAGCGGCGTCCAGGTCTTCATGAACGGCGCCGAGACCATCCGCGAAGGCACCCTCACCCGCTTCCTGGACGCCTACCGCGACCACGGACTGCGCCCCGAGGTCCAGGTGCCCGCCTACGGGCTGGCCGAGGCGACGGTGTACGTGTCCTCTTCCTCCCGCTACCGCCCGCCCACCGTCAGGGCCTTCGACCGCGACGCCCTCAACCGCGGCGTCCTGCGGCCCTGCGACCGCGACGGCGAACGCGCCTCGGTCATGGCCGGCTGCGGCACCCCTACGGCCAGTACGTCGCCATCGCCGACCCCGCCACCGGCGAACGCCGGCCCGACGGGCGGGTCGGCGAGATCTGGGTGCACGGGCCCAACATCACCGCCGGCTACTGGGGCCGCCCCGAGGCCACCGCCGAGACCTTCCAGGCCGTCCTGGCCGGCGACCGCGGCGGCCTGCCCGAACGCCCCTGGCTGCGCACCGGCGACCTGGGCGTCTGGTACGAGGGCGAGCTGTACGTCACCGGGCGCATCAAGGACCTGGTCATCATCGACGGCCGCAACCACTACCCGCACGACATCGAGCACACCGCCTACAACGCCCACGAGGGCGTGCGCCGCGAATACGCCGCCGCGTTCGCCGTCGCCGGCCGCGACACCGAGAACCTGGTCGTGGTCGCCGAACGCAACCGCCGCGTCCCCGTCCGCCGCCTCGACCCCCGCGAGGTCACCGACGCCGTCCGCGCCGCCGTCAAGCACCACCACGACGTGCGCGTCCACGAACTGGTCCTCATCGAGCCGGGCGGGCTGCCCCGCACCAGCAGCGGCAAGGTCTCCCGCACCGCCTGCCGCAGGGCCTACCTGGACGGGACGCTCCCGCTCACCCGCACCGGCCCGCACCCCGCCGCCTGACCCGCCCCCGAACATCCACCGCCCGCCGCCGTCGGGGGGCCGCCGACGGGATCCTGTGATAGGGACGGACTAGAACGTGTTCTAGTCCGATGTTCCCTCCAGGACAAGGGGTCCCGATGAGCACCTCCACCCCCGGCGGCCCGCGGCGCTTCGGCGTCTTCCTCGCCCCCTTCCACCCCTGCGGCCAGAACCCCACCCTCGCCCTCGAACGCGACCTGGACCTGCTGGTCCACCTGGACCGGCTCGGCTTCGACGAGGCCTGGATCGGCGAGCACCACTCCGCCGGCCACGAGATCATCGCCTCGCCCGAGGTGTTCATCGCCGTCGCCGCCGAACGCACCCGCCACCTGCGGCTGGGCACCGGCGTCTCCTCCCTGCCCTACCACCAGCCGCTCATGCTGGCCGACCGCATGGTGCTGCTGTCCCACCTCACCCGCGGACGGGTGATGCTCGGCGTCGGCCCCGGCGCGCTGCCCTCCGACGCGTACATGATGGGCATCGAGGTCGCCCGCCAGCGCGACATGATGGAGGAGGCCCTGGAGGCGATCCTGGCGCTGCTGCGCGGCACCGAACCCGTCACCCGCAAGACCGACTGGTTCGAGCTGCGCGACGCCCGCCTCCAGCTGCGCCCCTACGGCGGCGACCTGGAGGTCGCGGTCGCCGCGATGGTCTCACCCTCGGGCCCGCGCGCCGCCGGCCGCCACGGCTGCGGCCTGCTGTCGCTGGGCGCCACCCAGACCGCCGGGTTCGACGCCCTCGGCTACCACTGGGGCGTGATGCGGGAACGCGCCGCCAAGTACGGCAACACCGCCGAACGCCGCGACTGGCGCCTGGTCGGCCCCATGCACCTGGCCGAGACCCGCGAGCAGGCCGCCCGCGACGTGGCCTTCGGCCTGGCCGACTGGGTCGCCTACTTCCAGAAGGTCGCCGCGCTGCCCATCGCCCCCGACGCCGACGACCCCGCCGCGCTGGTGGAGGCCGTCAACGCCACCGGGATGGGCGTGATCGGCACCCCCGACGACGCGATCGCGCAGATCCGCCGCCTGGCCGAGCAGTCCGGCGGGTTCGGCACCTACCTGCTCATGGCCCACGACTGGGCCGACACCGAACGCACCCGCCACTCCTACGAGCTGTTCGCCCGCTACGTCGCCCCGCTCTTCCAGGGCTCGGCCGACCCCCTGGCCGCCAGCCGCGACTGGGCCGCCGCCAACCGCGAGACCTTCATCGGCGCCACCACCCAGGCGATCATGTCCAAGGTCCAGGAGCAGGAGGAGGAGCGCCGCCGCGACGCCCGGACCGCCCCCGGGGAGGGCGCCGGACAGGCCACCGACGCCTGACACCGCGCCGGCCGGGCGAGGTGTGTGCTGGCTCACAGGATCCGCCGCGCCATTGACCGTAACCGGGCACTTATCCAAGCTATGGGTGCGTAGGGACGACGGAAGGTGACGCGGCGGTGACCAGCCAGCGGACGAACACGACCACGGACGACCTCGACCTGAGCGACCTGCGGTTCTGGAGCCGCCCCCTGGACGAGCGCGCCGACGCCTTCGCCCGGCTGCGCGCCGAGGGCGCCCCCCGCTTCTACCCCGACCCGCCGGTGCCGTTCGCCAAGCGCGGCCCCGGCTACTGGGCCCTGGTCCGGCACGCCGACGTGCTGGAGGCCAGCCGCAGCCCGCAGATCTTCAGCAGCGAGCCCAACGCCACCAGCGTCATCGACGCCCCCGGCTGGCTGCAGCGCTACGTCGACTCGATGATCAACATGGACGACCCGCGGCACGCCAAGATCCGCCGCATCGTCTCGCGCGCGTTCAGCCCCAAGATGCTGGCCCGGACCGAGGACGACGTGCAGGCCCGCGCCACCCGGATCGTGGACGAGCTGATCGCCTCCGGCCCCGGCGACTTCGTGGCCGAGGTCGCCGTCCGGCTGCCCGTCGAGATCATCTGCGACATGCTCGGCATCCCCGACGAGCTCTACCCGCGGGTGCTGCGGCTGACCAACATCGTGCTGGGCAACTCCGACCCCGAGTACACCGGCATCACCCCCGACATGGGCCGCCTGCGCACCGGGCTGGGCCTGGCCAAGGTCGCCCTGGCCAGCCGCGAGCTGCACCGCCTGGCCGCACGACTGGGCCGCGAACGCGTCGGCGCCCCCACCGGCGACCTCACCTCCGCCCTGGTCAACGCGAACGTCGACGGCGAGAAGCTCAGCGCGCAGGAGTTCGGCACCTTCTTCCTGCTGCTGGTGGTGGCCGGGAACGAGACCACCCGCACCGCCATCGCGCACGGCCTCAAGCTGTTCACCGACAACCCCCGCCAGCGCGAACTGCTCCTGGAGGACTTCGACGGCCGCGTCGGCGGCGCCGTCGAGGAGATCGTCCGGCTCTCCACCCCCGTCATCTGCTTCCGCCGCAACCTCACCCGCGACCACGAGATGAACGGCCACACCTTCCGCCAGGGCGACAAGGTGATGCTGTTCTACAACTCCGCCAACCGCGACGAGAGCGTGTTCAAGGACCCCGACGCCTTCGACATCACCCGCTCGCCCAACCCCCACGTCGGGTTCGGCGGGCCCGGCCCCCACTTCTGCCTGGGCGCCAACCTCGCCCGCCGCGAGATCACCGTGATGTTCCGGGAACTGTTCACCCGGCTGCCCGACCTGCGCGCCGACGGCGAGCCCGACCGGCTGCTGTCCAGCTTCATCAACGGCTACAAGCGGCTGCCCTGCACCTTCACCGCCCCCTGACGTCCCGCCCGGACACCCGGCGGCGCCCCCTCAACGCCCCCCGGACCGCCGCCCGCCCGCCGCCCCGGGCGGACGGCGCGCCGGGACCAGCGGCCCGGGACGGCAAGGCCCGCAACGCCGCGGCGCGGAACGGCACCGCGCCCCGCTCACAGGCCGCCCAGCAGCGCCGCCAGCTCGGCGGGCCGCGACAGCATCGGCCAGTGCCCGGTGGGCAGCTCGTGGAAGGTCCACTCCGGGCCCGCCAGCATCGCGAACACCGGAGCGCCGCCGTCGACCATCTGCCGCACCGCCGCCAGCGGGACGGTGCAGGCAATCATCGTCTTGGGCGTGGCCGGAACCCTCTCCGGCCGCACCAGCGGCCACGTCGCCGCGCCCAGCGGCTCGGGCGTCGCCCGCTCGCGCAACCGCGCCAACATCGCCTCGTCCAGCCCCGCCAGCGCCTCCGGCTCGGCGGCCGGGTCGAACGGCGGCGGCGGGATCCGCCACCCCTCGCCCTCCTCGGCCACCCGCTTCTCCACCTCCGTGCGCTCGCCCGGATCGTTGAAGTCGATCTGCGCCATGCCCGAGGGCAGCGGCCCCGAGTCCACGTACACCACCCGGGCCAGCCGCCCGGGGATCCGGTCGGCCGCGCCCGTCACCGGCATGTTCGCGCCGCTGTGCCCGACCAGGACCACCTCCCGCAGGTCCTCGCCCTCGATCAGCCCGACGATGTCGTCGACGTGGGTCCGCACGTCCACCTCCGGCGAGGCCTCACCCGCCCGCTCGGCCAGGCCCGTCAGCGTCACCGCGTACACCCGGTGGCCCGCCTCCCGCAGCGCCGCGGCCACCTCGTCCCACGCCCAGCCGCCGAGCCAGAAACCGGGGACCAGCACGAACGTCGTCATCACGCACTCCCTCTCTCACCTGCGATGACAACACCGTAGAATCAATACCGGACAGAAACCGCCCGGATTAAGAGCGTGACCCGTGTCACATCCCACCACCCGCATCCTGACCATGCTCGAACTGCTCCAGGCCAACCAGCGGATGGGCGGCGCCGAACTGGCCCGCCGCCTGGAGGTCGACGAGCGCACCGTCCGCCGCTACGCCGCCCGCCTGGAGGACCTCGGCGTCCCCGTCGTCGCCGAACGCGGCCGCCACGGCGGCTACCGCCTCATGCCCGGCTACAAGCTGCCGCCGCTCATGCTCACCGACGACGAGGCCACCGCCGTCGTCCTGGGCCTGCTGGCCGGACGGCGCCTGGGCCTGCCCGCCCGCGCCACCGAAAGCGCCCTGGCCAAGGTCCGGCGCGTGCTGCCCGCCGCCCTGGCCGGACGCGTCCAGGCCCTGGAGGAGACCCTCGGCTTCACCCTCGCCGCACGCGACGGCACCGCCCCCGCCACCGCCGCCCTCCTCACCCTCGCCGAGGCCGCCCGCGCCCGGCGGCGCGTGCGGATCGGCTACCGCTCCTGGCGCGAGTCCACCAGCGAACGCGACCTGGACCCCTACGGCCTGGTCTTCCACTCCGGCCGCTGGTACGTCACCGGCCACGACCACGCCAGCGGCCAGGTCCGCACCTTCCGCGTCGACCGCGTACGGTCCGCCGAACTCGGCCGCGACACCTACCGGATGCCCGAGGACATCGACCCCGTCCAGCACGTGACCCGCTCGCTGGCCGCCGTCCCCTACACCCACGAGGTCGAGGTGTGGGTGGAGGCCACCCTCGCCCAGGCCCGGCGCGCCCTGCCCGCCTCGGCCGCCACGCTGCGCGAGAGCGAGGGCGGCGTGCTGGTGACCGCGCGCGCCGACAGCCTGCGCGGCATGGCGCAGATGCTCGCCGGGCTCGGCCGCCCCTTCACCGTCCACCGCCCCGACGAACTGCGCGAGGCCGTCCGCGACCTGGCCGACTCCCTGCGCGCCAGCGCCGACCGCTGAGACCGGGCAGGGAAGGGAACGGGGGAGAGGGATGGAACTGGCGATCCTGATCGGCCTGCAGGCCTCGGGGAAGACCACCTTCTACCGGCGGCACCTGTCGGACACGCACGTCCACGTCAGCAAGGACCTGTTCGGCCGCTCCTCGCGCCGCAAGCAGGCCCGCCAGCTGCGCCAGATCGCCGAGGCGCTGGAGGCGGGCCGGAACGTGGCCGTCGACAACACCAACCCCTCGCCCGAGGAGTGGCGCCCCCTCATCGAGACCGGCCGCCGCCACGGCGCCCGGATCACCGGCTACTGGTTCCCGCCGGACGTGCCCGCCGCCGTCGCGCGCAACGCCGCCCGCCCGCGCGAAAACCGCGTGCCCGACGTCGGCATCTATGCCACCCTCAAGCGACTGCGCGAGCCGCGGCACGCCGACGGGTTCGACGCGCTGCGCTCCGTGCGGCTCGACGGAACGGGGGGCTTCGACGTCACGGCCGTCGACCGCGCCCCCGCCAGAGAGGAAGGGACCGGACGTGCGGCTGAGGGACCTTGAGTCGCGGATGCGCGAGCGGGAGTGGTTCCACTCCCAGACGCTCCTGCCGGGCGCGTGGGCGATCGTGCGCGTGGACGGCCGCGGCTTCTCCCGCTACACCGAGCGGCGCTTCGACAAGCCCTTCGACCGGCGCTTCTCGGAACTGATGGCCACCGCCGCGCAGGCCCTGCTCACCGAGCTGTCCGGCCGCTACGCCTACACCGAGAGCGACGAGATCTCCGTCGTCCTGGACCCCTCCTTCGACCTGTTCGGCCGCGAGGTGGAGAAGCTGGTCTCGCTGTCGGCCGGGATCGCCTCGGCCGCCTTCACCCACGCCGCCGGCGAGCCCGCCGTCTTCGACGCCCGCGTCTGGATGGGCGCCGGCACGGCCGACGTCGTCGACTACCTGTCCTGGCGCCAGGCCGACGCCGCCCGCTGCGCGCTCAACGGCTGGTGCTACTGGACGCTGCGGCACGAGGGCAGCACCGCCCGGCAGGCCACGCGCCGCCTCGAACGCACCGGCGTCGCCGCCAAGAACGAACTGCTCTACGCGCGCGGCGTCAACTTCAACGAACTGCCCGCCTGGCAGCGCCGCGGCGTCGGCCTGTGGTGGGAGACCTACGAGAAGACCGGCCACGACCCCAAGCGCGGAGTCGACGTCACCACCACTCGCCGCCGCGTCCGCGTCGAACGCGAACTGCCCATGAAGGACGAGTACCGCTCCCTCGTCCACGACCTCGTCACCGACCCCACCTGACCGCCCGCACCGAGGTCTCAGACGCCGTCCGCGCTGCACCTGATCGGCGACATGCCCAGCCCGCCGATGGAGGTCGCGGCTGTGACTTGCGGTGCCCGGCCCGTCATCAACGGGGTCGCGCTCCCGGTGGCCTGGAGCCAGCCGGCGCGGGCCGTCCACCAAGGCAAGGCGCTCACCCCCATGAGGGAGGCGGGCGGTCGAGGAACGGCTCGGACGCCTGCGGGCGTCCGGGCCGCGGTCACAGCGGCGGGCGCGGCGCGGGCGCCACCGCCTCCAGGGCGGCGGCCACCCGCAGCAGCAGCGCCTCGCCGCCGTGCGCGGCCACGGCCTGCAGCCCCACCGGCAGCCCGGCGGCGCTCAGGCCCGCCGGGACGCTGACGGCCGGATGCCCGCTGACGTTGAACGCCCACGTCAGGTCCACCGTCATCGCCTCGCCCGGGCCCTGGTGACCGTGCGGAGGCGTCGGCGTGGCCGGCGTCAGCAGCACCTCCGCCTCCCCGAACAGTGCCGCCAGCCCCTCGTCGTTGGCTTCCCGGACGCTCCGCGCGTCGGGATCCGCCTCGCCCGCCCGCAGCGACCGCCACACCGGCTCGGGGTTCAGCAGCCGCACATCCCGCGGCCGCAGTGTGATCGCCCCTGCCTCCTCCAGCCGCCCCACCGCGGCACGGGCGATCGCCGCCTGCTCCGCGTCCACCCCGGCGAATCCCAGCGACGCCGACCAGACGGCGCGCACCGGACGCCCGCCGCCGGGAACCCCGAAATCCTCGTCGAGCATCACCGACAGGTGCAGCGCCGCGTCCCGCACGGTGCCGGTCACCGCGCCCAGGGCCGCCAGGCCCGCGCGGTCCGCGGCGGGCAGCCGCCGGTTGGTGGGCTTGAGCCCGACCACCCCGCACCACGCCGCCGGGATCCGCAGCGAGCCGGCACCGTCGCTGCCCGTGGCCAGCGGCACGATTCCCGCCGCCACCGCGGCGGCCGAGCCCGCCGACGACCCGCCGGGCGTGCGGTCGGACCGCCAGGGGTTGACCGTCGGGCCGCGGTCGGTATGACCCCAGGTCTGCCAGTCGGTGTGCCCGAGCGGCACGGACGTCGACCCCAGCACGACGCAGCCCGCCCGCTCGAGCCGCCCCGTCTGCGCGGCCTGCGAACGCGCCCAGGCCTTCACACCGATCGGCACCCCGGCCAGCGGCGGCCGCGCGCCGCGCGCCACCGAACGGTCGACCGCCCGCGCCGACTCCAGGGCCCGCTCCGGCCACGTCCGGGTGAAGGCGCGCAGCCGCGCGTCGACCGCCTCCAGCCGTGCCAGAGCGGCGGTCACCAGCTCCACGGCCGACACCTCGCGCCGCAGCACGAGCGCCGCCATGGCGGTTGCGTCCAGGCGCGCGGGCCCGGGAGCCACGGCCGACGCGCGCGGCTCAGGCCGCGTCGCCATGGCGATCAGCCCGCCAGGACGGCTGCGCGGGGCAGGACCGCCAAGGGGGTACTCATCCACATCAGCCTAGCCTCGGGGCCGCCTGCGCCGGCACGATGTCGCGGCCGAGGCCATCGTCCCCGACCCGGTCAGCGCGCCGGTCAGGCGGTGGACAGCCACCGCACCTGGTGCCCCTCGGTCGGGTCCGGGGTCTCCCAGCGCCGCACCAGACGGTCGATCACCGCGTCCGGGACGGGGGAGGGACGCGCCCGGTTGCGCCGCGCGATCACCTCCGGCGGGGCCTCCAGCGCCACCAGCTCCACCCGGCCCCGGTAGTCGGCGACCAGCCCGGTGCACTGCTCGCGCAGCATCCTGGAGACGTTGGTGGCGTTCCACACGAACGAGCGTCCCGCCCGCAGATGTTCGCGCGCCCGCTCGTGCGCGGCCGCCGCCACCGGACGCTGGTCGCCCGACGGCGCCACCCCCAGCTCCTCGCGGATCCCGTCCAGGCTCACCACCGGCAGATCCGGCCGGTGCTCGGCGATCCAGTGGTCCTTGCCCACCCCCGGCAGGCCCGACAGCACCGTGACCGTCAGCCGCGTGTCGTCATGGGCGGCATAGTCCGGATCACGTCCCGGCCTGCGGAAATACCAGAACCTTGCGTGGTCGGAGGGGAACCGGCGCGGCGCGTCCAGGCAGTCCATCTCGGCGCAGTACTCCCCGTACAGCGCCACGTTCTCCAGCAGCTCCGCGGCGTCGCCGCAGACCCGCCCCAAGATGTCGGCGCCCGCCAGCATCACCAGGTCGTCGTTGCGCGCCAGCAGGCTCACCCGGAACGCGATCCGCTCCAGGTCGGGACGCTCCAGCGCCCAGAACGGCACCTGGTGGTGGCGCACCAGCGCGGCCACGTGCTCGCGCCAGGCGACCGGCGCGCCCAGCTCCCACAGGATCCGCCGCACCATCAGATCGCCGCGGCGGGAATGGCCGTGCGCGGTGATCCGGCCGTCGTCCTCCACCTTCGTGCAGTACGGCTTGGCGATGTCGTGCATCAGCACGGTCGTGAACAGCCGCACCCGCTCATCGGCCGGACGCTCCCGCCAGCGCCGCATCCCGGCCAGCGCCTCGCACGCCATCCGCGTGTGCACCTCGGCGTCGCCCTCGGCATGGTGCACCGCGTCCTGCGGCACGCCCGCCAGCGCCCGCACCCACGCGAACGCCTCGCGGATCTCCGGCCACGGCACCCGCCAGTGCGGCGGCGCCGGGCACAGCTCCTCAAACACCCGCATACAGCACCTCCGGGTCGGCCAGGCCGTTGGCGACGATCGGCCGGTCCAGCCAATGCGTGCCCGAGTCGAGGATCGCGTTCAGGAAACTCGGCCGCACCCACTTGAGCCGGTCCACCGTCAGCCCGCCCTCCTCGACCTTGATGTAGAGGCCCTCCATCTCCTCGGCACGGTCGGTCTCGGCGGCCACCCGATCGGGATCGGCGCCGCCCCCGGCCGCCGCCTCGCGCAGCGCCTCACGCCAGCGCGCGGTACGGCACGTGGACGGCCCCGCCAGTGCGGTGAGCGCCCCCAGGCCGTCCAATTCCCCCTCGTACAGGACCGGGACCGGTACCACCGGCGCCCCCTCCAGCAGGTCGCGGCGCCGCCGGGTGGACAGGAACGTCCCCTCCCGCCGGTCGAGCACGTCGAACTCGCAGAAGTAGTGGGGGAGGGCGTCGTAGAACATCGTGTGCTTGGCGTACAGCCACTCGCCGTACATCACGTAGCGGTCGCCCAACCGCGGCCACAGCACGTGCTGGACGGCCGCCGCCCACGCCTTGAGCGGCGCGAAATGCCGCTCGCGGGGCCCGCCGGTGAGGAAGTGGCCGCGGCTCTGCAGCCGCAGTTCCCCGGCCGAGGTGAAGCTGATGCCGCAGTTGGCGCCGTCCAGCTTCTCCTCCACCACCAGGTACCGCCCGGCGATCTCCCGGAAGGGAACCGCGGACAGGTCGTGGTCGCCGGCCTGCAGCCGGGAACCCTCGACATGCCGGGTCCGGGGGTACTTGCGCAACATGCCGACCGTTGTAACGGTCCGCGTCCGGAGGCGGCAACCGAATATCGTCTGGGCGTGACCACTTCGGAAACCGACGCACCCAAAGCCAGAGCCGCGATCCTGGACGAGCCGGCCGAGCACGGTTTCCGCGTCGCCGCCCGCTCGGGCGCACACAAGACGACCGTCCACCGGCGCCGGGGCGGCCCCGACGGGCTCGACACCGACGCCCTGGAACTGGCCGCCGCTGCGGGCGTCTTCGTCCTGCGATGACCGGCCGCAAGGACAGGGGCCGCAGGGCGCTCCGCCCCGTCGACCTGGCCCGCACGGCCGGCGTCTCCACCCAGCAGATCCGCAACTACCTCGACGAGGGGATCCTGCCCCCGGCCCCGCGCACCCCCTCCGGATACCGCACGTTCGACGAGCGGCACCGGCACGCCCTGATCACCTTCCGCGCCCTGGAGCGGGGCTACGGCCGGACGGCCTCGGCAGAGATCATGCGGGCCGCGCACGCCGGCGACGCGCCGCAGGCCCTGGCCCTGGTGGACGCGGCCCACGCCGCCCTGCACGAGCAGCGGCTCGCCCTCCGGTCGATGGGCGAGGCGCTGGAGGCGGTCGCCCGGCAGGACCCCGGCCCGCCCGGTCCCGCGCGCTCGGACCTGCGCATCGGCGAGGTCGCGGCCCGGCTGGGCGTGCGCACCTCGGCGCTGCGGGTGTGGGAGTCGGCCGGGCTGCTGACCCCCAGGCGGGAGCCGGTCACCGGCTACCGGGTCTTCGGCCCGGCCGAGATCCGCGACGCGCAGATGATCCACCTGCTGCGCCAGGGCCGCTACCCGCTGGAGCGGATCGGCGCCGTGCTGGACGGCCTGCGCCGCACCGGCGGCAGCGAGGCCCTGCGCGCCGCCATCGCCGAGCGCCGGGAGGCGATCACCCACCGCGCCACCCAGATGCTCGACGGCTCCGGCCACCTGTACCGCTACCTCGCCGGCGCCCCCGACCGCCCTTGACTAGAAAAGTTGTCGGCGAGGAGGATGGCGTCATGATCGAGGTAGCGGTGATCGAGGACCCGGCCGCCGCCGAGGCGACGCTGGACCCGGTCCGGGCCCGGCTGCTGGCCGAGCTGTCGGCCGGGCCCGCCTCGGCCGCCATGCTCGCCGGCCGGGTCGGCCTGGCCCGCCAGAAGGTGAACTACCACCTCAAGACGCTGGAACGGCACGGACTGGTCGAACTGGTCGAGGAGCGCCGCAAGGGCAACGTCAACGAGCGGATGATGCGCGCCACCGCCGCATCCTTCGTGATCTCGCCCACCGCGCTGGGCGCCGTGCAGCCCGACCCCGGCCGCTCGCCCGACCGGCTGTCGGCCCGCTGGCTGCTCGCCCTGGCCGCCCGGCTCGTCCGCGACGTCGGCGCGCTCATCACCGGCGCCGACCGCGCCGGCAAGCCCCTGGCCACCTTCGCCATCGAGGGCGAGGTGCGGTTCGCCTCCGCCGCCGACCGCGCCGCCTTCGCCGAGGAACTGGCCTCCTCCGTCACCGCCCTGGTCGCCAAGTACCACGACGAGACCGCCGAACGCGGCCGCCCCCACCGCGTGGTCGTCGCCGTCCACCCCAGCCTCCGCCCCCCGCCCGAACCGGAACCGCGACCGGCGCCCGAGCCCGCCGCCGGCGAGGAGCGCTGACTTGACGCACGAGTTCGAGGTGCGCGAGTCGATCGAGATCGACGCCACCCCCGAGCAGGTGTGGGAGGCCATCTCCACCGGCCCCGGCATCGACTCCTGGTTCATGGGCCGCAACGAGATCGAGGGCCGCGAGGGCGGACGGACCCGCATGACCATGGGCGGCCTCGCCCACCTCGGCACCGTCACCGCCTACGAGCCGGGACGGCGCTTCGGCTATGCCTCCGACCAGAACCCCGACGGCACGTTCATGGCCTTCGAGTACCTCATCGAGGGGCGCGAGGGCGGCAGCACCGTGCTGCGCCTGGTCCACAACGGCTTCCTGGGCGACGACTGGGAGGCCGAGTACGACGCCCTCAGCGTCGGCGACCGCATGTACCTGCGCAAACTCGCCGCCTACCTCGAGCACTTCCCGGGCCGCACCTCCACCTACAACCTGTTCGCCCCCGGGTCCCGGGTCACCGGCCCCGCACGGGCGTGGGCGGCGTTCAAGGACGCGTTCGGCCTGCGGGGCGAGATCAGCCCGGGCGACCCCGTCCGCGTCTCGATCGAGGGGCTGCCGCCGTCCGAGGGCGTCCTGGAATGGGCCGACCACGGCTTCATGGGCGCACGCACCGGCGCCGGCCTCTACATGCTCCTCCTCGGCCACCTCGGCCACGTCGTCGTCGAGTACCACGACTACACCGACGACGTGGACGGCGAACGGCTCGAGACCGCCTGGCAGGCGTGGCTGGAGGCCACGTTCGCCTGAACCCGCCCCAGACCTCGTCCGCCTTGGCCTCAGCGGACGTGGTCGGCCTTCGCCTCAGCGAACATGGTCGGCCTTCGCCTCAGCGAACATGGTCGGCCTTCGCCTCAGCGAACATGGTCGGCCTTCGCCTCAGCGAACATGGTCGGCCTTCGCCTCAGCGAA
>NZ_JBHSON010000007.1:0-183984 GCF_042656285.1 Actinomadura rugatobispora | reverse complement strand
CGCCGTCAACCCATTGGACGCACCATCCTGATTCACCGCCGAACCACGCACGATCCCCAAGATCCGCCGACCGTTGCGCTCGGCGTCCGACAACCGCTCCAGCAGCACCAGCCCGACGCCCTCACCCCAGCCGGTGCCGTCCGCCGACGCCGCGAACGACTTGCACCGCCCGTCCGCCGCGCCGCCGCCCTGCTTGGCCATGGCCAGGAAGGTGAACGGCGTCGCCATCACCGTCACCCCGCCCGCCAGCGCCAGATCGCACTCCCCCGACCCCAGTGACTGCGCCGCCAGATGCAACCCCACCAGCGACGACGAACACGCCGTGTCCACCGTCACCGCCGGGCCCTCCAGCCCGAACACGTACGCGACCCGGCCGGAGGCGACGCTGGCCGAGGTCGCGGTCCCCAGGTACCCCTCCAGCTCGGCGGGCGTCTCCGCCCGGATCCCGTAGTCGTGGTACATGAGCCCGGAGAACACGCCGGTGCGGCTGCCGCGGAGCGAGAGCGGGTCCATCCCGGCCCGCTCGAAGGTCTCCCACGACGTCTCCAGCAGCAGCCGCTGCTGCGGGTCCATCGCCAGCGCCTCGCGCGGCGAGATGCCGAACATCGCGGCATCGAATTCGCCCGCGTCGTAGAGGAACGCGCCCCGCTCGACGATCCCGGAGTCCGGGTCCCGCCCCGCGGGCGCCCAGCCCCGGTCGGCGGGGAATTCGGCGATCGCGTCCCGTCCCTCGAGAACCAGTTCCCAGAATTCCTCCGGAGTGGCGGCACCGCCGGGATAGCGGCACGCCATGCCGACGATCGCGATCGGTTCCCGATCGCCGGACTCCAGATCACGGATACGCCGGTGGGCTTGCCGCAGATCCGCGGTCATGCGGCGCAGGTACTCGACCAACTTCGCTTCGTCCGCCACAAACCGTCCTTCGTCGCGCTGTCCGGGACTGGCGGATGGTTCGCGCGGGGCGCCCCCGGTCAATTCGGCCTATTCGCGAGTTCGTACCAGCACGCCAGGCGATCGCAAGCCAACCCCTCCGCTGCCCCTATCTCCAACCCCTTGCCCTCCCCTGACCTCGGCGGGAGGACCGGGAGTGCCTGTTCCGGGGCGGCGCATCGGCGGTCGGCGCGCCTGCGCGCGGGCACGCCGAAGCCGGCCGCGGCCCCGTGGACGGGAACGCGGCCGGAGCGGCCGGCGATCCGCTACTCGCTGCGGACGGCGACGGTCGCGGCGTTCATTTGGAGCAGGATCGATATTTCATGGCGCCCGCGTGCGCCGAGCTTCTTGTAGACGCGCGTCAAATGCTGCTCGACCGTGCTCACGGTGATATTCAGCTTCCGGCTGATCTCACGATTCGTGTGCTCCAGTGCGGCGAGTTTCGCCACCGCGAGTTCCGACTCGGACAGCGAAATCTGGCCTTCCATGTCCACGTCGTCGGAAACCTCCAGATGCGCGGAAAGGCTCGGCGACAGGCGAGGCGCGCACAATGCCTCCAGCCCTTCGTCGCGGGCCATGTTCCACGCCCGGCGCGCGATCGATCTGGCGCGGCCGGACATGCCGAGATCGGCGAGCACCTGCCCCAGGTCGGCCAGCACGCGGATCGCCTCGGACCGGTCGGCCCCTCCCGCCAGCGCGGTGAGGGCCTCCTGGAGCAGCGCGGGACGCTCCTTGAGCGGTTTCGTCATCGACAGCACCCGCAGGAAGGCCGCGCGGATCCGCGGCGGGTTCACGCAGGAGCGGCGGTCGTGCCCGTCGATGATCTGGCGCGCCTGCGCGGCGTCCCCCAGTGCGAGGCACGCCTCCGCCGCCGCGATGCGCCACGGCAGCACGGACGGGATGTCCATGTTCCACTTGCCCAGCTGCTCCCCGCAGGCGAGGAAATCCTCCAGCGCCGCGTCCGGCCTGTCGGTGGCCAGGTGGTACTCGCCCCAGGCGTACTGGTACTGCGGGCCGAAGCGGGACTGGAACAGGGCGTCCGGAACCGGGGTGCTCAGCCATTTCGCGGCGTCCCCGGTCCTGCCCAGGGCGACGCTCCCGGACACGCAGGCGGCCAGGGGAGCCGCGACGACGACGCCCCAGCCGGCCGGCGGGATGGCCGCGAAGGCGTCCCTGCCGCGGCGATCGGCCACGACGTGGTCCCCCTGGTGCATGGCGATGGACGCGCGCGTCCAGGCGAGCAGCCCCTGCCACGTGCGGCTCCCCCGCGCCACCGCCTCCTCGTACCAGGCGTCGCAGTACGGCAGCGCCATGTCCGGCCTGCCCCCGAAGATCAGGATGTGCAGCGCGCTGACGATGGTGGAGATGGTGTGCTCGTTCAGCTCCATCCCGCCCAGGAAGCTCGTGGCCAGGCTCGTGCTCTGGTCGTCGCCGCCGTTGGCGAGCACCGCCGACAGCGTCCGCACCACCATGGCCCGGTGGTCGCTGACCGGCCCCGCCGGCCGCCCCGTGGCCCCCCGCTCCGGCGGGTAGAGCAGCTCGAACAGCTCGTGGGCGATCACGGACGTCGTACGCCCGCGCGCGCCCGGGCCGCTCTCCGCCTCACCGGCCCGGCTGAGCGCCTCCTTCGCATCCGCCAGCCGGCCCTGCCAGGCGAGGTCCATGACGAGCTGCGCGATGTCGCCCTGCGACAGATGGCCGGCGCGCATCGCGGCGAGCAGCGACTCGGTCCACCGGTGCGCCAGCAGCGGGCTGTCGCGGTAGTCGACGAGCCTGCGCGCCATCTCCACCGGCACCCGCTCGGCGTCCGTCGAGCAGGCCCGCGCCGCCGCGTCGAGGCAGGTGACGGCGAACCCGACGTCGTCGCGCTCCCTCGCCTCCGCGGCCGCCTCCAGCATCACCCGCACCACCCACGGCTCGCCGACCGCCTCCTCCCCGACCAGGTGCCGGGCCACCGCGGTGAACGGCAGGCCCGCCTCGTAGAGCAGGTGCGCCGCCCGCGTGTGCAGAACCGACACGTCGGCGGGGGGCAGGCGGGCGAGGAGCGCGGCGGCCGGTTCCGGGCTGCGGAACCTCACCTCGGCGACCAATCCGGCGGAGGTCAGCTCCCGGATCACCGCGGCCGCGGCCGAACGGTGCGCCCCCGCCAGCCGGGCGACCCTCCCGACGGTCGCCTCGTCCCCCAGCACCGCGACGCAGCAGGCGATCCAGAAGGTGTCGGCGTCCCCGCTGCCGGTGCACACCAGAACGGCGGAGGTGAACCGCTCGCCGGTGGCCAGGCAGCCCCAGTCCGGGTCCGCGGGCGGTGCCAGCTCGCCGCACTCCTCGGCGAGCGAGCCGACCAGCAGCGGGTTCCCGCCGGTGATCTCGTAGAACCGGTCCGCCAGCCGCGCCGCGGCGGGCCCGCCCACGCGCCCGGCGAGCACCTCCAGCGCGCCGGACCTGCTCAGCGGCCCCAGCCGCAGGCGGCGGACCCGGCGGACCCGCCGCGCCTCGATCTGGAAGGAGATCGGCGGCGCGGGCGTGCCGCCCGGCTCCGTCACGACCAGCAGCAGCGGCAGTTCGTCGAGCCGGCCCATCAGCAGCGACAGGACCTGGAGCGAGGCGGCGTCGGCGTACTGGACGTCGTCGACGCAGATCACCAGGGGCGAGCCGGAGATGTCCCGCCGCAGGGCCGCCGCCAGACGGGTGATCTCATGGCTCGGGGGCCGCTGCGCGAGATCATGCCCGGCGTCCTGCTCCGCGATCGCCGTCAGTGCGCGGTCCAGCGCGTCGAGCATTTCCGCGGAGGCGTCCGGGACGCGGAACAGCCGCTCGACGATCCCGAGTCGCTGCCCCATTTCGACCTTGCGCCCGACCGCGCTGCGAGAACGCCCCCCGGCCGCTCCCACCCGCTCGCAGAACTGATCCAGGAGGGCGGACTTCCCACTGCCGGGAGGGCCATTGACCAGAATCAATCGCCCGCCATTGTGCGCGCATTCCCTGAACGCTTCGGTCAGCGCATCGAATTCTTTGTCTCGTTCCACCAGATGCATATCGCCAGCACTCCCGAATGTGTTGGAAGCATTCCCAGGGCCGATGACCGACACACGATCGACTCACCGCGGAGATGAGAAGTGAATGGAAAGACGCACGGCGGGCCCCGATATCCGGCCGGATATCGGGGCTGGCCACAAGGCTCGATGACGCGTGCGCAGCCGTCGGCCCGCACGTCCTGGCGCGGTCGGCGGAGGCGCGCCGCGGGCCCGGGCGGGCATCGTCGCGGCGATGGGTTCCGCGCTGCCGCGCGCAGCATGTCGTGGCTCCGGGAGCCGTGACGTCAATGGTCAGATGGGATGACGCCGACCGGGGGGCAGGGAGCACGGGAGCCGGTGAACGGTCGCGGGCGCTCCGGCGGGCCCGCTCCTCAGATGAGCGGCCGGCACCGCCCGCCGGCCGCACGGTCATGGCCGCCACTCGAAATGCAGAGCACAATCCCTCTTGCCCCCATACCTTTCCTTTCTCGAACCATTAAGGCCCCGGCCGCCATCCCGCCCGACCCAAGATAATTGGACACCTGGGGACATGCCTCGCTTTTCGGGGCCCGTTCGCCGAACTTTAACTGCCACCGGTATATGTCCGGCATAAGTTCGGCATATGCCTGGCATATGCTACATGCATGCAATGATCCAGCTCACAGAGTGATCGTGATGTGACCCCTGAGAAACATCGAATAAATGGCGGTACGGCGGCCGGCCCATGGCATCGACGAGCGCCGATCCGTCCTGCCCGCACTGTGAGGCCGCGCCGGCGCGACAACGAACAGTGCGTATACTCACTCGTCACTGTCAGCGACAGTAGACCGGTTTGTTACATCGCGTTAACGCGATCTACACCAGCCGACCGGGCGATCACCCCTAATGTCTCGCCCCGGATGATGAGGTCCGTGGAATACCGGTTGCTGGGTCCGCTGTCGGTGTGCCGGGAGGGCGTCGAGCTCGACCTGGGCACGCCCAAGACGCGGATCATCCTGGCGATGCTCCTGTCCCGGGCCGGCCGGCCCGTCTCGATGGAGCAGCTCGCGGGTGCGCTGTGGGGGGACGCTCCCCCCAAGAGCGCCGTCAAGAACGTGCAGACCTACGTCCACCGGCTCCGGCTGTGCCTGGGCGACCCGGCGTGCCTGGTCCGGCAGGGGTCCGGCTACCTGGCGTCGACGCGCCGGGAGGACCTGGACACGGCGCGGTTCGAGGATCTGGCGGCCTCGGGCCGGGCCCTGGAGGCGGCCGGCCGCCTCGACGAGGCGAGCCGGCGCCTCCGCGAGGCGCTGGCGCTGTGGCGCGGCCCGGCCTTCGCGGGCATGACCGATGTCGCGACGCTGGCCGTGGAGTCCACCCGGCTCGAAGAGGAGCGCCTGTCGGTGCTGGAACGCCGGATCACGGTGGACCTGCGGCTGGGTCGCCACGGCGAGCTGCTCGGCGAGCTGACGTCCCTGACCGGCCAGTTCCCGCTGCGGGAGCGCCTGTGGGGTCAGCTGATGCTGACGCTCTACCACTGCGGGCGCCGCGCGGACGCCCTCAACGCGTACACGCAGGCCCGGCGGACCCTGATCGAGGAGGCCGGGCTCGATCCGGGCCGGGAGCTGCGCGAGATCCACCAGCGCATCCTCGGCCAGGACGTCTCGCTCGGACCCGCGGCACCGCTCCCGGCGACGGCCGGACCGGCTCGCCCCGCGGTCGTGCCGCGCATGCTCTCCTCGGCGCTGCGGGACTTCACCGGCAGGCAGGCCGAACTGGAGGCGATCGAGCAGGTCCTCGGCGGGGAACGGGCGCCCGAGGACCCGACGGCCGTGGTGACGATCTCGGGCCGCGCCGGCTCCGGGAAGACCAGCCTGGCGATCCAGGCGGCGCACCGGGTGCTGCGGGCGCACCCCGACGGCCAGTTGTTCGCCACGCTCGCCACCACCGAGTCGCCGCTGGACCCGCACACGGTGCTCGGCCGCTTCCTGCGGACGCTCGGCGTCCCCGCGGCCGCCGTCCCCGACGACGAGGACGAGCGCGCCGGGCTGTACCGGAGCCTGCTGGCCGAGCGGCGCACGCTGGTGGTCCTGGACGACGTCAGAGACGAAGGCCAGCTCAGCACGCTGCTGCCCGGCTCCGGAACGTGCGGGGTCCTGGTGACCAGCCGGACCCGGCTCGGCGCGCTGGTGGGCGCCCACCGCATCGCCCTCGGCGACCTCGGCGAACCCGACGGCGCGGCGCTGCTGCGGAAGGTCACCGGCGACCGGCTGGCCGCGGCCGACCCGGCCCACCTGCGCACTCTGGTCCGGCTCTGCGCGGGGTCGCCGCTGGCGCTGCGGACCGCCGGCTCGCTACTGGCGGCCCGGCCGCACTACCGGGTCGCCGACCTGGTCGCCGGGCTGACCGGCGCCCGGCCGCTGGACGTGCTGGCCTACGGAGGGCTGGGGGTGCGGTCCAGCCTCACGCCGAGCTACCTGGCGCTGACCCCCAAGGCCCGCCGGCTGTTCCGGCGGCTCGGCGCGCTGGAGGAGCCGGACTTCGCGCACTGGACGGCCGCGGCGGTCCTGGACGTCGACCCGCAGGTCGCCCAGCGCCTGCTCGACGAGCTGATCGACACGCACCTCCTGGACGTCGTCGAGCCGGCCGAGGGCCCGGTGCGCTACCGGTTCCACGACCTGACCCGCCTCTACGCCCGAGAGCGCGCGCAGCACGAGGACGCCCTCGGCAGGGGGGTACTGCGAGCCCTGGACCTGCGCTGACACGGCCGGGCCCGGCGGGTTCCCGGGTTCGCCACCCGGCGGGCTGGCGGCGCCAAGCTCAAAGGGATAGCGTTGTCTATGTGAGCCGCCTCCCCGTGGAGCACCCTGCGCGCCCCGCGCGCCGCGCACCGTCCCGCGTCCGCCGGGCCGTTCGGAGCACGAGCGGCTCCGGCCTGCGAGGACACCGCCGCCGGTGCGGCGCGGGCGCGCCACCGCGGCAGGCTCATCTCCGTGCCACGACCGTGACCGCGGCGGCCGCCGCCCCGAGAAGGGCGGTGGCGCCCCAGACGACCGCCTCCGCGCCCGGTCCGGCCAGGAGCCTGCCTCCGACGAGGGCGCCGGTGCCGAGACCGAGGTTGACGGCGATCACCAGCAGCGCCGTCATCGCCTCCTGGCCGGTCGGCGCCAGCCGGAGGGCCCAGGACGTGAACGTGGTCGGCAGCGCCGATCCGCACAGCCCCCACAGGACGATCGAGACCACCGCGACGGGCAGCCACCGCGCCGCCAGGCCGAACAGCACGAGCGTGCCGAACAGGCCGCCGACGGCCAGGTAGAGCGCCCAGGTCAGCCGCTTGTCGACCAGCATCCCGGCCAGCGCGTTGCCGCCGACGCCCGCCATGCCGAAGAGCAGGAGGAAGATCGAGACCATGCCGGTCTCGACGCCGCCGATGTCCTGCAGGAGCGGGCTGAGGTAGGTGAAGGCCACGTACGCCCCGGTGAAGGAGAGCGCCACGGCGGCGATGGCCGTGAGGACGCGGCCCTGCGCCGCCAGCCCCGCCACCTGACGCGGCCCGACCGGGGCCTGTCCTTCCATCGGCGGCGTGGCCGCCGCCAGCACCAGCAGCGTCAGCAGCCCGGCCAGCGCCATGACGAGCATGGCGGTGCGCCAGCCCAGCGCGTGGCCGAGGGCCGACCCTCCGGGCACGCCGAGGAACTGGGAGAAGGAGATCCCGGCGTACACCATGGCGATCGCCCTGCCCTGCTGTCCGGGCGGCGCCAGCCTCGCGGCGTAGGAGACGGCGATGGCCCAGAACGCCGCCTGCGCCAGCGCGACCACGGTGCGGGTCGCCACCAGGGCCCCGAATCCGGGTGACCATGCCGCGAGGGCGGTGCCCACGACGAACACCGCGAACACGGCCAGCAGCGACCGCCGGCGGTTCATCGGGGACAGCAGCATCGTCAAGGGGAGCGCGCCGAGTGCGATGCAGAACGCGTAGACCGTCACCAGTTGCCCGGCTGCGCTCTCGCTGACGTTCAGATCGGCCGACAGCTCGGACAGCAGCCCGATCGGCAACGTCTCGGACGTCACGAACAGGAACGATCCGACCGACAGTGCCGCGATGGTCAGCCAGACGCGCGCCGTGCCCGGGTGGCCGGCGCCGGTGTCGGCCGTCGTCCCGGTGGAATCCGTCCCGCTGGTCATGGGCGGGCCGATCGGTCGCGGGCGGGCGCGTTCCCGGCCGGGGGGACGAACCCCGATTCCACGAAGAAGCCGAGGTACCGCCGCAGGAGCGTGCCGTCGATGTCAGGACATCGGATACCGGACCCGGCCAGCCCGTCGCGCGCGCCGGTGCGCTCGAACTCGCGTTCCCGGGGCGGTCCGCCGAAGTTCGCGCTGATCAGCGACGCTCGGGCCAGGGAGTAGTCGCCCGCCAGCGCGCCCCGTTCGGCGGAATCGGCGAGCCTGCGGTCCCACTCGCGCCGTGCGACCGGGGCCAGCTCGTATCCGGCGTCCCGCAGGTGGCCGACGATCGAGGCGATGGTGGTCGGCCGCGGATGCGTCAGGTGGTAGGACCGTTCGCCGGACGGCGCCCGCAGCGCCAGGTGCACCACGGCCCCGGCGACGAAGTCGGCGGGGACGAGGTCGACGGTGAATCCGGTGTCCGCGGTGAACTCGGCGGGGACGGCCCGGAGGACGATCATCGCGCGGATGAGGTTCCAGAGCGCGTCGCCGTCGCCGCCGGCCCCGGTGAGGCTGTGCCCGCCGACCCGGCTCGGCCGGTAGACCGTGGTGGGCACGCCGCGTTCGCGGGCCGTCCGCACCAGCCGCTCGGCCACCCACTTGCCGGCCACGTAGCCGTTGCGCAGGACGGCGTGGGCGGGGGCGAGCCGGTCCTCGGCGAGGGTGTGCGGGCCGCCGTCCGCGTCGGCCGCGACGTCGCAGGTCGATACGTGGTGGACGGGTTTGGTCCGGCCGGATGCGGCGAGCCGCAGGATCTCCTGGGTGCCCAGGACGTTCGGCGCCTTGAGGCGGGAGTAGGGGGCCACGTGGTTCACCGTGGCGCCGTTGTGCACGATGAGGTCGATCCGCTCGGCCAGTTCGGTGAAGGCCGTGTCGTCGAGACCGAGCCGTGGGCGTTCCAGGTCGCCGGGCACGCCGACGATGCGGTTCCGCGCGGCCGGGCCGGGGTTCAGGCGGTAGCGGTCGAGTGCCTGCTCGACCCTGCCGCGCGCCTGGCCGGGGGTGGCCGCCCGCACCAGGCACCACACCTCGGCGTCCGTGCGCTCCAGGAGTTCGTGCGCCAGGAACGCGCCGAGGAAGCCGGTCGCCCCGGTCAGCAGGACGCGCCGGACCCCGCCGTCCAGGACCGGGGCCGCGCCGGCGGCCTTGATGGAGGGGTCGAGGACGGCCTCGGCCTCCAGATCCGCCGGGACGGGCGGTTCCGCCTCGGTGCTCGCCCCGGTGCCGCCCTCGGCGGTCCCCTCCAGCAGTTCCGCCAGGCGCTCGACGGTGGATCGCTCGAACAGCGCCCCGGCCCGGACGGCGGTGCCCAGCTCGCGCCGGATACGGCCCGCCAGGCGCGTCACCAGCAGCGAATGCCCGCCGAGGTCGAAGAAGTCGTCGTCGACGCCGACGCCGGCGAGACCCAGGGTCTCCGCGAACAGCTCGCACAGGCGCCGTTCCAGGGGCGTCCGGGGGCTCCGGCCGGGGGCGCCGGCGGCGCGGTCCGGTTTCGGCAGGGCCCCGCGGTCGAGCTTGCCGTTGGCGTTCAGCGGCAGCTTCGGCAGGTTCACGAAGGCCGACGGCACCATGTAGGCGGGCAGCAGGTCGGCCGTGTGGACGCGCAGCGCCGCGGGGTCGAGGTCGCCGGTGGAGTCCGCGGGCACCACGTAGGCGGCCAGGCTCGCCGCCCCGGGCGCGTCCTCCCGCACCAGGACGGCGGCCTGCGCAACGAACGGATGCTCCAGCAGGACGGCCTCGACCTCACCGGGTTCGACGCGGAATCCCCGGATCTGCACCTGCTCGTCGGCGCGGCCGAAATATTCGAGGTCGCCGTCGAAGCGTCGGCGTGCCAGGTCGCCCGTCCGGTACATCAGCGCGCCCGGCGGGCCGTGGGGGTCGGGGACGAACCGCTCGGCGGTCAGCTCCGGCCTGCGGTGGTAGCCGCGGGCCAGCGCGACCCCCGACAGGTACAGCTCGCCGGTGGCGCCGGGCGGGAGCTGGCGCAGGGAGGCGTCCAGGACGTAGGCGCGCGTGTTCGCGACCGGCCTGCCCACGATCGGCGTGGCGCTGTCCTCCAGCCGGCACCAGAGGGTGTCGATGGTGCACTCGGTGGGGCCGTACAGGTTGTATCCCACCGTCGCGGGCGCCGAACGCAGCCGCTGCCACAGGGACCTCCCGGCCGCCTCGCCGCCGAGTGCCACCACCCGCGGCGCGCGGCGTCCCGGTGCGAGCAGGCCCGCCGCGAGGAGCTCCTCGGCGTAGGAGGGCGTCACGTCCAGGAAGTCGATCTCGTGGTCGGTGATGTAGTCCACCATCGCCTCGGCGTCGCGCCGCACCTCGTCCTCGACGAGATGCATCTCGTGCCCGGCGATCATCCAGAACAGGCCTTCCCAGGAGGTGTCGAACGCCAGCGTCGCGGTGAGGGCGGCCCGGACGCGGGCCCCGCCCGCCGCTGCGGTCTCGGGCAGGTACATCTCCCGCAGGTGGTGGTGGTAGAGGTTGCTCAGGCCGTCGTGCCGGACGAGCACTCCCTTGGGGCGCCCCGTCGACCCCGAGGTGTAGATGAGGTAGGCCGGACTCGCGGGAGGCAGCGGTGCGCGCCGATCATCGTCGGTGAGGTCGGTCTCCGGCACGGCGGCGGGGCCGGTGCCGGAGGCGAGAGCGTCCCTGACCTCCGGGTCGTCCAGCAGGACCAGGCCGGCGCCCGGTCCCGGCGCGGGCGGCGGCAGCGGCGCGGCCAGGTCCTCCGTCGTGACCAGCAGCGCGGGCCGTGCGTCGTCGAGCATGGACCGCAACCGCCGGGCGGGCAGCCCGGGATCGAGGGGGAGATAGGCGGCGCCTGCCTTCAGCACCGCCAGCAGCGCGGCGACCAGGTCCGCCGAACGGGGCAGCAGCAGCGCGACCCGCTCCTCCGGCGCCGCGCCGCGCTCGACCAGCAGGCGGGCGAGGCGGTTGGCGCGCGCGTTCAGGCGCCCGTAGGTGATCGTGGAGTCACCGCAGACGACCGCGACCGCGTCGGGGGTGCGCGCGGCCTGCCGCTCGAACAGTTCGGTGACGGTCCCGGACGGGACCTCCCGCGTGGTGCCGTTCCACTCGGCCAGCAGCCGGTGCCGCTCGTCCTCCAGGAGGAGGTCCAGATCGCGGAGCGGGCGCTCGGGCTCGGCGAGGGCGGCGTCCAGGAACGCCAGCAGCCGCCGGCCGTGCGCGTCCAGTTCCGTTCCGTCGAGGCACGCGGGGTTGCCGTCCATGGCGATCCGCAGGCCGGCGCCGTCCGCCCGGTCGTAGACGTTGATGGAGACGTCCTCCACCGGTCCCGCGGACACGTTGTGGACGACGGCGCGGCTTCCGGCGAAGTCCAGGCCGTAGTCGAACGGCATGATGTTGACGGCCGGCCCGTAGAGCTTGCCCCGCTCACCGCTGAGTCCCAGATCCTGCCGGAGATGCTCGTACCGGTAGCGGTGGTGCGGCCGGTCCTCCCGCATGCGGGCCGCCACCACGGCGGCGAGGTCGCGCACGCCGGCCCCCGGGTCCACGGGCACGCGCAGCGGGACGATGTTGAGGACCATGCCCGGCACCCGCAGCGACGCCGACGCCAGCCGTCCCATGACCGGCAGGCCCAGCGTCACCTCCCGCGCGCCCGTCATGCGGTGGGTGTAGGCCGCGCACGCCGCGAGGAACACCTCCGACCAGGTCACCGAGGCCGCGTGCGCGAGGGCGCGCATGCCCTCTGCGGTGCCCGGGTCGACGTCGAAGACGGCGCGGAGGAAGGTCGCCGACCGCCCGGCCGGCCGCCCGGCGAGCGTCACCGGATCCGGGCGCCCCGAGCAGCGCTCCAGCCAGTGTTCGCGGTCGCGCTCGCGCTGGGGCGAGGACTGGTAGGCGGCGTCCTCCTCGACGACCGCCTGCAAAGAGCCGAAGTCCGCCTCGCCGGCGGGCTCCCCCTTCACCAGCGCGGTGTGGACGGCCGCGACCCGCCGCGCGACGAGCGCCAGGCCGAAGCCGTCGAGCGCGATGTGGTGCACCCGGTGGTACCAGAGGTGCCTGCCGGGCCCGAGTTCGAGGACGGCGTGGCCGAAGAGGGGGTCGGCGGTCAGGTCGATGGGCCTGGCCACGTCCTCGTCCATCCAGGCCCGCGCCGCGGCCGCCGGGTCGGCCTCGCCGCTGAAGTCGAGCACGTGGAACGGCCAGGCGGGCGCCTCGCCCGGCAGCAGCCACGGCCGGCCGTCGCCGTCGACGCGCAGCCCGGCGCTCAGCGCCTCGGTCTCGTCCACGACGTGGCGGATCGCCGCCTCCAGGACCGTCACGTCGAGCGGGCCGCTGATCTCGGCGTACTCCGCGGTGTTGTAGGCCGGGCTGTCCGGATCGAGCTGCTGGCCCGTCCAGATCCCCAGCTGCGCCTCGGTCAGCGGCCGGCGGGTGCCGCCCCGGAGGCCGCCGCCGGGGCCCGGTCCGGCCCGGGTGCCGAGGATCAGCTCGGACCAGGCCGCGAGTGTGGGCCGCTCGGCGAGCGCGACGAGGCTGATGTCGGCCCCCCGCCCGCGCCAGGTCTCGACGAGCGACAGCAGCCGGATCGAGTCCAGGCCCTGCGCGAACAGGTCGAGGTCACCGGTCAGCTCCTCCGGTGGCAGGTAGAGCAGTTCGGCCACGTCGCGGCGCAGGTCCGCGGCGTCCAGGCGCTGTGTCACGATCGCTTCCCTCTACCCTCTAGTTCACCTTGCGGTCGCGGCCCTGCCAGAGCCGGTCGCGCAGCTCGCGGCGCAGGATCTTGCCGCTGGGGTTGCGCGGCACGCGGTCGACGAATTCGAACCGGTGGGGGATCTTGAAGGCGGCGATCCGCTCCCGCAGGAACTCCAGCAGGTCCCGCGGGCCGGCCTGGGCGCCGGGACGCAGCGCCACGAAGGCGTGCACCGCCTCGCCGAAGCGGTCGTCGGGCACGCCCACCACCGCCGCGTCGGCCACCGCCGGATGCTTGGCCAGAACGTTCTCGATCTCCGCGGGGTAGATGTTCTCCCCGGCGACGATGATCAGGTCCTTGATCCGGTCCTGGATGAAGACGTAGCCGTCCTCGTCGAGGCGGCCCGCGTCCCCGGTGTGGATCCACCCGTCGACCAGCGTCCGGGCCGTCGCCTCCGGCTGCCGCCAGTACTCCAGCATGTTCGCGGGGCTGTGCAGGCAGACCTCGCCGACCGTCCCCGCGGGGACCGGAGAGCCGTCCGAATCGATGATCTTCACCTGGACGCCGGGGTAGGGGCGGCCGGCGGCGCGCATCCGGGGGCCGCCCGGGACGTGGTCGGCCGGCGGCAGGCAGACCGCGGTGTTCCCGGTCTCGGTGAGGCCGTAGATCTGGGCCATGTCGCAGTCGAGGGTCTCCAGGCATTCGGCCAGCAGCGTCTCGGAGATCGGAGAGCCGCCGTAGACGACCTTGCGCAGGGTGCGGAAGTCGTCCGGGCCGCTGCCCGGCTCGGCCAGCAGCAGCCGGAGCATGGAGGGGACCATGCACGCGGTGGTGACACCGAGGTCGCGGATGAGCCCGACCGCGACGCCGCTGTCGAAACGCGGCATGGCCACGTTGGTGGCACCGGCGCTGAATCCCTGCATCGCCCACCAGATCCCGCCGACGTGGAACCCCGGGATCCCGATCAGGCTCACGTCCCCGGGGCGCCAGTCGATCCAGTCCAGGCCCTCCTTGGCCAGCGCGTCCCGGATCTTGAACAGGCTGCGCTGCGCCAGCACGACGCCCTTGGGCAGCCCGGTCGTCCCGCTGGTGTAGAGCTGCACGATCGGGTCCTCGGGGTCGGTGACGATCCCCGGATCGCTCTGCCGCCGGTGACAACGGTGTCACCGGCGGCGCCGGCGTCCAGCACCACCACCGCGCGCAGCCGCGGGGACGCGGACACGACCTCGGCGGCCGCCTTCAGCAGGTCGCGGTCGACGACCAGCACCTCGCTGTCGGAGTCGCGCAGCACGTGCTCGACCTCGACGGGCGTGAGCCGCCAGTTGATGGGCACCAGCACGGTCCCGCTCAGCGCGCACCCGAAGAAGACCTCGTAGTAATGGACGGACTCCTTGCCGAGATAGGCGACGCGGCCCTGCTCCGGGACGCCTTCGGCGCGGAGCGCGTGGGCGACGCGGCAGGCCTCCCCGTACAGCCGGGCGTAGCCGAGCGACCGACCGGCGCACACGATCGCCGGTTGGTCACCGATGCGTCCGGCGTGGAACCGGATGGCGGAGGCCACGGTCTGCAGTTGCGCGAAGTACACACGATCTCCCTTCGGTCGGGGGCAGGGTCGCGCCGCGGGTCTCAGAACGCGGGTGCGCCCTCGGTCACCGCGACCTTGACCTGGCCGGAGCAGCGGCCGTCGTTGTCGTCCCAGTAGCGAAAGGAGGTGTCCATCGAGATCAGCGTCTCCTCGTCCCCGGGGGCCCGGCCGGGCGGCCGGAACCTCCTGGCACGGCCGAGGGTGAACTCGCCGAAGAAGTGGCGCGCGTCGATGGGGCGCTGGAAGGAGCTCTGCAGCTTCACGATGAGGACGGCGCCGAGCCTGCGCTCCCAGTAGTCCGGCAGCGTCCAGCCGCCGAACTCCGGAGCGAGCCCTTCCCTGATGGCCTTGGCGATGACGTAGTAGAGCATCTGGTTGTAGCAGATGTTGACCTCGACGGCGTTGAGGTGGCCGGTGTCATCGATGTAGCAGGACTCGGGGATCCGCAGCTCGGCGATCGCCGACAGGTGTCCGTCGCGCACTCTGGTGCCGATCGAGGTGAGGTACCGGCAGTGCGGCTTGTAGCAGCGGAGCGTCTCCGCCAGCAGGTCCTGGTCGCATGGGTGGTCGGCGTCCGGAAAGGGAGCCGGACGGGCCCGATCGGCCGGATGGGTCAGCGTGGTCATCTCGCGCTCCTGGGCCTCTGCTCACGCGTCGTAGACGGTGACGCGGTGGGAGACGGCCGGTTCGGGGGTGGCGGTGTGCAGCGCCCGGTGCACGAGGCTCTGGTTGTCCCAGATCAGCATGTCGCCCTTGTCGAAGGTCTGGACGTGGATGTTCGGGTGCTCGAAGGTGGGATCGGACTGCCCGGTGGCCGCGATGAGCTCCTTGAGCAGTGCGGGCCGCTCGACCCCGGTGTCGTCTTCGAGGGCGTAGGTGAACCCCTCGCTGACGTAGAGCAGCCGTTCACCGGTGAACCGGTGGGTGACCACCGTGGGATGGGACGAGGGAGGGGTCTCCTTCTCCACCTCCGCCTCGACCTCCGACAGCGGCCGGTAGACGTCCGATGGCCGGATCTTGAAGTAGCGCCGCACGCTGTGCCATGACCGGGTGTGCTCGGCGGCCCTCTTCAGCTCATCGCTCAGGTTCTCGTACGCCTGGGCCAGGTTGATGAAGTACGTGCCGCGGTTCTTCCGCGGGACGACCTGCGGGTGGATCAGCGTGATGTCGAACGGCCGCGGCATGAACTGGTAGTCGGAGTGCCAGAACTTCCCGGTCTTCGGAACGCCGACCTGCCGCCCCTGCTCCTCGACGTTGGAGGAGACGAACACCTCGCGGACGTCCGGGTGGTGGTACATGGGCTGGTAGTAGGCCTCGGGGCGGCCGAACCGGCGGCCCAGGTCGAGGAACTCCCGCGGGCTCAGGTGCTGCTCCTTCAGCAGCACGATCTTCTCTCGGTAGACGGTCTCCCGGAGGCGCGCGACGTCCTCGTCGGACGCGGTCGCGGCGGTGAACTCCGCGACCACCACCCCGAGCCCGCCGCCCTGCGGTTCGATGATCATTACTGCTCCTTCGTCCGGGTGTGCGCGAGCGCCAGGTCCACCAGCCGCTCGACGGTCGAGATCGAGCCCAGTTCCTCGTCGGGGATCCCGATCTCCAGTTCGCGCTCCACCGCCGCGACGATGTCCACCACCGTCATCGAGTCCACGCCGAGCGTCTCGAAACGCTCCGCCGGCGGGATGTCGGTGCCGAGGTCGGGGGCCTCGCGGCAGATCAGCTTGGTCACGATCGTCTGCACATGGTCCTTGTCCACGTTCGTCCTCCGCGGTTCGCCTGGGGCGTGGGGATCCCGCCCTCCAGATGCGGTTCGGTCTCGGGTGCCTGCGGTCCGGGGCGCCTCAGGTCTTCGGCCAGGTCAGCACGCACGACCCCCAGGTCGCGCCGCCGCCGAACGCCGTGAGCAGCACCCTGTCGCCCTCCCGCAGCGCACCGGAGGAGGCCGCGTGCGCCAGCGCGAGGGGGATGGAGGCGGCGGCGGTGTTGCCCACCTGGTCGAGGTCGACGCAGGCGCGGTCGTGCGGGATCCCGAGTTCGTCGGCCACGGCCCGCAGGATGCGGATGTTGGCCTGGTGGCCGACGAGCAGATCGACGTCGCCGGTCGTCCAGCCCGCCCGGAGCAGCGCGGCCCGGGACGAGGAGGTCATCCTGCGGACCGCGTGCCGGTAGACGGCTCTGCCCTGCATGGAGAACCAGACGTCGCCGGCGCCGGGCTCCGCGCCGGGTTCCGCGCGGGGCACCGCGCCGGGCACCGTCCCGCGGGTCGGGTACCGGGAGCCGCCGGCGGGCACCATGATCAGATCGGCGAGCGAGCCGTCGCTGCCCAGGTCGAACGCGTGCACCGCGCCGGGTTCGCCGGGATCGCCGGAACGCAGCACCACCGCGCCGGCGCCGTCGCCGAAGACCGCGACGGTGTCGCGGTCCTCGGGGTCGAGCAGCGTGGTGAAGGCGTCCGCGCCGATGAGCAGCACGCGGTCGGCGAGGCCCGCCGCGATGAGCCCGGTCGCGGTGGCCATGCCGTAGACGAAGCCGGAGCACACGGCGTTGACGTCGTAGGCGGGCGTGCCGCTCATGCCGAGCCGCTCGGCGACCTTGGGAGCGGTCCCGGGACAGGGGTGGTCGGGGGTGGTGGTGGCGAGGACGACCGCGTCCACGGTGGCCGCGCCCGCCGACTCCAGCGCCGCGGCGCCCGCCCGCTCGGCGAGGTCGGAGGTGGCCGTCCCCGGGTCCACGACGTGCCGGCGGGTGATGCCGGTGCGCGTCCGGATCCACTCGTCGGTGGTGTCGACGCGCGCGGCCAGATCCGCGTTCGTGACCACTGACGGCGGGACGTGGCCGCCCACGCCGCACAGCACCGCCGCCCGGGGGTGCGGCCGCCATCCTGATTCGGACGCGTCCCTATACCGCCGATCCTGATCGGCGGCCCCAGCATCGGCCACGGCACCCACCCCCCGAACGAGCCCGGTTAAATCCTCCCGAAAAGCACCTAAGTGCCCGAGGTGGACCTAAACATCCGATGTCGTGAGATGTCAATACGCGGCGGATGCCGTCTCGTAACGCTGAATAGTGTGCTGGCCGAAAACAGCGGGCGACGTCTTTATCGGCGTTCTCACTCCGCGCACCCGGAGTTCACACCACGGTCACCGCGCGTATTTACTCTCACGTTTACCGCAGTCATGATGCCGTTGTGCCGAACCCATGCCGCCGATCGAGGCCGGACGTGATGAAAGGGCCATTGGCGGAGGCCGCGGTCCCGCGCCGCATGGCCTTCCACGGGATTCGCCGGCTCGGGGAACCAGCCGCGGGCTCCCGCCGACTCCTTTGATATGCAGCCGATCAGCGCAGCCAACACGGGGGCGATCCAGCTCTTCACCGGATCGCCCCCGGACGAATTCACCGAGATCGTGACCGGCCTGGAGCGCGCCGTCGGCGAGGAGGTCGCCGACGGCCTGCCCGGCCGGCAGTGGTCCCTGCCGCTGGCGGACCGCGTCCTGCTGGTGGCCGTCTACTACCGGACGGACGCGACCGTCCGGCAGCTCGGCGCGATGTTCGGCGTGACCCGTCCCGCCGCGGGACGGGTACTGGCCCGGCTCGGCCCGCTGCTGGCGCTGCAACCGCTCCCCCAGCGGCGCATGCGGATCGAGAAGGTGCTGATCACGCCTGAGGGGGTGGCGTTCGTCACCGACGACGCCCGCGCCGGCAAGGGCCGGGCGGAGGCGCCCGGTGCGATCCTCCTGAACGTCGACACCGGCACCCGGCTGGTCCTGCGGGTCCCCGTTCCCCAGGACTGACGCGTGATCCCCTGCGTTCCAGGACTGTTTCCCCGTTACGAGACGGGCCCGGCACCGATCTCCGCCTCACCCGTGACCGTGCGGGTCGCGTTCCCCCGGAAGCGGGCCGTCCGGGGAGATCGCCGCGGGCTGTTCCGCCAGGACGGTGAACTCCGCGGTGTGGCTCACGCCGCGGTGCCGGAACTCCAGGAACAGCCGGTAGGCGCCGGGACTGGGCGGCGCGACGGGGAACCGCAGGTCCGGGCCCGCGCCCACCCGGTGGGCGCCGAGGACGGCGTCCCGCGGCGTCCGCAGCAGGGCGAGGTCGCCCGCGCGCACCACCGCCAGCCCGCCGCGGCGGCCTTGCAGACCGGTGACGGGACGGCCGCGCTCGGAGACCGAGAATGTGAGGGTCCGCACCCGCCCGGCGACCGGCGCGCCGGTCAGCCCGACCTCGTAGCCGGCCACCCGGGCGACCGGCTCCGGCCTCGGCAGCGGGCGGGGCCGGAGGGTTCCCCGCGCGACGACCTCGGCCCCCAGGAGCACCGGCCGTGCGGCCCCCTCAGGCTGGGCGTAGACGAGGAACCTGTAGATGCCGGCCTCGGCCAGGGTGAGCGTGACCGACCACTGCCCGCCCCCAGCCTCGGCCGGATACAGATGCTGGTATCCCGCCAGGTCGCGGCGCATCACGAGGAGATGCAGCCGCGCCCCGTCCACCGGGGTGAAGCCGGTCACCGGCAGGCCGCCGGGCCCGAGCAGCATGAACCCGAACTCGGTCCGCTCCCCGGGAGGGATCTCGCTCATCGTCCGGACGAGGGTGTAGCCGTCCTCGGAGATCTGCAGGCCCGAGGGCGCCGACGGCACCGGCCCCGCGCCGCCCTCCGCTCCGCCGCCGTCGCCGGTTCCCGCGACCGGGCCGACCGAACCGCCCGTCCAGAACGAGGCGGCGAAGACCGCCGCCAAGACCAGCAGGAAAGCCCCGATCCTGAACTTGACGCTCTGCCTTGCCGACGAGACGAAGCCGATTTCCGCGCTCCTATGAAGGGGTTTCTCCCGAGTTCTGGAACGGTACCATCCGGCCCTCGATCGCCTTGACGCATAGCGTCAAGCGTCCGCCGGTGACCGCTCACACCGGAACGAATCATAACCATGACGCACTCACAGATCGCAGTCGGCACGCCATCAGCGATCCCGGGAAAGCGCACGACCGTATCTCCGCGCGGTCGTCCCTTTCACCGGATTCCCTGAACCGGATCCCCGTCGCGGCCGTACATCACGGTGCCACCCACGACGACACGATCGGAGCCGGTTCAGGCAATGGCCGTACCACCGACCTGGAACGTCACATGTTGGCGGGGAGCGCATGCGGGCCCTGGCCGGCCGCCCTCTACGCTGTTCTCGTGGCCGGGCCGGGTGTGGTGAAGACTCTGCGGTACGTGCGGGGCGGTTTCCTCACGGCCGCGTCCACCGCACTCGCGCTCGCCGGTCACGCACTCGGCGGGGGCCTCTCCCCCGCCCGGCTCCCGCCCCTGTGGGCCGTCCTGCTGACCGGCGTCCTGGTGGGCGGCCTGAGCGTCGGCGCGGCCGGCCGGACGCTGTCGTTCTGGAAGATCCTCATCGTGCTCGGCTGGGCTCAGCTGGCCTTCCACCTCGTGTTCACCGTGGCGGCCTCCGGCCCGTCCCACCACATGGCCGCGGCCCCCGCGCCCGCGGCCGGGTCCGGCCCGGCGATGACGGCCGCGCACGCGCTGGCGGCGGTCACGGCGGCCGGGCTCATGGCAGGCGCCGAACGGGCCCTGTGGTGGCTGCTCGGCGCGGTCTTCGCGATCGTCGCGCTCGGATGGCCGCTGCTGCGGCCCGGCCCGGTCGACCGGCCGCCGTGGCGCCCCGCGCGGACCCGAGCGGTCACACCCAGGCCAGGCACGGTCCTGGCCCGTGCGGTACGCCGCCGCGGGCCTCCGACGGCCCGTCCGCACGCCGTCACCTGATCCCACGCTCCGCCGGTGGGCGGGTGCGGTGTGCCGTCACGCCACCGCGCCTTCGCGCGTTCCATTCACCGTCGGAGACAGGGATTCCCATGTTCCATCGCCCGTTCCCGCTGCCCGCGGCCGCCGCCCTCGCGCTCGCGCTCGCGCTCGCGGCCACCGCCTGCGGCACCCCCGCGGCCGAACCCGCCGGCGCCGCCCGTGCCGCGGCACCCGGCAGGACCGCCTACCCGCTCACTCTGGACAACTGCGGCCACAAGGTCGTCATCGCCCGGCCGCCTCAGCGGGTGCTCATCCTCAACGGGACCTCGGTCGGCGAGGTCGAGAGCTTCATCATGCTGGGCCTCCAGCGCCACATCCTCGCCAACGCCCAGTCCTACGGGGTGTCGGATGACCCGGCGATGGTCCCGGCCATCAAAGCCCTCCCCACGGGGGGCCTGAGCATGAACCAGAACTTCGAGGTGCCCGCCGAGCAGGTGCTGGCCGCCCGGCCCGACCTGGTGGTCTCGCACTGGTCGGGCGGCTTCGACGCCAAGAAGGGGCTGGCCACCCGTGAGCAGCTGGCCACGGCCGGGATCAACACCCTGGTCAACCCGGTGAACTGCGCGTACGGGAAGCCCGAGGCGACCCCGGCGGAGAAGCGGGCCCACCGGCATGCCTCGATCGAGTCCTCGCACGATTTCCTGCGCCTGCTCGGCCGCGTCTTCGACGTCCAGCACAAGGCCGCGGACGTCACCGCCGGCCTGCGGCGCCGCCTGGACGCCGTACGGGCGCGCACCGCCGGGCGGCCTCCCAAGAAGGTGCTGATCGCCTACCCGGGCATGTCCATGATGAACGCCGGCGGCCTGCCCGCGGTCTGGACCGGACGGGTCGCCGACGAGGTCGTCCGCGCCGCCGGCGGGACCAACGCGTTCGAGGGGCTGGCCCCGGAGGCGGTCAGCACCATCAACAAGGAGCAGCTCGCGGCGGCCCAGGTGGACGTCCTGGTGGTGGGCCTCTTCCAGCCGGCGGAGAACGCGGCGGCCGAGGCCCGCAAGCTGTTCGCGGCCTACCCGCAGTGGAAGGCGTCCCGGACCGGGACCTACACCACGGTCGCCGACGGCGTCTTCCTCGGCCCGCTCAACGCCGCCGCCGCCGAGAAGCTCGCCAAGGCGGTGCAGCCGGATGCCTGACCGCGGCACCCCGCGAACCGGCGGCCCCCACATGGTGTCCGGGCCGATGACCTGGTTCCTCCTCGCGGGCCTGCTCCTGGCCCTGATCGCGTGCTCGGTGGCGGCGGTCTCGATCGGCTCGGTCAACCTGCCGGTCGCCTCGGTCTGGAACACGATCGGCGCGCGGCTCACCGGCGCCGGCCCCGGCGACCCGCTGCGCGACCAGGTCGTGTGGGACATCCGCACGCCGCGCGTGCTGCTGGCGGGCGTCGTCGGCGCCGGGCTGAGCGTGGCGGGCGTGACCTTCCAGGCGATGGTGCGCAACCCGCTCGCCGACCCCTACATCCTCGGCGTCTCGTCCGGGGCCTCCCTCGGCGCCGTGCTCGTCGTGGCGTTCGGCGCGACCGCCCTCGGGGGCCTCGGGGTGACGGGCGCGGCGTTCCTGACCGCGGCGCTGAGCGTGCTGCTGGTGTACGTGCTCGCGCAGCGCGGCGGCCGGCTGCTGGATTCGCGGCTGGTGCTGGCCGGGGTCGCCATCGGCTACCTGTGCTCGGCCGCCACCAGTTACATCCAGCTCCAGGTGAGCCCGACCGAGCTGCACGGGCTGATGTTCTGGCTGATGGGCAGCATCGCGGGCGCCTCCTGGTCCGACGTGGGCGTCCCGGCCGCCGTCATCGCCGTCTGCACGGCGTTCCTGCTGTCCCAGGCCCGGAACATGAACGCCCTGATGGCCGGGGACGACGCCGCGGCCGGGCTCGGCGCCTCGGTGCGGTCGCTGCGGATCGCGCTGCTGGTGACGGGGTCGCTGCTCACCGCGACGGCGGTGAGCGTCGTCGGCGGGATCGGGTTCGTCGGGCTGATGGTCCCGCACGCGACGCGGTTCCTCGTCGGCGGCGACCACCGGCGGGTGCTGCCGGTGGCCATGCTGCTCGGCGCGGTGTTCCTGGTCTTGGTCGACATCGCCACCCGCACCGTGGACCGTCCGAACGAGCTTCCGGTCGGCATCTTCACCACCGCGCTCGGCGTGCCCTTCTTCCTGTGGCTGCTGCGGCGCCGTGCGACGGGAGGCGTGTGATGCGGCTGGACATCGCGGGCCTCACCGCCGAGATCGGCTCCAAGCGCATCATCTCCGACATCGACCTGGTCGCCGAACCCGGCCGCTTCGTCGGGCTCATCGGCCCCAACGGCAGCGGCAAGTCGACGCTGCTGCGCACCGTCTACCGGGCACTGCGGCCCACCGGCGGGATCGTGTCGCTGGACGGGCGGAACCTGTGGCGGATGCCCGCCAGACAGGCCGCCCGGCAGCGCGCGGTGGTGACCCAGCACGGCGACCTGAGCGCCGAGTTCTCCGTCGGCGAGGTCGTGGCGATGGGCAGGGCCCCGCACAAGGGCCTGTTCGAGCGGGAGAACGCCGCCGACCGCGCCGTGGTCGACGAGTCACTCAAGCGCGTGGACATGCTCTGGGCGATCGACCGGCTGTTCTCGACACTGTCGGGGGGCGAGCGCCAGCGCGTCCTGGTGGGCAGGGCGCTCGCCCAGGAGGCCCCGCTGCTGGTACTGGACGAGCCGACCAACCACTTGGACGTGCGCGCGCAACTGGCCCTGCTCGACCTCATCCGCTCGCTCGGCCTCACCCTGCTGGCGGCACTGCACGACCTCGACCACGCGGCGGCCTACTGCGATCACCTGGTGGTGCTGCAGGACGGCCAGGTCAGGGCGGCGGGCGCGCCCCTGGAGGTGCTCACCCCCGAGTTCGTCGCAGAGGTCTTCGGCGTCCGCGCCCATATCGGGGCCCACCCCATCACCGGACGGCCGCACATCGCGGTGGCCTCGTTCACCTGACCCGTGCGGTAACTGCGCGCGGGAAGCGCCCCCTGGACCGGAAGGCGTCCCGGTCCAGGGGGCACCGGTCAGGCCGGCCGCTCGGCGGCGCGGATCGTCCCGGCCAGCTGTGCGCGGGTCCGGGCCACGCGTGAGCGGACCGTGCCGATCGGGCATTGCAGGGCGTCGGCGGCCTCCGCGTAGGACAGGCCCAGGATCTGGGTGAGGACGAACGGCGCGCGCCTTTCCCACGGCACCTCGTCCAGGAGGGCGGTCAGCGCGACGCCCTCCTCCCAGCCGGGAACCGCGCCGGCCTGGCTCCGCTCCACGACGTGCTGCCATTCGGCCAGGCCGGTGACCACCGGACGGCGGGCGGCCGACCGGTAACGGTCGATGACGACCCGCCGCGCGATGGACAGCAGCCAGGTGCGCGCGGACGAGCGCCCGGCGAACGCGGGCAGGCCGCGCAGCGCGCGCACGAACGTCTCCTGGGTGAGGTCCTCGGCCCGGTGGGCGCCGTCCAGATGGGAGATGAAGCGCTGCACGTCGGCGTAGACGGCGCCGAAGAACCTCTCCACGTCCGCGGGCGTTCCCCGGCACGCGGACAGGGCGAGTTGGGTGAGTTGCTGGTCGTCGATGGCGGACTTCACGCTGATCGTTCCCTTGAGTGGTCGGCACGCGGCTTGCGCCGTGCGTCTGGAACCGCGGGGTGCGCACCGGCGTGCGCCGCACGCCGTCGGGCAGCCCGCAGACAGGTCGGAGCGCCGGACGGCCCGGCCGTCCGGCGGCATGCGTCACCCCGGTCCGACCGCGGGTCACATGGTCAGACGAGGGCGATGCGCCGTGCCGGGGGGCCTCGCCGCGCCATGACGTGCCTGAGCACCCGCGCCGGCACGGGGTGGCGCTGCCAGAAGAACGGCCTGGACGGCGCGGCCCCGTACGGGGCGGGGGGACGCAGCCAGACCAGGGTCCGCAGTGCCCAGGCGGCCACGCAGCGCACAAAGGAGCACAGTGCCGCCTCGCCCTGTTCGAGCCACCACGACGTGATCAGCACCGCCACGGCGTGCATCAGCAGCATCCCGAATCCGGACGACCCGTCCGCGTCGTGCACGGCCGTCCCGTGCGAGGCGGCGGCGTCCGCGGCCGCGGCCGTCCCCTGCGGGGCGCAGCATCGTGACAGCAGCAGGTGCAGCCCGACCTCGCAGATCGCGACAGCGGGCAGGATCTCGCCGATCGTGCGTTCGCGGCGGGTCAGCATCAGCGCCGGGACGAACATCAGGACGAATCCGGCGGTCAGGAGGGACGGTGCCACCTTCCCCCCGCCGGCCAGGTGGCCGACCGCGGCAAGCCCGGCGCAGGTCACGGAGAACGCCGCCGCGCGGACCACGCGCACCGCCGACCACAGCTCCATGGGGTGTGGAACCCTCCAGGGCTCTTGAGTAGCGGCACCGGTTCACGCATCGCAGCCGACAGGGCAACTCTATGCGGCACCGTTCGGCTCGTCCATGCCTGCCCGCGGTCATGCCCGCCCCGGACCCCACGGCCTGAATGGGACGGCTGGGCAGCGGTGCTCCTGGCCGGACTCTCGATCATCGCGACCATCACCGGCGTCGAACGTACGGCGCGGGGAAGCCGACCGATAGCGGTCCGTTTGTCCGGCCACCCCCTACAGTGCCGGTCATGCCTGTTGATTTGCATGAGAGCGCAGTGGTGGCCGATGCCCACAACGACCTGCTGATGGCGGTGGTGGCCCGCCCGCCCGCCCGGTGGGCGTCCTTCTTCAGGGAGCGGTGGCTGCCGCAGTTGCGCGCGGGCGGAGTCGACCTCCAGGTGCTCCCGGTGTTCATCGACGACCGGTTCAGACCCGAAGGGGCGCTGCGCGAGACGCTCCGGATGATCGAGTGCGCCCACGCGATCGCCGAGGGGAACACCGAGGAGGTCCGGCTCTGCCTCGACGGACCGCAGATCGACGCGGCCCTGGCCGAGGGGAAGATCGCGCTGGTCCTCGCGCTGGAGAGCATGCCGGGGCTGGACGCGAACATCGAGCTCCTCGCGACCGTGCACCGGCTCGGTGTCCGGGTCGCCTCGATGGCGCACTGGGGACGCACCCCGCTCGCCGACGGCAGCGGCGAGGACGCCACCGCAAGCCGCCTGACCGCCGCGGGCGTCCAGGCCGTGGCCGAGATGGAACGGCTCGGCATCCTGCTGGACATCTCCCATCTGGGCGCGAGCGGGGTGGACCACGCCCTCGAACTCGCGTCCCGGCCGGTGATCGCCACCCATTCCAGCGCCCGCGCCCTGCGCGACCACCACCGCAACCTGACCGACGACCAGATCCGGGGCGTCGCGGCGTCCGGCGGCGTGGTCTGCGTGAACTTCCTGCCGGGTTTCCTGGCCGCGGATCCGTCCGGCTACACCATCGCCCGGCTGGCCGACCACATCGAGCACGTCGCATCGGTGGCCGGCATCGACCGCGTCGGCCTCGGCCCCGACTTCGTCCACGAGGTCTTCTCCGACCTCACCCCGCCCTGCTGCGAGGACCCCGCGGCGACCGCCGGCTTCGACGTCATGGCCACCCTCCCCGGCCTGGCCGGCCCCTCGGGCCTGCCCCTGCTCACCGGCGAACTCCTCGCCCGCGGCCTGCCCGAGCCCGACATCCGCAAGATCCTCGGCGGCAACCTCCACCGGCTGCTCACCGCCCAACTCGCCTGATCCGAGTCGCTCCCGGCCGTTCCGATCCTCCGCAGAGGCGAGACCAGTCGACGGGCTTGCCGAACCAGCGGGAGAGGTGCTCGTCCAGGCCCTGCTGATCGTCGCCGATCCAGGCGACATCCAGCGCCGCAGTGGGATCCGCGAGGTGTTCACCCCGCCACCCCTGGTTCCCGGCAGGGCTCGCCGCCCTGACGGCCGTCATCGCCACCGGATATTCCGCGACCGGTGTGGCGCTACCACTGACCAGCCGCGAGTCGGCGCCCTGCCCGGACTCGCCGCCTACGTTCTCACCGGCAATGGTTCACCGCCACCCAGCGAGAGCTCGCCCCGGACAAGCACGCACGCGTGTCGTACCTGGACTTCCTGCTGTCCTACGGCTTGGCCCCGCTCGGACTCGCCCTGCGAGAGCAGCGGCCATCACCATCACGTGACCTGTCGCTCCTGCGGTGCGTTCACCGGCGCGGCCGACCTCGCCGCTTCACGTCGCACGCCGCGTCTCCGCACCTTCAGCCGGCGGCATTGAGGTCGAGGAGATCGGCGAAGGGGTCGTCCACCGCGGTCATGGGCTCGCCAGGAGCCAGCAGGCAAGCGTCCAGAAGCGCGTGGATCTCTCCCTGGTCGAGTCCGGGGCCGGTGAGGACGAGGTGCTGGACCCGGTCGCCGTGCTCGGGCGTCCAGTCCAGTGAGGCGGCCAGGCGGCGCGCGGGCGGGATGTTCTCCCAGGCCGATTCGGGGAGCGCGGCCAGCCAGGGACCGGTGTCCTCGATGCTGACGATGCCCGCGACCGCGTCCCAGGCCAGCAGCCGATCCGGGCGGTTGGCCAGCCAGAACCGCCCGCGGCTGCGCACCGACCGGGTGGCGAGGTCGTCCATGGCGTCGAAGAACCGCCCCGGATGCAGAGGCCGGGTGCGATGCCAGACCACGGTGTCGACCGCGGGCGTGTGCGCCATGCAGGGCAGTTGCGCGCTGGCCGGGTCGACACGCGCGGCCAGCTCATGGACGCACAGACCCGGTCCGGTGACGACCGGCAGCGAGTCGCGGGGCAGGACGATCGGCGTCATCGGGGTCAGGTGCCCGAGCACCTCGCGGCACAGTTCGATGTCGTCCTCGTCGACCGGGGGCAGCGGGGCCGGCATGGTGTCCGGGACGACGAGCACGGTGGCGTACTCGATCTGGTGGGCCAGCACCTCGGCCAGATAGCGCTCGTCGCCGACGGCGGCCTGCTTGCCGATCTCCGCCAGTCGCTCACCGCGGCAGATGTCGGTGGGCATCAGTTCGGCGTCCAGGGCGGTCAGCACCCCGGTGAGCCGGAGCTCGGCGTCCGCCTCGGGATGGCCGACCACTTCGGCGACCGACTTCGGTTCGACGCTGTCCCACAGGTCCACCACCAGCAGTGGGGCCTGACTCGCGTACCGCAGCAGCTGAGGAATCAGGTCGAGGCCGACGGTGCAGGCCACGCAGCCATGCTCCAGCCGGACGGCGACCTGCTCGCGCACCACGTCGGCGTCGCGGACGGTGCGAACCACCAGCCCGCCGGTGATCTGGCGCAGGTCGTGGTGGATCGCCAAGGCGCCGGGGTGCTCGCGCAGCAGCCGGTCGACGACGGCGGCACGGGCCGCACCGTGCAGTCCGGCCACCAGCACGACGGGAACGGACATCGAGACCCCTTCTCTCCGCAAATGAAAACGGTTATCGCTATCATTCCATGCACGGAGGAGAGAAAGGAGTGGCGATGCCCGCGCGTTGCCAGCTCACCGGGGCCCAGCCGGGCTTCGGCAAGAAGGTGTCGCACTCGCACCGGCGCACCTCGCGCCGGTTCGATCCCAACATCCAGACCAAGCGGTGCTGGCTGCCCAGCGAAGGACGGCACGTGCGGCTGCGGCTGTCCGCCCGCGCGATCAAGACGATCGACAAGATCGGCATCGAGGCCGCCGTCGCCCGTATCCGCGCCCGAGGAGAGAAGGTCTGATGGCCAAGAAGAGCAAGATCGCCGCCAACGAGCGCCGCCGGGCCACCGTCGCCCGGTACGCCGAGCGCCGGGCCGAGCTGAAGCGCCTCATCCGCAGCCCGCACACCGACGAGGAGACCCGCGCGGGGGCCGTGGCCGAACTGCGGCGGCAGCCCCGGGACGCCAGCGCGCCCCGTGTCCGCAACCGCGACGCCGTTGACGGACGCCCGCGCGGGCACCTGCGCAAGTTCGGCCTGTCACGAGTGCGTTTCCGTGAGCTGGCCCACCGCGGCGAACTGCCCGGTGTCACCAAGTCGAGCTGGTAAGGAGCGTCATGGCCGTCCCCAAGCGCAAGAAGTCCCGCAGCAACACCCGCAAGCGCCGGGCCCAGTGGAAGGCCGAGCGGCCCGATCTGGTGCCCCTCACCGTCGAGGGACAGCAGCTCATGGTGCCGCGCAACCTCGCCCCCGCCTACCGCCGCGGGCTACTGCGCCCCTGAGCACCTTGAGCGCGCAAGGTTCCCATGACCGACCCGCCCCACGGGGAGGGTGAGCCTCACCACGACCGATCGCCTTTACGATGTAGATCATCACTAGGCGAACCTTCGACGAGTTGAGGCCGGTCACCAACGAGGGCACCGCCACGATGCACGCCTTCCGCGCAGGTCTCGTGGCGGTGGCTCCCCGTTCGACACTCCGGCCACGAAGCACGAAACGGCGGCTCAGAGCACTTCAAGCCAGCGTGACGCGCGGCTGGAAGCCCTGTCGGTACCGGTCGTCGATCAAGATGGCGCGGTCGCCTTCTTCACCTGCTCCCCCTTGATGAGCGCTTCGGCAAGAAGCCGGCTGCCTTCTCCGGGTTCGTTGAACCCACAGTCGATCGCCCGGTCGAACCTCCGTTCCTCGGCGGTGCCGGCGATCGGGACGCCGATCTCGGCGGCGTCCGCGAAGCACTTCGCTCCCGCGTCATAGCGCTCGCACCCCTTCTTGGCGCTCTCCTGGACGGGGCGGAGACGATCACTCGGCGGGCCGATTCGGCTCAACTCACGACTGCACCCGCGCAGCATCGTCGCGTACCCGCGCAGGGTTCCCGCGGTAAGGGTGGGACTGTCGTCCGCGACCCGCTCCTTATCGATCTTCTGATGCATCTTCCTGATCGACTCGAGCCACTCTAGTTCTTGCGGGGTTATCGGACCTGTCACCGCCGTGGCAGGCGCGCTCGCCCGGGGCTCGGCCGTCGCGGTCGGAGGATCGCCCTCGCCAGTACAGCCGGCGAGTGGAAGAGCAAGGGAGATGATCGATGTCAGAAGGACCGTATGCCTTGGGGCACGCCACTCCGCATGCTTGAGTCGTGCGCGCATCAGAAACCTTCCCCGTGCAGTTTCTGTTTACCTTGTTGCGTCATTCGAAGGCCGGTGCGTTGGCCATTGTCCCGGTGCGGTGAGTCGGCAGGCCGTCATGTCACTCATTTGGGTTCGCGGCGAACTCCTTTTACTCCCTGGTTCATGCCACTAGGACGCGTCAGACAATTGATCGGTTGTCCCGCCATAGGCGGTAGCGGACCGACCACCGACCTTGCAGTCGGACAGGGCGGCGCGACTATGCAGGTAGAGGGCATGCTGCAGCTCATGACCACTGACCGAAGGCGGTCATCTCGACTCCGATGTAAACCGGGTGAGCTCCTTGTACGACGCGACCCCAAATCGTGGATGGATGAGAAGTTCCGCGCCGCGTCATCCATCGACCCAGCCAACCCGTTGATATGTCGCAAAAACAGTTTAAATTGGTGATGTCGGGTGTGATGTTGAGGTTGAGGCCCGTGATGGTCAGGAGCCGTCGATCATGCCGGTCAGGGAGCAGGGCGGCACACGCTCTCAGCCGGGCTGAGCGCGGGAGCGTCGGCAGGCAAGTGGCCTCAGCCAGTCGGAATGGGCATCGATAAACGCCCGCATCGCCACCGAGCGGTGAATGTTCAAGTTGTTACGGTCTCCCCACCGGGCAGCTGCGTGTCCGGGGCGGTGGCGGCAGTCCACGGCTTGTCCTCGGCCTGGCCCCACACCGACGAGCAGAGGCGCCCGCCGGGCTTGAACACGCGGTACATGTACCCGAACCGCACCGAGACGCTGTCGAACGCGGCCACGTCGAGCATCTGTGGCACGAGGTCGGTCAGCATGACACGCGAGCGCCGCGATGCTCAGCCCCGGCCCGGCGCCCGAGGCGATGTCGAGGTGGTGCCGGCCCTCGGCGATATGGACGGCGTCGATGATCGCCACGCCGACCGGGTGCAGCTTTCGTGATCAACGCGTCCCACGTCTCCCCGCCTGCGGCCAGCTTGGCCCATGTCGTGCGCTGGGCGTCCCTGGCCTCGTCGGGGCACGGCATCGGCCCCGCTGTCGACGCGGGCACTGCTGGTGGGAGCAGATGATGCCGGTCCGGGAGCGGTCAGCCGATCTGCTCGGCCCGCGCGACGAAGATACCGGCGGGGCCACGGTCATGAGCCGCAATGATGCTGCGGTAGATGCTCGACCGGCTGAACTGATACAACGGCGCCCCGGGTTGTGGTCCGGGGCGCCGTCGAGGGTACGGCGTTCGTCACCAGGGCTGGACGGAGTCCTCCAAGACGCACGGCGCTACACGGCCGTTGGCGATCCAGCCGTTGAACGCGCTTCCCGCGTTCTCGGGGTGGTAGTACTCGATCACCGCCGTCTGGCCGGGTTTGATCGCGGACGGGCCGAGCTTGGTGACGAACCCCATGGATACGTGGTGGCTCTCAACGAAGGTGAGCAGGGTGTGCCGGTACTGCTCACGCGGCGCAGGATCGGTGATCCGGGGTGGACGGCACCGCTTGCCACCCGGCACGAAGTCCACCACGATGTTGACGCCCATCGCGCGCAGGTCTGCCTGGAGCTTCTTGGCGTCCTCCCACCTGTGGATCTCGATGGTGATGGTGCCGTCCGCGTTCTCGGCCACGGCGTAGGCAGGTGTCTGGCCGACGGCGGCGGACAGGCCCACCGCCAGGGCCGTGGCAGCGGCGAGCGCGGGGATCAGGACGACCGGTCGCCGCCACAGACGGCGCCGCCCCCGTTGCGCGGGCCCCGGGGCCTCGCGGAGCTCACCCATCATGAACTCCTTGATCGCCCGACGCCGCTCGCCCGGCAGCTCCCGCTCCGCAGGGGCAGGTAGCAGCCGCGCCAGTTCGTCGCGCTCGCCCAGGCCGGGGTGAGACGGAGTGATGTCCATCAGTTCTCCTCCAGAACGGATCGGATCGCGATGCCGCGTTCATCGGTTACCTGTCCACGGCCGCCCCGCGGTTCCGGTGTCGTCTGGCCCGACCGAGACGGCCTGACCTGCCTGGTCAGCTTCTTGCGCGCCCGTGACAGCCGTGAGCGGACCGTGCCCACCGGCACGCCGAGCGCCTGCGCGGTTTCGGCATAGCTCAACCCGGCCCACACATACAGCGCGAACACCTCGCGCTCGCTCGGGCGCAGCGCCGCCAGCGCCGTCCGCACGGCCGCCACTTCCTCGGCGTCGTCGACGCGTTCGGTGACCGACTCGGCGAAATCCGGCACCGCCTCGGCTGGTGGTAGCCGGGCCAGCGCTTCCTCATAACGGCGCGCCGCACGCCGTACGTTGCGAGCGACATTGGTCGCGATGCCCAGCAACCACGGAAGCAGCGAGCCGCCGTCCCGATCGATCCGGTCACGTAGCCGCCACGCCTCAAGGAAGGTCACCGACAGCACGTCCTCGGCGACCGACCAGTTCCCCGTCAGCCGGAAGGCGTGGTTGTACACCCGACGGGAGTGTTCGTCGAACAGACCCTCAAAGGCGACCGCATCGCCCGCTCGTATGCGGGCTCGCACATTTGTCTCCACGCCCTGCACTGTCCGTCCCACCCCACCAGGTTCCCGCCCGCGCTCACCGCCACCTCACCGGCGGCGGTCGCCGGGGCCCAACAAACTGGTGACCTCGGCGATCGCCTCCGGCGAGGGTGGAAGTAGCGGCGCACGTTCTCCGGGCTCCCCCGAACTGTGAACACCGATTTCAGGCGGCAGCGAGCCGGCTGCCGATGGTTCCCTCGTAGTTGATCGGTGAGAGTTGTCCGAGGCGGGAGTGCCTGCGGCGGGTGTTGTAGCGGGTGGCCCAGCCGAAGACGGGCCTGGCGTGTTGTGGGGGCGGTGGGCCGTTGCCGGGCGCCTTGCGGGGTTACGCGTTTGAGCGTGGCGTTGAGGGATTCGGCGGCGGCGTTGTCGACGCTGGTGCCAACCGCGCCGCGGGACCGGATGACGCCCAGCCGGTCGCAGAAGGTGTGGTGCCGACGTGTGCGGCGTTCTGGTCTCAGACTGACCTCAGGCGTGATCGCCACCGGGGTCGATCTGGCGCGTTTGAGATGGTCAGGATGGGTGGGTCGCGTGCGACTCGAACCCACAACCTCGCGCGCCAGGCGCAGCAGGTGTGCCCGAGGCGGCCGCCGATCCGCCAGCCCCCGGATTCCTGGCCCGCCTGCCTGGTCAGGTTGTCGCGGCCATCTTGTGGATAAGCCAACGCAGGTGGTGGCGGAAGCGGCGAAGCGTCTGCGGATCGTCTGGCGTGCGCCGTTCGCCGGACTCGTCCAGATAGCCGGATTGCAGGTAGCCGTAGATCGACCAGCCGAGCGTCCATAGCGCTGCCTCGGGGTCGGCGTCGGGGCCGAGGGCCGACCGGACGACTTCGACCGCTTCCCTCACCCGGGGAACGATGATCTCTTCATTGATCCCGGCGACGTCACGGGCATCGGAGAACCAGCGATGAACCAACAGCCGGGGCAGTTCCGGATGTTCCCGGCAGTACTCCAGGTACCGATCCACGAACCGGATCAGACCGCCGACGTCGGGCGTGTAGTCCCCCCTCATCGACTGCACCTGGTCCTGCCATTGCTGTGCCGCCCAATTCATCGACGTCACGTACAGAGCCCGTTTGCCGCCATGGCGATCGGCCACGGTGCTCTGATCGACACCGGCGGCGTCCGCGATCATCTGCGTGGAGACCATGTCATAGCCCAGTTCGGCGAACAGCCGAACGGCGGCGGCCCGCACGCGGGCGTCCTCCGCGGCGTCACCACGCCGCCCGATCGATGTACCGTGGTCTGCCATAGTGCTCACCACCAGGCCATCTAGCTGCAAGAACGACCCCCTCGACCCTACAGGCACCCCAAAATTCAAGCAAGGTCCTCACCGTCACCGGCTGTGCACGTGGTCGGCGTCCATGGATCGGCCCGCTCCCGAGAAGGCTCTGACCGCAGGTTGTGCCAGGTCTTCAATTGAGCGATGGGCGACGCCGAATTCACCGGCGCCGTGGTGGCCCTCGTCGGCCAGCGCCGGCGGCGGGGCCTACGTGGCCCGGTGAACAGCGCGCGAAGCCTCTGGCGGGTGGTGCGGATCTTGGTCGATCGCCATATCCGGCGGATCAGACCGATCCCGCGATCGCGCTGTGACGTGGGCACCCCCACCGAGGATAAAGAGCCCCTCAGCAGATCGTGAGACCGCCGTCGGCGACGATGGTCGAGCCGGTGAGGTAACCGGAAGCCCGGGTGGCGAGGAAGAGCACCGTCATGGCGAGTTCCTCGGGTTCGCCCAGCCGTGGGATCGGCAACCTTTCGACTTGGCCGTCGAGAAAGCCTTCATCGAGCTGGCCGGTCATCTCGGAGGTGAAGAAGCCTGGGGCAACGGCGTTCACCCGTATCCCCTTCCGCGAGGACCACTGTACGGCCAGGTCGCGGGTCAGCCCGAGCAGCCCTGCCTTGGACGCCGAATAGGCGGCCTGCGGCAGCCCGCCCGAAACCAGCGCCGCGACACTCGACACGTTGACGATCGCGCCGCCCGTGTCCATGACGGCGGCGGCCGCCTGCGCCATCCAGTAGCAGCCCATGAGGTTCACCTCCAGTACCGAGCGGAAGTGTTCGGGACTCTCCCGTGATGCCGGGACGGCCGCAGCGATGCCGGCGCTGTTCACCAGAACGCCCACCGGTCCCATCTGCACCGCGATCTCCGCGACTCGCCGGCACGTCTGCGGATCGGTCACATCGGCCTGGACGCATCTGGCCTGCCTGCCCAGTCCTCGCACCGCTTCTGCGGTGGCCTCAAGGCGATCGGCGCGCCGCGCCGCCAGCACCAGATCGGCACCGACCTCCGCCAGGCCCACGGCACACGCCGCGCCCAGCCCGGAAGAGGCGCCGGTCACGATGGCCACCTGGCCGTCGAGCCGGAAACGATCGAGTACTCCCACAACGCTCTCCCGACCCGGGTAGACGATCTACCCGTAGATGCAAACGGATCTCTTGGAGCGGGGCTCCGCCACAACCGCTGAGACGTCGGCGCTGCCCGGCGACGGGCCATCGCGGTCGAGGCGGCAGGCGGGTCGGCCTGGCAGCGGCGTCACGGTTTCGCGGTCAGCCTCACGGGCACGGCGGGGTCAGCGCCTTGATCGGCGAGCCAGCGCTCAGCGTCGATGGCGGCGGAGCAGCCGGTCCCGGCCGCGGTGACGGCCTGCCGGTACGTGTGATCGACAAGATCCCCGCACGCGAAGACGCCGGGCACGCTGGTGGCGGTCGTAGGGGCGTTCACCAGCACATAGCCGTTGTCGTCGAGGTCGAGCCGGCCCCGGAACAGGTCACTGCGCGGAGCATGACCGATGGCGACGAACAGGCCGGTCGCCTGGAGGAGGGACTCTTCGTTCGTTCCATGGCTGCGGATGCGCACACCGTTGACCCGGTTCTCGCCCAGGACGTCGATGATCTCGCTGTCCCAGATGAAGCCGATCTTCTCGTTGGCGAAGGCGCGGTCCTGCATGATCCTGCTGGCGCGCAGGCTGCCGCGGCGGTGCACCACGGTGACACTGCGAGCGAACCGGGTCAGGAAGATCGCCTCTTCCATGGCCGTATCGCCTCCGCCGGCCACCACGATGTCCTGGCCGCGGAAGAAGAACCCGTCACAGGTCGCGCACCAGGACACTCCACGACCCGACAGCCGCTTCTCGTTCTCCAAGCCCAGGGCGCGGTGTTCGGAGCCGGTGGCCGCGATGACCGACCGCGCCAGGTAGGCGTGGCCACCGGCCTTGACGACCTTGGGCGAGGCGGTGAGGTCGACCTCGGTGGCGTCGTCGGCGAGGAGTCGAGCGCCGAACCGCTCGGCCTGTTTGCGGAGGTGACCCATCAGCCGGGGCCCCGCGACGCCGTCGGGGAAGCCGGGAAAGTTCTCGACGTCGGTGGTGTTCATCAGCGCTCCGCCCGCGGTCACCGATCCCTCCAGGACCAGCGGCTCGAGGTCGGCGCGGGCCGCGTAGATCGCAGCGGTGTAGCCCGCCGGGCCCGAGCCGATGACGATCACGTTGTGAACCGCACTCATGGTCGCTCCTTCGTGGCGTCGGTCGTGTCGCTCGGCGGGCCCGGTCAGCCGAGTGCCCAACCACCGTCGACCTCGACGACCTGACCGGTCATGAAGGCCGCCTCCCCGGAGGCCAGGAAGGCGATGACTCCGCAGATGTCCTCGGTCGTCTGCTCGCGCGGTATGCATTGCTCTGATCGGACCTGTTCGGCGATGCCGAGCAGCATCTCCGGCCGCGTGGCGCGCTCGGCCTTGTCCATCAGCACCATGCCCGGCGAAATGGCGTTGACGGTGATTCCGAAAGGGCCCAGTTCTCGGGCCATGGCACGGGTGAGTCCCTCGACACCGGATTTGGCCGCTATGTAGGGCGCCAGGCCCAGTGGGAAGGCGCGCCGTGTGGTCGTGCTCGAGACGTTGATCACAGTTCCGCGGCCGGCGCGTTTCATGGCGGGGATGACCGCCTTCGCCGCGAGCCATGTTCCCGTCAGGTTGACCGACAGGACACGATTCCACTGTTCGAGAGTCAGCTCCTCGGCCGGGCCGGGAGCGACCATGGCGCCGCCGGCATTGTTGACCAGGATATCAATGCGGCCCAGCCGTTCGAGTACGGCCGCCACCATTCCGTCCAAAGCCGGCTCGTCGGTCACATCGACACCGAAGTGTTCGGCCTTGCCACCGCGGCTCCTTATCGTCTGCGCCGTCATGGCCGCGGCCGCGTGATCAACGTCGACGGCGACGACCGTGGCGTTCCTCTCGGCCAGCTCCAGAGCATAGGCGTGGCCGAGACCGCGGCCGGCTCCAGTGATGATCGCGACCTTGTCATTCAGTTCTGGCATGGAGTCAGCCTTCTTTGCGATGCCGGCGCGCCCCAGCGTGGACGCGGTCGTGTTGTTGATGGACACGCTGTTCACGCTCGGGTTCTTTCGCCGAGCAGGCGCCGCAGGGTCGCGGTCAGCGCGGTACGCGGCTCGGTGGCGCTGAAGGCGGCTCGGCCATCGGCCACCACGGCGGGTACTCCCCGTACGCCTAGGTCGGCGGCAAGGCTCTGGTCATTGACGACCTCGGCGGCGAACCGCGGGCCGGCGAGCATGTGCCGGGTCACCTCGCGATCAAGGCCGACCTGGACGGCGATCTCCAACAGCGCGCCGTGGTCGGAGATCGGCAGACCTTCGCTCCAATAGGCCTGGTAAAGCCGTAGTGCCAGCTCGGTCTGGAGGCCGTGCTCTCCGGCCAGGTGCACCAGCCGGTGCGCGTCCGCGGTGTTGCCGGGGCGGGCAAGGTCCGGCAGGAAAGCGATCCCCTCCGCGGCCGCCACGGGCCCGATCCGGGCCGCCGCGGCCCGCGCCGCGTCCCGGCTGCCGTTGAACTGCGCCAGGTAGTCGTAGAGGTCGCCGCCAGGGCGCCGGCCGGCAGGGCGGGGATCGAGTTGGAAGCTGCGCCAGCGCAACTGGAACGCCGTCTGATCGGGCAGTCCGGCCAGCGCGTCCACCAGACGCCGGGTGCCGTAGTAGCAGTGGCCGCAGATGAAGTCGGACCACAGATCGAACGTCACCACGGCGGCACCGCGGGAACGTGGGGGGGCACTCATGATGGCCATTCCTTGTTGGTCTTCTTTTCTGGCGAATCTTGGTTCGGCAGTGCGTCAAAGGTGATCTGGTGACGGAACAGTCGGCCGGGCGAGCCTCACTTCAGGCGCTGCGCCAGGCGTACGGCCAGCTCGTCCAAACGGGCACGGACTTCGCCGACGGGCGGTGACAGCGGGGGACGATGTTCACCGCCGGCCAGCGTTCCAAGCCGGGTCATGAGGTACTTGATCGGTATCGGATTGGTGTCCCAGAAGACCGCCTGATTGAGCTCGAAGAGTTCGTAATGCAGAATCCGTGCCATGGCGAGATCACCCTTGGCCACGGCCTGGCAAAGCTCGGCCACCCGTCTCGGAACGATATTGCCGACGGCGTTCATGAGGCCGGATGCACCGATTCCCAGCATGGGGAACGACATCTCCTCCAGCCCGCAGAAGAGCCGGAAGTCCGGGCCCAGCGTGGTCAGCAGTTCCGTCGCCCAGGCCAGATCGGTGGAGGCGTGCTTGACCCCGACGACATTACGGGCCTCCTCCGCCACCCGGCGCACGCTGTCGACGGTCATGGTGACGCCGCTGCGACCCGGAATGTGATAGATGAGCACCGGTAGATCGACAATGGACGCCACGCGCGTGAAGTGGTCGATCAGCCCTCGTTGCGGCGGCTTGATGTAGTAGGGCGTGACGACCAGCAGGGCGGCGGCCCCCGCTCCGGCGGCGTGCCGGGACAGCTCCAGCGTCTCGGCCAGGGAGCCGGCACCGGTCGCGGCGACCACCGGGATCCGGCCCTGCGCGGCGCCGACCGCGACCTCGTAGCAAGCGGCCCGCTCCGCGCCGGTGAGAACACTGGGTTCACCGGACGTTCCGGTGACCACCACTCCGTCGGACCCCGCCTCCACCTGACGCTCGACCTGGGCGGCGAGGGCGTCGTAGTCCACCTGCCCGTCTGTGAACGGGGTGATGAGGGGCACGTAGGAACCGCGGAGAAATGCGGGCGGTAGTTCGGCGGCGCTCACATCTGGTCCCTGTTGGTGGACCAGCCGGCGTGCGAGCCGATGAGCAGCGGTGGCCGTTTGAGGTCCTCTTGCCACATGAGGGAGTCCATCGCCAGGTTGAGCGGGCTGTCCTGCACGGTCAGCTCGTAAACGTCCTCCTCATGGCTGACGTGGTTGTGCACGGCCCATCCAGGAGCCGACAGCATCAGGTCGCCGGCCTTCCATTCGTGGACCTGGCCCCCCACCGTGCTGTGGCCGCTGCCCTGGAAGTAGTAATTGACGGCGGCGGCGGTGTGCCGGTGGGGCCGGTCGACGATGCCCGCCGGCCTGATCGTCATCGTGGCGAAGAAGTTGTGCGTGGTGCCGTTCGTCCGACCGGTGGCGGGATTGTAGAGCAGGTAGAGGCGCCTTCCCCGGTAGGAGGGGCCGAGCGCGTGGAGCTTGTCCAGCTCTTCCTTGACCTTGTGCCAGCGCCACATCAACGAGGGAGACTCGTTCACCGGAGGGTTGACCAGCCGTTCGTAACACATGAGCCAGGCGCCTTCGTCGTCGAGGGGGAAGGTCTCCTCGAACGGGGTGGCGGACGACTCCTCGCCGGTTTCCTCGCCGCCCAGGACACTTTCCCCGGGGTTGACGTCCACATAGTGGATGTTCAGCTTCTCCAGCAGCGCGGCGTTGCTGTAGACGAGCCGTACCTGGCGTTCCGCGGTGTCGTTGACGTGGACGTAGGTGGCCATCGAGGGCATGTTCCAGACGTCGTGGCGCTCGAACGGCCGGGCCGATCGCGTGCGCGCGCCGACGATCGCGGTGCCCCCGCCGGCGATGCAGAAGACCACCTGCGAGGAGTTGTGCCGGATGGGCGCCGTCCGCTCCCCTGGCAGCAGCACTTCGAGCGCCACCTGGATGCCCGGAGCCAGCCCGTGGCCCGGCCCGACGTCGCGCGGATGCACGATCAGCGACCGGCGGCGGCCGTTCTCCGGCCGTGGCGCCTCCGACAGCCGTTCCACCTCGGCGTCGATCTCCTCCTTTGTGATCACGATCGACGGCCACAGGTCGTCGAGCGCGGGCGCGGGAGCCCCGATCTGATCGATGAAGAGAGCCCCGTGGGCGGGACCGTCCGGGTTCCCCACCACCATCACCACCCTTTGCAGAACCTTTTTCTGCATAGTAGAGCACTGTGGAAGTGGGGACAACCGCCCTTTTCCAGGACCACGCCCGAGACGGAGGCGATGGAGCGCGCCCGGTGCGCAGCGGGCCCGGGAATGACGAAGCGCCTGTCGAACCCGGTGGTGGGGCTCGACAGGCGCTGCTGAGCGGTCGGCGGATCAGCCCGACAGAGACTCCTGGAAACGGGCCGCCGTCTGCTTGAGCTCCTCCGCCATCTGCTGCATGCGTAGATCGTCGAGACGGCTGAGGGGGGCGCCCACGCTGAGCGCCGCCACGCACAGCCCCTGAGGCCCGTGCACGGTGGTCGCCAGGGAGCCGACCCCCTCCTCGAGTTCGCCGAAGTTGAGGGCGTAGCCCCGTGATCGGACGGACTCCAGATCGATCAGAAGCTGGCTTCGCATGCCGATGGAGCGCGGTGTCGGCTGGGGAAGGCGCTCCTGCGGATACAGCTCCAGCAGGCGCTCCCGCGACAGCTCGGCGAGGAGCGCCTTGCCGACGGAGGTGCAGTGCGCGGGTTGCAGCGTGCCGGCCCGGGAGATCACACGGAGCGCCCAGTGGCTCTCCCGCCCGTCGACATAGAGCACCTCGGTGCCCTCCAGGGTGGCCAGATGGATCGTCTCGCCCAGCCGCTCGTTGAGCTCGTCGAGGAAGGGCTGGGCCGCCTCGCGCAGATCGGAGCGGCGTGCGGCCTGCAGCCCGATCGACAGCAGCATCGCCCCCGGGACGTACAGCTTGGACATGGGGTCCTGCGACACGTAGCCGCGGTAGACCAGCATCGCCAGTAGGCGGTGAGCCGTACCGGTGGCCACGCCGAGGACCTCGGCGGCGTCCTTCACCCGGATGCGCTCGCGGTCGCGGAACAGCGACAGCAGGCGGAGCGCGTTGTCGACCGATTCGATCGGGTAGCGGGGCGCCGGGCCGTAGGCTCCGGGCGTACCCTGCGACGATTCCATGGTACAGAATCTAGCAGTCACTCAGGACCACGAACGCACCCTCGCGGCTCTCCGCGGTTCCCTGCCGCTCACCCATCTCGCCCCTCCTGTGCCTACCCAGGCGTGCATCATCAAGGCTTCTCTGTTATACAGAATCATAATCTGCAATTGTGGAGGATCACCGTGAACGACTTCGAGATCGACGTCTCGGCGCTGTCCGCACGGCGCGTCTATTCGCTGCTCACCTCCCTCGTGGTGCCCCGGCCCATCGCATGGGTCGCCACGGTCGACACCGCGGGGCGCAGCAATCTGGCGCCGCACAGCTACTTCAACATGGTCTCCAGCGAACCGCCCATCGTCCACTTCACCAGCAGCCGCAGGCGTGGCCTGGTGAAGGACTCCGCTCGCAACGCGCGCGACACCGGCGAGTTCGTGGTCAACGTGGTCAGCGCGCCGCTGGTCGAGGCCATGAACCTGACCAGTGCGGAGTTGCCCCACGGCGAGGACGAGTTCGCCTGGGCGGGCATCGAGGCCTGCGAGAGCCGAACGGTGCGGCCCCAGCGCGTCGCCCGGGCACCTGCCGCGCTGGAGTGCAAGGTCGTGCGGATCTTGGAGATCGGTAACGGCACCATGGTGTTCGGGCAGGTGCAGTGGATCCACATCGCCTCGGCGGTGTTCGACGGTCACCGGGTGGACGCCAAGGCGCTGGAGCCGATGGCCAGGCTGGGCGGCCCGCTGTACACGCCCATCGCCGAACCGTTCACACTCCAGCGCCCTGGCCCGCCCGCAACCGAAACGCCCTAGGCTGAGTTTCAAAGCCCGGCCCACGGCGCTCGCCTGGCGGCTCACCCCTGACCGGGCCTTGGCGAGCACGGCATCGCTTCGTGATCTGGCCGATGACACTCGCCTCCGGCTTCGCCTCACCGCCCAGATAACGCGCTCGCGCGGTACCTGAGGGCACGTCGAGACAGGCCCTGGCTCACCCGCCGCCCACCGGCTCGTCGAAGACGGAGCCGACCGGCGGCTGGATCGCGAAGGCGTTGGCGACGGTGGCATGCGCGGTGTAGCGGGCGACCAGGAGCGTGACACCGATGGTGTCGCGCTCCCCCAGCACCCGCACGGCATCGTCGAGTTCCGCGGCGACGTCGTGTCCGTGCCGGGCCACCATCGCCAGCGCCAGCCGACGGGCGCAGGCGGCGGCCGGTCCGAGAGCGGCCGGGTCGCTTCCGGCCCGGCCGCCGGCCGCCGCGATCCACTGCCGGTCGAAGCCGAGCCGCAGTGCCAGCCGCTCGTGCTGGCAGCGCTCGTAGTCGTTGCTCAGTTCCGTCGCCACCGTCAGCGCCACCGCCTCGGTGACCTCGGCAGGCAGCGCCTCCTTCAGCGCCTCGGTGAACCGGTGGAAGGCCAGCAACGCGGCCGGCTGGTGCCCCGCCAGGGCGAAGAACTCCCCCAGGTAGCCCAGCCGCTCGACGCGGGGCGCCAGAGCGGCACGCAGGTCGTCGTCGAGCTCGTCGTACCGCAGGCGCCGGACGGCGTCGGACATCAGGACTCCTTGGTCGTTCGTACCTCGCGGGACACCCGGGACGACGGTGTCGCCCTACCGCCGCCGGGCCTGCTCGACCACCCGCGGCATCTTCAGCTCGATCTCGCCGTCGGCGGCGGGGACGCCGCACATGCCGTCGACCTGCAGCACCTGGAACATCCGCCGGCCGGCCTCCCAGGTGCCGGCCATGATGCACAGATCGACGATCTCCTCGTCGCCGAACGCGGCGTGCATGCGCTCCCAGAAGTCCTCGTCCTGGGCCAGTGAGAGATGGTCGCCCCCATGCCGCTCGCAGAACTCGGCGGCGAGCCGTTCCCGCTCGGTGTAGTCGGGGGCCGAGGCGTACTGCAGGACGTTGGCGTAGAAGCTCTCCGGGATGGGCTCCTCGCAGAACCCCGGCCGGTCCCGCCACATCCTGACCTGCCGGCAGTGGTTGCAGCCCATCATGTGGGCCATGAGCATCCGGCACAGTTCACGCTCTCGCGGCGACAGCGTGCTCTCGTTGTCGTACTGGGCCGCCATGGACTCGGCCCGGTGCCGGTTGAGGGTCGGCGACCCGGCCTTGCTCATGACGTACGCCATCGGGTCCTCACCCTCGGGCACGTTGATCCTGACCATCGTGTTCTCCTTCCGTGGAGCCCGCTTCCGCGCGCGGGCCGGCGCTGTCTTCACGAGTCCTTCACCGCTCTCCGCCTCAGCGGGGGCGGGAGGCTCGCTCTCGGACGTTCCTCTTCGCGGGGGGCCGACCGGCGGGTCGGCGATGCGGCCGGAGACCGTCCAGCAGAGGACGGCCGCCAGGACGAGCCCCCCGGAGATCAGGTACATCGGCACGGAGAAGCTGTCCGTGCGCTGCCGGACCTCACCGATGATCCAGGGCATGGCGAATCCGGCCAGTGAACCCGTGGCGTTGATCAGTGCGATGGACACCGCGGCCGCGGCCCCCGTGGTGAGCTGCGAGCAGATCTTCCAGAACGCGGGAAACGCCCAGGTGACCACGCCGCCCCCGAACGCGAGCAGCGCGAAGCCGACTGCGCCGCCGCCGACCAGCACACTGGCCGTCATCCCGGCCGCGGCCAGCAGGCACGGCACGATGATCTGCGGCCGCACGCCGCCGCGCCGGTCGACCAGCCGCCCGCCCGCCCACGCGGCGAGGGCGGCCACCAGGTAGGGGACGGCGGCCAGCAGGGTCGCGGCCGTCGTCCCCGCACCGAACGCGGACTTCATGATCGAGGGCATCCACAGCTGCAGTCCGGTGGTGTTGGCCTGCAGGAGGAACCCGATGACGGCGAAGGTGAGCACGACGGGACTCAGCAGCACCGCCCACACCGCTCGCGAGCCGAGCGCGTTCCTGCCGTCCTCGCGAGGTTCTCCCGACCGGGCGGACCCGGTGTCCAGCGCGGCGAGGAGGACGCGGCGCTCGTCGTCGGCGAGCCATGGGGCCGTGCGGGGATCGTCACTGAGGTGGCGCAGCAGCACGAAGCCGAGGACCACGGCAGGGGCCGCCTCGAGAAGGAAGAGCCACTGCCAGCCGTCCAGTCCCAGCAGGCCGTCCAGCCGCAGCAGTTGCCCGCCCAGCGGAGCGCTGATCACTCCTGCCAGCGGGGCCGCCAGCAGGAGTGTGCCGAACGCCCTGCCCCGGTACTCGGCGGGATACCACCGGGCGAGGTAGAAGATGACACCCGGCAGGAACCCGGCCTCGGCGGCACCCAGCAGAAGGCGCAGCGCGTAGAAGGAGCCGGGGCCGGAGACGAAGGCCATCGCGGCGGCGACGACACCCCAGGTGATCATGATCCGGGCGAGCCAGGCCCGCGCGCCGACCTTGGCCAGGACGGCGTTGCTCGGTATCTCCAGCGCCACGTAGGTGAGGAAGAACAGCCCGGCGCCCAGCCCGTACTGGGCGGCGGTGAGGCCGATCCGCTCGTTCATCGTCAGTGCGGCGACCGCGACGTTGGACCGGTCGAGGATGGCGATGAAGTAGCCGGCCAGGATGATCGGGAAGATCCTGCGGCTGACCTTGCGCATGATTTCGGGCGGGACGGGGTGGGGTGGTCGGGGGTGCATGAGCCTCTCCCGGCAAGACGGGGGTGGGATGGGTAGAGGTCGGCCGAGCCGTCGGTGGGATGCGGGGATCGTGGGCCGTCGCCAGGGCGGCGGGCCGGCGCCGGCGCGAGTGCGGCGCCTGGGCGGGATCGGTGCTCCCCGGCCGGGTCACCCCAGGCCGGCGTTGCGGATACCGGCGGCGCCACCGTCGATGACGATGTTCGTCGCGGTGACCCATTCGGCCTCGTCGGAGGCCAGGTACAGCGCGCAGTGGGCGACATCGGAGGGCTGCCCGATCCGCCCGAGCGGGACGGGCGGGAGCGGCGCGCCGTTCGGCGCCCGCCCCTGGGCGATGATCGCGGCCGTCGCCGGGGACTCGATGAACCCGGGGCTGATCGTGTTGCACCGGATCCGGTGCTCGGCACCCTCGGCGGCGAGTTGGAGCGACAGGGCGACCACACCGCCCTTGGCGGCGGCATGGGCCGTTCCCCACGTGCTGCCGCGCAGGGCGACACCGGAGGCGGTGTTGATGATCGCCCCTCCGCCGCGTTCGATGAGGTGGGGCCATGCGGCCCGGCAGGTGTGGAAGACGAGGTCGAGTTCGTGTCTCAGTGTGAACGCCCAGTCCTCGTCGGGCGTGGTCGCGATGCCTCCTGGTCTCATCGCACCGGCGTTGTTGTAGAGGATGTCGATCCCGCCGGCGGCTTCGACGCCGCGGGCGATCCAGTCCTGCGCCGCCCGCGGGTCGGAGAGGTCGACGTGGCCCAGGGAGATCATGTCACCGCCCGCGGCCCTGATCATGGCGGCGGTCTCGGCGTCGTCGTCGGGCCGGACATCGCAGCCGACGACCCGGGCTCCCTCGGCCGCGAAGGCCAGGGCGGCGGCCCTGCCCTGCCCGCCCGCCGTCCCGGTGATGAAACCGATCTTGCCATCGAGTCGCCCCATCACATTCCCATCGTCAGGAGCTGGACTTTCCCGCTCTCCAGATTCGTATTCTGTATAGTGCAGTCGAAGCGGGGGCCCGTCAACAGTCATGGCGGATCCAGGACGAACGGCTCGGTCGCAGGATCGGGCGGGCAGCAACCAGGAGGACAGATGCCGGGACGAGACGCTCGCCGCTCGCGGGAACCCCTCTCCACCGAGGACGGCCCCCTCTCGCCGCACGCCGCCTGGACCGATCTCGCGACGCCGGCGGGACCGATGCGCGCCTATGCGGCCGAGCCCGGGGGGACGCCCAAAGGGGCGGTGGTGGTGCTGCAAGAGGCGTTCGGTGTGAACGCGCACATCCAGTCGGTGGCCAACCGGCTGGCCACGCACGGCTTCGTGGCGGTGGCGCCGGAGCTGTTCCACCGGACCGGCCACCGCACGGTCGACTACACCGATCGCCCCACCGCGATGGGGCTGATCGCCGAGCTCGGCCCCCAGGAGGTGACCGCCGACGTCGCGGCCGCCGTCGAGCACGCCCGCCTGTACCCGACGTCGCAGGCGACATGCTCCTTGGTCGGCTTCTGCTTCGGGGCCCGAGCGGCGTTCACCGCCGCCACGGCCATCCCCGGCCTCGACGCCGTGGCCGCGTTCTACGGGCCGGGTATCGCCGCTGGACCGCACGCCGTGCTGGACCGGGCCGCCGGCATCTCAGCGCGCATGCTGCTGGTGCACGGCGCCGAGGATCCCACCATCTCCGCGGACGACATCACGGCGACCGAACAGGCCCTGGACGCCGCCTCCGTGCGGTACGAGACGGTCGTCCACCCCGGCGCGGGCCACGCCTTCTGCTGCGACGCGCGTCCCGACGCCTACCGCGCCGAACCCGCTCTCGACGCGTGGGTGCGCCTGCTGCACCTGCTCGAATCCAAGGACTAGCGGTGCACACGTCCCGCCCCCGAGCCGATCGGACCACCACGGGCTCGGGGACGGGCGACGCTCCGCCCTACGGCTTCGGGTCGCGCGGCGGAAGCCGGAAGGGCGGGCGAGGCCGAGGGGCGTACCCCTCCGGTGCGGGAACCTCGGTGACCGGTTCGGCGCGGTCGTCGAACTCGGTGCGCAGGGCACGGCTCATCACGGCGTGCATCGCGTACAGCGCCGTGATGTAGGTGAGCTCGAGGATCTCCTCGTCCGACAGGGACCTCTGCAGCGCGGCGAACAACTCGTCCGGGACGCGGCCGTGGTCGAACGCGATGCAGTCCGCGTAGGACAGCACCGCGCGTTCGAGGTGGCTGTAGGCCTCCGACACCGTCCAGTGGGGCAGGTCCGCCACCTGCTGCTCGGAAGCCCCGGACTGCCGGAGCATCTTGCAGTGCTGGGAGTACACGAACTGACTGCCGCAGGCCCATCCCACCCGCGCCTGGGCCAGTTCGCGCAACAGCGGGCTCAGCAGCCTGTCCGGGCTCTGGTAGAGGGCGAAGCCGCGCACGGCGTGCTCGAACACGTCCGGCACCAGGGCGAACACGGGCTCCCAGTCGCCGGGAGTGCCGCTCTCCGTACCGGGCTGGGCCACCGGATCCCGGTCGCCGTACTTGCGGTCGTACATGTAGCGCACGACCGGGTCCACGGCCTCATCGCGAGGCACCTGTCGAAGCCGGGGCATCGTCCCTCCAACGGCGAAGTGAGTGTTGACTCGATCTCCCGATGCGAAACAGAATAGCAATCTGCTTAAAAGAATTCGATCTGGGGAGTGTCATGGACGTGCTCGCGGAGCTGCGCCGGGACGACCGGCTGGTGATCGAGGGCCTGCGCGAAGGAGCCCGGCGCCACGGCGACCGGCCGCTCATGGTGGCCGAGGAGTCGGGCACCACGTTGTCCTACGGGGACTTCGACGAGGCGGTGCGGCGTGTGGCCGGCGGGTTCCTGCGGCTCGGCCTGGCCACCGGCGACCGCGTCGCGGTGTTCACCCGCGACCCGGTCACCGCGGCGACGGCGATGTTCGCCGCCTGGCGCGCCGGTCTCATCTACACGCCCGTCAACTTCAATCTGACCGCCGGCACGCTGGCCTACCAGCTCGCGGACGCCCGTGTCGGGGTGGTCGTCTGCGAACGGGCCCTGCTCGCGGCACTGGCCGAGGTGAGCGATGCCCTGACGACCGCCTGCGTGGTCATCGACGGGGACGGCCCCGCCGAGGTCCCCGCACGCCTGCCGGCAGGGCGCCGCGTGCTCACCTGGGCGGAGCTGGCGGACGGTCCGGCGTCGGAGCCCGCGGTGAGCCGGATGCCCTCCGATCCGGCCAACATCATCTACACCAGCGGGACCACAGGGCGTCCCAAGGGCGTCGTCCAGCCCTTCCGGTGGATGAACCAGTACACGTTCTTCGTACGCCGGATGATCGGGCCCGGTGACGTGGTCTACAACGACCTGCCCCTCTACCACGTCGGTGGAGCGATCTTCAATGTCGCCCGTGCGGTGTGGGCGGGGGCGACGGTGGCCGTCTGGCAGAAGTTCAGCAGCCACGACTTCTGGGGCCGGGTGCGGCGAACGGAAGCGACCACGGCGGTGCTGCTGGACGTGATGATCCCCTGGCTGATGAACGAGCCGGCCGCTCCCGCAGACGCCGACAACAGCCTGACCATGGTGCACATGCAACCGTTGCCGGCCTATCACCACGCCTTCGCCGAGCGCTTCGGTGTGCCGTTCGTGACGGCGGGCTTCGGCCAGACGGAGACCGGCTGCTCCTACTTCGGGGTGATCGACGAGGCACCGGGCCGGGACGACCCCTGGCACCGGAAGATCCTCGATCTGCTCGCCGGGTTCGGCGCGCCCGTCATGAAGGGCGACGCCCCGATCGGGAAGGGCTTCATGGGACGGCCGGCCCCGTTCATGGAGGTCGCGGTGCTCGACGAGATGGACGAGCCGGTCGAGGGGGACGGCACGGGCGAGCTGGCGGTGCGGCCCCGGCTTCCTCATCTGCTGCTTCGCGAGTACTTCGGCCGTCCGGACGCCACCGCCGCGGCCACCCGCAACCTCTGGTTCCACACCGGCGATCTGGTGCGCCGCACCGGCGACGGCCATGCCTACTTCGTGGACCGCGTGGGCGACCGCATCCGCACGCGGGGCGAGAACATCTCCTCCGCCCAACTGGAGGACCTGCTCAACGGCATGCCCGGAGTGGCCGTCTCCGCCGTCGTCCCCGTCGCCGGCGCCGACTCCCTCGAACATGACATCGCCGCCTTCGTGGTTCCGGTCGACGACGAGCAGGGGGGAACGCTGAGCGAGCAGGAGGTGCTCGACTGGGCCCAGGAGAACGTCCCCCGGTTCATGCGCCCCCGGTACGTCCGGGTGATCCCCGAACTGCCCAGGACCCCCACCAACAAGATCGAGAAGTATCGGCTGCGGGCGCGGATCGCCGAAGAACTCGGCCGCGAGCACGCGTCGGGCTGAGCCCGGCACACGCGCAACGATTCGGCCCGTGCTCGCCCCTCACCAGCGGCGGAAGGCGAGCACGGGCCGGACCATCACCACATGAACGGCGAGTCCCTGCGGGCCCGCCGCAGCGCACGGGCCCACCACTCCAGCTCGGCGAGCATCGTCGCCGTCGCCGTGCTCACCTGCGCCGCCTGCCGCGGCCGGCCGTGCTCGTCGAACTGCTCGAACATCATGTGGAAACTCACGGTGTTGCGCACGGTCACCGCGCGCAGCTCCGCGAAGACCTGCCGCAGATGCTCGACGGCCCGCAGCCCTCCGGACAGCCCCCCGTAGGACACGAAGGCCACCGGCTTGCCCCGCCACTCCAGATGCACCGAGTCGACCGCGAGCTTCAGCGAGGCGGGGAAGCTGTGGTTGTACTCGGCGGTGATGACCACGAAGGCGTCGGCCGCCTCGATGCGGGCCGCCAGCGCACGGACCTCGGCGGACTCGTACACACCCGTGTTCACCGGTGCCGCCTGCATGACCACCGGCAACGGCACCTCGGCCAGGTCGATCACATCCACCTCGGCCTTGAGGTGCAGGCCCACCTCTCCCGAGAACCACGTGGCGACCGTGGTCGCGAACCGGCCGTCACGGGTGCTGCCGACGATCACCGCCAGCCTGATCGGCTCCTCCTGCATGGCACGTCCACCTTTCGTCACACCTGTCGTCACACTTGCCGTCACCTGGTCACCAACTGTCGACGAGATGCCTGCGGCCCTCCGCCCGTGCGGGACGGGACGGCGGCCGGGCGGCCAGGGCGTGCGCGAGTCGCGCACGTGTCTCGGCCGGATCGACGACGTCGTCGATCTCGAAGTAGGTGGCGGCGTTCAGCGCCTTGCCGCGCTCGTACTCCCCGGCCACCATCTCCTCGTAGACGCGCTGCCGCTCGGCCGGGTCCTCGATCGCCGCGAGCTCGGCACGATGGGCCAGCCGGACGGCGCCCTCCAGGCCCATCGCCCCGAACTCACCGGTCGGCCACGCGATCGTGAAGATCGGCAGGCGCCAGCTCCCGCCGGCCATCGCGACACCGCCCAGCCCGTACCCCTTGCGCAGGACGACCGTGAACGTGGGAACGGTCAGGGCCGCCCCGAGGAGGAACAACCTGGCGAAGTGGCGCACCTGGGCCTGTTTCTCGGCCTCGGGTCCGACCATGAAGCCGGGGGTGTCGCACAGGAACAGCACCGGCAGGTCGAAGGCGTCGCACAGCCGCAGGAAGCGCGTGGCCTTGTCGGCGGCATCGGCATCGATGGCACCGCCAAGGCGCAGCGGATTGTTGGCCACGATGCCCACGGGCCGGCCCTCGACGCGGGCCAGGGCGGTCACGATCGCCGTCCCGAACCCCTCGCGCAGCTCCAGCACGGAGCCGCTGTCGGCCAGCACGGAGATCACGGACCGGATGTCGTAGACGCGTTTGCGGTTCTCCGGGACCAGCCACCGCAGCGTGCGCTGGTCCTCGCATTCCCAGGAGGAGAGCGGCCCCTGGAAGTAGGCCAGGTAGCGCCGCGCCGTCTCCACCGCCGCGCGGTCGTCGGCCACCAGGACGTCGATGACGCCGTTGGCGGTCTGCACCGATGCCGGCCCGACCTCCTCGGGGGCGAAGCGGCCCAGTCCAGCGCCCTCGATCATCTGCGGACCCGCCATGCCTATGGTGGCGTCGGCGGTCGCGATGATGACGTCGCAGCAGCCCAGCAGCGCCGCGTTGCCGGCGAAGCAGCGTCCCGACGCGACACCGACGGTCGGCACCAGCCCGCTGAGTCCCGAGAACAGGGGGAAGGTGACGAGGTCGCCGTAGCCGACACCGGCGTAGTCGGTGTCGCCGGGCCGGCCTCCCCCACCCTCCGCGAACAGCACCACGGGAAGCCGGAACCGCTTGACCAGATCGAACAACCGGTCGGACTTGCGGTGTCCCTGCATTCCCTGGGTTCCGGCCAGCACGGTGTAGTCGTAGGACATCACCGCGCAGGACGCCCGCTCGTCCGGGAAGTCGGCACCGTTGATCCGGCCGATACCCGCGACGAGCCCGTCGGCCGGTGTCCGGTCGATGAGATCGGCCAGGTCCCGCCGGGCGCGCTGCGCGGCCACGGCCAGCCCGCCGTACTCGACGAAACTGCCGTCGTCGCACAGATCCGCCACGTTCTCCCGCGCCGTCCGCCGGTTCAGGCGGTGCCTCGACCGGACCGCCTCGGGCCGTGCCTCGTCCAGGATCGCCGTCCGGTGCCGCAGCACCTCCTGGAGGTCGGGGCGGATCGCGTCGAGGTCCAGGACGCGGTCCGCCGTGTCCTCCGCAGCAGTGCCGCCGGTGTCGTCCAGGATCGCCAGCCGGGAACCATGCTCGACGACGTCGCCGACGGACACGCAGATCTCACGCACCACCCCGCCGCTCGACGCGGTGACCACGGTCTGCATCTTCATGGCCTCGATCACCGCCACCTGGCCGCCGGGCCGCACGTCGTCACCCGCGGCGACGGTCACCTCGACGACGACACCGGGCGACGGAGCCCCGACCGAGGTCGATCCCGGCGGCAGGTCCGGCGACTCGTCCTTCCCGGTGGCCAGGTCGTGTTGCACGAAGGCGGAGGCGGCCTCGGTCAGCTCCGCGGCGTTCTCATCGACGAATCCGGTGACCAGTCGGCCCGCCGTGAACGCGGGATGGCGCAGGACGGCGCGCAGCAGCCCGAGGTTCACCGCGACCCCCTCCAGGCGGAACTCGCGCAGCGCCCGGTCGGCCTTCGCGGCGGTGACGGCGACCTCCTCGGAGGCGGTGTGCACGACCACCTTGGCAAGCAGCGAGTCGTACCGGGGGTTGACGGTGTATCCCGCCAGGCCGCAGCCATCGACGCGGACCCCCGGTCCGGTGGGCGGCTCGTAGACCGACAGCGTGCCGCCCTCCGCGCGGGTGGAGCCGTCCGGCGACATCATCTCGGCGTTGACGCGCACCTGGATCGCCCGGCCGCGGACGCGGGGAGCCTCGCCCGGGCCCAGTCCCAGGTCGCCGAGCGAGGCCCCGGCGGCGATGGCGAGCTGCGTGGCGACCAGGTCGACCCCGGTGACCTCTTCGGTGACCGTGTGCTCCACCTGCAGCCGCGGGTTGACCTCCAGGAAGACGAAACGTCCGTCCGGACGGAGCAGGAACTCGACCGTGGCGACACCGCGCAGCCGCACAGCCTCGGCCAGCCGCCGGGCCGCGCCGCCGAGCTCGCGGCGCACCGGTTCGGGCAGCGCCACGGCGGGCGCCGTCTCGATGAGCTTCTGGTGTCGGCGCTGGACGCTGCACTCCCGCTCCCCGAGGTCGGTGACCGCCCCGGTCCCGTCCCCGACGACCTGCACCTCGATGTGCCGCGCGCGCTGGATGAGCTCCTCGGCATAGACCGCGCCGCTGCCGAACGCCAGCCCTGCCTCGGCGGACGCCCGGACGTACGCCTCGTCCAGTTCGCTCTCGTCACGCACCACACGGATGCCCCGCCCGCCACCGCCTGAGACGGATTTCAGGAGGATCGCCGCGCCGTCTCCGAGTTCTGCGAGGAACGCCTTGGCCCGCTCGACCGTGACGGGTTCATCGGGCCCCGCGGAGACCGGGATGCCGCAGTCGCGGGCCAGCCGCCGGGCGGCGAGCTTGTCACCGAACAGCGCGAGCGTCCGGGGCCGGGGCCCGACGAACACGAGCCCTAGGCGTTCGCACTCGGCGGCGAACTCGGTGCTCTCACTGAGGAAGCCGTATCCGGGATGCACGGCGACGCATCCGGCGCGCCGGGCGACGTCGACGAGCTGGGCGATGTCGAGATACGCGCCGGGGCCGCCACCCGTCAGTCCTACCGCCTCGTCGGCGTGGGCACGGTGGGGGGAGGCGGCGTCGTCCTCGGCGTAGACGGCCACGCTGCGGATGTCGCACTCGGCCGCGGTGCGCGCGACCCGGATCGCGATCTCTCCTCGGTTGGCGATGAGCAGCCCCCCGGCCGACCACTCCGCGGGGGCGGGCGGGTCCGGCCATGTTTCCGGTTCGTTGCTGACAGCTCTTGGCATCCGATCTCCTCCAGAATACTATTCTGGAGAGTAGGGCGCCGGAGGGGTGCGGGCAATAGGGTCCGTCGACTCGGAGGAATTCGGTCCGGGTATTCCGGTGAGGTGAGAGGAGTCAGGGCCATGTGGGCGAAGCACGCGCAAGGCACCGTCATACGCCAGGCCCAGGGCGCGTGGCCGCAGGGGACTTATGAGGAGCACCACGCCCGCGACGGGTTCGCCGGCGACTGCTCGCAGCTCTACCGGGCGCACCCGACGACCGAGTGGACACGGGTCGAGGGACCGATCCGGCCGCGCGGCATTCTCACCGACGACCTGCCCGCCGAGGACGACGCCGACGAACGCGCCCAGCCCACCACGCTGCTGGAGTGCGCCGACATGCGGTTGTCGATCTCCAGACGCCGGCGTCCGGCGCCGTACCTGTTCCGCAACGCCGACGGCGACACCGTCATCCTCGTCCAGCGGGGCTCGGGACTGCTGGTCTGCGACTACGGCACACTCGAGTACGGCCCGCTGGAGTACCTGGTCATCCCCAAGGGCACCAACTACCGGCTCATCCCCCACACGACAGACAACCTGTCGTACGTGGTGGAGACCACCGCCGCCGTCGGCGTTCCCGATCGAGGGCTGCTGGGCCACTTCCTGCCGTTCGACATCGGCGTCCTGGACGTCCCGCGACTGGACGCGCTCAGGGCGCACGGCTCCGGGCTGGACGGTCCGGAGTGGGAGATCGTCGTCAAACGGGGCGAGAGACTGTCGTCGATCTTCCACCCGTTCGACCCGCTGGACGTCGAAGGCTGGCAAGGCAGCGTCACCCCGTACCGGCTGAGGCTCCGCGACATCAGGCCGGTCACCTCCGAGCGGATGGACGTCCCGCCGATCACGCACGCCACCTTCGCCGCCGAAGGCGTGTGGTTCTGCACGATGGCCCCAAGGATCTGGCAGAACGACCCCGAAGCCGCACATGTCCAGCCCTACCACCGCAACGTCGACTACGACGAGATCATCATCAACCTCGGCTCCCCCGAAGGCGACGGGGTACCCGGCCGGCCCATCGGCCTCATGACAGTGACCCCGGGCGGCATGAACCACGGCCCCGGCGCGGCGATGCTGCGGCACCCCATGGAGCGCATGCCCTTCTACCTGCTCAACATCGACACCAGGCAGGCCCTGCGCCCCACATCGGCGTTCGAGCAGGCCGAGATCCCCGACTTCTACGAACGCCAGCGTTTCAGCGGCCCCGGCCGCTGAACGTCGAGCCCCGGCCCGGGCATCGGTCATGGCCGGTTGCGATCGCGGCTCGAGCCCACGCGGCGCGCATTCTGAGCGAAGACCGGGGCCGTGCGGGTCGCCGGGATTGCGAAGTCAACCGAAGAATGCCGCGCGATACGTCCGGCCGGCGCTCAAATCAGTACTCGGTCGCCCCCAAGAAGTCCGACAACATCGATGCGATGGTGCTGGCCGACATCCTGCGCACCGGGACCTGCCCGAGGACTCCGAGTCGGCCCACGCGATCGCAGTGCCGGCCCGTGCCCACCTGGACACAGCCAGGACGTGGGGCCCGCTCGGCCCGGCAAGCAGCCGCTCGGGGAAGTACGACCCCGACCGCCGCTCGGACATGGCCAACTCGATCATCCCGGCCCAGGTTCGCCGAGGTCGGCGCCGCGAACCTCGTCGGCCTCCGGCCGACAGGGCGCCTCAGCCATCATCATGACCAGCGACCGCAGCACACCGGGCCGCCCCGATCTGCTCGGCCGACCGGCTCGCAGCCTCCAACGCCGAACCGAGAAACGTGTTCATCAACCTGGCCGGGGTCTGGCTGGGGATGCGCAGGACCCCTATCCGGTCCTTCGGGGAGCCACTGGCGCGACCGGCTCCAGGCCGCGTCGGTGTAGCCACAATGGTCGCCGCCGAAGAACGTGACCCTGCCGGGAGTGTTGCCAGCGGGCAGGCAGGTTCGGGTTGGCCAGGAACAGGGCGCCGTAGGCGATCAGGTCGGCGATGCCGTCCTCGATCAGCGACAGCTCGTCTGGACGGGTTGAGGATGAAGGTGCGGCCATTCCTTGTGCAGGCGCAGCACCACCTCGCGGGCACCGGAGGACTCCATCGGGTGCAGGTAGGGCAGCTTCAGCGGGCTCAGCCGGGCGACCAACGCGCTGGTAGGTCTCGGTGGCGCCCCGGACCCGGCCCTCTGCTGACCCGCCCCACCCGTCGGCGCGCCGGTTGGAGTCGGGCGCCAGGAACTGGTGGATCAGCTAGCCATTCGCGCCGTGCAGCTCCAATCCGTCGAACCCGGCCGCAACCGCGTTGCGGGCCGTGTCGGCGAAGTCGGCGATCGTAAGAGCGATCTCCTCCCCCGTCAGATGCTGGGGCTTCAAGAAGTCCTTCGGACCCTCGTGAGGGTAGACCTGGCCGACCGCTGCGACCGGAGACGGCCTACCGGGTGCAGGCCACCGGGCAGGAAGTCGGTGTGGCCGACCCTGCCGGCATGCATCGCATCGGTGATCTTCTGCCACGCCGCCACCTGCTGATCAGAGTGCAGGCCCGGTGTCGGGGCAGCCCTTGCCCTCGGTCACGATCAAGCCCGCCGACGCCCGCTGGCCCCGTAAGCACGGCCGCGGGTCATCAGCGCCATCACGATACGCCTGGCCGGCCGCTCGCGGCCCAGCTCAATGGGGTCGAATGCCGTAGTCGTGATCACTTCCTCGTCCTGGGGGACTGCCGGAAGCCGATGCCTCACCTCGGTCCTTCGGCGAGCGTCCTCGCCGGCACATCGGACGGCGAAAGAGCCGCGGGGCAACATCGAGCGGACGTGGCACGTCAGCGCCACAATCAGCCATTCGGGACGATCGTCAGCGAAAGTAGTCGACGTGCCGCTCTGCCCACTCCCGATATGTCGTCGGCGGCCTGCCCGTGATTCGTTCGACCGTGTCGACCGGATCGCTCCACGCCACCTGATCACTTCGCAGCGCCTCGACGATCGCGGTGGCGTCTGTGGCGCTGTAGGCGTGTTCCATCATCTGGACGGCCTCACCTTCAGGCATGATCGCAAAGCGGAGCGGCCGCTCGAGGATGTCCGCGAGGATGGCGACCTGCTCAGATGGGAGCATCCGTTCGGGCCCCGTCAGCGGGTAAGTCGCACCAAGGTGCTCGTCCGATGTGAGGCATTCAAGGGCGACTTCGGCGATGTCGTCTCCGTCGATCGGGGCGACCGCCGAGTTGCCGAACGGATGGCGTACCCGTCCATCGCCACGTACCGCCGGAGCCCACATCAGCGTGTTCGCCGAGAACACGCCGGCCCTGAGGAACGTGTATCCCACTCCGGTTCCGATGAGTGCTTGCTCGGCTTCAGCATGTTCGGTCGTCAGCGGGCTGCTTCCGGCGATCTCCACCGCGAGGGACGACAGGAGCACGACGTGCTTGACCCCGCTGTCGACCAAGAGGTCGCAAAAGGTGCGGGCGTAGGAAGGCAACTGCCTGGCCGGCGCCATCAGGAAGGCGCTCTCCACTCCCCGCAGAGCGCCGGCCAGCGACGATGGATCAGTGAAGTCGCCCCGGAACGCCTCCGCCTGCGCCGGGAGGGTGGTGGAGGCAGGATCGCGCATCAGCGCTCGGCAGGACACTCCGGCGGCCGCGAGCCCTCGAACCAGCGCCCCGCCGACCTGCCCCGACGCTCCGGTCACCAGCACCCGGCTCATCGCCACGGCTCGCTGGCGAGGTAGGCCGAGAAGTTGTCGACGACCAGGTCCCACCCGTACGGAGAGAAGAACATCCGGCGGACGAAATCAGGTCGGGTGTTGAAGTGCATCCCACGGTGCTCGAGGTCGACTCGCGTGGCACCCTCACGGTGTTCGTTGAACCGCACGTCGAGCTCGCTCGTTCCCACCTCGTCGATCGAGGCGTCCACGCCGAGCATGAGCGGCCATTCACCGACGACGCGGCGCGGCGGGTCCCACACAAGCACCTTTCCTCGCCGCACACGAGAGCCGTCGATAGACCGTTCGTACCAGTCTCCGCCGACGGCAGGCTCGAACCCGATGCCCAGGACAGGCTGAGGGCCGCGCCTGTGATCGTGCGGCCACCATCCGCCCTGTCCCGATGTGAACTCCTTGAACGCGTGCAGCGGATCGCACGGCACGACGAACGTGCGCCGATAGGCGAGCCCGTCAGCGGACAACTCTTCCACCTTCACTGAACATGCCCTCCAGGCTTACTCTGCAAAACAGAAGAATTTTCTGTAGAGTAGATGACATGTCGATGCAGGTCAACACCCATACCCGGATTCGGGCGCGGCGGTCTCAGACGGCTGCCGGACGATCTGGGTGAAGCGCGTCCAACGAGTTCGCGCAGGTGAGGTGACGACGGACGAAGCGTGGACCGGACGACCCCACGCCTGGCTACGGGCGCAACTCGCCGGTCCCGGCCAGAACACGAGACCATGCGGCCACGGCGCCTCCGTGATCGATGGCCCGTTCCCGCACCGAAACAGCAACGGCACGCTGCTCTTGTCCGTGGTCCTGGCCGTCATGATCCTCGAGGGCTGGGCGGCGGGGATCGCGGCGATGTGTTCCTCGATCCGCTGAGGGATCCGCTCGATCGTGGCGGTCAGCACGTCGACTGGTCCAGCGGCATCTGGGCGAGCCCGGCGTGGTGGTCGTCGAAGAAACCGGACCCAGAACATGAACGCCCTGATGGCCGGGGACGACGCCGCGGCCGGGCCCGGCGCCTCGGTGCGGTCGCTGCGGATCGCGCTGCTGGTCACGGGATCGCTGCTCACCGCGACGGCGGAATCGGTTCGTCGGGCTGATGGTCCCGCACACGACGCGGTTCCCCGTCGGCGGCGACCACCGGCGGGTGCTGCCGGTGGCCATGCTGCTCGGCGCGGTGTTCCTGGTCGCGGTGGACATCGCCACCCGCACCGTGGACCGTCCGAACGAGCCGCCCGTCAGCATCTTCACCACCGCGCTCGGCATGCCCTGTTGCTGCTGCGGCGTCCTGCGACGGGGGGCGCGTGATGCGGCTGGACATCGCGGACCTCACCGCCGAGATCGGCTCCAAGCGCGTGGTCGCCGAACCCCACCGGTTCATCGGGCCCATCGGCCCCAACGGCAGCGGTAAGTCGACGCTGCTGCGCACCGTCTACCGGGCACTGCGGCCCACCGGCGGGATCGTGTCGCTGGACGGGCGGAACCTGTGGCGGATGCCCGCCAGACAGGCCATCCGGCAGCGCGCGGTGGTGCCCCAGCACGACGACCGGCGGCATTCGATCAGGTGTGGGAACGGGCGATTCCCCACCCGCAGTACAAACTCCCTTGGCCTCAGTAAGGAGGAAGGGGCCCGGCCCCTGCCACAGCTAGGGCGAGAGAGCGTGCAGCCCACTACTCCGGATGGGCGGGTGTCGATCTTGATGCCTGCCGACCGGCCAAACTGAGGACCGCCGAGACGGCGTCTCACCAGCTCAGAGCAACTTCTTCATCCCAGCGCTCTTCTGGCCTTCCAGAATTCACGGTCCACCATCACCACTGACAGTCACCAGATGCTGACAAGCCGACCGGTGCCGCTGCGACGCCGCCACACGTCGGCACGCCTGTCCACGCAGCCATGGGTGGCCGCACTGGTGTGCACCGTATTCGACCAGCCCGCCGCCGAGGAAGCACAGGCCCGGCACGCCCGTGTGGTCGACTTCCTGCAGGCCGAGCATCTGGAACCAGGCCAAGGGCGATTTGAAAGCCTTCGCGGCTTTCCTGCGGCAGCTGTGACGGCAGATCTGGTCGAACGCTCCCCAGGAGCGGTTGGACAAGGAGATCCGCCGCAGCACCGACGTGGTCGATATCTTCCCTGACCGGGCCGCGATCGTCCGCTCACCGTTCCGACGCCTCGACGCCCGCCGCCGCGCCTTGGCGCCTGGCGTGTTCAGGGATGCTGGTGGCCGTTGATCAGGGTGCTGATCTCTCGGGCGAGAGGTCCGGCCAGGGGGCGGTCGAAGAAGTCGGCGGCGGCCCAGTCCCTGATGCCGTCGGCGACGAGCATCTGGGCGATGCGCGCGGTCCGGGCGACGTCCGCCTCTGCGGGGATCTTGCCGTCGCGCTGCGCCTGCTGGAACGGCTCGAGGAAGAGGAAGGCGAGGTCGGCGTCGGTGGCGCCGTCGGCCAGGGCGCGCCGTTCGGTGCGGTAGGTCTCGATGACGGCTTCGAAGATCAGCTCTGGGGGGTAGCGGCGCATGTTGTGCTCCAGGAGCTCGATGACGGCTTCGATCAGGTCGACGAGCTCGTAGGGGCGGGACGCGACGGCCTCGGCGGCGCGATGGGCGTCGCGCATGGTGAACACCTCCATCTCCCAGAGCACGTCTTCCTTGCGGGCGAAGTACACGTAGAACAACGCCTTGGAGACGCCGGCGGCCTTGCAGATGTCGGTGACCGTGGTCTCGGCGAAGCCCTTGGTCCGCCACAGAGCCAGCGCCCCCTGCACGATCGCGTCCCGGCTGACGTGGGAACGCGCGCGCACAGGAACGGCCCTTCCCTGACCATGGTCATGTTTCGATCTGGGAGGAACTTTCGCCATGGCAACGGATCCTACCGCATCTCGATCATTGACTACCGTCAGGAAACGATGCATGCTGCCAGCACAGAAGTACCCCTCGCGCATGAGGAGAACGCGCTTTACAGCCAGAGAAGAGGAAGGTATGCAGGTCCTCACAGAGAAAGAGGAATCGGCCGTCTCGGCTCTGCGGGCCCAGCAGGTGATCTTGTGGTCCGCGCCCGTGCTCGGTCTCGTCCTGCTGGTGCTGTTCGTCGCCTTCCCGGGCTTCTTCCCGCCCATGTCGCCGGACATGAGCGCGGCCGAGGTCGGGACGTTCTACCGGGACAACACCCCGCTGATCCGGTTCAGCATGGTCGGCTTCAACCTGTTCGGCATCCTGATCGTCCCGTTCTTCGTGCTGATCATGGTGCAGATGCAGCGGATGCGTAGCGAGAGCCACATCTACGCCTTCTCCTATCTCACCTCCGTCGTGGCCGGGGCGACCCTGTTCGCGCTGTCGAACGTCTTCTTCGCCGTGGCCGCCTTCCGGCCCGGCCGGGGTGACGAACTGATCCAGGTGCTCAACGACCTGGCCTGGATCATCTTCATCGCGCCGATCGGCATGCTGGTCGCCCAGTTCGCGCTCCTGGCCCTGGCCGTCTACGCCGACGACCGCCGGGCGCCGGTCTTCCCGCGCTGGGTGGGGCACTACTCGTTGCTGACCGCGCTGGCCATGGTGCCCTCGGCGGGTGCGGCCGTGTTCCGCGACGGTCCGCTGGCATGGGACGGGCTGGTGTCGTTCTGGCTGCGCAACGGCGCCTTCACGCTCTTCGTCGCGGTGATGTTCTTCATCCTGCGCATCGCCCTGAAACACCAGGCCGAGCAGAAAAGGGCGACGTCATGACGGACACGGCCGCCGTTCTCACCGAGGACGGCTCCGGCGGGCCGCCGAAGCCGGAACGCCTGGGCAAGCGGGAGGTCTGGATCTTCTACTGGGCGTTCAGCGTCTTCTACACCGCCCTGTCGGTCGGGATATGCCTGCTGGGGCGGGCCACCCCGCCGCCCCGCCCGGACGTCAACGCCATGCAGGCCGCGGCCTGGTTCGACCAGCACCAGCTAGGCATCCAGGTGGGCTTCGTGTTCCTCCTGGTGATCGCCGGAGGCGCCGCGATCTCCAACGGGATCATCGGCTACTTCATGATGCGCATGTCATCCGGCAAGATGCTCGCCTACGCCTACATCGCCACCATGGGCGTGGGCGCCATCCCCGGGTTCCAGTTGATCCTGGCCTGCTGGCTCACCGCGACCTTCCGCCCCGACCGCTCCCCCGACGTCCTGTATCTGCTCTACGACCTGGGCATGCTGTCCTACAACGGATCTCTCGGCTGCTTCACCGCCGCCTACACCGTCATGGCCATCGCCATCCTCTACGACAAAAACGGCATCTTCCCCAAATGGTTCGCCTACATCACCATCTGGCAGATCGTCACCGAGATCCTGGCCAGCCAGATGTGGCTCCACCACTCCGGCGCCTTCGCCTGGAACGGCATGATCACGCTCTACATCGCCCTCGTCGTCTTCGGCCTGTGGATCGTCTGCTTCCTGGCCCTTTTCCGCATCGCCGCCAGTCGCGAAACCGTGGACACCCCCGCCCTCTACGAGTTGCAGGACGCCCGATGACCGCCGCCCTGCGAAACGGTCGGCCGGCCCGGGAACGGCGACTGCCCGGCGACGTCGACATGTGGGTCATGGTCCTCGGCGACCTGTTCTTCTTCGGCTGCTACTTCGTCACCTACATGGTCTTCCGCGCCATGTCCGCCGAAGAGTTCACCGCCTCCCAGCGACACCTGAGCGTCGGCATCGGCGTCACCAACACCGTCGTCCTCCTCACCAGCTCCCTGTTCGCCGCCCTCGCCGTGATCGCCGTCCGGGAAGGGGCGGTGCGCAACGCCCAGCGGCTGCTCCTGGCCACCGGCGCGTGCGGAGTGCTGTTCACCCTGATCAAGGCCTACGAGTGGTACGTCGAGATCAGCCGGGGTTACACGATCCAGGACGAGTTCTTCGGCTTCTACTACGTCCTCACCGGCGTCCACCTCGTCCACGTGGCCTTCGGGCTGATCATCCTGGGCGTCGCGGTCCGCGAGCTACGCGACACCCGCAGGAGGCGGCCCACGATCGTCGAGCAGAGCGTCCTGTTCTGGCACATGATCGACCTGCTGTGGGTCGTCATCTTCGCCATCCTCTACCTGATGAGGTGACCCACGTGACCACACCCACCGACCAGGCCCTCAAGAAGGACAAGCGGACCGTCCTGATCGCCTGGGCCGCCCTGTCGGCCGCGACCGTCCTCGCCTGGCTCCTCACCCCCGGCGAATCCCAGTCCGCGACGGTCGTGGGCAAGGAACTCGTCGCCGCCATCGTCGTGCTCGGCCTGGTCAAATGCCGCCTGATCATCCACTACTTCATGGAGGTCCGCCACGCGCCCCGCTGGCTGCGGCTCGCCACCGACGGCTGGCTGGCCGTCCTCTGGCTGGCCCTGCTGGTCATCTACCTCGTCTGACAGCGGCAGGCCGAACGATCGGCCGGACCCCGAGCCGATCGTTCGGCCGCCGAAACCTTCCACCACGGTGGCCCGCGATCCAGTCCGAGCTGTCGCTGTGGACGCGGGACCCGATGGGCGTCGCCACCCGGCGGCACGGTCGGCGCGTTCTCGGCCGGTCGCAAGGCGCTGGACCTACCCGGCCAATGGCCAAAGAGAATCCTCGGTGGGTCATCGCCGAATTCAGGATGAGGTGCTGGGTCTGGGGCATCGAGTCGGTGAAGGCACCGCCGGCGGATCTTGGCCGCCGTGGAGAGGCCGAAGGGCGTATAGCCGCGCTGGTCATCGTCAGCGACGGCGGCAGGCCCGAGCCCAAGGAGGCGACCGTACGGTTCGCGCTGCTGCAAGCGCGGGTGTGCGGGCTCGCTCGGATGCCAACTGGTGGACGACCCCACCACCGTCGACCTGCCGGCCAAACCACGCCACCTGGTCGAAACCGTCTGGGAGCCGACGTTCCGCCGCCCCTGTCACTGGAGCAGACCCCGTGGCTGGGTCCGCGTGGTTCCGGCCCTCGGTCAACATCCCCAACCCGCCGCCCGCGGCCCCACCCGGTTGGGCCGCGAAGATCAATGTGCTCCTGATCTGGGGGTGTAATGCGGCCCGGCCAGGCTGCTTTACTGCGCCGGGCAGATGGGCATCGACCGCACGAACCCTTCGGCTCTGGCCGCCGACGGCGCCATCGGACCCCCTGGGCACCGGCCGACCCAAGCTTGGCGGCAGCCACCGCGCCCATCCCGGGAGTGTTCTTCACATGAACGCCGCCTCGGCGAATGCACGCAGCGGCCGCGTCGTGCTCGGGAGCCTGGCGGGTGCGGTGCTGCTACATGGCCGTTGCACGCCGGAAGATGCGGAAAGGACAACGCCGAGCGTTGCCCGAAGCTCTGCGCACCCGACCGTCCCGCAGCTGCAGAACGCTCCTGCGGTCACACTGACGGACCTCGTCTGGGAGGACTGCCGCGGCGTACGACTCCCCCACGCTTCCAACGACGGCCCGCCAACCTCCGGGACGGCCTGGCGAACGGTTACTCGCGTACGCCCGAGGGGCGCTGTCGGCAGCGATACATCAACCTGCGCGTCAACGCCCGCTGGGGCCTGACGTGTTCGAACCGACGACCACTCGACAGGGCGCCGGGCCAGGCAACGACCAGTCTGTCGCGGCGCACGTGCGAACATCACCGCTCGGTGGTGCGGCGCACCTCCCGGGCCGCGTCCTTGACTTTCTCGCCGACCTGCTTGGCGCCGCCCGCAATGCGGTCCTTGCGGCCCTCAGCCTTCAGGTGCGGATCGCGCGACTCGTGCCCCGCCTCCTCCTTGGCGCGCCCCTTGGCACGCTGCGTCTTGTTCTTCAGCTTGTCGAGCAGACCCATGATGTTCCCCCCTCCGGTCGGCGCCGCGTCCGCGGCTCGTACCGGCCGATAAGGATCGCGTGCCCGCCGCGGCCCGTTCTATTCGCCCCGACAGCCCTTGGGTGCCGGATACTGTGCCACGGCCGCGACCTGAGAGCGCTCGTATTTGAGCGCTCCGAGTCGAGAACGGCACAGCCGCAACCCTCGGCGAATGAAGCCGCGTCGCTACGCCCGTGGGGACACTGCTGAGTCAGGCTTCGGAGGGGCCGGGGATCTGGTGTTGGTCGGCATTACCGGCGCGCCTTCGCCCCCCGGACGTCGCGCACCGACGCTGAGTCGGCTCCTGCCCGTGGAAACATACGGTCGGCAGAGGGGGCGGAGGACAAAGTGGAATCATGCCTTGTGGCCCGCCGATGGCATCAAGCCGCGTTCGTCCGCGTAGGAAACGACGCGGGTGGGGAGCACTTCGTCGATGAGAACGGTGCAGCCCGTGATGAACGCGACCCGGTCGGAGGTGAGGAAGGCCACGAGCTCGCCGTTGTCCTCGGGTTCGCCGACCGGTCGGTCAGGTGGTGGCCGATCCCCATCTCCCGTGCCTGCGGTGGTGACCGCGAGCAGCCCACGGGGCCGGCTGCGATCTCCTCGCCTCCTGCGCCGTCCACCACGCACACGCACGCCAGGTCGCTGGCCACAGTCGGGTCGGCGGGAAGTCGGCGTCTCGGGCCGGTGGCCGCGCAGCCCGCGTCAATGATCTAGGGACCAGGGGACCGCCCTGGCTGCCCCCCGCAGAAATTCACACATCGCCGACCGGAGCGGCGGAGACTTGCTCGCGCACGCACGGGCGACGACTGGCTGACGTTCAACGTCCGGACACCCGCCGCGAAGCGCATCGCCTTGTAGGCACCTGGTAGAGCGATTCCCAAGCGTTCTTCAACCGACTGCCAGTCAATTAACGCTCTCTCACCCCTGCCATTCCACCAGTTCGGCCAGTCTGACAACGCTCCGCACCCTCAGCAGCCTCAGACAAAGATAGTCCGAAGATATCGCGGACTGCCTTCATGGTTAGAACAGACCTCCTCAGCCTCGACGCGCTTCCCTGTGAAGGGCCAGCCAGAGAACGTCCGTACAAGCGAGGCACTCTCGACCAGTCAAGGGATCCGATCTAGGGGAATCCATTCCCCCGAACAACCGAGGTGAAGGGCCATTCCTTCACCGATTCCCAGATCGCGCGGCATGCGGGCTATTCCAGACTCGACCCTATGGTCGCGGATGAGTGCGAGATCCACATGGAGACGTTCACGCTGTTCATCAATACCTTGATCAGCAAGTGCACCCGCTCGAACCACGTGATACTCCGCTCAGCACCCTGACGGCACGAGCTGCGGGACCTGCACAGCCAAGGCTACGTCTTCGGCTACCAGCTCTACTTCACCGACGACACCGACTTCGAGGCCGGAGCCGGCAACGCGGGTGGCACCGACTGCGTCGGCATCATCGCAGTGTCATGGAACGACAACCAGGTCGTCCTGCAGTTCGGCGGCTCCTACGGAACCTTTGGCCACTGGTATCTGGCCAACGGCGACGGATACGTCATCTCGGTCAAGAAGGCGATCTTCGGCGGCACCGTCAGCGGGCTGAGCTGACCTCACCGCCCACGCACCACCTGTCCCGGTGGGACGCGACGGCCGGCCTTCCGCCGTCGGTGCCACCGGGCCCGCCTCGCCCCCGGTGCCTGACGAGTCGGCCTTGGTCGCGGGTGAGGACGTGCGGTTGTGCTCACGCTGCCTCGTGGCTTGGGGACCAGATGATCGACACGATCTGGAGAGTCGGCGCTCGCGAGGTGAGGGTTGCCGTCGATGATGCTGTCCGCCATCGGGTCTCCTCGGTTCGTGCGTCTCGGGCGGTAGACCGTGCCAGGCACGTCGCACTCATCGGTCGATCCTGCCTCGATGATGCTCGCCTGCCCCACGGCTCGCCTGTCGAGACCCGAAGCGCCGTAGTAACCCTTTTGTGGCTGTCATCCGGTTTCGTGCGGGTAGCGGCGCCGGGTGCCGTCGGCGATGATCGACGCGATGTGACCGCGCTGCGAAGGGGTCGGGTATGACGTGGCATCCGTGGAGACAGGCGTTTCTCACCGCGGGGGCGGCCGTGGTCGGTTTCGACCCGTCCACGCGCACGTGGGTCACAGACGCCGCCCAGTCTCCCGGAATGGTCGACCTGCCGCCGCTGAAGGGCAAGGTGGTGACCGATCCCGCCTCGCGCGGCCAGGCGGCCGACGACTTCGGGCACCTGGTCCATCGGACCCCCGGGGCTGTGCTGGAGCCCGGTGCCGTGTCGGACATCATGCTGATGATGAAGTACTGCCGGACGCACGACCTGCAGGTGGCCGCGCGCGGCCAGGGACACGCCACCTTCGGTCAGGGTCAGGTCGCGGGCGGTCTGATCATCGACATGACCCCGCTCAACTCGGTTGAGGTGCGGGAGGACACGGCCGTCGTGGAGGCGGGCGCGCTCTGGAGCAGCTTGGCGCAGGCGACCCTGGCCCACAACCTGACCCCTCCGGTCTTCACCGACTACCTGGAGCTCTCGGTCGGCGGCACGCTCGCGGTGGGCGGTCTCGGCGGCCAGACCCACCACCACGGAGCCCAGGTGGACAGCGTCGTGGAGCTGGAGGTCGTCACCGGGGATGCCAGCCTGAGGAGGTGTTCCGCGCAGCAGCGCCCCGACCTCTTCCGCGCGGCGCTGGCGGGAAGAGGACAGTGCGGCATCATCACCAAGGCCACCCTGCGCCTGCTGCCCGCCCCCGCGACGGTCCGCCACTACCTGCTCTCCTACCCGAGCGTCGCCGCGCTGACCGCCGACCAGCGGCGCGTGGTCAACGACGGCCGCTTCGCCTACGTGGAGGGAGAGCTCGGACTGCCGACCGGCTCCGCCGGCTGGAGCTACCAGCTCGAAGCGGTCGCCTTCTTCAACGGCACGACCCCGCCCGACGACGCCAGGCTTCTCGACGGTCTGCGCGACCAGCCCGGCGACCGGCAGATCCAGGACATGTCCTACTTCGACTTCCTCAACCGGCTCGCCGCAGGCGTCGTCTATCTGAAGTCCACAGGCGAGTGGTACCGCCCGCACCCCTGGTGGAACATGCTCCTGCCCGCGAGCCGCACCGACGCCTTCGTAGAGGCCGCCATCAAGGACCTGACCGAGACCGAGGTCGGCGCCAGCGGCGTGGTCCTGCTCTATCCCTTCCCCCGCGCCCGCCTGCACCTGCCCTTGCTGCGCCTGCCCGACGAGGAGACGGTCTTCCTCTTCACACTGCTCAGAACCGCCTCACCCGGAGCCGAGAACCCGCAGGAGATGGTGGAGGCCAACCGTTCCCTCTACCAGCGCGCCCAAGCCGTCGGGGGTTACCAATACCCGGTCGGCTCCATACCCACCACACCTGAGGAGTGGCGCGCCCACTACGGCCCCGCATGGGCCGCCTTCAAGACGGCCCGTGAACGCTACGACCCCGACGGAATCCTCACTCCGGGCCAAGGTGTCTTCCCTCCGGGACCGTGAAGTCCGCAGCCGGATCACCCGTGCCGAGTCTCGCCGCCAAGCGAAGGGCACGGTGTTGCAGGACCTTCGCGTCGCCGACGCTGGCTCCGAGCGCCGCCGCTGCCTACAGCCCTGCAAGAAGCGCAGCTCCAGCACCGTCCGGTAGCGCGGGGACAGGCGGGGCAGGACGGCCGCCGCCCGGCCTTCAGAGGCGGCGTGCCCGGGAGCCCCTTCGTCCAGCAGGTCCTCGACGTCGATAACGGTGATCTCCAGACCGAACCCGCGCTTCCAGCAGCCGGCGAGGACCGTTCTGGCCGTCCTCCCCAGATAGCCGATGCCCAGATCGACACGCATCAGAGCAGAACACCCCATCACGCCGCAGCTTCCCAGCACGACCTACCAGCCGCTGCCCACAGACCGGACACCACCGCCCCTCCGAGCCGCCACCCCCCACCCGAACAACCAACCTCCACTATCACCCGACCCGTCACATACACAGCCCCTGATCAGGCGACATTCAGGAACAGGCTCTCACCCATGAAGGGCTTTCTCGCCACCTGTGAGGTGTCAGTATCTCCAGGTACGTGTTGAGCTGGGCTTTCGGTGACCAAAACTCACATTAGCCCTCCGGAATCCACCGTTCAAGAGCCTCCACAATCGCCTTCATTCGATTCATGAATGCAACCTCATCAATCTCTTGAGAGTTGAGGCAATTCCATGCCTTCATAAGATCTTCATGCAATTTTCCGCGATGGATGAGGAGATTGGCCAACTCCACCCCATCGAAAGTTGGCTTTCCTACCAGCAAAACCCATTCCCTGGCTTTGGCCTCTGCCGTAATTCCCCGCCCAGCCAAAGCAAGCGACTTCCACGATACGCGCTCGTCCGCTGCAATCCGGAGGAGACAATCGAGCACTTCAGAATTTCTAGCTGCCAAGTTGCCACTCCCAACTTTAAGGAATCAAGCCCTGTGCACGCGTGAGTTTCACCACCCAGTCCATGGACTTAGGCCACCGGAAGGCGCATCGTACCCTCCCGCTCGCAGGGCGCTCGTGCAATACATCAGGCAATTATTAGTATTCTCATCGTATTCGCCCCACCCTCCAAGTGTGTCCTCTTGATACTGGAGCGCCCTTGATGCGGCGATGCCCCCATCGTGGATTCTCAGTGGCCAGCCCCACCACCAACTCGCGGACCTCTTGCGAGACAGGCGGACGACCGGCCCTGCTCGGGTAGGTCCAGTGGTTGGCGACCAGGCGCCTATGCCAGGCCAGCAGCGTGCTCGGCGTCACGAGCCGATGCGAGCGCAGCCACAGCGGAAGTCGACGCGCCAGAGCCGAGACACCGCAGTCGGCCCAGTCCAGTCTGGGCCGCCCGACCCGCCGACGCAGCACCGCGACCTCATGCCGCAACACCAAGAGGTATCACCGCGAACCAGCCAGCTCATAACGCGGGTGAACATCAAGTACGGCAGCCGAAAAGGCACGAGAACCGAGGGTAAAGCCCAGCCCACGTGCCATGGACGAGTTCTGGCACCTCACACTCCGCGAATTCCCGGATGATCACGACGAATCGCATCCTCGCCGAGAAGCACGTGATCCCGCTGATCGGCAAGACCAACCTCAAGGACTTGAGCGCGGACGACGTCGATGACTGGCTCGATGGGCTCACGGAAGTGCTGTCCACCCGGAGCCTGCAGGGGGTTCACTCGATCCTGAAGCGCGCCGTCCGGCAGGCTCAGGCGCGAGACGAGATCGTGCCGAACTGGTCACTACGCCCAAGGGCAGGGGCTGACGTCCGAGCAAGGCGCTCACCCTCGACCAAGCCGTGACCGTGATGGAGCAGGCCAAGTCGTCGCGGCTGCACGCGTACGTCGTGCTCAGCCTCATGATCGGCATCCGAACCGAGGAGGCGCGGGCACTCCAGTGGGATCACGTCGTCGCATGGGTGGACGATGAGCCCGCATGGCGGCCGGTGGCCGAGGTCGGCTTCGACCATGATCGGTTCGCCGTCTACGTCTGGCGCTCGGTACGAGCGCACGGCGACACCAAGACCAGAGGTCCCGCCGCACGTTGGAACTCCTGGACGAAGCGGTCGACGCCCTTCGCAAGCGTCACGCGCGCCAGGCGGCTCAGCGCCTCAAGGCCGACCAAGCGTGGAAAGGCACCGGCCTCGTCTTCTGCTCCCGGACCGGAACGCCGCTCGATCCCGCTCACGTGCGGCGGGGATTCCGGCTGATCACCAAGAACGCGAAGATCGGGGAGAACTGGACTCCCCGCGAACTCCGTCACTCGTTCGTCTCGAGTATGAGCGACAGCGGCGTGCCCCTCGAGACGATCGCGGATCTCGTCGGGCACGCCGGTACGGCGGTCACCAGAAGGTGTACCGGCACCAGTTGAGGCCGGTCATCAACGAGGGAGCCGCCACGATGAACGCCGTCTTCGGTCGGCGTACGTCGCGTGGCGGTGCCTCCCCGTTCGGCTCCCGCCTCGAAGATCGAAAAAGGTCCCGGAGTGATCTCCGGGACCCTGTCTGAGCTGGTGAAATCGGGTGGGCGATACTGGGTTCGAACCAGTGACCTCTTCGGTCTGAAGCAACTCAGCTGGATCGATCTTCGTCGGGCCCTGCTCTGAGACGAACGGGGAGCCCCTCACCTGCGCAAACCCCTTGAGGGAGTCCCGGCAAGTCTGAGGAAGTCCAGCGCCATCGAGAGGCGTTGGCTCCCCGATTTGGCTCCCGTGGCTCCCTCCGGGCGGGGCCCACATGACAATCAGTAGACGACCAGAGCAACTCGCGTCGTTGGAGCCTGGCACGCCTGCGTCGCATCAGCGCGTTCTGCGCCTATGCGAGTCCTGTGGGGCGGGCGCTGATCGATCGTGAGCTTTATCTGCCGAAGTCGTGGACCGAAGACCGTGAACGATGCCGCCAGGCGGGTATCGGTGATGAAGTGGAGTTTGCCACCAAGCCCGATCTGGGCAAGGCCTTGCTCGCACGGGTGGTCGCATCGGGAATCCCCTTCCGGTGGGTCACCGCGAACAAAGCATACGGGCAGGTGCGGCGGTTGCGGTGGTGGATGGAAGAACGCGGAATCGCGCACGTGGTCGCCGTTCCCAAAACGCAGATAATGATCTCGATGAAGTTGACCCAGGACAGGACTCGACCACTATCTGTCCGCGGCTACCAGTCATGGTATCGCCACATCACTTTTTCCATGACTGCTTCCGCCTTCCTGGTCAGGCTCCAGCGGGCGGCCAATAAGGGGAGATGGCGAATACCTACCGGCAGGTATTCGCCCTCTGAGCATCAACGAAATCCGTCGCCTGTGAAACCACGTCGCAATGCGCACGAAACACTTAATCGACCACGCCCTGAAATGGTCTGAATGGAGAAGACGCACCCAGCAACGAACTAGAGACACAACCTGTCGTTGCAGTACTAGACGCTTCGCTTACGCGCATCTGCCGGGAGCGTTGCACGAGTCCGAGCCATCGGCTGAAGCTCGGGACTCTGCGCAGCAGTCACAGTGTCGTATGAAACGTGACGGGAAGACGCTCGTACGCGTTGGTCATGATCGACATGACAGGCACTGGATCGGCGCCGACTTCCCACCCGACGAAGCGAGTGACGAGTTCGTTGAGAAGAACCTGCACCTCTAGGCGGGCAATGAAATTACCGGGGCACGCGTGCTCACCCGACCCGAACGAGAGGTGGACCGGCCTTCGGTCCCGACCAACGTCAAAGCGATGCGGGTCGGAGAACACGCTTGGGTCACGGTTCGCGGCGCCATAGCACATGTAGACGTGCTGACCTCGTCGGATCCTAGTGCCATTGAGGACGGTGTCTGATGTCACCGTTCGCAAGAAGCCCGGGACAGGAGCCGTGAAGCGCAGCACCTCGGTGATGGCGGATGCGCAGAGGCTCGGGTCCGAAACCAGTCGATCGAGCTCACGGGGGTGCGCGGCAAGAGTGTCGATCGTGTTGCCGATGAGGCTGCGCGTGGTCCCATTGCCGGCCACGAGGGTTGCCGTGGTCAACATGAGGATATTGATGTCCCTCAATTTCTCGTTGTCGATCTCGGCCTGCAACAGGGTCGAAATCAGATCGGCCCCCGTGCAACCTCGCTTCGCCTCAAGAGCTGCCACGAGGAACTCGTTGAGTGGCACCAGACTCTGCGCGACTTCCGCCAGCTCGGCCTTGCTGAGGTCCCCACCCATACGCTCCACGTCGTCGGTCCAGGAACGAATATGGTCGACAGGCACCGATTCGATTCCCAACACCGCACAGATCGTATGGATCGGCAACGGCACAGCGATCTGGTCGACCACGTCGATCTCCTCGCCCGGCTTGATCCGGGCTACGAGGTCGATCGCGTTCGCGCGGATCCGCGGCTCCATGTCCGCGATCGCGCGTGGCGCGAAAGTCGGCTGGATCACTCGTCGCAGCTCGCGGTGCCGAGGCGGATCGGTCGCAGTTATGAGCTCTGCGCCTTCAGGGAAGAAGGAGTGCGTGATGTCGCCGTACTTGGCATCGTTCAGCGTGATGCCGTGCGCCGAGCTGTAGATCTCAGGCGTTCGGCTGACGTACCGGATGTCCTCGTACCTGGTGAGCAGGAATGTGTTGAAGTCCTCGAAGTACAAGACCGGGTCAACCCGACGCGCCTCGTCCAAGAGATCGTGGGCATCGTCTTGTCGATACCACGACGGATCGTCCAAGCGAATGCGGTCGGCCAGGTCGCTCATGGCAGGTCCTTGGGGATCATCAGGGTGTCAGGATGGCACGATGGTGTGCCCATATGTCAATCCAATCGCTGCCGCCGACCAGGCGCCGAAAGCGGTCTCCGAAGTCGTTCCCAGATCTTCGCTCGCACGACGGGCAGCTGCCGCCCTCGACGCGACCGTGATTCGCATTCGCTCCAGGCAGGTGCCGTTCAGCCAAGCGAGCGTGGATGCCCGAGCAACGAGTTGCCCCCGCCGTAGTGCCATGATTGGCCGGTCTCGAAGAACTCATCGCGCAGCATCACGCATACCAGCCAGGCGATGTCCTGGGCGGTGGAGGACCGGCTGAGCGGCGTCAGGTCGATGAAGGCCTTCATGTGGTCCTCGAACGCGACGCCGTACTGCTCGATTCCCTTGCGCAACATCGGAGTGTCGTTGGCGGTCGGGATGACGGAGTTGATGCGCAACCGCTTGTCGCGGTATTCGATTGCGGCGGCCTGGAGGAACCGATCGGCGGCGCGCTTGGCGGAGACGTATCCCGCCACACCCACCAACGCGTCGTACGCGCCCAGCGAGGATGTCGTGACGATGGCGCCGCCATCAACGATCTTGTCGGCGACCGATTGAATGAACCACACCGTGCCGTGGTAGTTGATCGATGTCATCCGCTCGAGATGCTCCGGGGTGATGTCACGGATCAACACCCGGTCCGCGACCCCCACGAAGTTGGCGGCGATATCGAGCCGGCCGTAGCGCTCGATCACCGCTGCCACCAGTCGCTGCGTGTCATCCTGCCGGGTGATGTCCGCCTCTACCGCGTACCCGCCGATGTCACGGGCCAACGCCTCCAACGGCTCCCGCCCGAGGCCGGAAACGACAACGGTGGCGCCTTTGTCCGCGAGCGTCCGCGCAGTGACATCACCCATGTTGCCCGGCACGGATGCGCCGACCACCAGAGCGATCTTGCCTTCGAACTCATTCACGTAACGACCCTCGCTTCGCAGGGATTCCGGCCAGCCGACTGAAGAGTCGCACTCCGCCTCGTGCATCGATTGACATACTGGCACAATATTCGCGCATTGTGAACTATGTCATGGAGGGTCCTCGTATGAGACCGAGCCGGCTGATGGATCCCGCACGTCATCGCCTCCCCGCGCCGCTGTTCCCCGTGTCAAGAGCCAGCAGGCGGACAGTGCCGGTTGGCCGTTGCGGGAACTGCCCCCTCCGGGCCGCTCACCCCGCGGAAGACACTGCGTGCACGTCGAACCGTTCGCTCATGGACTGTCGATTGTCACGCCGACACTGATCCGGCGTGCAAGGGCGTCGGGATCAGGAGCGTCGCCGTCTACGCGGACCCGGACCGCGACGCCCTGCACGTGCGGCCGGCCGACGAGGTTCGCTCGCTCGGCGGCGCCACCCCGGCGGACTCCTACCTCGATATCGCCAAGATCATCTGGGTCACCGAGAAGCCCGGCGCCGACTCGGTCCACCCCGGCTACGGATTCCTCGCCGAGAACGCCGAGTTCGCCCGGGCAGGCATCCACGCCGGGCTGACCCGGGTCGGTCCCCCGCCGGCCGCCATCCAGGCGAACGCGCCGCTGGCCCCGGCACCAGGGACCGGTCAAGGACGCCGACGAGGTCGTCGAGTTCGCGAAGGCGAACGGCCTGCCGTTCGTCATCAAGGCGGTCTTCGGCGGCGGTGGCCGCGGTCTCAAGGTCGCCCGCACGTTCGGGGAGATCCCTGACGCCTACGAGTCCGCGAGGCCTTCACGGCGTTCGGCCGTGGCGAGTGCCTGGTCGAGAAGTCCCTCGCCGGCCGCGCCACGGCGAGACCCGGTGGCCGGCCGACCACTACGGCAACGTGGTCGTGGTCTCCACGCGCGACTGCTCGCTGCGACTTCATGCCCGCTCCGAGCACCCTGTCGGCGTGGAGCCCGCCAAGCGGCCCCTCCGTCCGGGTCGACGGCATGCCGACCGCGATCCCGTTCCACCGCGCGGTCGTGTCCGACCCGGCGTACGTCGGTGCATCCAACCCGTCCGGCGACGGCTCGCTCGAGCCTGCACCCAGTGGATCGAGACAGAGTTCGACAACCGGATCGAGCCCTACGCCGGCGAGCACGCTGAGGCCGGCTCCGCTGATTTGGGCCAGGCGAGCGGCAGTCCGTCGTCGTCGAGCGCGGCGACCGAGCGTGGTCGTCGAGGTCGCGCCCGAGCGGCTCGAGGTCGTGCTCCCCGGCAGGCTCGCCGCAGCCCCGCCAGCGGCGCGAAGAGGCTGAGGCGTGCGGGCCGCAAGAAGGCCGGCGCCGCCGCCGGCGGCGATGCAGGCACCATCGTCAAGATCGTCGAGGAGGGCCAGGACGTCGCCGAGGACGACGCTGTGGTCGTCATCGAGGCCATGAAGACGGAGCAGCCGCTCAAGGTCCACGAGACCGGCACCGTCACCGACCTCCAGGCCGAGGTCGGCCGGACCGTCGCCAACCGCGCGGACATCTGCGAACTCGAGGAGGCGACGCGATGAGCAAATGGCTCGTGACCGCAGGACGACTCGACATCCGAAGCTCGTCCGCCTGGGAGCCACAGGGAACACGACACGCTCGCCGAGCGGCGACCCTCGTCCTGCCTGGGGCTGCACCTTTGACGGGCACCTACCGTTCGGCGGCACCTCGGCGCAACAATGTCGCGTCACTCTCGAAGGGCCGTCAGCCCAGCTCATCGTCACCACCTCGCCGTCCTGAGCGAGAAGCGTCACGAATCAGGCCTCCGCCAGGCGTGCGATGAGGGGGCAGGCGGCAGCGAGAAGCTCGGTCTCCTCGCTGCTCAGGCGCGAGTCGATGGCCTCGGACAACCATGCGGCCCGGTGCCTCAGGACGCTCTCCACCAACTCCCGACCGCTGTCTGTGATGGTGAGCAGCATCCGGCGGCGATCCCTCACGTCGGGAACGGCCTCGACCAGCCCGGCGACGCGTAGCGCGGCCACGGTCTCCGCCATCGACTGCTGCCTCACGTGCTCCAGTGCGGCCAGCTCGGTGGTCGTCACCGGACCGACGTCGGCCAGACGTCCGAGCGCGGACAGCTGCGACATCGACTGACCAGAAGTCAACGAGGTTTGCTCGGCGCGAAGTCGCGCTCGCAGCCGGATGGTCGCCAGCAGCAGCTCCGCCGCCAGTCCCGACCCGGCGTGTTCGGCGAGTCCGCTCATGCGGCCGACCACCCCCCGTCCGCCGAGACCACCGCGCCGTTGACGAACGAGGCCTCGTCGCTCCCGAGCCACGAGATCAGCGCTGCGATCTCGTCCGGCTCGCCCTTGGGTGGCATGGTGGCCTTCGCCAGACTCGCCCGCTCGAACGCCCATCCGGTGCGGTCCGAGCTCTTGTGCATCTCCGAACGCACCGTGCCCGGCAGCGCGGCGTTGGAGCGGATCCCCTGCGGCCCGTAGTAGTAGGCGATGCTTTTCACGAGACCTAGGACACCATGTTTGGTCGTCGCATAGGCGACTCCGGCCGGCCCCGCACCGAGCGACGCCCGTGAGCCGACAGAGACGATGGCGCCTCCACCCTGCTCGATCATTCCCGGGAGGACCGCACGGCACATGCGCATCAGCCCGGTGAGGTTGACCTCCAGGACCCGGTGCCAGGTGTGGTCGGCAAGGTCGCCGAGCGCGGTGTAGCCATCCATCACTCCGGCCACGTTCGCGAGCAGGTCGATCCTTGGTCCGGCTGTGGCCACGAGCCGATTGACGTCCTCCTGTACGGCGATGTCCGCCTTGACCAGCTCGATGTCGAGTTCGAGCCCGGCGAATCGCTCCTCCGCACGCGCCCGCGCTTCGTCGCTGATGTTGCACCCGACCACGCGGGCGCCCTCCCGCGCGAGACGCTCGGCGGTGGCGCGGCCGATGCCGTTGGCTGCGCCGGTGACGAGTGCGACCTTGCCCGCATGCCTCTGGGTATCCACGGATGCCTCCTTCGGGTGGTGACCCCGAGGCGTCCCCGGAGTGAAGTGATGGCAGCGGGGCGAGGCAGACCACCCTATGCACAGGTTACCTGTGCATAGGGTGTTCCGATACCTCGACTGGGTGCGTGTCGTCAGCTCGTGGGGACGAACTTCTTCTGGGAGAGGTCCCACGGGTCGTCGTTCGACAGCACGAGCACGCCATTCTCGACCACGCCGAAGTACACGAGCGGCTGGACCATGCCCGGCGGCACCCTCTTGGGCGACTTGGCGGTCGGCGTCCACGGCGGGAGAATGCCCTGCAGGCCGACGTCCTTAGCAGACTTCAGCGCATCGGTGAACGACCTCCGATTCACGTCTCCGTCGACGCCCTTCGCGATCTCCGCGACCGCGTAGACCGCGAGCCAGCAGTGCATGGCGAGCGCGGACCGGTCGGCGGCGTTCTTGTCGCCGGCCTCCTCGGCGGCCTTCATGTCGGCGACGAACTTCTTGACACCAGGGATCTTGTCGGCGGCGCTCACGGGCGGAACGGCGAGGCCCAGCCGCGCGCCCTCGATGAAGTCACCGAGCTTGGCGATGTTGGCCGGCGGCACCTGGTTGTCGTTGGTGATAAGCGTCGGCTGGAAGTCGATCTGTCGCAAAGCCTGCAGCAGCGAGTACGCACCCTGCGCGGTCACCATCGGCAGGAGCCCCTCGTGGCCGATCTCCTTTACCTTCTGCGCGTAGCTCGACAAGTCCGACGTCGTCGGCGGCACATAAATGACGTCCGCAACAGTAATCCCGGCCGCTTCCATCTGCCGCTTCGTGGCCTCTTGGACCTCATGCGAAACCGGAACGTCAAAGGTCACTATCGTGGCACTCTTCACGCCCGCCTGACTCGCAAGGTCTGCCGCACTCATGAATGCACCCATCGAGAACGAGTCGAAGGTGTAGCACGTCGGGCAGGCGATCTCGGCCGGAGTGAGCGCGAACGGCGCGATGTTCGGAAGCGTCTTGAACTGCGGGAGGACGCTTTGCATGTTGGTGCTGAACAGGCCCACCGTGGCGATCTGGTCCCCCGACTCGGCCTTGCGAGCGCAAGCAGCAGCGGCGTTCGGATCCGTCTTCTCGTTGCAGAAGTCGAGCTCGAGTTTCTTGCCGTTCACGCCTCCTGCCGTGTTGATCGCGGCAACGGCGGCCCGAGTTCCCGAGACGGCGTCGTCGTAGCTGTTGCTGCTCGTGTCGACCGGCGTGATCAGGCCGATCTGAATGGCATCGGAACTACCGCGCGTGCTGGAGGCATCACCACAGGCCGTCACCCCGAACAGACTGGTGAGCAACAGGGTGGCGACGGCAGCAGCCTTAGGGCGTGCGTGCATGAGGTGGCTTCCTTCTGTGATGGGGTGGTGTGATGGTGCTGATGGCTACATCCGCGATTCAGAGGGTCGGACTCGGCTCTGGATCCGTCTGTTCGTCCGCGGCGACGTCTGCTTCGGACCGGCCCAAGTAGGCGGCCAGGACCGCAGGTTCCTCAGCGACCTCCGAAGGCGTGCCTTCGAAGATCGGTTCGCCGAAGTCCAGGACGAGAATGCGGTCGCAGGTCTCCATCAGCATGCGGACGTCGTGCTCGACCAGAAGCACGGACATCCCCCAGCGATCAGCCAGCCCGCGAACAAGCCGACCGAGCTCGGCGCTCTCTGTCTCGTCCAGGCCGGCGCCGGGCTCGTCCAGCAGCAAGATCGACGGGCTCGACGCCACGGCACGAGCGATCGCCACCAGGCGCCGAGTTCCATACGGGATCTCACTCGGCATCCGGTCGAGAACCTCTGCGAGGCCGAACTCACGGACCGCTGCCGCGGCGGCCGCGGAGAACGGTGGCTTGCGAGGCCAGATCATGTCCGTCAGGTAGTGCCGGCCGTTCTGCTCCTCGGCCGCGGCCAGCAGATTCTCCCGAACGGTGATGTCGTCAATGAGCTCGAGCGACTGGAACGAGCGGGACATTCCCAAGCGCGACCGGCGCCACGCGGCCCGGCGCGTCACCTCCGCTCCACCGATGTGGATCGTTCCCGTCACGGGTCGCACGAAGCCGGTCACGGCATCGATGAAGGTGGTCTTGCCCGCACCGTTCGGACCCATGAGACCGATGACGCTTCCGGGCTCGATCTGAAGGTCGACGCCGTCGAGCGCGACAACGCCGCCGTACCGGACACCGAGTCCCCGCACACTGAGCGTCTCGGGTTCGACCGGATCGACGTGTCCCAGCCGCTCGTCCCGCTCGCGGTCGGCCGCCGCCGCATCCGAAGCGCCGGCCTTCGGTCCCCTTGCCCAGAGCTTCGCGATCCGCTTCCCACCATGGGCGATCACGCTTGCCTGCCCATCGGGGTGGGTGATGAGGATCAGCAGGAGGGCGACACCACCGACGAGCGGGATGTAGGACTCGATGGCAACGACGTGCTCCGAGATCACACGTCCGATACCGCCGGGGTGGAGGCCCGACCCAAGCGCCGGACCGAACACCCAACCGAGTCCACCGGCAACGGTGAGTCCGACGGCGTTGATCGAGTCCATCGGCTGGAAGCCCGTGCCGAGAACGACGTTCGGGTACTGGTAGGCCCACAGCACGCCTCCGAAGCCGGCGATGCCGGAGCTGATGGCGAAGCCAACGATCTTCGCCCGGACGACGTCGATCCCGAGCGCCGACGCGGCGCGCTCGTTGGTCCGCACAGCGATCAGTCGGCGTCCCGAGGCTCCTCTACGCATGTTGGCGACGAGGACCATGACGACGATCAGGCAGATCAGCGTGAAAACCGTGTAGTCGGTCGGCGACAGGATTGGATCGATGTTGTGCCCGAAAACGGTCGGCGGGTCGAGCCTCACCCCGGCGGTGCCACCGGTGAGCTGGTTGTTGTTGAAGATGAGCGACTGGACGGCCAGACCCATGCCGAGCGTGATCACCGCCAAGTTCACCCCACGCGTCCGGAGCGCCGGCAGTGCGAGGATGACGCCGCACACTGCGGCACCGATCGTGCCGACGACCAGCGCCACGCTGAACGGCAGGTGCCACGCACCACCGGCGATGCGCGCCCCGAAGAGGCCTCCGAAGCCCGCCAGGGCGTACTGCGCCAGTGAAAGCTGCCCGGTGAATCCGGTCAGGACGACGACCGAGACCATGATGATCGACACCATGGCCATCACGCCGATAGTGATGTTCCAGTCGTCACTGAACACGAACATGACGAGGACCAGCGTCACGACGGCCGCCGGGATGGCGAGGCCTAGCCGAATTCGGCCCGACCCCAGTGACGGCAGCCGGTCTGCGACGGCCCCTCGCATCGGAATACCGCGGCCGCGGATGATCATCATGATCAGGATCAGGAAGAAGGGCACGGCGTCTTCGGAGCCTGTCGGTACGTACTGCTCCAGCGGTCCTGCGATGAGGCTCCGGACGATGCCTATGGAGAGACCGCCGACGAGGACCAGCCAGTAGTTCGAGAAGTCACCGACGAGCGCGGCGGCGAGGGCTGCGATGACGATGAAGGTCAGGACAGTGATGTTCAGACCGGAGTAGGGAGTGACCAGGATGCCCGCGACCGCGGCCAAGCCTCCGCCCGCCGCCCAGCTCGTGGTGGACAGACGATCTGGCGACCAGCCGAGCGCCGAGATCGAGCGCTGGTTCTCGGCACCGGCTCTAGCCGCGATCCCGGACAGAGCGCGCTGGCCGTAGAGGTAGAGCGCAGCGGTGACCAGGACCGCGATCGCCGTGAGCCACAGGCGATCGGCGGGCAGCACGAGGTCATTGCCGAGGTGAATCGATCCTGAAGGAAGGACCGGCTGCGCCGAGACCAGAGCGGTCCCCCAGCGCAGGGATGCGATCGCCTGGAGAACGATGAGGATGCCCAGGGTCGCGATCACCTGCGTCAGGGCTGCCGACCGCCGCAGCGGCCTCATCACCAACGGATGGATGAGGCCTGCGAGGAGTGTGACCGCCAGCACGGCGACGATGAACGACGGGACTTCGCTCCAGCCAAGAGTGGTGCGGAACTCGACGTGGTACAGGTAGGCGCCGGCCATGGCCAGGCCTCCATGCGCGAAGTTCACGACTCCGGAGGCTCGGTAGATCGACACGATGCCTTGGGCGAGCAGGACGTAGGCGCTGCCCATGCCCAGGCCAAGGAGCACGTACTGGATCCAGGTCATCGTGAGACCTCCACGGACTCGTCGTCGTGGTGGTCCGACCGTCCGCCGCCCTGCAGGTACGAGGCCTCGATCTCGTGGAACCGCTCGCGGAGCTCGGCCGCGGGTGCGGCCATCTCGACCGTGCCCCGTCGGAGCACGATGGCGGTGTCGGCGAGCTTCAGAACCTTGTCGACATGCTGCTCGACGAGGAGGACGCCCAGGCCGTCATCTGCTGCGCGACGCACCGCGGTCAGCAGGCGGTCGACAGCGAGGGGAGCCAGACCGAGCGAGAGTTCGTCGACGAAAAGAAGACGTGGTGACCGACTGAGGGCCCGAGCGAGCGTCAGCATCTGCTGTTCCCCTCCGGAAAGCAGTCCGGCGGTCATGCGTAGCTTCGACTTCAGCTCTGGGAACAGGTCCAAGGCGTAGTCGATGTCACAGCGACCGACTCGAAGGTTCTCCATCGTGGTGAGGCGCATGAAGACCGAGCGCTCCTCGGTGACGAGCCCGAGCCCGCGGCTCGCGCGCTGGTGCAGCCGCTGGGGGCGGCTGTCGCCGAAGAACGAGATCTCGCCGGCCAGCGGCGACAGCTCGCCCGCCAGGGTCAGCAGCGTCGTCGTCTTCCCGGCACCGTTAGGGCCCACGAGGGCGACGACTTCACCGGACACGACGGTCAGGTCGAGGTCACGGACGACCGCGCCGGCGCCGTAGCCCGCTCGCAGTCCGCGCACCTCGAGCAACGTTTCACCGGCCGGTGTCCGCTCTTGTCGCTTCAACACGTCGTCTCCCGTTCCCTGGGACGCTCAGGTCTCAACATGCGGCCAATTGACAGTCACAGATTTACGTTCATGTGTCAAGCATCACACCAAGCCTTCGTCGACCAGACGGCCTCTCTCGGCCAATGCGCCTCGATTTAGCCTCTGACATGCATAGATGCGATCTACGACATGCACCACCTCACGTCGGTCACGCTGGCGCACTACCTCGTCACGTACACCACTTCTCGTGCCGAGTAGGGTCTGTCGACCATGTTCCGGTGGCACTGGAGGATCTTCTCCGCCGCTTACTGGGGCCACTGACACACTTTTCGTGACTCTGTGTATCCCTCGCCGGTTTGCCGAGGGGCTACCGGGCGCACAAACCGTCGTCGTCGCGCTGCGCCACTCCCCGAGACATCATGTAGCCAGGCGTAGGGGCCTGGACGTCGGTGCGCCGAGGCCACGTCGTCAGAAGTCCGTCATCCCGCCTCCGACGGAGACAGCCGTGCCGCTCAGTCACGCACCTGCCGCCGAGGACGACACCACCGCCATCGCAGCGACCTCTTCGGGCAGCGAGAAGCGGCCGATGTTCGACTTCTCCATGCCGCCGGCCGACGCCATCCGGCTCTGTGGCGTCGATCCCCCACGCATCCGCTCGAGCGCGTGGGGGCCGACCATCACACCCGGACGAACGGCAACGGTGGACACCCCCGTGCCCTGCGAGTCGAATGCCAGGTTCCGGGCGAATCCGATTGACCCCCAGACTTGGTGCTGTTGTGGACCACCAGGCCGGGCACTGTGGTCTTGCCACCCTCTGACGCGATGTTCACGATTCGGCCCGACCCACGCGGGATCATCACCTCCAGAGCCGCACGGCTCGCTACATGGTGCCCAGGTAGTTGAGATTGACCAGCCGCGCAATCGTCTCCGGAAGCCGGTCCATGAATCGGCCGTGTGAACGCATGGCTCCACCGGCATCGTCGACCAGGACGTCGCGCGGGCCGAGCTCGCGGTCCACGGTGCGCATCGCCCGATGAATGTCTTCCCACTCTGTGACGTCGGCCCGCAGTGGCCGCGTGGGCACACCCCACCGTTCGGTAGCGCGCCGCCACCTCCTCAGCCTGGGCGAACTCGATGTCCAGGACGGCAACGGCCGCTCCGGCAGATGCGTATCGATCGACCAGTGCCCGGCCGAGCGCACCTCCACCTCCTCCTGTGACCGCGACGACACGGCCCGTCAGGTCAACGAGTTCGCCGACCGATCGCTCGCGGTCTTCGAAGGGCAAGCGGTCGAGTGCGACGAGCGCGATGATCTCTGGCGCGATGCCATCCGGCTCCGACTGATGGGTCGCTCGGTCGTGTCCACTCACGGACGCTGCTCCCAGGTCTTGGCCGCGCGGTCGTGGGCGGCTGAGGGCTCCCGTCCGCTCCCCGGACAGGGTCGGCTCAGTTCGCGAAATCTGCCGACGAGTATCGACTGTCACAAAATCCCGCGATAGTGTCACCACTTGGGACGCACCTTCTCCGAAGAACGCTCGGGGTCCTGACCGGGCGGTTCGGCGTGCTTCCGAAGCTCGACCCCCGCTGAAAGGAACGACTCGTCATGTCCTCAACACCCGTTAAGGAGCAGAGTCCTCGCGTCTGGAGCGCTGCTCTGACTTCCCTTGAGCTCGGCGGCCTGACGGTCACATTCCTGCCGGACGGCGTGCACCACGTGGAGGCACCGACCCACTATCCCGATGCCCCCGAAGGAGTCTGGGACAGGCATCCTGAGGTCATCGACGACGACGGTCTGCTGGTCATGAGCGTCGGTGCGTTCCTCATCCGTACCCGCGAGCACAACGTGCTGGTGGATCTGGGCTTCGGACCCAACAAGGTCGACGTCACAGCACTGACCAACGGCCAGTTCCGCGGGGACCTGATCGGAGGCGCTCTGCTCGAGAGCCTGTCCACCGTCGGTTTGGAGCCCGCGGACGTCCACGGCATCGTGTTCAGCCACCTGCACCTGGACCACGTCGGCTGGGTCATCGATCCCGAACGACCCGACGAGCCGACTTTCCCGAACGCTCGCTACTTCATGGCTACCGCCGAGCTCGACTACTGGTCGACCGAGACCGACCCGGCCGAGCGAGTCAAGGGCGCCACGGACGAGCAGATCGCGATGATGCGCCGCTCAGTCGAGCTCGTGGACTCGCAGACCGAGATCTTCCCGGGCGTCGTCGTCGTGCCGACCCCGGGTCACACCTGGGGCCACGTTTCGGTGCTCGCCAACGGGACGGACGGCAAGGCCCTGGTCATCGGTGATGCGTTCCACTGTCCCGTCGAGCTCCAGCACGACGGCATGAGCTTCGTCTTCGACCAGGACTCCGCGAAGGCCCACGAGAGCCGGGCGAAGATCAACGAGATTCTCCAAGAGGAGAACGTCTACTTCGCCGGCGGACACTTCCCTGACCGCGTCTTCGGGAAGCTCACCGCGGGCGACGACTCGCATGTGCACGGCCTGGAATACCTTGAGCACTGAGCCGCACACACGCACGAGGGCCCGGCAATCTGCCGGGCCCTCGTGTCGCGACAGGCGAGGTCTGGGACGAGCGGCTACCCGGCGGTTTCCCGTTCACGATGTGCCGGCCGGTCGGGCTCGCGCGCCCCGGACCCCTCGCCGACCGGCCAAGCCTCGACCCAGTACTCGCTGCCGAGGTAGACATAGAAGTCGTCCGCGTGCTCCTCATGTGTCTCCTGGTGCCGCCAGGTGCCGTCCGCAAGGTGCCAACCGTCGCGCTCGGCCTCGCGGCGCCAGTCGAAGAAGTATCCCGTGATGTTCTGGCCGGTGCTCATGGGTGCTTCGCCTCCCCTCCATCATTGCGCGCGGCCCAGCGCGCTCATTGTTGAATGGCGCTGACTTCAAGGAACTCCTCAATGCCGAACCGGCCGAGCTCGCGCCCGATGCCGGACCGACCGAAGCCACCGAACGGAGCTCGCGGGTTGAACCGCGCGCCATTGATGTCGATCTGCCCGGTGCGAATGCGCTTGGCGATGGCCACCGCCCGCTCTTCGTCGGCGGACCATACTCCACCGGCGAGACCGTAGTCGGAGTCGTTGGCGATCGCGACCGCGTCGTCGATGCCGTCGTGTCCAACGATCACCAAGACCGGGCCGAAGATCTCCTCCTGCGCCAGACGCGAGCCGCGTGGCACGTCGGAGTAGGCGACGGGTGCGACGTAGTAGCCGCCCTCGTGGCCGAGGTCGTCCACGCTGCCTCGGGCGATCTCACGCAAGCCCTCCGCACGAGCGACCTCGAGATAGTCCTCGACGGTTCGCTTCTGGGCAGCGGATGCCAGCGGGCCCAGCCGCGCGCCCTCAGCGAGAGGGTGCGTCACCGGCATCTTGGCCATCTCAGCGGCCACGAGTTCGTCGACCTCGACCAGCCGGGATCGCGGAACGATCATGCGGGTCCACGCCGTGCAGGTCTGTCCCGAGTTCGTGAACGCGTGGCGAACCGACGCCTTCACCGCCGTGGTGAGATCGGCGTCCTCGGCGATGATGCTGGCGGACTTGCCGCCAAGCTCGAGGGCGACCTTCGTGATGTTGGCCGCCGCGACCGCGGCGACGCGAGCGCCGGCCCGCGTCGATCCCGTGAAGGAGACGATGCCCACGTCCCGGTGCCCCGCGATCGCCTCGCCCACCCCCGGACCTTCACCCGTGACGACATTGAGCAGGCCGGCCGGCACGCCGGCCGCATCCGCCGCCTCGGCAAGGATGAACGCGCTCAGCGGAGCGACGTTGGCGGGCTTGAGCACCGTCCCGCAGCCCGCCGCGATGGCGGCACCGAGCTTCGCGGCGATCTGGTGCAGCGGGTAGTTCCACGGGGTGATCGCACCGACCACGCCGACCGGCGTCCGATGGACCAGAGAGTTGCCGATCGTCTGCTCCAGTTCCAGCTCTCGCACGTCGGCGGCATAGCCGCGCAGCACGCTGAGAGGCAGCCCGACCTGGAGCAGCCGCGACATCCGCAGCGGCGTGCCGACCTCGAGCGCCACGGTGCAAGCGATCTCGTCGGCCCGCGCCTCGATCTCATCGGCGAGTCGCTCCAGCAGCGCCGCCCGCTCGGCCACCGAGGAGGACGACCACCTTTCCGTGGCCAGCCTCGCGGCCTGAACCGCGCGATCGACGTCGGCCATCGATGCCTGAGCGACCTTGGCGAGCACCTCGCCGGACCCCGAGTTCGTCACCGCCACCAGATCCTGCTCGCCCGTCGGCTCGACCCACTTGCCGTCGAGATAGATGTGAGCGCGGTCGTCGACGGTGATCTCGCGAGCGTCTTCCGTCGTGGCGGTCATCGAAGTCTCCAAGAATCGTCGGCTCACAGCTCGAGGGTGAGCTTGTCGGAGAGCGCCCGCGACACGCAGATCATCATCACGTCGCCCTCGGCTCGCTCTTCGTCGGTCAGGTAGGAGTCACGGTGCTCAGGTCGTCCGGCCAGCACCCGCGTCTCGCACGTCCCGCAGATGCCTTCACGACAGGACGACATCGCGAAGACGCCGGCCTTCTCGACCGCTTCGAGCAGCGTCTCGTCAGGCGCGACGACGATCGTGACCTCGCTGTCGACGAGCTCGAGCTCGACCGCCCGGTTCTCGCCATCGTCCACCTGACCGGCGACGAACCGCTCGAGACGGAGAGTCCAGTCCGCGCCCGCCGCCCGCTGCTCGAGTGCGGCCAGCAGCCCGTCGGGCCCGCAGGCGAAGACCGCCGTCCCGAGACCGGCTTCTTTGAGCACGACGTCCAAGTCGAGCAGACCGCGTTCGTTCTGCGGCCAGAGCTCGACGGCGCCCGGATGGCGACGCTCGAGCTCCTCGCCGTAGGCCATCGACGCGGGACTGCGGCCGCCATAAGTCAGCCGCCAGCTCGCTCCGCGTCGGTCAGCCTCGGCGATCATCGGGATCAACGGGGTGATGCCGATCCCCCCCGCCACGAACTCGTAATGATCGGCATCGACGAGGGGGAAGCGGTTGCGCGGTCCTCGCACGATCACCTCGGCGCCCGGTCGCAGGTTCTCGTGGACGGCCCGCGAGCCGCCGCGGCTCGTCTCGGGCTGCAGCACCGCGATCCGCCAGCGACCACCGTCGCCCGTGTCGCCGCACAACGAGTAGTGACGAAGCAGGTCCGGGGCGAGCTGGAGCTCCACGTGCGCCCCTGGCTCCCACGCCGGCAGGGCGGTGCCGGGTCGCGGACCCAGCTCCAGTTCGACCACGCGGTCCGCGACCTCGCGACGACCGAAGACCACGAGGGACAGCTCGACCTCAGGCGAGCGCTCAGCCATCGCCGTCCTCTAGCAGGATCTGCACGCTCTTGGTGTAGGTCATCTCTTCGTAGCCCTCGATCCCGCTGACCCGGCCGTAACCACTCTCGGCGATCCCGCCCATCGCGTACGCCGGGTCGCCGCGCCGGTATTGGTTGACCCACACAGTGCCGGCGGACAGCTTGTTACTCACCCGATGCGCACGGTCCAGGTTCTTCGTCCACACGGCCAGCGACAGCCCGTACGCGGTGTCGTTGGCGAGCTCGACAGCATCCCGCTCGGACTTGAATCGCGAGATCGCCAAGACCGGACCGAAGACCTCCTCCTGGAAGACGCGCATGGAGCGGGACACCTCGGTGAAGATCGCCGGCCGGATCAGCTGGGGGTGGTCGAGCTGCTCCCCGCCGTAGACCAGACGGGCGCCGTCCTCGCGACCCGCCGCGACGTAAGACCTGATCCGCTCGAGCTGACCGACGGTGGCGGTCGGACCCATGTCGGTGGCCTCGTCGGACGGGTCGCCGATCACCAGGCCGTCGACGTACTCGAGGACCCGCTCGAGGACTCGGTCGTGGATGGAGTCCTCGATGATGGCCCGGCCACCGCACATGCAGCTCTGGCCGGCCGCAGCGGTGAAGCCCTGAGCCACGGCGAGGGCCGCCTTCTCGACATCGGCATCGGCGAACACCACATTGGCCGACTTGCCGCCGAGCTCCATGACGACTGGAACCAGCCGGTCCGCCGCGTGCCGGGCAACGATCCTGCCTCCCGCCGGGCTACCGGTGAACGCCAGCTTCGCCACGTCGGGGTGGGAGCACAACCGGGCGCCGACGACGGCGCCCATGCCCGTGACGACGTTGAAGGTTCCCGGCGGGAAGCCGGCCTCGTGGGCGAGCTCAGCGAGTGCGAGGGTCGAGACCGGGGCGACCTCGGAGGGTTTGACCACGATCGTGTTGCCGGCCGCCAGCGCGGAAGAGGCCGACTGGGCCATGATCACGCCCGGCGTGTTCCACGGCGACTGAATGCCGACCACGCCGTACGGCATTCGTCGGGTCATCGCCAGGACCCGCGGGTCGCGACCCGCGGGGACGGTGTCGACATAGGTCTCAGCGACGCTGGCGGCGTAGCGGAAGTACCCGCTGATCGAGCCGTACATCCCGCGCTCCTCGCGGATGACCTTGCCGTTGTCACGCGACTCCAGCCTGGCCAGGCGCTCGACATCCCGGTCGAGCAGGTCGGCGAAGCGGCGCAGGGTCGCGGCGCGGGGATACGCACTCGCAGCCCAGTCCGACTCGACGACTGCCGAGCGAGCGGCCGCTACCGCTCGGTCGACGTCGGTCTCGTCACCCTCGGGGATGCGCGCGAACGCCTCCTGGGACCATGGGTCGACCGACTCAAAGGTCCTGCCGGACCGTGCCGGCACCCACTCACCGTCGATGTACATCAAGTAGACGTCCATGGCCGCCTTTCGGGCTGTGAGCCGGTTCAGGCTCGGCATGTTCGGGGTCAGAGAGCTTCGAGCAGCAACGCGTTGGCCATGCCGCCCGCCTCGCACATCGTGACGAGGGCGCTCTTCGTCGAACCCCCGATGGCGTGCACGGCCGTGGTGGCCAACCGCGCGCCGGAGGCGCCCGTCGGATGCCCTAGTGCGATCGCACCACCGCGCGGGTTGAGTCGATCCGGGTCGGCGTCGAGGCTGCCCGCCCAGGCAAGCGGCACGGGGGCGAAGGCTTCATTGACCTCGACGTGATCGATGTCGTCGAGCTCGCGCCCCAACCGGTCGAGCAGCTTCGTCGTCGCCGGGATCGGCGCCGTGAGCATCTGGATCGGGTCCTCGGCGGTCACGACGCCACCGACGATCCGCGCCATCGGCGTCAGGCCGTTCTTCTCCGCATACCGCTCGCTGACAACGAGCAGAGCCGAAGCCCCATCTGCCAGCGGCGACGAGTTACCCGCCGTGATCGACCAGCCGATCTCGGGGAATCGCTGCTTGTCGACCTCATTCTCGAAGGCGGGCCGAAGGCCGGACAGCGCCTCGACCGTCGAACCCTCGCGAATCGTCTCGTCCTGGTCCAAGACCACCGCTCCGGATGCGCTGCGGATCGGGACGATCTCGGCGTCGAAAGCGCCGGCCGCGCGGGCCTGCGCCGCACGCCGGTGCGAGGTGACCGAGTACTCGTCGAGCAGCTCTCGGCCCAGCCCCCAGCGGGCCGCGACGAGCTCGGCGGCGATGCCCTGGGACACGAGCCCAGGCGGGTAGCGCCGCGCGGCGCCGCCGAACGCATCGGCGCCCTGCCGGTTGGAACCCATCGGCACCCGGCTCATCGACTCCACACCCGCCGCGACGACCACGTCCTGGCTGCCACCGGCGATGGCCTGGTAAGCGAACTGCAGCGACTGCAGGCTCGAACCGCAGCGGCGGTCGATGGTCACCGACGGCACGTGCTCGGGCAGGCCGGCCGCCAACCAGGCCCAGCGTCCTGGCGTCGCCGACTGCTCGGCCACTTGCGATACGCAGCCGGTGACCACGTCCTCGACCTCTGCCGGGTCGACCCCGGTCTGCTCGACAAGTGCGGCGAGCACCTGGCTCAGCAGGTCGATCGGATGAATGCCGACCAGCGCGCCCGTCGGCTTTCCCTTGCCGATGGGCGACCGGAGCGCCCCGACCACCACTGCGGCGTTCACCATGATTGCCCCTTCGGCGACGCAGACTTCCTTAGTCACATTGATACATTATCTGCGTCATGGTGTCATGATATGCGACCGACTTCACACACGGAACCCGCGAGGACATGAGATGAGCGCTTCGACTCCCCCGCCCGCCGCGACCGCGCCGGACGCACCCGGCCTGGCTCTCCGCGTCGGCTTCATCGGGCTTGGCAACATGGGGGCAGGGATGGCCCGCAACGTACGCGCCGCGGGCGTCGAGACCGTCGTGTACGACACTCGCGCCGAGGCCGTGGCGGAACTGACTGATCTCGGGGCGACCGCCGCTGCGCATTCCGGCGAGGCGTGCCTTGGCGTCGAGGTGTTGTGCGTGGCCGTCTTCGACGAGACGCAGGTGCGGGCGGCCTTGCTCGGCGACGCCACCGGCCCGGGAGCGCTCACGACCGCCGCACCCGGCACCGTGATCGCCATCCACAGCACGGTCTCCGCTGCCTTCGTGCGAGAGCTCGCGGACATCGCGATGCGCCAGGACGTGCACGTCATCGACGTGGCCATGACCGGGGGCGGCGACGTGGCCGCTCGGGCCGGGACCCTCACCTTCATGGTCGGCGGGCCCACTCGAGCGGTCCAGCGCTGCCGCCCGGTGCTCGACCTCATGGCGAGCAACGTGTTCCACGTCGGCGAGACCGGCGCCGGCGTCAGCGCCAAGATCGTCAACAACTTCCTCGCCACCAGCAACGTCGCGCTGGTGCGGGAGGCCCTGGCCATCGCCCGGGGTTGCGGCTTCGACGAGTCGCTGCTCGAGGTCATCGGCGCCGGTGGAGTGGGCTCGAGCTGGGTCAGCAACAACTGGGACCGGATTCGCGCCCAGGAGGAGACCTACACGACCGGCCGCGAGGGCATGGCACGGATGTGGGCGAAAGACCTTGCACTGGCCGCCGGTCTCGCCGGTCAGCACGACGTGCCGACCCCCATCGCCGACTTCCTCATCGAGCACATCGTTCCCGAGGTCGGTGCTCAGGGCCTCACCGGCTGACCCGACGCCGCGGCGAGGGCTACTGCTCCTTGCCACGCGACCGGCGCGTGCCGGCCTTCGGCGCCTCGACCGCCTGCTCGGCTTCGGGCAGCATCAGCCCCGGCAACGCGAACGTGCGAAGCATGAACTTCACGTGCTCGTCGTCATGGCGACTGATGACCGGGTTGGGCCCGAGCATCGAGAACACCAGATGCGTGACCCACTCGGTCGCGTCGGCGACCGTGATGTCCTTGCGCAACTCTCCGCGCTGCTGCGCGCGGCGGATCAGTGGCGCAAGGAAGCGTTCAACGAGGCGAGTGAACTCCGTGCCGCCGAACAACGCCTCCATCGTCTGGCCGGACTCCTCGACTGCGAAGAGACGGGACAAGGTCGGACTCTCGTTGACTCGCCGGGACATCAACAGCGCGACCTCGATGACGCCCTCGCCGAACGACGCCCTCTCGTAGATGAGCCGGCCCTCGCGGCTCAACTCCTCGAATTCGCGGGAGATGACCGCGACGAATATGTCCTCCTTCGACGCGAAGTAGCGGTAGACCGTCCGACGGGACAGTCGAACCTCACGGGCGATCTCGTCGATCGTCGTCTTGCCGACTCCGTAGCGGTAGAAGCACGCGGCGGCCCCATCGACCAGCCGGGCCCGGGTGGCATCACCCGGAGCCAGGTTCTCGGCGCGGCGTGCCATGTTCGAACTCCCTACAATTGTTCTTCTTGTGACTCTTACCCGCCGGGTCGGACGTCGGCGCGAGACTATCGCATCATCGCGCCACGAGCCCGACTCGGCGCCGTCGTCCGCGCTGGAATTGCCGGTCCCGTGCCGGCGCCGTCGGTCACGACGCCGGCGTGTAGGTGGTCGGCGACTCCGGGAACGGCAGGTCCGCAGGGACCGGCGCCGCCTTCGGGGGCTGCGGCGCGTTGTCCTCGCGGAAGCGGCGGGCCCAGGCGCGGAAGGCGCCGATGGTCTTGCGCTCGTCACCCACGAGCGGAGCGTTCTCGATGTAGATCTGGTTGTCCCAGATGATCCGGTCGTTGCCTCCGGCGTTGAGGGCCTGCTTGCGCTGCTCGTCGATCACGGCCTTCGCGCGCCCCTTGGGCTCGTCGGTGTCGTCGAGCCGACCGACCCAGATCGAGAGGGAGTAGACCGACGTCTCGTGGTCGATCGGCGTGATGGCACTGATCTGAGCAGTGGGGTGAAGTCCGTGGAGTCGGCTGTAGACGACGCCCAGGCCCCACTGGTAGTTCTCAATGCGCACCTTGACGTCCCCCTCGCGGGTCGGGACGTGTCCGGTGAAGTCGGTGAAGAACATGTCGCCGTCGGCACCTCCGCCGTTGAGCAACGGCACGTCCGCCCACTTGTGGACCGTCCGGAGGTGGCTGATGTCCGCAACGTTCTCGAAGGCGAACTGCGGCGGAAAGGTCACGTTCGCCCGCTGAGCGCCGTGCGGATACAGCGGGTAGAAGGCCGGGTCCTCCGACTCTGCCACTCGAGGCGGCAGGTATGTCGGTTCCTCGTCGCCCTTTCGCGAGAACCACATGTAAACAATGCCGTCCTGCTCCTGGGTTCGGTGCGTGCCCAGGCTCTTCTTGATGCACCGGTCGAGGTACGGGATCTTTGTGTTGGCGCCATCGATGCCGCTCCACTCCCAGTTGTGGAAGGGGCACATGATGCTCTCGCCGCGCACCTCGCCGCCGTGTCCGAGGTGAGCTCCCATGTGCTGGCAGTGCGCGTCGAGCAGGTGGACATCACCGCTCTCACCTCGGAAGGCGACCAGGTCGCGCCCGAAGTACCGGAGCGGCATCACCCCGCCGGCTTGGAGCTCCCCGCTCCAGAACGCGTGGTACCAGCCGGTGCCGTACTGGCGGATCATCTCAACCTCGGCCATGGGAACTCCCTTGTCGTGGCACCACGCCGGGCGCCGCTCTCCAGCTCACCCGCTCACATCGCGATCTCGCGAGCCGGACTCACACTCCGACCATGTCACATTGTACCTGAATGTGTGCTGTAATGACATCGAGTCAAACGACCTACCTCACCAGGTCCTCAGACACCCACCGGACGGCACAAACGGAAGGCCCGGCTTTGAGTTCTCCCGCAACGGATGTCACTGACCTGACCGGCAAGGCCGCCATCATCACGGGCAGCGGGACCGGCATCGGCCGAGAGATCGCACTGCTGCTCGCGCGGCGCGGCGCAGACGTGGTCCTGGCGGCACGCAACGAGGAGCGGCTGATCGCGACCGCCGAGCAGATCGCAGCGACAACCGGCCGCAAGGCACAGGTGGTACCGACCGACGTCAGGGACGACGACCAGATGCGCGCCCTCGTCGACGCCGCCGTCGCGTCCCACGGTCGCCTGGACGTGCTCGTCAACAATGCCGGTGGCTCCTACTTGAAGCCGATGGTGGACCTGGACATCGCCGAGTGGGACCGGATCATCTCATTGAACCTGACCAGCGTCTTCTCGGCGACGAAGGCGGCCATCCCCCACTTGGAGGCTGATGGAGGCGGTTCCATCGTGAACATCTCCTCCTCATCCGCGTCGACCGGCACGCTCGGCGGTGCGGCCTACAGCGCCGCGAAGAGCGGCGTGGAGATGCTGACCAAGGTCGCCGCGGCCGAGCTCGGACCACGAGGCATTCGCGTCAACTGCGTGGCGCCCGGATTGACTCGCTCCGAGGGCGCTGAGCGCTCCTGGAGCCGGGGCAATCTTGATGTGTCCGGGAGCGAGGAACGCATGCCGCTGCGTCGAGTGGCCGAGCCGCTCGAGATCGCCAAGCTGGTGCTGTTCCTCGTCTCCGACCATGCCTCGTACCTCACCGGCGAGGTGCTCCACGCCGATGGCGGTCCCAAGATGGACGGAATCCCCGAGATCTGATCCTCGTCGCGGCGGCTTCGGCGGACACACGGGGCGGCGACGCCGGCGAGCCGAACCGGCAACACCGTCAGCGTGTCATTGTGACAGGAGGTCGGGACAGCGTGTCACGCTCTCGTCGCGCAACGACCCCGGGCGAGATGGCGCAGCGCCGTGACCGGCGTACCGCCGACGCTCGGCCCCGCGAGTGGCAGTTCCTGACACCCCTCGCGCTCGGCTCGATGCTCAACCCGGTGAACTCCTCCATGATCGCGACAGCGCTCGTCCCGATCGGCGGCGATCTGGGCATCTCGCCGGGACGAACCGCCGTACTCGTGTCGGTCCTCTATCTTGTGTGCGCGGTGGCGCAACCGACGCTCGGACGCATCGGTGAGGTGTTCGGAGCGCGCCGCGTCTTCCTCATCGGCTCGGCACTGGTGGCCGTTTTCGGCGTCGTCGGCGCACTGGGCACCAGCCTTGGGATGCTGGTGCTCGCGCGCGTGTTCATCGGCGTCGGCACCTCGGCGGCCTTCCCGAACGCGATGCTCATCATCCGTGCCCGTCAGCAACGCGAGGAAGGCTGGGATCCTCGCCCCAGCCTGGGCGTGATGACGGTCGCAGCACAAGTGACGACCGCTGCCGGTCTGCCGATCGGCGGGCTGCTGGTCGAGTTGGCCGGATGGCGCGCCGTCTTCCTGTTCAACGTGCCCGTCGTCGCGCTTTGTCTGACCATGACCATGCTCTGGATTCCCCGCGACGAGCGCGCCCCACTCAGGCCGGGGGCAGCGCTGACGCGCATCGACCCCATTGGCGTCGTGCTCTTCACAGCGACCATCGGCGGCCTCCTCGCCGCCATGCAGACACTGGGCCGCGTCACTTGGACAGCTCTCACCGTCTCCGTCATCGGTCTTGTCGTGCTGCTGTGCTGGGAACGACGCGCGTCGTCACCGTTCATCGACGTACGATCGCTGGCCCGGAACGGCGCGTTGACCCGCACCTACCTGCGGACCGGGCTCACCTACGGCACGACGTACACGATGATGTACGCCTACACCCAGTGGATGCAGGAAGGCCGTGGCCTCGACGCTTGGGTCGCGGGGTTGGTGATGGTTCCGATGACCGGCGTCGCCGCCGCCCTCAGCTGGCTGCTGTCGCGCCGCGGCTTGATCCGCCCCTCGCTGCGTGTCGCCGCCGTGGCCGTGACCGTCACCGCCGCCGGCTTGATCCTGCTCCGGGACGACACGCCAATCCCGTTCCTCCTACTCGCGGCGTTCGGCTTCGGCATCGTCCTGGGCGGCATGAGCACGGGTAACCAGAACGCGCTCTACGCTCAGGCGCCGGCCTGCGACCTCGGCACGTCGTCCGGCCTGTACCGAACAGCGACGTACCTTGGCGCCATCGGCTCGAGCGCCCTCACTGCCGTCGCGTACGCCGACGGCGTCGACGACGGCGGCTTCCGCATCATCTCGATCGCTCTGGTGATCGTTGGACTCGCGGTGTCCGTGCTCACCTTCGCCGATCGCACACTGGCGCGCACGACCCACGACCCTCCCCAGGATGCCGGAGTGCGCAGCTGAGGTCGTGTCGCAGTCAGTGCGTGCTCTCGCCCGCCAGCGCTCGCCGTAGCAGGACACGGGCGAGATGACGCCGGTAGTCCGCCGTCGCCGTGGCGTCCGAGAGTGGATCAGAGCCCGCGTCAGCCAAAGCCGCCACTTCGTCGTAGGGCCGCCCCAGGCGTAGCGCCGACTCCGCTTGCGCCGCACGAAGCGTGGTCCAGCCCATTCCAGCCAGTCCGATCCCGGGCACCTCCCCACCGACGTAGGCGACACCCACGACCGCCCAGAGCATCGCGCGCGGGCGGAACTTCTGGAACGCCCACGGGAGTCGATCATGAGCGGGCACATCGACAGCCGTCACGAGCAGCGGTCGCGCCGCGGCCCTGCGTGCGTTCAGGAAAGTCTCCACGTCGTCGACGTGCTCGCCATCCTGGTCGCGGTAGTGGACCAGGGCTCGCAGCGCCACCAGCGCAGCGGGGAGGTCGGCCGCCGGATCGGCATTGCACAGCGACCCTCCCAGGGTGCCGAGATGACGCACCTGCGGATCGGCCACGGCCGATGCCGCCTGCGCCAGCAAGGGGACGACCCGGCGGATGTGCGGATCCAGCTCGAGTTCCGCATGCCGCGTCATCGCCCCGATCCGCACCCGCTCGCCGGCTACGTCGAAGCCACGCAGCTCCCGTACGCCGGACAGGTCGACCAGACGCTCAGGTCCGGTCTGCGTTGCTTTCATCGCCACCAGGAGGCTCTGTCCGCCGGCCAACGGAATGGCAGGTCGGCTCGGATCGAGCAAGGCAGCCAGCGCCGCATGCAGATCGGTTGGCAGATCAAGCGCGAAGTCGTGGTCGATCACGACGGTCTCTTCTGAGCATCGGCGGTCGCGAGCAGCGCAGCCACGATGTTGTGGTACCCGGTACAGCGGCACAGATTGCCCTTCAAGGCCCGCCGCGCACTCTCCTCGTCGCAGACGCGACCCTCCTCGAGCGCGCTCACGGCGGCCATCACCATGCCCGGCGTGCAGAAGCCGCACTGCAGGGCATGACAGTTCCTGAAGCTCTCCTGCACCGGGTGAAGGTCGGTCTCGCCGGCGAGCGCCTCGATCGTGGTGACGGTACGGTCCCGCGCCTGAGCGACAAGGACCGTGCACGACTTCACAGAGCGCCCGTCGAGCAGCACGGTGCAGGCGCCGCACGTCGTCGTCTCGCAGCCGGTGCGGGTGCCGCGCAACCCGAGATGATCGCGCAGTGCCTCGAGGAGCAACGTGCGCGGCTCTACCTCGAGCTCGGCCTGCGCGCCATTCACCGTCAAGAAGATGCGCAAGCGCTCGGACATGCTCAGTGTCCCTTCCAGTGGGGCGTGCGCTTCTCCTTGAACGCCAGGGCGCCTTCGCGGGCGTTCTCGGAGGAGCGCACCGGCTCAATGACGCCGACCGCAAGGGCAGGATCGTTGTCGAGTTCGTCGAGCGCCTCGGCGATCGCCACCGAGGCCGCGGCGTTGATCGCGTTGCGGACCTCGGGTCGGTTGACCACGATCGACGGCACTCCGCCGATCCGCTCGGTCAGGACTTCACCGCTCATCGAGCGGGCATCCGGATCGCCCCGTCGAGGCGGATCGTCTCGCCGTTCAACATCGGGTTGTCGATGATGTGCATCGCCAACCCGGCGTACTCCTCCGGCCGGCCGAGCCGGGCAGGGTGGGGTACCGCGGCGGCCAGGTTGGCCCGGATCTCGTCGGAGAATCGGGACAGGATCGGGGTGTCGAAGGTGCCGGGGGCGATTGTGCATACCCGAACCAGCCGCGATGCCAGGTCACGCGCGGCCACCAGCGTCATGCCGACCACGCCGGCCTTGGCCGAGGCGTACGGCGTCTGGCCGGTCTGCCCCTCCCACGCGGCAACCGAGGCGGTCATGATGCAAACGCCGCGCTCACCCTCGACGGGCTCGTTGCCGACCATCGCGGCCGCGGCCAGCCGCAGGGCGTTGAAACTGCCGACCAGGTTGGTTTCGATCAGCGATCGGTAGGTGTCGAGGGCGCCCGGCACACCGTGTCGGTCAACCACCCGGACGGTGCCCCCGCGACCGGCGCAGTGCACCAGCGCACGCAGCGGCGCCACCGTTGCAGCGGCCTCGACCGCGGCTGACATGGCCTCGGCGTCGGCGACGTCCGCGGGGGCGAAGGTGCACAGGTCGCCGAGACCGTCGGCGATCTCGGCGCCCTGGGAGGAAGGCAGGTCGACGACGACGGTGTGGACCCCGCGCTCGACAAGCGAGCGGACCGTCGCCAGGCCGAGGCCCGACGCACCACCGGTCACCAGCGCGGACGCGTTCTCAAGCCTCATCCGGCAGCCACCGGCCACGTGATCGTCTTGTGCTGTAGGTACTCCTCGAGGCCCCACCGCCCCCACTCCCGGCCAAGGCCGCTGTGCTTGTAGCCGCCGAAAGGACCGTGGGGGGTGACCCGGCCACCGCCGCCATTGACGGCGACCGACCCGGTCCGGATGCGCTGCGCAACGGAGTAGGCGCGGCTGACGTCGCGCGACCAGACTCCCCCGGCCAACCCGTAGCGGCTGTCGTTGGCGATCTTGATCGCCTCCTCGTCGTCATCGAAGGGGATCACCACCATGACCGGGCCGAAGAACTCGTCCTGAGCGACGCTCATTGAGTTCTCGACGTCGACCATCACAGTCGGCTCAAGGAAGTAGCCCGTGTCCAGGCCCTCCGGCCGCTTGCCGCCGACAGCGATCCGGGCGCCCTCTTCCACGCCACGCGCGATCATCGACTCGACACGTTCGCGTTGGCCGGCGCTGATGATCGGCCCGACCGTCACGGTGGGGTCGGTGGCCGGGTCGCCGATCTTGACCCCGCTCGCAAGGGCCGTGACCCGCTCGACCAGCTCGTCGTGGAGGGATCGGTGCACCAGGGTGCGGGTGAGCATGCCGCACCCCTGACCGCAGTTCGCAGTGAAGTTGCGGAGAACGTCGGTGGCGACCCGGTCGAGGTCGGCGTCCTCGAGCACGATGTTGGCGGACTTGCCACCGAGCTCGAGAACCACCTTCTTCAGGGTCGGGGCGGCCTGCGCCATGATGCGGCGTCCAGTCGCGTCGGAGCCCGTGAAGCTCACCAAGTCGACGGCCTCGTGCGTAGTGATCACCTCGCCGACCTCGGGCGACCCGGTGACGAGGTTGAGCACTCCTGCCGGCAGGCCGGCCTCGTCCGCGATCTCGGCCAGCACGAACGCGGAAAGTGGCGCCAGCGGCGAAGGCATCAGCACCGTGGTACACCCTGCGACCATTGCCGGGCCGAGCTTGAACAGGCTCAGCATCCACGGCGCGTTGAACGGGCTGATCGCGCTGACCACACCGAACGGCTCACGGTGCACCACGCCCTGGCCGACCAGGGAGCCGACGATGTTGGGCAGCATCGGCTCGACGAACTCGAACCCCGGGACGACCCGCTCCATCAAGTCGATCCAGCGCTCGATCGGGACGTCGACGAACGAGGTCGTCGCCGCGCGGGTGCGGCCGACCTCGACGGAGTCGATACCGGCCAGCTCGTCCCGTCGCTTCACCATGATGCCGCTCATCTTGAGCAGCACCTCAGCGCGCTCACGGTAGGTGAGCCGCGGCCACGGTCCTTCCTCGAAGGCCACCCGGGCCGCGAGCACCGCGTCCTCCGCGTCCTTCGCGGTGGCGACAGGCACACGGCCGATGACACGTTCGGTCGCGGGGCCGATGACATCGGCCTGGGTCGGCTCATGCGGTGGCCTCCAGGCCCCGTCGATGTAGAGCCGGTCCCACTCGTACTGCTTCATGAACTTCCTTCGGGCTTACTCAGAGGCCGTTCGGGCCGTCGCTCGGGTCGCGTGGGTCGTCGGTCAGGGTGTGCGGTGCGGCTCGCTGAGCCAACCGTCGACCTCGATACCGATGGAGTTGAGCATCCATCCCGTCATCGAGTAGAAGCCGATGAGCATGAGGAGCTCGATGAGCTGCTGCTCGTCGTACTCCTCGGCGATCCTCCGCCAGGTCTCCGCCGAGACCCTCTGGTCGTCGTAGACGTCGTCGACGGCCTGGAGCTTGGCGGCGGTCGTGGTGTCCCACGCGTCGTCGCCCGGACCTGCGATCACCGCGCTGATCTCCGCGTCGGTGACGCCGGACAGCTTCGCCGAGCGGGTGTGATGGGCCCATTCGTACGGGCTGCCCACCCGGTGCGCGACCCGGAGCGTGATCAGCTCGCGGTCGTGCGGCGGAAGCACACCGGTACGGAACCGAGTGCCGAGTTGCGACCACGGCTCGAAGAAGTGCGGGTGCTTGACCAGCGTGCAGGGGAGGTTGCGATCCGGCGTCGCGGCCGAGAAGGACGTTCCCGCGGGCAGCAGCGTATTGAGCCGCTCACGAACCTCGCCGACCCGATCCGCCGCCGGCACCGGCTCGATGAACGGCTGGGACTTGGGTGCGGTCACCGGATCGCCTCCTTCTCGATGAGGTCGCGCAGGTCGGCCGGGACGCGGGCGTCGACGTCCTCGGCCTCGGGGTCCCCCTCGACTCGCACGATGTCGGCGGTTCGCGGGCCGAGGTGACGAGCAAGCCACCGGGCTCCGATCTCCATCACATCGGCCAGTCGTGCCCCGTGGACGTCAGTGTGGCCGGCGCCCTTGAGGATCACGAGACGTTTGGGGGGTCCTGCGGCGCCGTAGAGCTGTTCTGCCTGACTCGTGGGCGTCGTACGGTCGAGCTCGGCGGCGATCAGCAGAAGCGGCCGAGGGGCCAGCCGGTCGACGTAGTCGACCGGTTTGTAGGCCATCGTCGAGTCGGCCGTCTCCGACAAGGGGTAGCGCAGCGCCGCGAGCTCGGGGTGCTTCTCGGCGTGCTTCGCCGCTCGCACGTGCGAAGCGGGCTCGAAGTTCATGATCTCCTCGGGCGCGACTGCTTCGCCCCCGCCGAGGACGCGAGCACGGCGGTCGGCGTCGACGCGCGCGAGGAAGTCCTGCCACTCCCACGGTGTGCGGGTGTCGCGCAGGAGAGCCTCGCCGTCGGCGAAGGGTGTGGTGGCAGCGACGCACCGAACCCTCTGGTCGAGGGCGCCGGCCATCACAGCATGTGCTCCGCCGTAGCTGGCGTCACCCCACAGGGCGACACGGTCGGCGTCGACCTCCGCCCGGGTGGTCACGTAGGTGATCGCGTTGCGGACATCCTCGAGCTGCTCCTGCGCGATGTGGCGCCAGCGCGGGCCTTCACTTTCCCCGAATCCTCGGTACTCGAAGGTGAGGACGACGTAACCCATCTCGGCGAAGCCGCGTGCGTACTTCGGGGCGAACATCCCGAACACCGGTCTGTAGCCGAGACACAGGATGATCGCCGGCGCCCCGGCGGCTGGGCGCCGGGCCTGGTCGGGCAGGTAGATGACGCCATGGAGCGACAGTCCAGGGCCGCTGATGAAGCTGATCGTCTCGGACGTCACCGCCATCTGGGCACTCCTCATCTCGGACTATTTCCAATCTGGCCTCATCAGGACCAGGCAGGGGCCTGACGACGGACTCCTCATGACCGAGGTCACGCTGCACTATGTCACACCGATAGAGCATCTGTGACGTAAGCACATCACGAGGACATTCCGTCACACAAGTGCTCCGGGAAAAATGTACAGGCAACCTGTACAGAGATCCGCATCACACGCTACGATGACACACATATCGGCGCAGTGTGCAACGCCATGTCCGCCCTCTTCTGTCACGTCTCCAGGAAGGCCCGCGCCCGTGACCACCGACACCGACACCGACACCGTCAGCGACTACCCGATGGCTCGCACGTGCCCGTTCGACCCGCCGCCCGAGGTGCTCAGCATCCAAGAGCGCGAGCGGATCACTCGGGTCCGGCTCTGGGACGGCTCCCAGCCGTGGCTGGTGACCGGTTACCGGGAAGTTCGGGACATCCTGTCCGACCCCCGGGTCAGCGCAGACACGGACCGGGCCGGGTACCCCTGGAACAGCGCCGGGCAGAAGGGCCGCCGCGGCGTCATGAAGACCTTCATCAACATGGACAACCCCGAGCACGATCGACTGCGCCGGATGCTCACGCGGGAGTTCATGGTGAAGCGAATGCGCGCTCTACGCCCGGAGATCGAGAAGATCGTCAACGGCCTGATCGACGACATCCTCGCCGGCCCCAACCCGGCCGACCTCGTCGAAGCCCTCGCGCTGCCCGTCCCGTCTCTGGTGATCTGCGAGATGATGGGCGTCTCGTACGAGGAGCGGCACCTCTTCCACGAGCTGAGCCGGACGATGATCTCGCGGCTGTCCACTGCCGAAGAGGCCGTCGCGGCGATGCAGGGCATGATGGAGCTGCTCGCGCGGGTCGTGGACGAGAAGGACAAAGCTCCCGCAGACGACCTGGTGAGTCGGCTGGTGACCGAGCAGATGCGCACCGGCCGGCTGAGCCGCGACGAGGTCGTCAACATGTGCCAGCTGCTGTTGGTCGCCGGTCACGAGACCACGGCCAACATGATCGCGCTCGGCACGCTCACCTTCCTCCGGAACCCTCAGGCCCTGAAGGAACTGCGGACCACCGACGACGCGAAGGTGCACGCGAACTCGGTCGAGGAGATGCTGCGCTACCTGACGATCCTCCACGTCGGGCGACGGCGCGTGGCCACCGAGGACTTCGAGTTCCACGGCCACCAGATCAAGTCCGGCGACGGCATCGTCGCCGCCCACGACGCGGCCGACCGAGACGCCGGAACCTTCGAGAACCCCGACGTCCTCGACATCCACCGTCCCTCGGCGCGCCATCATCTCGCCTTCGGATACGGCCCGCACCAGTGCCTGGGCCAGCCGCTGGCCCGGGTCGAGCTGGAGGTCGTCTACTCGACGCTCTACCGCCGGATCCCGACGCTCGAGCTCGCGGTACCGATGGACCACATCGTGTTCAAGACCGACAACGTCGTGTACGGCATCGACGCACTGCCCGTGAAGTGGTGAGAGGACGACCATGAAGGTGACCATCGACGAGGAGAAGTGCGTCGGCGCGGGCCAGTGCGTGTTCAGCGCGCCCGACGTCTTCGACCAGCGCGACGAGGACGGCATCGTGGTGCTCCTCGACGCCGACCCGCCCGAGCGGCTGCACGACGAGACCCGCGAGGCCGCCCACGTGTGCCCGGCCCTGGCCATCATGATCGATGAGTGAACGGCACCCCCGGCCCGCCCGGGTCGTCGTGGTCGGCGCTTCGGCGGCGGGCCTCACCGTGGCCGAGGCACTGCGCCGCGAGGGCTTCGCCGGCGAACTGGTGATGGTGGGCGACGAAACCGAGCCGCCGTACGACCGTCCCCCGCTGTCCAAGCAGGTCCTCAAGGGCGACTGGCCGCTGCGGAAGACCCACCTCCGGAACGAGGAGACCCTCCAGGCACTCGAGGCCGAATGGGTGCTCGGCGCACCCGCCGACTCCGTGGACCTCGGCCGCCGCGTGGTGACCGTTGGCGATCGCGAGATCCCGTACGACGCGTTGGTGATCGCGACCGGGGTGCGCCCGCGAACGCTCCCCAGCGCCCGACAGGTCGGCGTGCACACACTGCGAACCCTTGAGGACGCGACCCGCCTGCGGCGAGACCTGCGCACCACCGCTCGGCTGGCCGTGATCGGCTCAGGGTTCCTGGGCATCGAGGCCGCGGCCGTGGCACGACAGATGGACCTGGACGTCACGGTGATCGACGTGCTGACCGCACCTCTGGTGCGCCAACTCGGACCCGAGATCGCCGCCCATGTGCTCGACCTGCACCTCGGACACGGCGTGGAGTTCCGGCTCGGGACCTCCGTGCCGGCCATCGAGACCGGTTCGGACGGGCGGTCGCACATCCACCTCGACCAAGGTGACCCGGTCGTGGCCGACGCGGTGCTGGTGGGCATCGGCTCGCTGCCCAACACGGAGTGGCTGGCGGACTCCGGGCTGACCATCGAGAACGGCGTGGTATGCGACCAGCACAACCAGGCCCATCCGCACGTATGGGCGGCCGGCGACGTCGCCCGCTGGTACCACCCCGGCATCGGCCGGCACCTGCGCATCGAGCACCGCATGAACGCCACCGAGCAGGGCATGAACGTCGCCAAGGCGATCATGGGAAACCCGGTGCCGTTCGCGCCGGTCCCCTATTTCTGGACCGACCAGTACGACGTGAAGATCCAGGCCTACGGCCACCTGGGTGGCGACTGCGAGGTCGAAGTCGTCGCCGGGTCGTACACAGGAGGCAGGTTCGCCGCGGTCTACCGCGTCGAAGGCGAGATCGTCGGCGCACTGAGCTGGAACATGCCGCGTGAGGTTCGAGCCCTGCGCCGGCAGCTCGTGGAGCGGATGAAGGCAGCCACCGGCTGAGACATGCCCTGCTCCCAGTCCAGGCTTCCCCACGTGCACGAGAACGAACGAAGGAGGCTCCGATGGGTGAGCTCAGTGGCAAGGTCGCGGCGATCACGGGAGCCGGAGCGGGCCTCGGCAGGCGCTACGCGCTCGACTTCGCCCGCGAGGGTGCCGCGGTGGTCGTCAACGACCTCAACGTCACTGTCGAGGGTGACGCGCTGGGATCGGACAACGCCGCCGACGTCGTGGCCGAGATCGTCGCGGCCGGCGGGCACGCGGTGGTCAACCACGCGGACGTGTCCGACCCCGAGGGCGCCGCCAGCATCACGAGAACGGCGGTCGAGTCATTCGGGACCATCGACATCCTCGTCAACAACGCCGGAGTGGTCATCGACGCCCCTGTCCCGCGGATGAGCGACGCGGCGTTCCGCAAGGTCATCGACGTGCACCTCACGGGCACGTTCCTCGTTTCCCGCGAGGCATTCGCGCACATGGCCGACCACGGCGGCGGTGCCATCGTCAACACCACCTCGCGCAGCGGTGTCCGGGGCAAGTCGACGCAGGCGAACTACAGCGCGGCCAAGGGCGGCATCGTCGCCATGACCAGCACGCTGGCCATCGAGGGCGACGCCTTCGGGATCCGCGCGAACACCATCTCCCCGCGCTTCGCGAGCCGCGCCTGGGGCGACGGCCGGGTGACCTCCAGCGGCGTCCTGACTCCCGAGATGCGGCAGTTCTACACCAGCGATGCCGCAGCCCGGGTCGTTCTCTACCTGGCCAGCGACCGCTCGGCCGCGCTCTCGGGCCGTGTTCTCTTCGCGAGCGCCGACGCGATCCAGGAGATGCGCTGGACCGGGGCGGAGACCTGGGTGCCCGGCGGCAACGACTGGGACCTCGACGACCTGGAGAAGGCGATCGCCGACGGCCACGTGCTCTTCACCGAGGATTCCAACCTCGGCCGCCCGATCTGAGGACGGCGATGACCACCAGCACCACCACCTCGGTTCCGGGCACCGGCGGGGACCGATCGCGTCCTGCGGTCGGCGATCCCCGCACCCGCCACGAGGACGATGGACTGCTCCGCGGGGCCACGGCGTTCACCGGCGACCTCGAGGTTCCAGGCATGCGATATGTCAGTCTCGTCCGTTCCCGCACCGCACACGGCCGGATCCGGGCCGTCGACACGGCCGCGGCCCGCGCCCTGCCGGGGGTGGTCGCCGTGCTCACGGCGACGGACCTGAACCTGCCCAAGCTCGCCGCGTCCCCCGCCACCCTCCCCATGGATCCGCGACTGCACCGCCCGCTGCTGGTGGGCGACAGGGTCCGCTTCGTCGGTGAGACGATCGCCGTCGTCGTGGCCACCTCCGCGTCCACCGCGCGTGCCGGCGCGGCCCGAGTGGAAGTCGACGTGGAGGAACTCGAAGCGGTTGCGTCGGCCGAAGACGCGCTGGCCCCGGGCAGCCCGCGGCTCTTCGAGGACTTCGACGGCAACGTCTGCCTCGAGACGCTGCTCGAGACCGGCGACCCCGACATCGCCGGGCCGGTCGAAGTCGCCGTCCGCGTCGAGCAGCCCCGCATGGGTGTCATGCCGATGGAGCCCGCAGCGGTCCTGGTCGTACTCGATGCAGACGGCGGCCTGGACGTCATCGCCTCCACCCAGATGCCACACCGGTCACGTCTGATGATCTCGGCGCTGCTCGGCATCCCCCTTGACCGGCTGCGGGTTCGCTGTCCCGCCGTCGGAGGCGGGTTCGGCGGCAAGACCCCGTTCGACGCCGACTACCTGTTGGTGATCGCAGTCGCCCGCCACCTGGGCGTTCCGCTCCGGTGGACGCAGACCCGGCACGAGAACCTGCTCACCATGCAAGGCCGTGGATACGCCTTCGACGTGCGCCTGGTCGCGGAGGAGGACGGCAAGGTGCTCGGCCTGCGGGTGGAGGCTCTCGGCGATGCGGGCGCCTACCCAGGAGTGGGCGTCAGCCCCATCCACACCGCACGGGGCCTGCTCACCGGCACCTACGACATTCCCAACCTGCGCGCGCGCATTCGTTGCGTGATGACCAACACCGCACCGACGGGCGCTCTGCGGGGCGCGGGACGACCGGAGGGGATTCACGTCATCGAACGCGCCATGGACGAGCTCGCGGCGCGGCTCGGGATGGATCCGGCCGAGGTCCGCAGACGCAACTTCGTGGTGCCCGGACAGTTCCCCTACACGAACGCGGGCGGGGAGACGTACGACAGCGGCGACTATCACCGCGCGCTCGAGACCGCTCTGTCCGCGGCCGACTACACGGCGCTTCGCCGCGAGCAGGCCGCGCAGGACCCTGCGGGACGCAGCATCCTCGGGATCGGGATCAGCTCGTACGTGGAGGTATCGGCCAGCCCCAAGATCGGCCTCGCCGCCGAAGGCGCCCGCGTCATCCTCGGGTCCAGCGGTGACATCGAACTCCGGGTCGGCACATCCGCACACGGGCAGGGTCACTGGACGATGTACAGCCAGATCGCCTCCGCTGTCCTTGGCATCGCACCGGAGCGTTTCACCCTCGCGCCCGCGGACACGGACCTCACCTCTTTCGGTCAGGGCACGGGCGGCTCAAGGTCCGCGCAGATCGGCGGGTCCGCCGTACACCTCGCCTCGGTCCACCTGCTCCAGCAGGCGCACGCCCTCATCGCCGAGCAGGTCACGTGCGGTACCGATGAGATTCGGCTCGTAGACGGGGAGTTCATCGCGGGCGGCTCACGCTACGACTGGTCCCAGGTGGCCGCCCTCGCCGAGCACACTGGTCTCGCCGGTGAGCATCATTTCGACCAAGGTGCGGGCACTGCGCCGTACGGTTGCCACATCGCCATCGTCGAGATCGACACCGGCACCGGCAAGGTGCGCATCCGACGCTTCCTGGCCGTCGACGACTGCGGCACGGTCATCAATCCGTTGATCGTCAATGGACAGGTTCATGGCGGGATCGGCACCGGCATCGCCGAGGCGCTCTTCGAGCAGATCACCTTCGATCCGGGCGGTCTTCCGACAACGGCCAGCCTGGCCGAGTACCTCATGCCCAGTGCCGCCGATCTCCCGTCGATCGCAGTCATGCACACGGTCACGCCGACGCCCCTCAACCCCCTGGGCGCCAAGGGCGTCGGCGAGTCCGGCGCTACGGGGTCCCTGGCCGCCGTGCACAACGCCGTGATCGACGCGTTGCGCGCCGTCGGCGCCGGGCAGGTGTCCATCCCGGCGACACCTGAGCGCGTGTGGCGGGCGTTGCACGCTCGGGAAGCCGGCCGGGACCGGAGCGGGACCGGAGTCTGAAAGGGCAGCGGCAAGCCGCTGCCCTTCCGGCTCTGTCGGCACCTTCGGTCAGCGCAGAACGAAACCGCCGTCGACGATGATCTGCTGCCCCACGAGGTAGGACGCCTGGTCCGACAAGGCCCACACCACGGCCTCACCTACCTCGGTGGGAGTTGCCATGCGGCCCCAGGGCACGATCGACTTCATGACGTCGGCGAGGTCGCCACCGCTGCCGACCATCGGGGTGTCGGTGACACCGGGCGAGACCACGTTGATCCGGATGTTGCGGGTGACGTAGTCCAGCTGCGCGCTCTGGCTGATCCCGACGATGCCGTGCTTGCTCGCGGTGTAGGCGCCGTGCTGTGTCAGCGGCTTGGTGGCGTTCACGGACGCGATGTTGACGATGCTGCCGCCGCCGGCGGCGAGCATGTGCGGGATCTGGTATCTCATCCCGTAGAACGCGCCGCTGAGGTTGATCCCGATCGTGCGCGCCCAGTCCGCGACGTCGATCTCGTGCAGATCGGCCTCCTGGCCCGGCACCGCGGCGTTGTTGACCGCGTGGTGAAGCCCGCCGAACTCGTCGACGATGCGGGTAACGGCGGCCTCCACCTGCGTGGGGTCGGCGACGTCCGTCGGAACGGCGATCGCGGATCCGTCGGCAGCCCCGTTCAACTCTTCGGCGACACCCGCGAGCAGGTCTTCCTGCAGCCCGACGAGACCCACCTTGGCACCGCGTTCGGCGAGCAGCCGGGCGGTCGCTGCCCCGATCCCGGTCGCCGCACCGGTCACCATCGCGACCTTGCGGTCGAAGTCCTGCGCCATTCAATCCACATCCTTGGGTCGTGCGTCCGAACCACCCCAAGGCAGTTCTGGCACAGAGTTACGAGATATGCGACATCATGTCGCCGTGACCGCCATCACGTCAACGCTCCGGGCGGGCGAAGAGCCGCTCCGCCGATCCGAAGGCCACCTGCGACGGCCGGCACGCCAACGGGCGCTGCCGTCATCTCAAACCCATCGACTTGGCGATGATCACCTTCATGATCTCGCTCGAGCCCGCGTACAGCCGGGCGGCGCGGGCGTCGACGTACGCCCGCGCGATGGGGTACTCCTCCATGAAGCCATAGCCGCCGAAGAGTTGCAGGCATCGGTCGAGCACCCGACCCTGCAGTTCGGTGGTGAACAGCTTCACCTTGGCCGCGTCGGCCGGGTCGAGATCACCGGTCTCGTTGGCCACGAGCGCTCGGTCGACCAGCGCCTGGCCGGCCTCGACCTCGGTGGCGCAGGCGGCCAGCTCGAACTTCGTGTTCTGGAACGCCGAGAGCGTGGTGCCGAAGACGCCGCGGGTGTTGACGTACTCGACGGTGGCCTCGACCGCCGCGGCCGCCGCCGCCTGGCTGTTGATGCCGATGGACAACCGCTCCTGAGCAAGGTTGCGCGTGAGGTAGGAGAAGCCCTGCCCCTCCTCGCCGAGCAGGTTCTCGACCGGGACCTCGACGTCGTCGAAGACGAGCTCTGCGAGATCCTGACCCTTCAGGCCGATCTTGTGCAGCTGCTTGCCGCTCTCGAATCCCTTCATGCCGCGCTCGACGACCAGCAGGCTGAGCCTGCCGCGGTCACCGGCGTCGCCCGTGCGAGCCGCGACGATGATCAGGTCGGCATTGCCACCGTTGGAGATGAAGGTCTTCGCGCCGTTGAGGACGAAGCCGTCACCGACCCGGCGAGCACCTGTCGTGATGCCACGGAGGTCGGAGCCCGCGCCCGGCTCGGTCATCGCCAGAGCCGCGACCGCCTCACCCGAAGCCAATCGGGGCAGCCACCGAGCCTTCTGGTCGTCCGTGGCGAGGTGCAGGTAGTAGGGCATGCAGATGTCGGTGTGCACGCGCAGACCACCGAGTGCCAATCCGGCCCGCTGCGCCTCCTCCGTGAGGATGGCGTTGAACAGGAAGCTGTCGATCCCACCCCCGCCGTACTCCTCGGGGATCTGGATTCCGAGCAGACCGAGTTTGCCCGCGTCGAGCCAGAACGACCGAGGAGGAACGCCCGCCGAGCGCCACTCGTCCTGCTCGAGCGTGAGGTCGGCGTAGAACCGGCGCACCGTCGATCGAAAAGCCTCGTGCTCGTCGTCGTAGAGGTCGCGCTTCATGTTGCTGGTCCTTCGTCTTGCGGTCGATTCCGCGCATGAGGCAGCCTGCCGCCGCCCGATGTCGGCCGGCGGCAGGGCGCGCACGGCGCCCTGGGGTGGGAACAGAGGGTGGTCAGACCGGTTTCGCTTCGACGAAGTCCTTCGCCGTGGCGTCCCACGTCGAGGTCGTCAGGCCTTGGGACTTGATGCGATACTTCTCCACCTTGGCGATCGGGTTACGCGGGAGGCTGGCGACTATCTCGTAGTAGCGAGGGACCATGAAGAACGGGAGCTTCTGCGCGCAGAACTCCTGGAGTTCGGCGTAGTCGACCGTGGCGTCCTCGACGAGCTCGACGACGGCGAAGATGTCGTCCTCCATGACCTCGCTCGGCACGCCGACAGCAGCCGCATCGTTCACTGCCGGGTGTTGACGCAGCACGTCCTCGAGCTCGGCGGCCGAGACGTTCTCTCCCCGGCGCCGCAGTGCGTCCTTCTTGCGGCCCTCGTAGTAGAACCAGCCGTCCTCATCGATACGGCCCAGGTCACCGGTGTGGAACCACAGGTTGTCCATGGCCTCTTGTGTCGCCGCCGGATTGCGCCAGTAGCCGCTGAACATCACCTGCGACTTCTTGGGCCGGACGACGATCTCACCGGTGGTGTCGAGGGGAACGTCGACGTCGCCGTCCTCGACCAGCCGCACCTCGAACAACTCATCGTTCACTCGACCGGCCGAATTGGGCGGATACGGGACGTCCAGCCCGCCCTTGGTGATCTGGCACGCCTCGCTCAGGGCGTAGCACGTCACGATCTTGCAGTCGAACCGCTCCTCGAACTGCTGCTGGATGGTACCGGGCACGGGCGCAGCGAAGATCGCCCGCATCGGCAGTTCGGCGTCCTCCGGAGTCTCGGGCTGGTTGTAGAGCATGACGATCATGGACCCGAGAAGGTGCACCACGGTGGCTTCCGTCTCCCGGACCCGCTGCCAGGTTCGGCTCACGGAGAACTTGGGGTCGAGAACCGTGTGCTGTCCCGTGAGGAGCGAGCCGACCACGCCACACGCCTTCGCCGCGAGGTGGAACATCGGCATCGAGCCGAAGTAGGTGTCGTCCTCGGTGGACTGGTAGAGCCCCAGCATCTGCCTTGCGGCCGAGAGCAGGTAGTTGTGGCTGAAGGTGACCCCCTTGGAGGCACCCGTGGTGCCGGAGGTGTAAATCACCGACGACATGTCACGGTAGGAGATCTCGCCGGGCAGGTTGAGGCGGGACGCCTCGCCTTCCTCGAGATGCTCCCACGGCACAGCGTCCAGCCCGGCGGCGCGCAATCGCGCCAGCCCGCTCGAGTCTCCGCCCCGCAGCACCACGATCTCGACGCCCCCGTCACGGGCCGTGTCGCGCACCGTGTCCAGGTACTCGTCGTCGCACAGCAGGACGCGGCTGTTCGCGTTCTGCAAGGTACGGCGCAGGAAGTCGCCCGTGTACGCCGTGTTGATCGGGATGTCGACCGCGCCCAGGCGAGACGCACCGAGCCAGCCGAGGACGTGGTCGGTCGAGTTGGCCATGAGCATGCTGACCGGCTCGCCGCGCCCCACCCCGAGCCGGAGGAGGCCGTTCGCGTAGCGGATCGAGCGAGTGGCCATGTCCGCGTAGCTGATGTCGACGCCATTGATCGTCACCGCGACACGATCACCCGACATCTCGGCGCGACGGTCGAGGACGACGGGCAGCGAGACCGCGTCGTCGGGCTGCCAGGCCGCGGTCACCGTCGTCCCCTCGCGATCGGTCGACCCGCCTCAGTGACTGAGAAGCTCATCGTTCTCATCCTCACTCCACGACTTGTGCTCGTCCATCGCGGGGCCACCGCGACAAACCACTGTTCGACACAATGACACAAACCTCGTAATGCGTGCCACCTATGCGGTGAACGCATCCCAGACCGCCGACTCGCCGCCCTCTCGAGCCGCGCGGCCGACCAGTTCGGACCATCTCCGGGCGCCACCATCGGCGTCTCGCCAAGACCACAGCCGCCTCGTGTAGGCACCCAGTCCGTACTCCTCAGTGATTCCCATGGCGCCGTGCAGCTGATGTCCCCGCGCCGCGACATCGGTCGCGACCTCGTCGGCGATGGTGCGGCAGATGGCTGCGGCCTCGAGGAAGCCGCCGGCGGCGTCCCGCTCGGCGAGCAGGGCGGCGCGCTCCACGACGCTCTCGAGCTGGATGAGTCCGGTCCGCATGTGCGCCACAGACGCGGCGACCGCCGGGATCCGCACCAGTGGCTTGCCGAACTGTTCCCGGGTCATGACGTGTGCCCGCGCCAGGGCATGGACCCCGCGCGCGGCTCCCAGGACCTGGGCGCTCCACAGGATTCCCGCGCGAGCCCGCGCTGTCGTCCGCTGCCCGGCCCACCGACCGACCTCGACGACCCCACCGAGGGCGACGGTGTCCACAGGTCCGCCCGCCAGGTCCTCACCGGTCGTCACCACGTTGACCTCGCGAGCAACCGACACGGTGCCGTCGGCTGCGATCAAGACCACTTCGTCGAGCCATCTGCCCCACGGCACGACCAGGCGACCGTCGTCGAAGCCATCGTCGACGATCAGTCCACGCGTCACGGGGGTGACGGCTTGATCGCCGTGGCCGAGCACCCAGGACGCGACCAGGTTCGTGGGAAGCGGGAGGTCGAGCCCTCGCAGCGCGGCCTGCTCGCAGAGGACGACCTCGTCGAGGAACGTGCCGCCCGAGCCACCGGCGTCCTCCGCCACCGAGATCGCGGTGAGCCCGAGTTCCACGAGCCGCGGCCACGCCGCCGGCGGCTCCTGGCCGAACGCGGATGGCGAGTCCTTCGCGATGTCCTGCACCAGCCCCGCGAGGTCGCGGTGGCGCTCGGCGAGGACGGCGGTCCCTTCAGCGGTACGTCGGCTCATGCGACTGACTCCTGTCGAGCGATGAGGGACAGCATCACATCCGCCGCTCCGCCGCGGATGGTGAAGCCGGGCATCGACATCAGTGCCTGCCCGACCAGGCTGTCGGCCGTCAGCGGTCCATCGTGGGCCTGCCGGGCGAGGTCGACGAGGTCCTGCTCGAACGTGTTGCCCAGCAGCTTGAGCGTCGCCGCCTCCTGTACCGGTGCTGCTCCGTTGTCCATCAGCCGCGCCACGCGATAGGCGAGTCGCCTCAGCATCGCGAGACGCGCGACCGCCTGCCCGATCTGCACATCGAGGGAGCCGTCGGCAGCGCGCGGGCCGGCGAGTATGCCGGCGAGCAAGATGTAGGACGAAAGGGCCCGCTCTGGTCCCCCGCGCTCGAAGCTCAACTGCTCTACGACCTGCGACCAGCCACGGCCGCGCTCACCGACGATGCGACGCGCGGGCACGACGGCGTCGTCGATGAGCACCTCGTTGAAGTGGTGCTCCCCTGCGATGTCCGGGATCGGCGAGACCGTGATGCCCGGAGTGTCCATGTCGATGATGAACTCGCTCAGGCCCTCATGCTTGCGCTCGCCGGGATCGGTCCGGGCGAGCACGTACATGTGGGTGGCCCGATGGGCGTTGGTCGTCCAGACCTTACGGCCGCGCAGCACGAACGTACCGTCCGGTCGCTCGGTCGCCGTGGTCCGGACCGACGCCAGGTCCGAGCCGGCCTCCGGCTCGCTCATCCCCAGGCAGTAGACGGCTCGCCCTGCGACCATGTCGGGCAGCAGCTCCCGGCGCAGCTCCTCGCTACCGTGCCGCAGCACCGCCGGGCCGATCTGGCGATCCGCCATCCAGTGGGCGGCGACCGGAGCCCCCGCCCGCAGGAGTTCCTCCGTTACGGCCAACCGGTCCACGTTACGCAGGGCGGCACCACCGTACTCGACCGGCCACGTCAGGCCGATCAGTCCGGCGGCCGCGAGAGCAGCCGAGAACTCTGGGTCGAACCCGCGCATCCAGTTGTCAGGCCGCGGCTCGTAGCGTCCGGTGTCACGCCACCGCGCTGTCAGCGCGCGCACTCGCTCACGCAGCTCTGCCGTGCCGGCGGCGGGCCCTTCGTCGAAGTCCAGCATCTCAGCGCCCCGAGTAGACGGGCTGACGCTTCTCGCGGAACGCCTGCATGGCTTCCCGCGAGTCGTCGGTGGACGTCACCACCGCTTGGTGCGACGAGATGAGATCGAGTGCTGCGCGCAGCTCGTGACGCTGCGCGTCACGCACCGAGCGCTTGATCATCGAGACGGCGATGGGTGGCATCGCCGCCAGGCGCTCAACGTACTCGCGTGCGGCTGCGGGAAGCTCCTCGTCGGCGTGGACGGCGCTGACGAGGCCCATCTCCAGCGCCTCGGCGGCGTTGACGAAGCGGCCGGTCCACAACAGGTCGAGAGCCTTCGCCGTTCCTACGATCCGCGGCAGGTAGTAGCACCCACCGTCACCGGGCACAAGGCCGACGCGGACGTAGCCCTCGGAGAAGCGCGCCGAGGACCCGGCTAGGCGGATGTCACACATGAGGGACATGTCCATCCCGGCACCGACGGCCACGCCGCCCACCGCGGCGACGTACGGCTTCGACAGCGCTTCGGCCGCGAAGGCGACCTGGTGCACGCGCTCGTCGAGCAGACGCTTCTCCGCCAGTGGCGTCCGTTCGCGCTCGGCGAAGGCGTCAAGGTCGACGCCTGCGCAGAACGCGTCCCCGGCACCGGTCAACAGGACGGCGCGTACGACCGGGTCGGCCTGGGCCTCGCGGAGCCGGGCCGCCCACTCGTCGACCATCTCAAGCGTGAAGGCGTTCTTCCGCCCCGGCCGATTGAGGGTGATCGTCGCGACATGGCCGCTGACGTCGTAGAGGAGATCGGTCATCGAGGTCCCTCGCGCTCAGGCCTTGTTCGTGTTGCCGGACATCAACGGCGACACCGTCTTGAGGTAGGTGTGCTCCTTGTCCAGGGCGACCTCCACATCGATGACGTAGGGCTTGTTGGACGCCAGCGCTTCTTCCATCGCCTTCGCGAACTGCTCGGAGTTCGACACGCGCGCCCCCTCGGCACCCATGGCACGAGCGACGGCGCCGAAGTCGTACTCGCCGAGCTCGGCGGTGATGTGGCGCTTGCCGAGGCCGTTGTAGACCCAGCCCAGCACGTTGTTGTTCATGACCACGACGATGATCGGGATGTCCTGCTCCAGGGCGGTCATGATGCCGTTGAGGCTCATACCGAACCCGCCGTCTCCGCAGACCGCCACGGCAGGACGCGACGGGTCGACCAGCTTGGCCGCGAGCGCGGCAGGGATGGCGTACCCCATGCCGCCCACGCCGGCCGACTGGAGGTAGTCGCCCCGACCGGCGCACTGGAAGTAGCGCATCATGAACAGGCGGTTCTCGCCGGCGTCGCAGGTGATCATCGCGTCGTCGGGCAGCGCTTCGTTCAGGACCTTCACCACGCGCTCCGGCAGCATCGGCTCGCGGTCGTCCGTGCTCGATTCGTCATCGAACCAGCCGAACTCCCGGCGGGCCGACTCCACCGCGGCCACCCGCTCGGCCACGACCTCGGCGGACGGCCGCGTGTCGACATCGAGCTCGGCGAGCCGGTCGAGAGTGGCGGCCAGGTCGCCGACGAGGCTCTGGTCCACCGGGTAGGTCCAAGCGGCGTTCTGCGGCTCGATGTCGATCTGGACCATGTCCTGGCGAGTCGGGTCCATCAGGTCGGGCGACTCGTTGGCGGTGTCGGTCGGAGCGAGCTTGGAGCCGAGCACGACCACCAGGTCGGCCGCGGCGATGGTCGCGTTCGCGAGCGGGGTGCCGAACTGGCCCGACACGCCCAGCCCGAGCTCGTGCTTCTCGTTGAAGACCCCCTTGCCGTTGCTCGAGGTGGCCACCGGGGCGCCGTACCGTGCGGCCAGATCGGCCAGCTGGTCGTATGCCTGGCTGATCCGGACACCGTTGCCGGCGACGATGACCGGCTTCGACGCCGCCGCGAACCGTTGTGCGAGCTCAGCGATGCCGGCGTCCGGAGCCGCGGGCTTGTGCTGCTCGACGTAGCGCTGGGTCGGGTAGATCGTCGGCACCGTGGAGGGACCGACCTTGCTCTTCAGGGCCCGGCTGGAGAAGAGGACGGCGACCGGCCCGCGCTCACCGCTGGTGGCGTGCTTGATGGCCAGCTGCACCGTCTGCACGGCCATCGGCCCCTCGGTGACGACCGTCGTCCTCTTCGTGACGCCGTCGAGCGTCGTCTTGGCGTCGAACCCGCCGTACGCGCCGGCACCGGTCTGGTAGTAGCCGTGGTGTGCGAACGGGTGCCCGTCCGAGAGGTCGGCGAGCAGCAGCATCGGCGAACTGGAGAGCTTGGCCTCCAGCGTGCCGAGCAGCGCGTTCGAGATGACCCACGCGCCCTGGCCGTAGACGACACCGGGGCGGCCGGTCAGACGTCCGTACACCTCCGCCATGACGCCGGCCAGCGACTCCTCACGCACCGTCACCGCGCGGATCGTGTCCTTGTGCTCGTTGAGCGCATCGAACAGCATCCAGCTGTCACCGCCGATGATCCCGAAGACCATGTCGACGCCCGCCTCCTCGAGTACGCGGGCGACGGCCTCTCCGACGCGGATGTCGGTGTCGGTGAATCGTTCGGTTGCCATGCTTCCTACTTTCGGTGCAGTCGGTGCCGACGGGCGTCGGAGCGCTGTCGTACCGGTCGGAGGTCGGTCAGGAGTCGGGTCGTGCCCAGCGCTCCAGGGCGGGGCGGGAAGCGACGTCGACGATCTCGATCCAGATCCCGCTGTGCCGGTTGAAGTGGTAGGAGAACTCGCACACCGAGCCGTCGTCGCCGGCGCCGGCGGCCTCCGACGGAAAACCCAGCGCGTCGAGCGCCGCCATCGAGGCCTCGAGGTCGTCGACCCAGAAGCCCACGTGATGGGCCGGTCCCCCACGCATGAAGGTGTAGGCGGTGTCGTCGATGTACTCCACCAACTCGATGTGGTTGCCGACGCCCTTCGAGTACGTGATGACCATGTCTCGGAACTGCGGTCCCGCCGGTGTGTGGATGATCCCGGTGCGCCGAACGACGGGTGCCCACTTCAGAACCATCGCGGTTCCCAGGTCGGCCATCGCCGCATCCAGGTCGTCGACGATGAGGCCGGTGTGGAACGGCTCACCGAGGATGCTCGGCAGAGTGGGGGCTGTCATGTCCTGCATGATGTCACAGTATCTGCGACTTTGTAACGCATCGATTCTCGTTACCGTGTCAGCAGGAGGCATCCGGCGAGTGGTCCTCCGCCTGCCGCCACCACGCCGACTTCGGCGCCGGTGACCTGGCGATCGCCCGCATCGCCGCGCAGTTGCGTGACGACCTCATACAGGTGGCCGAAGGCGTGGAGTCGGCCTCCAGAGAGCTGGCCACCTCCGGTGTTCAGTGGAAGGTCGCCCTCGATGGCGATTCGCTCGCCGCCCTCGATATAGCCGCCGACCTCACCCTTGGGTGCGAACCCGAGGGCCTCGAGCCAGAGCACGGTGAGAATGCTGAAACCGTCATAGAGACCGGCGACGTCGACATCCCCCGGCCGGAGGTCGGTGCGACCCCACAGGTGACGGGCCGCATCGTGCGCGGCCATCGTGGTCAGGTCCGCGCGCTGGTCCCACGAAGGCCGGCCGGTCAGGGCCGTCCCGGCGGCGGCGAACCTGACCGGGTCACGAGGCAGGTCGTCGCGCGTGTCGGCCGCGGAGACGATGATCGCGGTGGAGCCGTCGGCGGGCACATCGCAGTCGTAGAGGCACAGCGGGGTCGCGATGACCGGGGCGTTGAAGTAGTCGTCCATCGTGAGCGGGTCGCGGAACACCGCCCGAGGGTTGAGCCGCGCGTGACGCCGGCCGTTCAGGGCGATCTGCGCCAGCTGCTCCCGTGTCATCCCGTTGTCGTGCATGTAGCGAGTGGCATACGGCGACATCCAGGTCACCGACGAAATCGACCCGTACGGCAGCATCCACTGCTGGTATGCCGGCGCGGTGGACGTGTCCGAAGGCAATGCACTGGCCCTCGAGGCGCCCATCTGCGCACTGGACTCGGTCACCGTGCGGTAGACCAACACGTGCTTGCAGAGCCCCGCATGGACGGCGAGCATCGCCTTGACCACCGCGCCGAGTTGACCGGGGCCCTCAAGCCCAGCGTCGAACCACCGCAACTGCAAGCGCAGCGCATCCTGCACCTGGGGAACGCCAGGGCCGCTGAATCCGTCGGAGACGTAGACCGCGCCGGGCCACGAGCACAGTCCGTCGATGTCGGAGGTCCGCAGGCCGGCGTCGGCGATCGCCCGCAGTAGCGCCTCCAGGGTCAGGTCGAGCTCGCTCCGACCGAGTCGACGCCCTACCTGCGACTGGCCGATGCCCGAGATCACTGAGCTCGACTCGAACGTGGACTGGTGCCGAGTCATGGATCCTCCCGCGTGGTCGATCGCGCGGCCACTGGGGGCACGCTGGTTACACGATGACACAGTTAACATGTCTTTGTAACCTAGCGGTGCACTCGGGCGACCGCCCAGCGCACTCCGAGGCACATGGACGAGAGGCGACCGATCGTGAACGCAGGAACACCCGCCGGTGCCGGATCCCCTCCCCTCCGGCCCCTACCCGCACTGACCCCGGAGACCCGGCCGTTCTTCACCGCCGGCCTGTCGGGCGAGTTGGTGATCACCACCTGTTCCGATTGCGGCCACCTCAGCCACCCACCGCTACCGGTGTGCTCCTCGTGTTCATCACGAGCCGTCGCACCGCGCCCCGTCTCGGGACGCGCCCGGGTGGAGGCGTTCACGATCAACCACTATCCGTGGCATCCCGCGTTTCCCCCGCCCTATGTCGTCGCGATCGTTTCACTCGTCGAGCAGGACGATGTGCGTCTCACGACCAACATCGTCGACTGCGACCCCGCCGCGGTGCACATCGGAATGCGGGTAGCCGTACGGTTCGCGGTCGAGACAGACGATGCGGGCGAGCAGGTCGCGCTTCCCGAGTTCGCCCCCGCCCCGGAGGTCACCGATGTTTGAGCAGCTGGCGTCCGCCGACCTCTTCGTGCACGACTCCCAGAGGGCGTACGACGTCCTGCGCGGACCGCTCGGACTCTTCGAGCCTCGCGGGATCTGGCGCCAGGTCTGGCCGGACTGGGGTTTCGACGCCAGATGGTGCCGGACCAACCTCGACCTGGCCGTGTCGCCGACCCACGTCGAGATCATCGCGCCGCTCGACTCACCCGACCCGTCGATCGGACATCCGCAGATGCGCGCGATGTACGACGCTCAGGGAGGTCGCCTCTACAAGACCCACTCCACGCCGATCGCGGTCGACGACGTCGAGGAGCTGGCGCGCCGGCTCAGCCGAGCCGGCGCGATCTTCCGGCTCGACGAGCCCGAGGGGGAGCTCCCGTTCCCCCGACTGTGGCTCGGGCGTGCCGCTGACCGACCCGGCGACTACGATCCGACCTCCGACGGAGGCCTCTACTTGGAGTTCGTGCCGGCGCTCAACTTCCCGACCAAGGCCGACGACACGAAGCAGCCGCCGGCCGGCCACCCGGTGAAGCGCGTGTCGGCGCGGACGATGATCGTCGACGACATCGACTCGACCTTGACCACGCTCGATCACAATCTCGGCTGGAGTCCCTCCGCCGCGGTCGCCCGGCGCCGTGACGATCGGGTCGCGGTCTTCACCTTCGACCACCCGGGGTCCGCGGCGCTCGAGGTGGTCGAGCCCGGCGAGCGCGGCCCGGCGCGGGAGTATCACCAGGCCTGGGGGTTCGGGCCATATGCCCTGGCCCTCGAGGTCACCGACCGGGCGAGCGCCGTGGCGGCCCTCGTCGAGGGGGGCCTGCTCGAGGATGACCCGGGCACAGACGTGATTCGGCCCGACTACCGACGGACCTTCGGAGTGCAACTCGAGTTTCACGACGGCGAGAGGAGCTCGACATGAGCATCAGCCCGGTGGCCCACCATTGGACCGGTCCCGACGGCAACACTCTCGTCGGCGACGTGTGGGGCCCAGAACACCCGCAGGTCGTGCTGCTGCACGGCGGCGGCCAGACCCGGCGCGCTTGGGGACGCACCGGTGAGCACTTCGCCGAGCGCGGCCTGACCACAGCCGCCATCGACCTACGCGGGCATGGCGAGAGCTCGTGGGACCCGCGGGGTCGATACGCGTTTCCCGACCACGCTCGCGACCTGACCACATTGCGACAGAACGTCTTCGCCCGGCCGGTCATATTGGTCGGCGCCTCTCTAGGTGGCGTGACGAGCCTGAAGTCTGCTCAGGTGGACCCGGACGGCATCGCGGCGGTAGTGCTGGTGGACATCACCCCGACCATGCAGCTGACAGGCGTCGACAAGATCGTCGGCTTCATGCGTTCCAACCCGGACGGGTTCGCCACGCTCGAGGAAGCCGCCTACGCCATCGCGCGCTACCAGCCCCACCGCAAGCGCCACGCGACCCCGGCGGGCCTCCGGCGAAACCTGCGCCACGATCCCGAGACCGACCGGTGGGTCTGGCACTGGGACCCGCGGACCCTCAACTTCGCCAACCCGCCGTGGTACGCCAAGCAGACGCGGGACATGGTCGCCGGCACCCGAGCCCTGGACGCCGCAGGCCGTCCCGTGCAGGTGGTGCGGGGCGAGCTCAGCGACGTGATCCTGCCGTCCGATGTGGACGATTTCCTGGCGCTCGGCGCCCACACCCGCCACGTCACCGTGGTTGGAGCCCGGCACATGGTGGCGGGTGACGCCAACGAGGTGTTCCTCCAGATGATCTTCAAAGCACTGGGCGAGGTCGACCCGCGTCTGGTCGCCTGAGGCAAGGTGGTCGTACGGCATCGCCCGACGTCGTGCCGGGCGGCGCCGTACGACGGCGCCTACAGTCGCGGAGTCGCGCCGCCGTCGATGACCAAGGTCTGGCCGGTGAGCCAAGAGGCGGCGTCGCTGCACAGGAACAGGAGCGGCCCGACCAGGTCCTCGGTCGTCCCGGGTCGCTTGATGAACTGGGCGTCCAGGAGCTGCCGGCGCCGCGCCTCGGTCACCGTGTCCAACATGGCCTCGGTCGCGATCGCGCCGGGCGCGATGCCGTTCACTGTGATGCCGTACTCGCCGAGCTCCTTGGCGAAGCCGCGGATCAGCGACAGCATGGCCAACTTGGTGGTCCCGTAGACGCCGCTTGCCTGGTAGGCCGCAGTCGAGGTCTGCACCACCACTCGACCCCAGCCCGCCTTCCGCATCATCGGCGCGAACGCCTGCGTAGCCAAGAGAGCACCGTCGAGATTGACGCTGAACACCTTGCGCCAGTATGCGACGGACACTGTCAGCTGCGGGTCCTTCCGCAGGTTGTGGAAGATCGCGGCGTTGTTGACGAGGATGTGCGTGGTTCCGTATCGCTGCTCCACCTGCTCTGCCAGTGCGAGGGTGCTCTCCTCACTGCTGACGTCGACCGGAAGTGCGACCGCCTCGCCGCCCTCGGCTGCGATCAGCTCCACGGTGCCGGCGGCACCGTCGGGGTCGATGTCGGCCACGACCACCTGGGCCCCCTCACGCGCAAGACCTCGCGCGTAGTCGCGACCGATGCCTGCCGCAGATCCGGTGACAACCGCAACGCGACCCACGAGCGACTTCGCCACTGCGTTCTCCTCTACTGTTCGTTCGAGACTGGGCTGCCGGGGTCGAACGGCTCAGCGCATGATGAGGCCACCGTCGATCGACAGTGCCTGGCCGTTGACCCATTCGCCGTCGTCCGAGAAGAGGAAGGCGACCGCCGCGGCGATGTCCTCCGGCTTGCCGAGGCGCGTCGAGGGAATCTCCTCCAGCTGCCGTCGCTGGATCTCCTCAGGAAGGGTCCGCAACAGCGCCTCGGTCAGGACGGTGCCAGGCGCGACCGCGTTGCATCGGACGCCCTGGCGGCCACCGACACGAGCGACGTGCCGGGTCAGCGCCTCGACACCGGACTTCGCAGCGCTGTACGACGCCCGCACGGGCTCCGCCATCCACACCGCCGCCGACATCGTGTTGACGATCGACCCGCCACCGCGCTCGATCATCAGCGGCATGGCGTGGCGGATGGTGTACATGTATCCGGTCAGCGTAACGTCGATCGTTCGCGACCAGACCTCGATCGGAAGATCGAGCACGTTGTGCGAGCTGTCCGCCCCGATCGTCGCCGGTGAGAGGTCGGCAGCAACGTTGAACAGGTGGTCCACGCCACCGAACGAGTCGACCGCGAACTTCATCATCCCGACGACGGACTGCTCAGAAGAGAGGTCGACCTGGATCGCCACCGCATCACCTCCTTCCGCAACGATCTGCTCCGCAAGCGCCCGGGCCGCGTCCTCATTGATGTCCGACACGACCACGCGAGCGCCCTCCGAGCTGAGTCGGTGGGCAGTGGCACCACCGATGTTGCCCGGCGCCGCGCCCGCGATGAGCGACACCTTTCCGTCGAGACCTCTCATGGCTCCTACTTTCCTGTTCGTGGCCCCGGGAACGGATCTGCCGGGGCGAGTGGCTGAGTGCGGTTCGTCCCGCCCGAGCCGCTTCCGCGGCGAGGTGACGTGTGCAACACTGACACAAGATTCGCATATAGTGCCAGTGTGACACCGGGTTGAACCGCGAGGAGCATGAGGTGACATCAGAGGAGCCGGGCGACGGATACGACTACGTCGTGGTCGGAGCGGGGTCGGCGGGCAGCGTGGTCGCCGCCCGACTTACGGAGGATCCGTCGGCCAGCGTGCTGCTGGTGGAAGCGGGCGGCGCCGACGACGCCGCAGGGCTCGATGTGCCGATCAATTCGCCCACGTTCCTGGGCACGGACTACGACTGGAACGACATCTCAGAGCCCGAGCCCGGACTCGACGGCCGGCGGATGACGCTGCACCACGGGCGCGTACTCGGAGGCTCCTCGACGATCAACTCGATGATCTTCCTGCGCGGCGCGGCGCTCGACTACGACGAGTGGGCCCGGCAGGGCGCGACAGGGTGGTCGGCCGCGGACGTCCTGCCGTACTTCGCCACGCTGGAGACGAGCTCGCGCGCTGGGCCCGCGCACGGCACCAACGGCCCGATGGTCATCTCTGAGTGCGGTAACCGCAGCGCCCTGAGCGAACGGTTCATTGCCGCAGCGACCCAGGTCGGACACCGGTACAACGACGACCTCAACGATCTGGACGTCGAAGGCGTGGGCTACCCCCAGGTGAGCATGCAGCGCGGGCACCGTTGGAGCACCGCGAGCGGCTATCTCCGGCCCGCCATGGGGCGCCCGAACCTGACGATCGTCACGGGTGCGGTCACCACGGCGGTTCGGTTCGAGTCCGGCAGGGCCATCGGTGTCGACCTGCTGGTCAGCGGCCGCCCACACTTCGTGCGAGCCACCAGCGAGGTCGTTCTCGCCGCTGGCGCGTACTCCACGCCACACCTGCTCCTTCACTCCGGCGTGGGTCCCGCCGCCGACCTTCGCGCACTCGGCATCGCGGTCCAGGCCGACCTCCCGGTCGGCCAGGCACTACAGGACCACCTGCGCGTGGGCATGGTCTTCGCCTCGTCGCTCCCCTCGCTCCCCTCGCAACTGACCGCGGAGGCGTTCGCCGAGTACGAGCGTTCGGGCACCGGCCCCGTGTCCTCCAATGTCGGAGAGACCGCGGGCTTCATCCGCGCGACGACCGGATCGACAGCACCCGACTTCCAGGTGAGCGGGGTTCCGGCAATGGTCGGAGCGATGATCGGACTGGCCAAGGATGGCTTCTCACTGTGCGGCTGGGTCTGCCGACCGAGCAGCCGAGGCTCGGTGAGCCTGCGGAAGACAGATCCATTGCAGCGTCCTGTCATTCGTCACCACTACCTCACCACCGAAGCCGACGAGCACCTCACCGCCGAAGGCATCCGTCGACTGTGGGAGATCCGCGACGCGCCGGCACTGGCCGAGGTACTGGGCGCCGAGCCGATCAGTGCACCGGCATCGCGCACGGACGAGGACATCCTGTCGTTTGTCCGTCGAACGGCGATGACCGCACACCACCCGTGCGGCACCGCCGGCATCGGACGCGTGGTCGGAACCGACCTCAACGTCCTCGGCGTCGAGGGACTTCGGGTCGTTGACGCTTCCGTCATGCCGGCCATCCCCTCCTCGAACATCAACGCGGCCGTGATCATGGTCGCCGAGAAGGGCGCAGACCTGATCAAGGCCGCCGCGACTCCGGCCGTGAAAGCAGCCTCGGTCAGCGTCTGAGATGGCCACCGCCCCGAGGCATCGCCACTAAAAACGGATCGAGAGCACGCATCGCGTTCCGGCGATCGCGCGGCCGACCGACGATCGCAATAGGAAGGGTGCCGATGACTGACGTTCTGCCTGCTTCCGAGTACATGGACGAGGTGCGCGAGATCAACTCCGCCCTCGCGTCCATGCCGCACCCGGACGTCACCACAGAGGAAGGGCTTGCCGCACTACGCGCGGCGAAGTTCTCCCCGGATCTACGACCGACACTGAAGCCGGTCGAGTCGACGTTCGCCGGTCCAGAAGGCCGGCTGCGTGCCCGCATCATCCGTCCCGACGGCCCTATTCGCGCCGTACTGTTGAACATTCACGGCGGAGGGTTCTGCATCGGAGACCCCGCGGATGATGACCTCATCAACGACCTGATCGCTCGCCATGCCCACGTCGCAGTCGTCAGCACCAGTTACCGGCTGGCTCCCGAGAACCCCTTCCCCGCGTGCCTCGAGGACTGCATCGGCGCTGCGCGCTGGCTCCTTGACACGGCCGAGCGATCGTTCGGAACAGACCGCCTGCTAGTCGCCGGCGCGTCCGCCGGCGGTTACCTCGCGGCGCAGGTATTGAACTGGATGAAAGCCGAGAACCACATCGAACGAGTCGTCGCGGCAAGCTTCATGTTCGGGGTGTACGACGTCGGTAGGACTCCGAGCCAGGCCGCCGCCACGGAGGAAACGCTGGTACTGCCCTCGACATGGCTGGATCAGTTCCACAGGAACGCCTTCCCGGGGCTGACCGAGAGTGAGACTCGGAGCGCACGCTACTCACCCCTATACGCGGCCGACCTCTCTGGCATGCCACCAGCGCTCTTCACCGTCGGCGACCTCGATCCACTCGTTGACGACTCGCTCTTCCTCGCTGCTCGGTGGAGGACGGCCGGAAACGAGACCCAGTTGGACGTCTGGTCCGAATGCGTACATGGATTCCTGAACATGTATCCGAAAGTGGGAGCACAGGCGCGAGAGCGCATCGCGGACTGGATCGCGGCCCGACTCGACACTGCCGGCCTGTAGCTTTCCCGGCGCAGTCTCCGTCCAGAGTGACCACCGACGTTTGTGTCGTTTGCACGCCCACTCACAGTGCTTGCCCACCACCTCCGCGAGGTGGCAGGAATTGATCAATGGAATCACCTTGGGCGATCAACGCTTCAGCAAAGCCTGGGCCATGACGAGGCGTTGCATCTGATTGGTGACGTTCGTAGACCTGGGTGATCTTGGCGTCGCGCATCATGCGGGGCGGCGCGGTCGTGCTGTTGCGTTGTGCCGAGAAGACGGGTCTGGCCAGGGCGTTGTCGGCGGCGCTCGCGCCATTGCGCAAGCCGTTGGCCACGCACGGCCCGGGCAAGATCGTGCTCGATCTGGCGGTATCGGCCACGCTGGGCGGGGACTGCCTGGCCGACATCACGATCCTGCGGGAGCAGCCCGCGGTGTTCGGTCTAGTGGCCTCGGATCCGACGGTGTGAGAAGGGCTCCGCCCCCTCCGGGGAGTTCCACGGCAACCACGGCCCCGTTCCCTGGTAGAGGAGCCGCCCGGCCCGCGCAGCAGTTCGTCGTTGGAGGCGAACGAATTCAATGGGCGAGAGGTAGCCCTACAACAGCCGGACCTATCAAGTTCAGCGGCGGGGTTGGGGCGGTCGAGCACCCATCCAGCACCACGTGCGTGCCACCCCGTGTCACCGCCTGTCATCCGGTGCCGGTGCCCCCGAGCGAACATGGTCGGTGCCAGGCGCCGCAAGTGATTGGACCCAGTCATCGAACTCGCAGTTCCAGGCCGTCAGCCGTTGCTGACGATCGCCACCCTGATCGCCACGTTGTCGTTGAACCTGATCCCGATCGCCTGGCTGCATCGGGCGTCCCGCTCGTAGGTGCTTAAGTCGTGGAGCCCATCGCTGGCAACCAAGAGCCGCGCGGCCGTGGCTGGTGTCAAGGCGCTGCCTTCCCGCCCGAACTTAAATTGCTTGTTCCAGACCTCGTAACCGGTGTAGCGAGGGTTCCCCAAGATGGGCCAAGACCGTGTCCGCCCTCCAGCCAGAAGCAGTCCGATGCCGATTCCGGGCCCGGTCATGCTCCGATGGGCACGGTATGCCTTCACCATCCAGACTCCTGGCAATGCGCCGAGCACCGCATCCCGCCATCCGCATCGCAAAGATCCGCTCCACGACCAGCGGCCAGGTCGCGGTGACGGCTACCGTCAGTCGCCGGTCGGCCACCAGTTCGGCGAGGGCCTGGGGAGGTTGTCGCAGGGGCCCGGGCGGCGGCGACCGTGCCGACCACCTGGGCCCGGATCTGCGCTGGAGGCGCCGGGTGCGGGTCGAACAGAGAGCTGGCCAGTCCACCCGGCTTGATAGCGGGGTGGAGGGCGGCCATGCTCGCCGCGCTCACACCGTCGATGACCAGATCGAGATCACCGATCGTGGCAGGGAAGCCGGGGGCGGCGTAGTCCAGGACCTCGTCGGCGCCCAGCCGGCGCACGAAGTCGTGCTTGGCGGGGAGGCGGTGGCGATCACGTGGGCGCCGCGGTGCTTGGCGAGTTGGACGGCGAGGTGGCCGACACCGCCGGCGGCGCCCTGGATCAGCACACGCCGCCCCGCGTGCACCTGGCCGTCGTCGACCACGGCGGTCCAGGCGGTAATGCCGGAGAAGTCGCTGCCCGCGGTGTAGGGCAGCCGGAGGTGTCCGTCCATGTAGCCTTCGCGGACCCGGCGGTCCACAGCTTTGACCGAGGCGGCTTTGACCTGGAGGAGTACCTGCCCGGGACCGGGTACGGGCGGGTGATCTCCCGCAGCGCGAGCTGCTCGGGACCGCCCCAGCATCGATCACGGGGTGTTCGTCCGGATAGGTCATGTCGGAGAGTCCTTGTCGTCGTCGGCGACACCGCGGCCCGATGGGCGGACATACCGGGCTGGTGGGTTACGCGGTGAAGTAGAAGGCGTGGAAGCGGTCGCAGACCCGCTCACTGACCTCGATGGCCTTGAGGTGGATCGGGTGGGGCTGGTAGGCGCGCAGCGCGTCCATCGACTCGAAGGTGACGATCAGTCCGTAGTCGAAGGTGGTGTCCGGACCTTCCCAGTCGGTGCCGGTGCGCGGCCCGACGCTCACGTCCATGACCCCGTCGATGCCGGCCAGCGCCTGCGCCGCCTCGGTCAGGGCGTGCCGGTGGTCGGTGTTGTCCGGCTCTTTGAGCCACCAGAAGTTGACGTGCTTGATGACGGACGAGGTGCTCATGCCCGGTTCCTCCGGTCGGGTAGAAGGTGCGGGGTGGTGGGCCCGATGCTGGAGGCCGGCAGTCCGGCTCTGCGCCGATCGCACACCCGAAGCCGGCCCCACCTTCAACCGGTGAGCCCGGCTCGGGCCGTTTCGGCCTGACGGGCGTGGCGGCGCTGCGGCGCTCAGCCCCAGGCGGACTCGGAGACGCCGCGCCACCTGGCGTCGGACTCGGCCAGGGCCTGGGCGGCCTGGTCCCAGTACTGCAGGGCGTCGCGGCCCAGCAGGATCTGGGTCGGCGCGTCGTCGCGTCCGGCGAGGTCGACGATGATCTCGGCGACCCGGGCCGGGTCGGCGGAGTCGGCGGCGGCGGCCTCGGGGTCGGCGTTGCGGATCATGTCGGCGAAGGTCCCGACGGTCTGCTGGTAGGGCTCGCTGACCGGCGGGACCTTCATCGAGGACCCGGCCCAGTCGGTGCGCATCCCGCCCGGCTGCAGGACGGTGACCTTGACACCGAACGGCGCGACCTCCTGCGCCAGTCCCAGGGAGAAGCCGCCCACGGCCCATTTGGCGCTCTGGTAGGCGGTCAGGCCGGCCGAGGTGATCCGGCCGCCGAGCGAGGACACCTGGAAGATGTGCCCCGAGCCCTGCTCGCGCAGGATCGGCGTCACGGCCTTGCTGACGTGGACGACGCCGTAGAAGTTGGTGTCGATCTGCGCGCGGAAGTCCTCCAGGGTGACGTCCTCGACCGACGCCAGGTCGGCGTAGCCGGCGTTGTTGACCACCACGTCGTAGCGGCCGAACGCCTTCAACCCCTCCTGCACGGTGCGCTGTACCGCGTCGTCGTCGGTGACGTCCAAGGCGAGGGCGCGGATCCGGTCGCCGTAGCGCTCGACCAGGTCGTCGAGCTGGGCGGGCCTGCGGGCGGTGGCGACCACCCGGTCACCGGCCTGCAGGGCCGCGGTGACGATCGCGCGGCCCAGGCCGCGGGAGCTTCCGGTGACAAACCAGACCTTGGACATGTCTTACCTCGGTTCTTTTCGAATCGGCGGTGCGTGGATCACCCACCTGGGCAGCTACCCGGCCACCACCCCGACAACGGCACAGGGACACGCGTCACGCTCTTAGCGACCGGTGGTCGCTTGAACACCGCCCACGTTAAGAGACCAGCGGTCGCTTGTCAAAAGACCGGTGGTCGCTAAACTGGGGTCATGGCGGATTTCCAGCGGGCGCGCAGCCAAGAGCAGCGGCAGCAGCGGCGGCAGGCGATCCTCGACACCACCGCCAGGATGCTCACCGAACTGCCGATCGCCCGCGTCGGGCTCAACGAGCTCAGCCGCCGGGCGGGCATGGCCAAGTCCAACGTGCTGCGCTACTTCGAATCACGCGAGGCGATCCTGCTGGAACTGCTGGACCGCGCCTGGGCCGAATGGAACACCGATCTGCCCGCCCTCCTGGACGCCGCCCTCGACCCCGCCGCCCCCGTCGGGCGGCGCACCGAGGACTTCGCCGCGGTGTACGCGACCTCCCTGGCCGACCGGCAGGTGCTGTGCGACCTGTTCAGCGCCCAGGCCGGCGTCCTGGAGCACAACGTCTCGGCCGACGTCGCCGCCCGCTACAAGAAGGCCGCCGCCGCCAACCTCAGCGCGCTCACCGAACTCACCCGCACCCGCCTGCCGGAACTCGGCGACGCCGCCCAGCAGGTCTGCGCCCAGGCCATCATGGTCACCGGCGCCATCTGGACCCACTCGCAACCCTCACCCGCCATGCTCCAGGCCTACGCCGCCGACCCCGCCCTGGCCGCCCTGTGCATGGACTTCACCCCCACCCTCCAGCAGACCGTCGCCACCCTCATCGCCGGCACCCTCGCCCGCACCGGCGCCGCCCCACCACGCACCCGCTGACCGCAGGTCACCCCGCCCCCTGCCGCTTCCGGCAACTCCGATCGCTGCTCGGAGGCCGACCAGATCATCGACCACGCCACGTGATCATCAGCGCTCCCGGAACGAGGTCACAACAAGGTGTCGCGCACCCGCAGGGGCCGGTACCCGGTGGGACCGAGCCGGGCGAGCTCGCCCTCGACGTCGATCGAGCCGAAGATGTGGGCCGGCACCTGGTCGTCAATACGGCGCCCGGCCGCGCGCATCGACGCCACCGCCAGCCGTGGTACTCCGTCGTCCAGAGCGTATCCGGGGTTGTGATCTTGGTTGGTGGCGTCTTGCCTGGTGGATTGCTTGCGGTCGCGTCTGTGAGTGAAGCGCTGGCCTATTCGGCGGCTCGTGGGCCGAGGCGGCGTCGCAGTTCGAGGTTCTCGCCATGTGCGGCCTCCAGGGCCTGCTTGAGCGCGGTCACCTCGTCGCGGTGACGGCGTTTGAGGTCGGCGAGTTGGGCGGTGAGGGTGCGGACCACACTGCTGGGCTGGTCAGGGTCGATCTCCTGGGGACGGGCTGCCGGTGGCCTTCCTCGCCGCTGGTCACGCAGTTGCTCGACCCGGCGGCGGAGATCTGTGTTGCGATAGAGGAAGTCGAGGGAGACGCCGGCGGCTTGGGCCAGGCCGCGGAAGGTGATGGGGTCACCTCGCCGGATCATGTCGCGGAGGCCTTGCTCGGCGCGAGCCTTGGCGGCTGCGCTCTTGGCCGCCGCCGCCGCGCGGAGATTGTCGGGGTTGCCTCGGCTCACGATCGCGCCTCCGGCTCGCGGGTGATGGCGTCGGTGCGAGCGGCGACCCCGGCGCCGCGGACGGCCTGGACGGTCCCATCCGCGAGTCGGGTCTGCTCGATCTTGACGATGATTCGGCCGAGCGCATCCTGTTCTTGCAGGCGTCCGGCCAACCACACGTTGTCGCAGCTCATCTCTTGCCCTGTGCGGGCCTTGAACGCCTGGCTGCGTTCGTCGATGAGCTGGCCGGTGCGCTGCTGCTGGAGTTTCAGCTCGGGCGGGAAGCTCGCGTCGGTGGTGAACTTCTCGCAGGTCAAGCAGGCGTTGCCCTTGTCGCAGGTTTGCCGGGGCGGCAGCAGGCACCATCCGTTGGGCAGGATCCGGTCGGTGCGCTTGTCCAGCTCCAGCATGTCGTAGAGATCGCGCGGGTCGACCTGCAGGTCACGGCCGTCGGCGGTGATCTTCCGGTAGCGCAGGAACTCGCGTTCGTGGGTCTCGGCCAGGGTTTCGGCGTACTCCATCGTCATGGCGGGCGTCAGGTGTCCCATGTATCGCTGGACGACATGCAGCGGGACGCCGGCGTTGAGCAGGCTGGTGGCCTTGGTGTGGCGGAAGCGATGGGCGCGGTTGAAGTCGACCAGCCGTCCGGTGCTGTCGCGGATGTCCAGCCGCTGGGCGAACTCGTTGAGGAGGGCGTTGATCCGTTCGTAGGGGTAGTGGCGATCGGCTTTGCGGTTCATCCTGGCGGCCAGGAACAGGTAGGTCGGCGTCACGCCTGGCGCCCAGCGTGGCCCGAGGTGCTCATCCGCCCAGCGCTGCTGTTCAACGATGATGGCGGCGATCTCAGCGTCGACGAGCATGGTGTCGGGTGCTCCGTCGATCTTCGTCTGCTGGTAGCGCAGCTTGGCGACGAACCCCTCACCATCGTCCTCGTCAGGGGCGGAGAGCCGGTCCAGCGGCAGCAAGGGCTGACGATCGAGCATGCGGATCTCACTGACGCGCCGTCCGGTCCGGGCCACCAGCATGACGATGCGCATCGCCTGCTCGTCGGCAAAGCCGCCCTCGTCGAATGGGGCGCCGATCAGGTGCAGGTTGGCCATGATCTGAGAGAACGCGGTGTCGTCGATGACCTCGCGGCGCTCTGGGCTGACCGTCGTGCGCCGGGTCTCGCCCCGTCGCCAGAGCTTGGCGTGCTGGGGGCCGAGCTGGAGCCAGCCGGGCTCGTCCAGGGCCCGCGCGGCGCTGTCGCGCTGGTCGTGCATGAACAGGTAGAACTGCTCGACGTTGGTGGCGATGTCGTTGACCCGCAGATCCGACAGGGGCTTGCCGCGGTTGGGGCCGGTGCTCGCCTTCAGCGTGCGGACGTGGCCGAGGAACTCGAGCATGAGCACCCGGACCCCTGCCGGGTCCTCGCTCAGCCAGGGGGGCGTCGGCCCCTGCGCGGTGAGCCAGGTGGAGAACACGCCGATCCCCGAGCGGATAGATCGCAGGCTCGTCCAGGTCAGCGCGCCGGTCTCCAGCGAGACCTTGAACCACCACTGCACTCCGACGCGAAGCCATTCCGGCTCCAGCGTGTGGAAGTGCAGACTCTGGCCTTGGGACGGCTCGTGCGGGCGGCGCGGGATCCGGGGGTCCGGCTCGAGGCTCCATTGCTCCCGGCGCCACCATGGCCGCTGGTCATAGGCCGTCCAGAGCAACCGGTAACAGCGCCGCAGCAACGTGGTGGTGTTGAGCACCCAGTTCTTGCCCGGCAGGGCGCCCTTGCGGCGTGCGTAAGTGGCCGCCACCACCCGTTCCCACTCCCGAGGCGTCTGCTCCATCAGAGAGCCTCGGAAGGCGGGGTGGTCTTCGACCGTGCTGGCCAGCCAGCGGATCAGGGACTGCAACGCCGAGACCGGGATCCGGCCGCCCAACTCGATGATCCGCCAGCAGCACCAAGCCAGCTCACGATCCATCGGTTCTGGCAGGAGGCTGAATCGGAGCCGGAACCCGCGGGCGTTGGTGTTGAGACTGAACACCGCCATGTCCTGGCCGGAAAGGTCGGCCGAGCTCAGCTTCACCGTGCGGAACTGCGCGGGGACCGCCGCCCAGAGAGCGTCCAGGACCCCGGGTTCGTAGCAGCCGGAGTCATCGCGCATGGTCTCCAGCAACTGCTTGGACCCCATCAGCACCGCCCGATCTGACTCGCGTCCTGGGCGGCCCGCCAGCCGGCGGTGAGCTTGGCCCAGTCCGCGACCGCCCTCAGCTCGGCGTCCTCGGTGACGTGCGCGTATGTGCTCAAGGTCGTCTGAACGTCCGCGTGCCCGAGCCGACGGCTGACGACGTGCACCGGAACCCCCGAAAGCAGCAGGGCGGTCGCGTGCGAGTGACGGAACCAGTGCGGCGTCCACCCCTCGGGGACCTGGCCGGCGAGCTCCCGGCGCAGCCGGTCCACCAGGTCATAGACGCTGTCGGGCTTCCACGGGGCGAAGCGGGGCTCGCGGCCAAGGTTGACGAACACGTGGGAGGCGTCGAAGTCCTCGATAGCCAGGTCAGCGCCTGCCTCGCACAGCTGCCACACGTACTCGCCGTAGAGCCGGTCGACCTCGTCGGAGATGTAGAGCCGTCGGTACCCGCTCTTGGCCCGCACCCCGTGCTCGTTCTCGCGAGGCACGATCTCGATGAACGGAGTGTCTCCTCGACCAGTGCACCAGTCGCGATGCTGCAACCCCAGCGCCTCACCCAGCCGCAGCCCGGACTCGGCAAGCAGGGACCACAGCAGCCGGTTGCGTACCGAGCCCCTCCACTCGCGGGCCTCATCGTCCCACCTCGCGCAGACCTCGCAGATCCGCTCGATCTGCCGCGGCGTCAACGTGGGCGGGGCCGCCGCCCGGGGCTGGCGGACCCGGATCACGGCCTGCCGACGGCCCTTGCGCCGTGCGATGTGCTCCAACAGCGGCTTGTAACTCCCGCCCCGGCCGTGCACGATCCGGTGCAGATCCTCGCCGACCTCGACACCGTTGAGCTGGTGGTAGCCGTAGTACGACGTCACCGCCCGCAATCGCACCGAGATGGTCGACTCGGCGAACCTGGACGTGCGCGGCTCGATCGAGGCGACCTGTGGGCCCTCCCCGGTCCGCAGCCAGCTCAAGAACCCACCGAAGTCCTCCAGCGTCACCGCGTCCCAGCTCAGTCCGTACTGCTCCAGGTACTCCCACCACAACGCCAGCGCCCGCGCGTAGGACTTCACGGTGTTCGGCGAGCACCGCTGCACCCGCAGATACTCCAGGTACTCCTCAGCCGAGGCGACCGGCCGACAGTCGCGGCCCAGCACCGTCCACGTACGCTCCCCGCCCGGCAGCACCAGCCGCTGCGCCCGGCACATCCCACCCGTCACTGTCGTCACGGCCGGTAGCGTAAGGACCACAGATAACCCCTACGCAGCGAACGGCAACACCTCCCGAAAAGCCCGTTCATGCCGCGTTGCAGACGGCCTCCTCCCACCCCGGATAACGGGTCACCACCGCGTTAGTGACCAGCGTCAGGCATGCTCGGTTTGCTGCTCCAGGTGCCGGGCGCGCACCGCGCCCTCGTGGCCGTACAGCACATCTCGCTTCAGCGCGTGCAGCGACTCGCCCTTGTGAGCCCCCGGGAGATCATGCGCCGGTAGGCCGCATCCGACAGGTACGGGCGGCGTAGACCGTGCGGCGCAGCGCCCCGTACTCCTTCAGCGCCGCCGCCAGCGCGTTCTGCCGCCCCGCCGCCGACAGCTTGCCGACCAGCAGCGAGGCGTGGCGTGCCCGAACTTCAGCGACCCCGCCAGCCGCAGCACATCGTCCCAGTGCGCTCCGATCAGCTCGGTGTTGACGCGCCGGGGTCAGCAGCGGCCCCGCCAGTGGGAACGCCGCGCACACTTGCCGGGCCGGTCCGGTACAGGCTGATCTCGCCCAGGTCCCGGATCCGCGGCGACAGCTGCAACCCCAGCAGGTCAAACAGGGCGAAGTGCACCGGCGTCACCCCGTGGGTGTCGGTGGCGTTGCCGAGGATCTCGGGGCTTCCCCCCGGAATGTGGACACCGTTTTCAGGCGGCAGCGAGCAGGCCACCGGTGCTTCTCGCGTAGTCGATCGGTGAGAGTTGTCCGAGGCGGGAGTGCCTGCGGCGGGTGTTGTAGCGGGTGGCCCAGCCGAAGATGGCCTAGCGTGCTGCGTGGGCGGTGGGGTCCCTGGGCTGCCTCTGCTGGACGGCCTCACTCCGCACGGGTTGCGCCACGGCCACAAGACGTGGATGGCCGAGGACGCCATTCCCGAGATCCTCCAGGACCTCGCTGCTCGAGCGCCTCAGATTTGGCCCGTCCTCCCCCGTGCCGATCCTCAACGAACCCCTGGCCAGTGCTCAGAAGGGTGCGCGACCTTCAGCGCGTGCCGTGAGCGCGTGAACCGCTGAGATCGGGGTGGGTGATCCTGACGGGTCGCCCACCTTGATCGTCTTTACAGAGAGTGACGATCGAGGGTCGACTCTAGGTGACCTCATGGGGATGGGAGAAAGATGATCTCCCGAATTTCTCCCAGTTGATCACTCAGGCCCTGCCGCGAGTGTGCGGGAGGGCCTGTGGCGTGGGGGTGGGCGATACTGGGTTCGAACCAGTGACCTCTTCGGTGTGAACGAAGCGCTCTCCCACTGAGCTAATCGCCCTGGCGGTCCGCCCTGCGGCGTTCCGACGTCGATGACTCTAGCGCATTCCGGGGGTCGTTCGCGCATCGAGCGCGGTGCCGGTCAGTTCCACGGGCTGTAGTCCCGGATGTCCCACGGCAGGGTGAAGTCGTAGACGACGAGGTAGGCGATCACGGCGGCGCCGGCGAGAATGCCGCCGATGACGGCGAGGATGGTGTTGCGGCGCTTGGCGCGGGGGTCGAGGGCCTTCTCCTTGGCCTTCTCGGCGGCCTGCTTGGCGCGGTGCAGGGCGCGCTGGGCCCAGGCGAACTCGGTGGCGAGGATGGCCAGGCCGACGATGATGCCGAGGATGCCGGGGCCGGGGGCGACCATCATGACCAGGCCGCCGACCAGGACGGTCGCGCCGACGGTGAAGACGCCGATTCGCCAGGTGGTGTTGAGCAGCGCGTTCCGCCGGACGTACTCGCGGAACCTCAGGTACATCCTCGGCTCCCCGGCGACGGGCGGAGCCGGGACCTCGGCCGGGGCGGCCGGGACCTCGTTTTCATGGTTAATCGCCACGGTTTTACTGTAAGCCACGGGCCTGGCCGCTTCGGGCCGCCCACGCCGATCGGGCAACTATCCAGGCCCTCCCGATCGTCACACATGTTGAGCGGCGTCAAGCCCCGCCACACAGGCGTTTGGTCCGTTTTTGCCCAGGTCAGGAGTACTTTTTCAGGTTGTGAGATAGGTCACACAGGGCGCCGGGGCTGGAATGTTCCCTCGTGTTCGCGCAGTTAGCCGTCATAGATCGCGGGGATGTCCGTGGGTGGGAGTGAGCCCATCGGAACGCCCGCGCGCCAGCGGGACCGACGTCTGAAGGAAAGTGGCCATGAACAGCAGCACCACCGTCTCAGCAGAGCTGGGCCTTCGTCTCGTCGTCCCTGACCGCACGACCGTCCCCCTGCTCGCAGGCCTGGAGTACGCGGCCGACGATCCGTACGCCATCCGGATGGCCTTCTACGTTGGCGAGGACGAGCCGGTGGAGTGGATTTTCGCTCGTGAGCTGCTCACCGTCGGCATCGTGCGCAAGGTCGGGGACGGCGACGTGGAGGTGTGGCCCGGGGGGCCCGATGACGACACGCTGCACATCGCGCTGTCGTCCCCCTTCGGGAACGCACTCTTCGAAGCCCCCCTGTCCCCCCTGGCCGACTTCCTGCACCGCACCTACGAGGTGGTGCCGGCCGGGCGGGAGACGGAGTACATCGACATCGACGCCGAGCTGGAGAACATCCTCTGGCCGTCCTGAGTCATCCGCCCAGCCGGGCGATGTGCCGCATCTTGTTCATCGCGTCCAGCGCCGCGACCTTGTAGGACTCGGCGAGCGTGGGGTAGTTGAAGACGGCGTTGACCAGGTAGTCGACCGTTCCGCCGCAGCCCATGACGGTCTGCCCGATATGGACCAGCTCGGTGGCCCCGGTACCGAAGACGTGCACTCCCAGCAGCCGCCGGTCCTCCGGTGAGACCAGCAGCTTCAGCATGCCGTAGGAATCTCCGATGATCTGGCCGCGGGCCAGCTCCCGGTAGCGGGAGACGCCCACCTCGAAGGGCACCTTGGCCTCGGTCAGCTCGTCCTCGGTACGGCCCACGAAGCTGATCTCCGGGATCGTGTAGATCCCGATGGGCTGCAGCTCGTCCATCGCGTGCACGGGCTCGCCGCAGGCGTGGTGGGCGGCCAGCCGGCCCTGCTCCATCGAGGTCGCGGCCAGCGACGGGAACCCGATCACGTCCCCGACCGCGTAGATGTGCGGGACCTCGGTGCGGTAGTGCTCGTCCACCTTGATCCGGCCGCGGTGGTCGGCGGCGAGCCCGGCGGCCTCCAGTCCGAGCTCGTCGGTCATCCCCTGCCGGCCGGCCGAGTACATGACGGTGTCGGCGGGGATCCGCTTGCCGCTCTCCAGGACGGTGATCGCGCCCTGCGGCATCCGCTCGACCGAGGACACGGTCTCGCGGAAGCGGAAGGTGACGGCCAGGTCGCGCAGGTGGTACTTGAGCGCCTCGACGATCTCCAGGTCGCAGAACTCCAGCATCCGCTCGCGCCGTTCGACCACGGTGACCTTGGTGCCGAGGGCGGCGAACATCGAGGCGTACTCGATGCCGATCACCCCGGCGCCGACCACGACCATGGTCTCGGGGATGCGGTCCATGTTGATGATCCCGTCGGAGTCGATGACCGTGCGGTCGTCGAACTCGACGGTGTCGGGACGGGCCGGGCGGGTGCCGGTGGCGATCACGATCCGGTCCGCCGTGACCTTCTGCTCGCGGTCGTGGTCCCCGCCGTCGCCGATGCCGACCGCGTTGGGCTCCAGGAAGCGGCCGGTGCCGGGCAGCACGGTGACCCGGTTGCGGGCGAGCTGGCTGCGGATGACGTCGACCTCCCGGCCGATCACGTGCTGGGTGCGCATCCCGAGGTCGGCGACGGTGATGTCCTCCTTGACCCGGTAGCTCTGGCCGTACAGCTCGCGCTGGTTGAGGCCGGTCAGGTAGAGGACGGCCTCGCGCAGGGTCTTGGACGGGATCGTCCCGGTGTTGATGCAGACCCCGCCGATCATGTTGCGGCGGTCGACGACGGCCACCCGGCGGCCCAGCTTGGCGGCGGCGATGGCCGCCCGCTGGCCGCCGGGTCCCGATCCGAGCACGAGAAGATCGAAATCGCTCACGGATCCCAGTCTGACCGGATATGAGGGGATCTCATAAGGGTCTCCAGGCCACGAATCCGTCAGCCCGGTTCCCGGATCCCGTCCAGGAGCGCGTCCAGGCCCGCCTTGATGCGCTCCAGCGGCATGCCCCGGACGTGGCGCTGGTAGCGGAAGAGGTTGGCCGCCAGGGGGGCGAGCAGGGCGTCCGCCAGGTACGGGGCGTCGGCACCGGGCCGGATCCGGCCGATGAGCGTGGCCAGGTGGCTCTGGTAGAGGGCGTACCAGCCGTCGCGGAAGCGCGCGTCGGCCGAGTCCATCTCGGCCATCTCCAGGAGTTCGGACTGGGCCTCGGTACGGTCGGCGAGGGCGTGCAGGAAGGCGCGTATCCGTTCGGCGGGGGGCGCGTCCGGTGTTCCGGGGCCGCCCGGGCCCAGCGGCGGCGGGCCCTGGAGGAAGCTCTCCTGGAATTCGCGTTCGCGGTCGTCGACGACGGCGTACACGAGGCCGGCGCGGTCGTGGAAGCGCCGGTAGACCGTACCGACGCCCACGCCGGCGACTCGGGCGACCTCGTCCATGGACAGCGCCTCGACGCCGCGCGAGGCCAGCAGGTCGGCCGCGGCGGCGAGGATCTTCCGGCGGTTCTGAGCGGCGTCGGCCCGTTCGACGCGCCCCGCCCGTTCGCCCTTGCTCACGGTGCTCTCAGGGTGTCCGCGGTCGCTGGTGAGGGGCAGGGGGCCGGCGTCTTCGGACCGTGGCCGCTCGTCTGAGTCGGGGGTTCGTCCGCCGCGCCGCGCGGCCGCGCGTTCGTCGCTCACCGGGCACCTCTTCCGGGCTCCTTCTTCCCGGTCGGGAGCCTATCGAACCGGAGAGCCCTCCGGTCCGGGCTTGCATCCGGAGAGTCCTCCGCTTAGCGTGTGGGGCACAGAAGCGGAGAACTCTCCGATTAGAGAGGGGCGATGGGATGGACAGGCCGCTGGAGGGGAAGAAGGCCCTGGTGACCGGGGGCGGGCGCGGTATCGGTGCCGCGATCGCGCTGCGCCTGGCCCGGGACGGGGCCGACGTCGCGATCACCTACGTGCACGCGGCCGACCGCGCCCGGAAGGTGGTGGACGAGATCGAGGCGGGCGGCCGACGCACGATCGCCCTGCGGGCCGACGCCGCCGATCCGGACGCGGTCGTGGCGGGCGTGGACGGCACCGCGGAGGAGTTCGGCGGGCTCGACATCCTCGTCAACAACGCCGGGATCGCCCCGTTCGGCCCCCTGGAGGACGTCACGGCCGAGGAGGTCGACCGGGCCCTGAACATCCACGTGCGGGCCGTGTTCGTCGCGTCCCAGGCCGCCGCCCGGCATCTGGGCGCGGGCGGGCGGATCGTCAGCATCGGCAGTTCGCTGGCCGAGCGGGTGCCGTACGGGGGCTGGACGCTGTACTCGACGAGCAAGGCGGCGCTGCTCGGCCTCACCCGCGGGCTGGCCCGCGACCTGGGCCCGCGCGGCATCACCGCCAACCTGGTCCAGCCGGGGTCGATCGACACCGAGATGAACCCCGCCGACTCCCCCGAGGCCGAGCAGGAGAAGGAGTTCATCGCGCTGGGCCGGTACGGGCGCGCCGAGGAGGTCGCCGTGATGGTCGCGCACCTGGCGGGGCCCGGCGGGGACTACGTCACGGGCGCCGCGATCCCCGTCGACGGCGGCGTGACGGCCTGAAATGCCGTGGATTCTGCTGGTCGCGGCCGCTCTGATGGAGCTGGTGTGGGCGACCGCGCTGAAGCAGTCCGAAGGCTTCACCCGGTTCTGGCCGACCGTCGTCGGCGTGCCGGTGTGCCTGCTGAGCGTGGTGGTGCTGACGGTGGCGCTGCGGGACCTGCCCGTCGGCACCGCGTACGCGGTGTGGGTGGGTCTGGGCTCGCTCGGCGTGGCGGTCACCGGGATCGTCGCCCTGGGCGAGAGCGCGTCGCCGGCGCGCGTCCTCTGCCTGGCCCTGATCCTGGTGGGGGTGATCGGGCTGAAGGCCGTCGAGGGCTGAGCGCCCCGGCCCGCCAGGACGATCTTCCCTGGACGCCCCTTTAAGCGCCGTCCCGGCGGGCACTGGTAAGGCATGGGCAGCTTGAGCACGATCACGGACGTCCCGGTCCTCGGCATCGACATCGGCGGCTCGGGGATCAAGGGCGCGCCGGTCGACCCCGCCACCGGGGCGCTGACCACCGAACGGCTGCGGATCGACACCCCGCGGCACGCCCATCCCGAGCCGGTCGCGGAGGTCGTGGGGCAGATCGTCCGGAACTTCGGCTGGACGGGGCCCGTCGGCGTGACCTTCCCGGGCGTGGTGGTCGACGGGGAGACGCGGTCGGCCGCCAACGTGTCGAAGAAGTGGATCGGGCTGGACGCCGGGACGCTGTTCCGCGACGCCACCGGGGTGCCCGTGACGCTGCTGAACGACGCGGACGCCGCGGGCATCGCCGAGATGGGCCATGGCGCGGGGAAGGGCCGGGGCGGCACGGTCGTGGTGCTCACCCTCGGCACCGGGATCGGCAGCGCGCTGTTCACCGAGGGCGTGCTGGTGCCCAACACCGAGTTCGGGCATCTGGAGATCCGGGGCAAGGACGGTGAGGCGCGGGCGGCCGCGCGGGTCCGCACGGACCACGGGTTGAGCTGGGAGAAGTGGGCCGCGAAGCTGTCGGAGTACCTGTCCCGGATGGAGGCGCTGATCGCGCCGTCGCTGATCATCGTGGGGGGCGGGGTGAGCCGCAAGGCCGACCGGTTCCTGCCGCTGATCAGCGGGGTGCGGGCGCCGATCGTGCCGGCGGCGCTGGTCAACAACGCGGGCATCGTCGGTGCGGCGATGGCCGCCGGCGCGGCGGCCGGCGCGGGCGACGAGAGCGACGAGCGCGTTCCCGGCCCCCGCGGACGGGCCGGCGGGCCCACCGGGCCGCCGGCCGGGAGGCGGGAGGCGCGGCGCCGCCAGGACGGCCCCGTGCTCGCGGGTTCGCGCGCCCGGCTGGGCCTGCCCGCCAGGCCCGCGCGGGACGAGTGACGCCGGACGGTCAGCGGCGCAGCAGCACGGTCGCGATCTCCCAGGGCCGCAGGGGAAGGGTGACGGTGCCGCCGGGGCCGACCTCCAGCGGCGCCGTGAGGCGGCCGCGCAGGTCGACCCTGGCCGCCTCGCCGAACCCTCCTCTGAGGAACGCCGTCGTGCCCGTCGCCCGCTGGGCGACGAGGCGTACCTCCAGCCCGTCGCCTACCTCGCGCAGGCTGGTCATCACCACGCCGCGCCCGCCGATCTCCGGGCCCGCGACCGGCGGCGGCAGCGGTGCGGAGCGCGGGCCGTAGCCGGGCGCCGCGAGCAGGTCGTGGCGGTAGGTCTCGGCCGCCGCCTGCACCTCGTGGCCGGGGCCTTCGCCGTCCGGCGCGCGGTAGAGCATGATCGCCAGGCCGACGGTCCGTTCGCCCCGGCACTGCGCCCGCGGCGTGGCGAGCTGGGGGCCCGCGGGCTGGTCGCGGTAGGGGTTGCGGTGGCGGGACAGGTGCCCGACCGAGCGCAGCAGCGTCAGCGCCAGCTCGCGCCCCTCGCCCACCAGTTCGTACTCGGTGACGTGCTCCAGCAGCACGGCCAGCCCGCCCGCCGCCACGAACCCGGAGGCGGGGAAGGTGGGCACCGGGCGCTCCCCGAAGCCGCCCTCGGCGGTGAGGCCGCGTTCGACGACCGCGAACTGCCCCTCGGCGAACGACGAGCGCGCCGCCCTCGGCAGCGGCAGGTGCAGGCGCACCCGGTGGTCGTCGCAGGGGTTGTCGAAGGTCACCCACAGGCGCAGGTACGGCTCGCCCGCCCGCAGCTCGGCCCGGGTGGTGACGACCACGTCCTTTTCGGCCTCGGCGCGGGTGCCTCGCCGGACGTCGCCCGCGACCGGCCAGCCGTAGGTCCGCACGACGTCGAACGCCCCCACCAGCGGCCCGGGCCACACCGGGTCGACGCGCACCGAGGCGGGGGTGTCGACGAGCCGGTCGCGGCGGGGCGGCGGGGCGTGGTTGTAGGTGTCGCCGAGGTCGCCGCCGTCCACGACGCGTCCGAGGCCCTCGATCACCTCGCCGCTCGCGGTCCGCAGCGTCAGGGTGCCGTCCGCGCGCGCCTCGACGCGCAGCAGCCCGTTGTCGAGCGCGACCCCGGCGCCCGCGGGCCCCGGCCTCGACCCCGGTGCCGTGCCCAGGCCCGGTGGTGTCACCGTCGCGGCGCCCGTCTCGGCCTGGACGGGCGTGTCGAACGGCGGCGCCATCTCCCCTCGCGCGGCCGGAGCGACGCTGGTGAGCCCCAGCGGCGGCGTCTCGACGAGGGCGGCCACCGTGCAGCGCGGGTCGGCGAGGATCCGCACGCGCCACGCCCCGTCCGCGTCGCGCAGCCGCTCCTTGAGGGCGGCGAGGTCGAAGCGGGTCTCGGCGCGCCGCGTCACCTGGAAGGTCAGCGTGCGGTCCGCGGCCGACACCGTCCAGTCGCGGATCTCCTGGCCGAACAGCGTGTTCCCGGAGATCCGTTCGAGGACGAGCGGGAGGTCGCGGGCGGGGTGCACTGCGTCGTCCAGCACGGTCGGCGCCTTCTCCAGGATCTGCGCCGGGACGCGCCGCCCGTCCGCCGTGCGCAGCGCGGGGCCGCCGGAACCGGCCCGGTCGCCGGGGGCGGCGGCGGGCACGTCCAGCGTGACCAGGCCGGTACGGGGCCACGGGCTGGGGTTGAACACCACATACCCGTCGACGGGGACGGCGGCGGCGCACTCGGCGGTGACCAGGTCGCAGACCGCGCGCCCGAGCTGCTCGGCCTCGGCCGTGCGCGCCGCGACCTGCTCGGCGGTCTCGTCGCTCCCGCAGCCGGTGACCGAGTCGTGGCAGGCGGCCTCGATGATCCGGCGCCAGGCCAGGTCGAGGAAGCGCCGCGCGGGGCCGGTGTGCCAGAGCGCGGCCAGCGGCTCGGCCTGCCGTTCGACCAGGCGCTCGGCGCGGCTCAGCGCCTGCTTGAGGTGCACGCGGGCCGAGATCACCCCGGGCAGGAGGTTGGCGCGCGCGTGCGACCGCAGCTCGCCCCGCACGCGGGTGAGCCCGTCCACGGAGGTCGGCTCGGCGGCGAAGTACCCGGCGAGGGTGTCCATCCGCATCGGCAGCCCGGCCTCGGCGATCCGGTCGGCCAGGTCGCCGGCCGGCGCGGTGTGGTCGGCGCCGTACATCGCCAGCAGCGCGCCGCCCTCGGGCCGCCACGGCCGCATCCGCCGGACGAACTCGGCCGCCTTCCGGTAGAGCGGCGGGCCGGCCCCGCCCCGCGGCACGGGCTCGTCCTGGACCACGTCGCGGCCGAACATCCAGGCCGCGTTCACGTAACCGCCTTCGGGAAGGTACACGGCGCGGACGACCGAGCCGTCGGGCGCCTCCCAGGCGAAGGCGTGGTTCCGCACGCGCGCCGGGACGCCCCGCCACACGCACGCGTGCGCGATCCCCGCCTGCAGGAGGATCTGCGGCGTCTGCGCGCAGTGGCCGAACTGGTCGGGCAGGTAGCCCACCGCCATCGCCGCGCCGAACTCCTCGGCCCGGCTCAGGCCGAGCCGCAGGTTGCGGACGATGGTCTCGCCGGAGCACAGGAACTCGTCGTGCAGGATCTGCCACGGCCCGACCGCGAGGCGCCCCTCCCGGACGAGCGCCGCGACGCGCCCGCGGTTCTCGGGACGGACCTCCAGATAGTCGTCGACCGCCGCCATCTGGCCGTCGAGCGTGAAGCACCAGCGCGGATCGCCTTCCATCTGTTCGACGACCGCGTCGAGCATCGATACGAGCCGGATCCGGAAACGCTGGAACGGCAGATACCACTCCCGGTCCCAATGCGTATGCGGTACGACGACGATCGAATCATCGGCACGGCCCTCCGGCTTCACCCGGCCCACCGTCCGATCCCGGTATTACTCGGCCGCACTGTACGAATCCCCACGTTCCATGCCCCCACATGGCATTCCCGGTCCGCTCGACCGAACCTCGGACGCCCTCCCCAGCCCCTGGCGGCGCGTTGGACACCCCCTCTGACCTGAGCTTATCCACACCACTTGGGATTCTGACCGATTCCGGCCGCACGACAATGTCGTGACCGGCCGCGCATCGGCACGGCGTGAACTCCGGGATAGGCTCCCAGCCGAAATGCCCGGCGGCCGCCCCCTCGCTCTCAGAGGGAACCTCGCGCTCCCGGATCGCGTCTCATTCGCGGATCGGCCGCTTTCTCCTCACTCCCGAGCGCCGACGCGGCAAGGAGGATGCTCCCGGATGGAGTTGGACCGCCTGTTCGACCAGCGGCGCGCTTCCCCGATCACGGTCAGCGAGGTATTCGTCAACCGAAAGCGGCACATCGACGCCTTCGACGCCGCCGTCGACCGGCTGGGCGACCACGCGCACCCCGCGGCCACCGCACCGCCGCAGCGGCGGAACCTCCTCGTCTTCTACGGGCTGGGCGGGATCGGCAAGACATCTCTCTCGAAGCGTCTGGAAAAGCGATTCCGCGACGGAGAGCACGAGAACGCCGCCTCCAGGAGGCCGGTCTGCCGGATCAACCTGGACGACCCGGCGCTGACCGACCTGGAGACCCTGGTCATCATCATCCGCTCGGCGGTGGGCGAGCATCTCGGGCACTGCCCTGCCTTCGACCTGGCGCTGACGGTCTACTGGCAGCGCAGCCATCCCGGCCTGCCGATGCGGGCCGTCCTCGAACGCAACTCGGCGCTGCGCCGTTTCAACGGCGCGCTGGAACTGCCGCGCCAACTCGACGAGTCCCTCAACGCGCTGCTCGGCCCCGTCCCCCTGGCCGGGCTGGCCAGGCAGGCCACCGGACTGCTGGTCGGCAGGATCCGCGAAAAGATCCGGCGGGACCGGCTCCTGACCGAGTGCCCGGGTTTCGCCGAGGTCCTGGAAACCGAATCGCCCCGCGACATGCTCCCCTTCCTGCCCGCGCTCCTCTCCTGGGATCTGGCGCAGCACCACCAGGGCGAACCGCTCCAGACCGTTGTCTTCATGGACACCTTCGAACGGGTGGACGGCCAGCAACGGGTACAGGGATGCCTGGAGGACCAATTCTCCAGGCTCCTGTACCTCATGCCCAACGTCCTGTTCGTGATCACCGGCCGGAACCGCCTGACCTGGGGCGACGGTCATCATGGAGCCATTCATTACAGCGGTTCCAACTACTGGCCGGTGCTCGCCGTCGCGCCCCCGGCGCCCTTCGCGTCACTGCAGCAGCGGCTGTCCGGCCTGAGCGACGACGACGCCGACGGCTACCTGCGGTTCCGGCTGACGCACGAGGGCGAACCCGCCATCCCCGGACCCATCCGCCAGAAGATCATCGACTCGTCCGGGGGCGTTCCCCTCTACCTGGAACTGTCGGCGGAATACTTCGATCAACTCGCAGCAAGCGGACAGTCGCCCGATCCGGAAGGGTTCGGGGGGACGTTCGCGGAAATGGTTATTCGCGTGATGCGTGATCTGACATTCGAGGAGCGCGCCCTGCTGCGCGCCTCGTCCATGGTCGACCGATTCGACGCCGAACTGCTGAGGGCGGCGGTGCCGGAGGTCCGCGACGCGGCCGTCGAGCGCTTCCTGGCGCGGCCGATCGTGCAGGTCGAGGACTCGGGCTGGCTCCAGCGGTCGGTCGACGAGTACATCCGCGACGCCGTCCGCGAGCACGACCCCGAGACCGACGACGCCTGGTCGGAGAACGAATGGCGGGTCGCGGCCGACCGCATGGTCGACGACCTGCGCGCCCGCCTCCGCGGGGACGTCAAGGACCCCACCACCGCCGACCCGGCCCGGCTCATCCAGGGCTTCAGCGCCGCCGGGCGCCTCTCGCTCCGGACCGGCAAGGTTCCCGACTGGCTGTACGACATGGCCTACGCGCTGAGGCTGCACCACCACACCGGGGCGCTGGAGGCCGTCTCGTCCTTCACGGTCCCCCCGGGGCATCCGCTGGAGGCGTTCGTCCTCACCTGCCAGGGCATGGCCCAGCGCAGCCTCGGCGACCGGGAGGCCTCGGCGCGCCTGCTGGAGCGCGCGGCGTCCCACCCGCGCGTCAGCCCGTACGCCCGGCTCTTCATCAAGCACCGGTACGTCAAGGCGCTGGAAGAGGTCGGACGCTACCGCGACGCCGAGGAGCTGGCCGCCGAGGTCGCCGCCGCGCCGAGCACCCTGCGGGAGACCGCGGAGAAGGACCTGGCCTGGATCAGCTGGATCCGCGGCGACGGCCGGCGCCTCCTCGCCTGGGCGCTGCCCAACCGCACGTCCACGATCGGTTTCCACCGGGCGCAGGCGCTGGACCTGCTCGGCCAGTTCCACATGCTGCAGGGCGATCTGGCCGCCGCCGAGCAGTGCTTCCACTACCTGATCGACGATCCCGAACTGGAGGAGGGCGGTGTCCTGCGCGACACCGGCTGGCGGCACCTGGGCATGGTGATGTCCCTGCGCCGCCCGCTGGACGCCGAGACGGTCCTCGACCGTGCCCTCCAGGTCAACCGCGCCCTGGAGGTGGGCGTGGGCATCGCGCAGACCCACATCTGGCGGGGCGTGGCGCGCACGGGAACGCACCCGGCCGCCGACCCGCACGCGCTCATCGTGCAGGGCGAGGAGCTGCTGAACGCCAGCAACGGGCTCGCCGATCGGTGGATGGTGCTGCTGGCCCGCACCTTCCTCGCCGCCGTCGACGGCACCGACTCCGAGGTCCTGGAGGCGGCGCAGGCCCTCATGGACCACGTGCGCGAGCAGGACTGCCACCCCGGACTGGCCGAGGTCGCCGCACGCTGGCTGGAGGTGCGCGGCGTGGCCGGGCCGTCGCCCGTCGAGTCGGAGTACTGGCTCGACCGTTCGGCCTCGCTCGACCGCTGGGAGTCCGTGCTGCGGGAGCGGCGCGACGCACGACGCGCCTGAACCGCGCGGAGCGGGCGCGTCAGGGATCCATCAGCTCCGCGGAACGGGCCTTGAACGCCTCCATCGCCTTGGCGGTGACCGGGCCGGGCGCCGCGGGCAGCCCCGTTCCGTCGACCAGGCCGATCGGCTGGACGTCACGGGTCGTGGAGGTCAGGAACGCCTCCTCGGCCCGGTACAGGTCCTCCAGCGGGAGGTCCTCCTCCTCGGCGCCGAACCACTCCAGCACCAGCGCCCTCGTCACCCCGGCCAGGCAGCCCGACGACAGCGGCGGCGTGACCAGCCGGCCGCCGCGGACCACGAAGATGTTGGTGCCGGTGCCCTCGCACAGGTTCCCGGCCAGGTTCCCGAAGATCGCCTCGCCGCCGCCGCGCTCCTTGGCGTAGGCCAGCGCCAGCGCGTTCTCCGCGTACGAGGTCGTCTTCAGCCCGCTCAGCGCGCCCCGCTCGTTGCGCGGCCACGGCACCACGGTCACCGCCGCCGTCGCGGGGAACGGCTTCTGCTCCGCCGCGATGATCGAGAGGGTCGGCCCGGCGGTCCCCCGGTCGGACCCGAGCGGCCCGTACCCGCTGGTGTAGGTGATCCGGAGACGGGCCAGCGGCCACTTGGGCGCCGCGGCCAGCACCTCCAGGGCGCCGTGCGCCAGCGCGTCCTGGTCGGGCTCGGGCAGCCCCAGCCCGGCCGCCGAACGGGCCAGCCTCCGCAGGTGCCGGGTGAGCGCGAACGGCTCACCGTTGGTGGCCTTCACCGTCTCGAAGACCCCGTCCCCCACCAGCATCCCGTGGTCGAACACCGACACCAGCGCCTGGTCGGGATCGAGCAGGTCCCCGTTGAGCCAGATCTTGCCCCGCACCGCCGCCACCGGCAGCCACCTCCAATAGCCGAGCCGCCTTCAGCTCGGTCTCGCGCCATTCACGGGCCGGCTCGGACCCCCAGGTGATCCCCGCCCCGGTACCGAACCGCAGCAGGCCCTCCTCGGCCCAGAACGTCCGGATCCCGACCGCCAGGGCCCCGCGCCGGGAGTCCGCGTCCACCCAGCCGATGGCCCCACAGTACGGCCCGCGGGGAACAGGTTCGAGCGCATCCAGCAAGGCCAGCGCGCTCGACTTCGGCGCGCCGGTGACCGAACCGGGAGGAAACGTGGCCGCCACCAGCTCCGGCCAGCCGCTCCCCGGCGCGAGCCGCGCCCGGACGGTCGAGACCAGGTGCACCAGCCCCGGATGCCGTTCCACCGCGCACAGTTCCGGCACCGTCACCGACCCGACCCCGGCCACCCGGCCCAGATCGTTGCGGACCAGATCCACGATCATCACGTTCTCGGCCCGGTCCTTGGGCAGCAGGTCCTGTTCGGTACGGCCCGTCCCCTTGATCGGACGCGACTCCACCACCTCCCCCTCCCGCGCCAGATACAGCTCCGGGGAGGCGCTCGCTATCTCGACGCCGGGCAGCCGGAGGGTCATCGCGTACGGCGCCGGATGCCTCTCCACCAGCCTCTGACCCAGCCCCGCGATGTCCGCGTCCCGTCCCATGGGCGCACTCAGGACCCGGCACAGATTGGCCTGGTAGACGATGCCCTCCCCGATGGCCTCCCGTATGCGTTCGACCCCCTGCATGTAGGCCGCCTCGTCCAGCGACGTGATCCACTCGCCTGGCGGCGCCCAACGTCCCCTGGGATGAGGCCCCTGCCTTACATGCTCGAACCGGGCACAGGTGACCTTGCCCTCGTAGGTGACGACGACCGCCCACCAGCCCCGCGACTCCAGCGCGCCGGGATCGGAGGTCAAATCCACCAGCCCGGTGGCCAGCCGGCCCCCGACGTAGGCGAACTCGTTCACGGCAGGACGCACCCGAACGAATCGGCCAGCCCCTTGTCGCCGGCCTCGGTCACGCACAGCCCGCGGCCCTTCCCCCGTTCGAGCCACTCCAACTCCAGGAACCGCGACAGCAGGGCAGCCCCCAGCGCCCCGTTCAGATGGGGCCGCCGTTCCGTCCAGTCCAGGCACTCCCCCGCGAACCGCCGCCGCGCCCGCCGCAGGCCGCCGACGTCGATCCCCAGCTCGCCGAACCGCTCCTCGCCCTTCACCGTCGCGTCGAACGACGCCGCCCCCCGCGCGGCCGCCTCGATCAGACCGCCCCCGATCAGCGCCGCGTACAGGGCGACACCCGCCTCACCGGCCAGATGGTCGTAGCAGCTGCGCGCCCGGTGCAGCCTGCGCGCCTCCCTCGACTGCCGCAGACTCCGCACCTCCACCGCGGGGCTGATCCGGCTCAGCGCCTCGATGACCTCCGCCACCTCGGGGCCCGCCAGCCGGTAGTACCGGTGCCGCCCCTGGCTGATCACGGTCACCAGCCCGCCGTCCAGCAGCCGCCCCAGGTGCGCGCTGGCCGTCTGCGCGCTCACCCCCGCCGTCCGCGCCAGCTCCCCGGCCGCCAGCGGCCGCCCGTCCAGCAGCACCGTGAGCATCGCCGCCCGCCCGCGGTCCCCCATCAGGGCCGCGACCGGCGCGATGTCCGCCTGATAACCGGTCATATGTCCGACCCTAGGCGGCTCACGCTTCGACGCCGCTCGAACCACCCCCGTAATCCAGTTTGGGGAAGCGGCCGGGACACGCTAATGTTCTTCCCGTCGCCGCAAGGGGCCCCGGCCCCGAGCAGCACAAGCGGAAGTGGCTCAGGGGTAGAGCATCACCTTGCCAAGGTGAGGGTCGCGGGTTCAAATCCCGTCTTCCGCTCTGAGGTGAGGCAACAGTCTCGCTCTGGTGGAGTGGCCGAGAGGCGAGGCAACGGCCTGCAAAGCCGTGTACACGGGTTCAAATCCCGTCTCCACCTCAACGAACGCGCCCCTGCGGGGCACGCTCGCGGGCGATTAGCTCAGTGGGAGAGCGCTACCTTGACACGGTAGAGGCCACTGGTTCAATCCCAGTATCGCCCACTCGATCCCTGGGCCCAGTGTGGTCGGAGACTGCGTCTCCTTCCCCGCTGGGCTCTCGTCGTGTTGGCCCAGGGGGCGACCCCCTGGAACCCCCGGTGTGGTCGCTCCGCTCCCACGGCCCGTGGTCCGGTCCGAGGCCCGCCTCCCTCCCCACTGGGCTCTCGTCGTGTTGGCCCAGGGGGTGACCCTCTGGAACCCCCGGTGTGGTCGCTCCGCTCCCACGGGCCGTGGTGCGGTCCGAGGCTCCGCCTCCCTCCCCGCTGGGCTCTCGTCGTATTGGCCCAGGGGGCGACCCCCTGGAACCCCCGGTGTGGTCGCTCCGCTCCCACGGGTCCGTGGTCCGGTCCGAGGCCCGCCTCCCTCCCCACTGGACCCTCGCCGTGTTGACCCCGGGGAGCGAACTCACCCCCACGTGCACGGTGGTCTCACGGGCGACAGGGGGCTGGTTCAGCCGCGCCGTTCGAAGGTGAGGCGGGTCAGGATGCTCACCGGGCACGAGCTGTCCGATCCCGAGAGGCGGTTCGACCTCGAACTCGCCACCCGGGCTCGCCGCGCTGCGCCTCTAGGACGCGGCGTCCTCGGAGGCCGGGGCCGGAGGCTCCAGGCCGACGGCCAGCTCGCCGTGCCGCGCGTCGACCCGCACCACCATGCCGTCCCGGACCTCCCCGGCGATCAGCGCGCGGCCGATCCGGGTCTCCACCTCGCGGGCGATGAACCGGCGCAGCGGCCGCGCCCCGTACACGGGGTCGTAGCCCTGCGCGGCGATGACCCGGCGGGCCTCGCCGGTCACCTCCAGCCCGATCCGGCGGTCGGCGAGCCGGGCCCGCAGGTCCTCGAACATCAGGTCCACGATCCGCTCGATCTGCGCCTCGGTGAGCGGCTTGAACAGCACGATGTCGTCCACCCGGTTGAGGAACTCGGGGCGGAAGCGGGCGCGCAGCTCGGCCATGACCCGGCTCTCCGCCTCCGGCTTGACCTCGCCGTCCGCAGTCACCCCGTCCAGGAGGTGGCCGGACCCGATGTTGGACGTCATGATCAGCACGGTGTTGCGGAAGTCGACCGTGCGGCCCCGGGAGTCGGTGAGGCGGCCGTCGTCGAGCACCTGCAGCAGCAGGTTGAACACGTCGGTGTGCGCCTTCTCGATCTCGTCGAACAGGACCACCGAGTACGGCTTGCGGCGGACGGCCTCGGTGAGCTGCCCGCCCTCCTCGTAGCCCACGTACCCGGGCGGGGCGCCGACCAGCCGGCTCACCGTGTGCCGCTCCTGGTACTCGCTCATGTCGATGCGCACCATGTTGTCCTCGGTGTCGAACAGCGCCGCGGCCAGCGTGCGCGCCAGCTCGGTCTTGCCGACGCCGGTCGGCCCCAGGAAGATGAACGACCCGATCGGGCGGCGCGGGTCCTTGATGCCCGAACGGGCCCGCAGGATCGCGTCCGCCACCGCCTGGACCGCCTCGTCCTGGCCGATGACCCGCTCGTGCAGGATCTCGTCCAGCCGCAGCAGCTTCTCCCGCTCGCCCTCCTGCAGCCGGCTCACCGGGATCCCCGTCCAGCGGGACACGATGCCCGCGATCTCGCCCTCGGTGACGACCTCGCGCAGCAGCCGCCGCCCGCCCTGCTTGGCGGCCAGCCGCTCCTCCTCGGCCCGCAGCCTGCGCTCCAGCTCGGGCAGCCTGCCGTGGCGCAGCTCGGCCGCCCGGCCGAGGTCGTAGTCGCGCTCGGCCCGGTCGGTCTCCTGCTTGACCTGCTCCAGTTCCCGGCGCAGGTCCTGGACGTGCCGCAGCGACCGCCGCTCGGCCTCCCACTGGGCGCGCATGGCGTCGGCCTCGGCGCGCGCCTCCCGCAGCTCCCCGCGCAGGTCCGCGAGCCGGTCCCGGCTCGCGGCGTCGTCCTCCTTGGCCAGCGCCGCCTCCTCGATCTCCAGCCGCATCACCCTGCGGGTGAGCCCGTCCAGCTCGGACGGCATGGAGTCGATCTCGGTGCGCAGCATCGCGCACGCCTCGTCGACCAGGTCGATCGCCTTGTCGGGCAGGAACCGGTCGGAGATGTAGCGGTGGCTCAGCGTCGCGGCCGCGACCAGCGCCGCGTCCTGGATCGTGACCCCGTGGAAGACCTCCAGCCGCTCGCGCAGGCCGCGCAGGATGGAGACGGTGTCCTCGACCGAGGGCTCGTCCACCAGCACCGGCTGGAAACGGCGCTCCAGCGCCGCGTCCTTCTCGATGTGCCTGCGGTACTCGTCGAGGGTGGTCGCGCCGATCATGTGCAGCTCGCCGCGGGCCAGCATCGGCTTGAGCATGTTCCCGGCGTCCATCGCCCCCTCCGTGGCGCCGGCGCCCACGACCGTGTGGAGCTCGTCCACGAACAGCAGGATGCGGCCCTCCGCGGCGCGGACCTCGCCCAGGACGGCGCGCAGCCGCTCCTCGAACTCGCCCCGGTACTTCGCCCCGGCCACCAGGGCGCCCATGTCGAGGTTGAAGACCGTCTTGTCCTTGAGCCCCTCGGGGACGTCGCCGTGCGCGATCCGCTGCGCCAGGCCCTCCACGATCGCGGTCTTGCCGACTCCGGGGTCGCCGGTGAGCACCGGGTTGTTCTTGCTCTTGCGGGACAGGATCTGGATCACCCGGCGGATCTCCGAGTCGCGCCCGACCACCGGGTCCAGCCTGCCCGCCAGGGCGTCGGAGACCAGGTCGCGCCCGTACTTCTCCAGCGCCTCGTAGGCCTGCTCGGGCGTGGCCGAGGTCACCCGCTGGTGGCCGCGGACCCCGGTGAGGGCCTCCAGGAACCGCTCGCGGTTCAGCCCGTGCCGCCGCAGCAGCCGCTCGGACGCGGTCCCCGGCCCCTCGTCCAGCAGCCCGATCATGAGGTGCTCGACCGAGACGTACTCGTCCTTGAGCCGGCGCGCCTCGCGCTCGGCCGCGTCCAGCAGCCGCGCCAGGCGCTGGGTGACCAGCACCTGGCCGGGCTGCGCCGCCGGCCCGGTGACCTTGGGGCGCCGCCGCAGATCGTCCTCCAGGTCGGCGCGCAGCAGGCCGGGATCGGTCCCGGCCTCGTCGAGCAGCCGCGGTACGAGGCCGTCCCCCTGGTCCAGCAGTGCCAGCAGCAGGTGCTCCCCGTCCACCTCGGTGTGGCCGTGCTCGAGCGCCTTGCTCTGCGCCTCGCGCAGGGCCTCCTGGGACTTCTGCGTCAGCCGGTCGATGTCCACGATCATCCTTCCGAGTCGGGTCCGGGTCCGGCGCGGAGCGCCTCCTCCAGGACGGCGATGCGGTCGAGCAGGTCGATGACCAGGCCCAGGGCGGTGTAGTTGAGCGAGAATCCCGCGCGCAGCCTGCGGACGCGCGCCATCCGGGCGACCTGGGCGGGCGCGAACCACAGCCGCCCGTCCGGGCCCTGCCGGGCGTCCAGGACGCCCAGCACCACCAGCCTGCGCACCAGGTCGGGATGGGTGCCGGTGGCGCGCGCGAACGACTCCAGGTCGAGCGCGGCCGGGCGGACATGGACGATGGCGTAGGGCATCAGCGCCTCCGCGGGTCGAAGGACGAGGCGGCGGCCAGCTCCTCGAACAGCCGCCGCTCCTCGCCGGTGAGCTTCCCGGGCACCAGCACGCGCACCCGGGCGTACAGGTCGCCCGGCGCGCCGCGCGGATCGGGCAGGCCGCGCCCGCGCAGCCGGAGACGCCGGCCGCTCGACGAGCCGGGCGGCACGCCGACCTTGGCCTCACCGCCGGGGGTGTCCACCGGCGCGGTGGTGCCCAGCGCCGCCTCCCACGGCGCGAGCGGCAGGTCGACGTGCAGGTCGCGGCCCTCGACCCGGTAGCGGGGATGCGGGGCGAGGCGGACGACGAGGTACAGGTCGCCCGCCGGGCCGCCCTCCATGCCGCGGCCGCCCTGCCCGGCCAGCCTGATCCGCTGCCCGTCGGTGACCCCGGGCGGGATGGCGACGTCGACGGTGCGCCGCCGGGAGCCGCCGCCCAGGGTGAGCGTCCGCCTGCCTCCCCGGTACGCCTCCTCGACCGTCACCTCCAGCTCGGCCTCCTGGTCGGCGCCCGGCGCGGGGCCGCCCCAGCCGGCCCGGCCGGCCCTGCGACCGCCGAAGAGGCCGCCGAGCAGGTCCTTGATGCCGGCACCCTCGAAGCCGCCTTCGTACCGGCCCCCTTCGTACGCGCCGCCCTCGAAGCCGCCGCCGAAGCCGCCGAACGGGCCGGCGCCCGCCCCGGCGCGGGCACGGGCCCAGGTCTCCGGGTCCACGTCCTCCGGGACGCGCTCGAAGTCGGGGCCGAAGGCGTCGTAGCGGCGCCGCTTGTCCGGGTCGGACAGGATCGCGTACGCCTCGGAGGCGTCCTTGAAACGCTCCTCCGCCTCGGGGTCCTTGTTGACGTCGGGGTGGTGCTCGCGGGCGAGCCCGCGGTAGGCCCGCTGGATCTGCGGCTGGTCGGCGTCCCGGGGCACTCCCAGCACCTCGTACGGGTCGCGGACCGGTGCCATCAGCCGTCCTCTTCCGCCGCCACGACGACCATCGCGGGACGCAGCTGCCGCTCCCCGTCGCCGTAGCCGGGCTGGACGACCTCCACCACGGTGCCGGGCGGCGCGCCCGTCCCGGCGCGGGTGCCCACGGCGGCGTGCCTGGACGGGTCGAAGGGCACGCCCGACTCGTCGCGGCGCGGGTAGCCCAGGCGGTCCAGCAGCCCCACGGCCTGGTCCCGCACCGCCCGGACGCCGTCGATGACGGCGTGCGCGTCGGATCCGGCGTGCGCGAGCGCGCGTTCCAGGTTGTCGAGGACCGCCAGCCATTCCGTCGCCACCCGGGCGCGTTCCCGTTCGCGCTCGCGGTCCAGGTCGCGGGCGGCCCGCTTGCGGGCGTTGTCGAGGTCGGCGAGGGCGCGGCGGCGCAGGTCCTCCAGTTCCGCGACCCGCTCGTGGGCGTCGGCGAGCGCGGGATCCATCGTGGTCTCGGGCTCGGCGTTCCCGGGGCGGTCGTCCCGCGTCCCGTGCTCCCCAGCCACGGGATCAGTCCGACGTGGTGAACTCGGCGTCGATGACATCGTCGCCGCCTCCGCCTTCGTCTCCGGTGCCGGTTCCCGAGGGGCCCGTCCGGCCGGATCCGCCCGCGGCGCCCAGGCCGTGGTAGAGCTGGCGCAGTTCGCCGCTCAGTGAGCGCATCCGGTCCAGCGGCGCCTCCTCCTTGACCGCCTGCCGCGCGTCGCCGACCAGCATCCCGGCGCGCGCCCGCTCGTGCTCGGGCACCGCGTCGCCCATCTCCTGGACGCGGTGCTCGACCTGGTAGGCGGCCGAGTCGAGCTCGTTGCGGGCGTCGATCAGCTCGCGCAGCCGGGCGTCCTCGTCGCGGTGCCGCTCCGCCTCGGCGACCATCCGCTCGATCTCGGAGGTGTCGAGGTTGGCGCTCTCGCTGATGGTGATGGTCTGCTCGGCCCCGGTGTCCCTGTCCCGCGCCGCGACGTCGAGGATCCCGTTGGCGTCGATGTCGAAGGTCACCTCGATCTGCGGCTCACCGCGCGAGGCGGGCCGGATCTCGCCCAGCCGGAAGCGGCCCAGCACCCGGTTGTCGGCGGCCCGCTCGCGCTCGCCCTGGAGCACCACCACGTCCACGGCGGTCTGGTCGTCCTCGGCGGTGCTGAAGGTCTCGGTCCGCCGGGCCGGGATCGTGGTGTTGCGCTCGATGACCTTGGTCATCACGCCGCCGAGGGTCTCCAGCCCCAGCGACAGCGGGGTGACGTCCAGGAGCAGGACGTCCTTCACCTCGCCCTTGAGCACGCCCGCCTGGATGGCCGCGCCCAGCGCCACGACCTCGTCGGGGCTGACCGTGAGGTTGGGCTCCTTGCCGCCGGTCAGCCGGCGGACGAGCTCCTGCACGGCGGGGATCCGGGTGGAGCCGCCCACCATGATCACCTCGTCGATGTCGTCGGCGGTGACCTTGGCGTCGGCCATGGCCCGCTTCACCGGGCCGGTGCACCGCTCCACCAGGTCCGCGGTGATCTGCTCGAACGTCGAGCGCATCAGCGTGGTGTCGAGATGCTTGGGGCCGCTCGCGTCGGCGGTGATGAACGGCATGCTCACATGCGTCCGGGTGACCGACGACAGCTCCACCTTGGCCTTCTCGGCCGCCTCGAAGAGCCGCTGCAGCGCCTGCGGGTCCTCGCGCAGGTCGATCCCGTTCTCGCGCTTGAACTCCTCGGCCAGGTGGTCCACCACGCGGCGGTCGAAGTCGTCGCCGCCCAGGTGCCCGTCGCCGGAGGTGGCGCGGACCTCCACCACGTCGTCGCCGATCGACAGCAGGCTCACGTCGAAGGTGCCGCCGCCCAGGTCGAACACCAGCACGCTCTCGTCGGCCCGCTTGTCCAGCCCGTAGGCCAGCGCCGCCGCGGTCGGCTCGTTGATGATCCGGAGCACCTCCAGGCCGGCGATCCGGCCCGCGTCCTTGGTCGCCTGGCGCTGGGCGTCGTTGAAGTAGGCGGGCACCGTGATCACGGCCTCGGTGACCTTCTCCCCCAGGTACCGGCCCGCGTCCTCCGCCAGCTTCCGCAGGACCAGCGCCGAGATCTCCTCCGGCGCGTAGGTCCGGCCGCGCACGTCGAAGCGCACCGCCCCGTCCGGCCCCTCCACGACGTCGGCGGACACCGCCCTCATCTCGCTGGTGACCTCGTCGTACTTGCGGCCGATGAAGCGCTTGGCCGAGGTGATCGTCCCCTTCGGGTTGAGGATCGCCTGGCGCCGGGCCAGCTGGCCCACCAGCCGCTCGCCCTGCTCGGTGAAGGCCACCACCGAGGGCGTCGTGCGCGCGCCCTCGGCGTTGGGGATCACGTTCGCCTGGCCGCCCTCCATCGCGGCGATGACCGAGTTCGTCGTGCCGAGATCGATTCCGACTGCCTTCGCCATCGCTCCGTACCCTCCTCCGGTTCCGTTCCCGGCGGTTCCGGCGCCCCGAGCCCTCCGCCCGGCGCCCGCACCTCCCAGGGTCGGCACGTTCCCGCGCCGTCCACATCCCCCGACCTGACGGGCCCTTCCGCACGGCTCCGGCGGCCGCACGGATCCGGCGGCGTGCGCGGCCGGTCAGCCGCGGTCCGCGGCCACGCCGGCACGCGTGGCCGCGGGCGGGCGGTCAGCGGGAGACCTCGATGTGCTTCGGCTTGGCGGCCTGGGCCTTGGGCAGCGTCAGGGTCAGCACGCCGTGCTCGAGCTTCGCCTCGACCCTGTCGGCGTCCACATCGCCCGGCAGGACGCCGCTGAACTCGAACCGGCCCACCTTGCGGGTGCGGCGGCGGAGCTTGGCGCGCTCCTTCTCGACGATCTCCCCGGCGACCGTCAGCTCGCGGTCGTTGAGCTGGATGTCCAGGTCCTCCCTGTGCACGCCGGGCACATCGATCTCGACCATGTAGGCGTCCTCGCTCTCGGACACGTCGGCGGCCGGGATCCAGGGTCCCTCGACCTGCGCCTGGACGCCCGGGGGCAGCCCGAAGGCGAGGTTCAGGAGCTGGCCCATCTGGTCGTGCAGCTCCTCGAACTGGCGGGCGGGGTCGTACACGGCGACGTTCCTGCCGCCGGTCCGGCGAACGGGTTGCTGCGTCATCGCGAAACCTCCTTCGCTGGGGTGCCCGGGCAGGCACCCCCTCCTCGCCCTCGATGCTCGCCGGACCCGCGTGGGGGCCACATCCTCAATCCGAGTAGTTCCGGGGCGGCGGCGGAGGAACCACCCGGCCTGAGGACGCGCGTCAGCGTGATCGGTGACGCGGTCGACGTTGGAGCGGTTCCGGCGGCGCCTGCCGCGTCAGAGGTGGTGGCGGAGGACGAGATCGGCGGGGAAGGGGTCCAGGTAGGTCTGCCGGGCCAGGTAGTCGTGGTCCTCGCCTTCGGCGTGGTGGCGGAGCAGGGCGATCGGGACGCTCAGCGGCGCCTCGCCCCGGCGGTAGGCCTCGATCGTGGTGACGATGTCGTGGCGCCGGGTCCGGTCGAGCCGCTCGCTCAGGGGGCCCAGGACGTGCAGGAGCGCGTTGCCGTGCCGCCCGCGCCCGGCCCGGACGGCGAAGGCCTCGCCGAAGGCGCGGCGGTAGTCGGCCTCCAGCCTGCCGCGGTCCCGCACGCCCGCCCGCGCGACGATCCGGCCGGTCGTCCGGTAGCCGGCCGGGTCGTGGGCGAGGATCTGCAGCTTGTGCCTGCTGTGGAAGTCGACGAGGTCGCGGGGGCGCCAGTCGCCGTCGAAGAGCTCGCGCAGCCTGGCCTGGGCGAAGACGCGTTCGATGAAGTGCTCGCGCAGCACCGGGTCGCGCAGCCGCCCGTCCTCCTCCGCGGGCAGGTCGGGAAGCGCGTCCTGGACGAGCCCGGCCCACACGCCGCGGCCGCGGCGGTCCACCGGCTGCCCGTCGGTGCGCTCGCCCGGCCGCCCGGAGGCGTAGCGGGGCAGGCCGAGCAGCCCGCAGCTGGGCGAGCGCGATTTCAGGACATAACCGTCGATGTCGGTGAGGTCGGAGATCCTGCCCCGCGCCAGGCCGGTCATCGCGTCGGTGTGGTCGGCGGCGCGGTCCTTGGTGACGAGGCGGCCGCCGGTGAGCAGGCGCAGGGTGGGCCTGGGCGCGCCCAGGCCGATCTCCATCTCCGGGCAGACGGGCACCCAGTCCACGTGCGGCGCGAGCGCTCCGGTGAGGAAGCGGTCCCGGCTGTGGCCGCTGTTGTAGCGGACCGGGGCGCCCAGGAGGCAGCTGGACACCGCGAGCCGGGGGCGCGGGTGGGCGCTCACAGGAGTGTTCCCAGCCTGCGGAGCCCGCGGGTGGTGCGGGCCTTGACGGTGCCGAGCGGGATGGCCAGCCGGTCGGCGATCTCCGGCTGGGTCAGCTGCCCGAAGTGGGCCAGGACGAGCGCCTGGCGCTGCGGCGCGGGCAGCCTGCCCAGGGCCTCGCGCACGTCGCAGGCGATGTCGATGGCCGGGGTCTCGTCGCGGATCCGGGCGTCCTCCTCCAGGGGCACCGTCCGGCGGGAATGGCGGGCCTCGGCGCGCAGCCGGTCGATGGCGCGCCGGCGGGCGATGGACAGGACCCAGGGTTCCAGGGCGCGGGACGGGTCGTAGCGCCCCCGGGACTGCCAGACCTCCAGGAAGACGACCTGGACGACGTCGTCCACGGCGTGGCCTGGCACCAGCCTGGCCGCGACGCGGCGGACGAGCGGGCCGAGCGCGCCGTAGCACTCGGTCAGCGCCGCCTCGTCGCCGCGTGCGAGCCGCTCTCCGAGAGTCATCGTCCACCCCTCCGCGATAAACCGCTTCAAAACTTGTTCATAGTCGAAGAGTGGGGGCGTGCGCAACCGAGGGTGGGCAAAAGAAGCGGAATGACCTGCCTGGATCAGGACAAACGGGTCAGGACGACCCGCTGGCGGACTCCAGCTCGGCGACGGCCTCGGGCAGGCTGGCGACCACCCGGACCGCCTCCGGCAGCCGGTCCCCCGCCCAGCCCGGCCCGCCGATCACGAGCCTGACCGCCGGGCGCGCCCGGGGAAGATCGTCCAGCCAGCCGGGGTCGCCGGTCTCGGCGATCTGCGACCAGACGAAGACGGCGCACGGGCCGCTCCGCCGGATGGCGGAGGCCAGGGCCCGCGGCGGCACCCGCGCGCCCAGCAGCCGCACGGCGACGCCGGCCTCCGACAGCGCGGCGGCCAGCGCGTACACCGGCAGGCTGTGCTGCTCCTCGGGAGCGCACGCGAGCAGGACGGGCCGCGTGTTCAAGGGCGACGCCGGGGGCGGCACCTCGGCCAGGCACTCCAGCAGCACCCCGGACAGCAGATGCTCCACGTCCACGCAGTCGCCGGTCGCGGCGTGCTTGCGGCCGATACCGTCGAGGACGGGCACGAACAGCCCGTCCCAGGCCCGCACGACCCCGTCGCGCTCGAGCGCGCTCCGCACGGCGCGGGCCATCGCCGGGGCGTCCAGCGCCATCGCGGCCCTGGCCAGGCCGCGGACCTCCGTGGACCGCGCGGTGCCCGGCTGCTCGCCGACGGGGATCCGGTTGCCGCCGGCACCGTGGGCCCGCGGCGCCGGCGATCCGGCGGGCGGCGCCTCCAGCGCCACCCGGGCGGCCTCGCCCGGCGGGGCGCCCTCCAGGATCAGCCGCTGCATGATCTCCAGCCGGGCGACGTCCGCGGGGGCGTACCGGCGGTGGCTGCCCGAACTGCGGCGGCTGGGGCCGATGCCGTACCGGCGGTCCCAGGTGCGCAGCGTGGACGCGGCCACGCCGAGGCGCTGCGCCACCGCGCCCACGCCCAGCCCGGCCTCCTGGTCCGGGGGCCCGCCCAATGCGCCTCCTGTCCCGCTCGTCGACTCCCGGTCGCAAAGCGTACGGTCTACCAGGTGTTCGGCGGGAACGATCGCACCGGACGCATCCGGGCGCGGGCCCCGTCCCGAAGAACCGGGTGATGGAGACCTCGCTCATGCTGTTCACCCGGGACCTGCGGATACGCGACAATCCGGCGCTGGCGGCGGCGTGCCGGGCGGACCGGGTCGTGCCCCTGTTCGTCCTCGACGACGCGATCCTGGACGGGCGGTTCGCCGCGCCCAACCGCGTCCGCTTCCTGCACGACAGCCTCGCCGACCTGCGGGAGTCGCTGCGCGGCCTGGGCGGCGACCTGGTCGTGCGGCGCGGCGACCCGGCGGCGCAGGTCGCGCGGCTGGCCGGGGAGACGGGGGCGCGCACCGTGTTCCTCGCCGACGACCGGTCGGCGTACGCGACGCGGCGGCTGGCGGCGCTGCGCGGCATCGCCCCCGGTCTGGAGGTGACGGCCTGCCCGGGGGTCACGGTGGTCCCGCCGGGGGCCCTCACCCCGGCGGGCGGCGACCACTACCGGGTGTTCACGCCGTACTGGCGCGCCTGGTCCGCGGCACGGCACCGGCCGGTCGCGGACACGCCCCGGAAGCTGCGCCCGGCCCCGGGTGTCCGGCCCGGAGCGCTGCCGCGCCTGGCCTCCCTGACCTCCGGAACGCCCTCCCCCGACCTGGCCGAAGGCGGGGAGCGGGCGGGACGCGCGCGCATGGAGGCCTGGCTGGCCCAGGACGCCGCGGACTACGACGACGTCCACGACGACCTCGCCGCCGACCGCACCTCGCGGCTCAGCCCGTACCTGCGGTTCGGCTGCGTCTCCCCGCTGGAACTGGCGAACGCCGTGCCCGAGGGGCCGCGGCGGCAGCTCGCCTGGCGGGACTTCCACCACCAGGTCGCCGCGGCCTTCCCCGACCTCCCCCGGCGCGACTACCGGCCGCGCGGGCGGCGCTGGAACCGGGACGAGGACGCCCTGGCCGCCTGGCGCGACGGCAGGACCGGCGTCCCGATCGTGGACGCGGGGATGCGCCAGCTGCGCCGCGAGGGGTTCATGCACAACCGCGCCCGCCTGATCACCGCCTCGTTCCTCACCCGGAACCTCGAGGTCGACTGGCGGGAGGGGCTGCGGCACTTCGGCGACCTGCTGGCGGACGGCGACATCGCCGACAACGCGGGCAACTGGCAGTGGGTGGCCGGAACGGGCAACGACACCCGCCCGAACCGGGTCATGAACCCCCTGCGGCAGGCGGCCCGGTTCGACCGTTCGGGCGACTACGTCCGCCGGTACGTCCCCGAGCTCGCGGACCTCGAGCCGCCGCGCGTCCACCGGCCGTGGACCCTTCCGGCGGCGCGCCGGCGCACGGTCGACTACCCGCCGCCGATCGTCCATCTGGAGTGAGGCCCGGCCCGGCCGGCCAGGCGGTCAGCGGGGTGCCGATATCGAGGAACTTCCTGACCCCGGACTTCACCAGGTGCCGGACGGCCCGTTCCAGAAAGGCCCGGTTCTCCCGGGCGATGGCGCGCAGTTCGGGCGGCGCCTTGAGAGCGGCGTCGGCGGCCGTGCGGACCCGGCGAGAAGACCGTATAGCGAATGGCCTGCGATGTGAGGCGATTGGCCCGCGAAGATCGGACTCGGCGGCGGGACGGGCCATTCTCCCGCCGGCGCGTCGCCGGTCGAAGGGATCGCGCCGGCGAAATCCCTTCGCCCTTCGTCGCCGGCCGGGCCGCGGGCCTGGCCGGCGACTGTGTTCGTCGTCCTTCACCGGCCGGTCAGGCGTGCGCGGACCGCCTGGTCCGCGTCTCCGGAACGGCGACCAGGAGACCGGCGACGAGCGCGACCCAGTCCTGCCAGCGATACCACTTCCTGTCCATCGAGCACCTCCTCGCCCGAATGGCTTTACCTGCGCTTTTCAGTGTCGTACCGATCGAATCGCCGGTCAATCGGGTGGCCCGGCCGAAATTCCGCTAATTCGGGTCGCGGCGGCCGGATCGTCCGCAAAAGATCACGCGGTGCGGGCGGAAGGAGTACGGTTTCCGGTGAAACGCCGAGTCCCGGAACCGGAACGTCAACGGGGGAAACGCTCAGTGACCGACAGCCAGAGCCCCGCCCTGCCCGGAACTCCGAGCGACGTGCCGACCTCGGCGCGCGCCTACGGATGGCTGCTGGGCGGCAAGGACAACTACGAGGTCGACCGGCAGTTCATCAGGACTCAACTCGAACATTTCCCGGCGGGCCTGGACATCACCCGGCAGAACCGGCTGTTCCTTTACCGGGCCGTCCGGTACCTGACCCTCGAAGCGGGAATCCGGCAGTTCGTCGACATGGGCTGCGGGCTCCCCACCGACAGCAACGTCCACCAGGTCGCCCAGGGCATCGCCCCCGGCGCCCGCGTCGTGTACGTCGACATCGACCCGGTCGTGCTCGCGCACGGCCGCGCGCTGCTGTCCGACAACGCCACCACCGCCGTCATCACCGCCGACATGCGCGACCAGGAGAGATCCTGGCGCACCCGGACCTGCGGCGGCTCATCGACTTCGACGAGCCGGTCGCCGTGCTGTTCCTGTCGGTCGGCCACCACCTGCCCGACGCGTTCGAGCCGCGCCGCGTGCTGACCGCGATCCTCGACCGGGCGGCGCCGGGCAGCCACCTGACGTTCTCCCAGGTGGTGTGCGAGGACCCGGCGGAGGGCGCGCTGATGACCGAGCGCGTCACCGCCGCCGGCATCCCCTGGCAGACCCGCACCCCGGCCGAGGTCGACCGGTTGCTGTCCGACCTGGATCCGGTGGAACCGGGCCTGGTGAACCTGGAGCGGTGGCGCCCCATGGACCTGCAGCCGCCGCTCCCGCCGGTGCCCGCCGAGATCGCCCGGTACGAGGGCGCCTCCAGGCTCGACCCCAAGGTGTACGAGTACGGCGGCGTCCTGCGCAAGCGCGTTCAGGGCGGGTGACACCGCCGGCGCGGGTCAGCCGGCGGGGAGGCAGCCGCAGGCCGGCAGCGCGGGCGAGCGCAGCGTCGAGGCCACCGGCTCCTCCGCGGCGGCCTCGACGCCGGCCAGCATCCGTGCGCGCTCCTCGCGGGTGATGAGACGGCCCTTGGTCACCACGGAGTCGATCCGCCGGACGTTGCGGATGTCGGCCAGCGGGTCGGCGTCCAGGATCACCAGGTCGGCGACCTTGCCCCGGGCGACCGTGCCCATCGTCGCCTCGCGGCCCAGGAAGCGCGCGGCGTCCCGGGTCACCGTGCGCAGCGCCCGCATCGGGGTGAGCCCCGCCTCGACCAGCAGCTCCAGCTCGTCGTGGATGCCCGAGCCGGGGAAGCAGTAGGGGTTCCCGCAGTCGGTCCCGGCCAGGAGCCCGACGCCCGCGCGGTCCATCGCCCCGACCAGATCCAGCCGGAACCGCAGGAAGTCGCGCTGCCGGACGATCTCCTCCGGCGTCGACGGCGCGTAGACCCTGACCGCGCTCGCCCATCCGGGACGCAGGTCGCGGGGGATGTACTTCAGGCGCGGATCATCGGCGAAGGTGTCGGCCGGCGAGGACATCACCCGGTTGACCGTCAGCGTCGGCGACTGCCAGGAGCCGTTGCGGACCCACCGGGCGAACATCCTCGCGGCCTTGCCCGGGCTGTAGGTGGCCGCGGCCTGCCGTTCCAGTTCCCGCATCGTCTTGAAGAACGCCCGCGGATCGGCCGGGTCCATCGGCGTCCCGTCCATGATCGCGCGGAACTCCGCCTCCCTGCTCGACAGCGGGACCGGGATGCCGTGCAGATGCTCGAAGCTGCGCATGCCCGCGTCGCTCACCTCGCCGACCGGCATCCGGTACACGTGGTGCCCGGCGAAGGGCAGGCCGACCCGGCGCGCCTCGTCGGCGACCGCCTCCAGGCACTCGCGGCTCAGATACGAGTAGATCTTGATGAAGTCGGAGCCGTCCTCCTTGGCCCGGCGCACCGCCGCGCGCGCCTCCGCGGCCGTGCCCACCAGTTCCGCGGGCGGTCCGAGCAGGGTGACGGGCCCGTCGATGATCGTGCTGGCCATCACGATCCGCGGGCCGGGCAGTTCGCCGCGGTCGATCCGCTCGCGCACCGCGCGCACCTCGGGGTAGCCCCACATCTCGCGGATCCCGGTGACGCCGTTCGCCAGGCACAGCGGCGGGACGATCTTCTCCAGGACCGTCCAGTGGGTGTGCATGTCCCACAGGCCCGGGACGACGAACCTGCCGCGCGCGTCCACGACCCGGGCGCCCGCCGGCAGCGGCACCTCGCGCCGCGGGCCGACCCACGCGATGAGGTCGCCGACCAGCACCACGGTGGTGTCGCGCCGCGGGGGCGCCCCGGTGCCGTCGATCACCGTCGCGCCGTTCAGCACGAGCACCTCGCCCCGCCGCATCGCGGCCCGCGCCTGCGCCGCGGGGATCAGGGGCAGCGCGCCGCCGGCCGCGAGGCCCGCGCCCAGCCCCGCCCCCGCCAGCGACAGCCAGCGCAGGAAATCGCGCCGACCGGCTTCGGTCCCGTTCCCCTCGTGCGTGCTGTCGCTTCCCAACGCCACACCCTCCTCAGGCCGGTACGCCGATCTTCCGACCAGCAAATCCCGGAGGCGCGGCGACGGTCCTGGAGATCGGAGCGTTGGCCGGTTCCCGCCACTCCGCCCCGGCCTCACCCGTCGGTGCGGGACGCCTCCTGCGGGGGGCCGGTGATGAGCGCGGCCAGGGCGGTCGCGAACCGGGCGGGGTCGATGCCGGCCGGTGGACGGCCGAAGAACTCCGAGGACAGGTGGTATCCGGTGAGGGCGGAGACCACGACGGCGAGCAGCGCGTGCGGGTCGTCGTGGCCGGGCGCGCCCGGCAGGTCCCGTGCCAGGTGGTCGGCCTCCTCGGCGATGCCCTGGTCCAGGAGCGCGCTGCGGACGGTGCGGGTGAGCTCGGGGAACCTGCCGTGCTCGCGGGCGAGCAGCGTGATCAGCGGCCTGATCCGGGCGAGGTAGTCGAGCTGCTGCAGGAGGCGGCGGGTGAGCGCGTCGCGGGGGTCGGCGGTGACGGGTCCGCGTTCGAACGCCTCGCGGTGCCGCCGGGCGCGGTCCAGTTCCCGTTCGAAGACGCTCCGGAACACCTCCTCCTTGGACCGGAAGTGCCGGTAGAAGCTGCCGCTGCCGGGAGAGAGCCCGGCCAGCTCCTCGATGCCGGTGACGGTCGTGCCGCCGAAGCCGCGCTCCTGGATCAGCTCCAGGGCGGCGTCCAGGATGCGCTCGCGTGTGGTGGATGGCACGGAGGCAAGATAGCTCTTGCGTGTGCAAGAAGATTCTTGCACAGTGGAGCCCCGCCCCAGGCGAAAGGCTCCCGCCCATGCCCGCGCTCCGCGCCGCCCTCGCGATCGTCTCGGCCGCACTCCTGGCACTCACCCCCGCACCGGCCCTCGCCGCGCAGGAGCAGGGCACCGTCGTCGTCTCCCCCCAAGGGGGGCGCTGGGTGTTCCGGGACGGCGACGGCCGCGAGGTCACGCTGCGCGGCTTCAACGTCTCGGGCAGCACCAAGCTGTACGAGAACGGCCTGCTCCCGTTCCGCGGCACGGCCGACGCCGCCAGGTCCGCGCAGGCGATGCGCGACCTGACCGGCGCCAACGCGATCCGCTTCCTGATCAGCTGGGAGGGCGTGCAGCCGGCCCCCGACCGGATCGACCACGCCTATCTCGACCGGGCCGCCGCGCAGATCAGGGCGTTCACCGACCGGGGCTTCCGCGTCCTGCTGGACTACCACCAGGACCTGTACTCCTCCCACCTGTTCAACGCCGGCAGCTGGTACACCGGTGACGGCGCCCCCGCATGGGTGATCCGGGCCGGGAACTATCCGAAGGAGTCCTGCGGCATCTGCCTGCTGTGGGGGCAGAACATGCAGAACAACGCGGCCGTGCGCCAGGCCGCCCGCGACTTCTGGCGCAACCGGGTCCTGACGACGGCGGCCGGGCCGGTCGGCGTCCAGGACGCCTTCCTCACGCAGGCCAAGGCGACCATGACCCACCTCAAGCAGAAGCTCCCCGCGCAGGCCTTCGAGAGCATCATCGGGTTCGACCCCTTCAACGAACCCTTCGACGGCGGCCTGGACGGCAAGAGCGGCCTGGAGTGGGAGAAGACCCATCTGATGCCGTTCTACCAGCGCTTCCGCACCGCCATGGACGAGGCGGGCTGGACGGCCAAGCCCGCCTTCGTCGAGCCGCTGGTCTTCTGGAACACCACCTTCTTCGAGGAGGGCGGCATGGCGTCGGTCGGGCGCCTGGGTCCCCGGATGGTCTTCAACAGCCATTACTACGACGGGGCGCGGATGACCCTCGACCCCACCCCGGCGTCCGACGGGACCTACGACGCGCCGATGAACGAGATCCGGCAGCGGGCCGCGGAACTGGGCACCGCGCCGCTGGTCTCGGAGTTCGGCAACAAGCTCTCCGGGTCGGGCAGCGACCGCACCCCGTGGATGATCCGGGCGATGTACCAGGCGATGGACTACGGCGTCCCCGGCCGGAACTGGTGGAACGGCCCGGCCGCCGGCGGGCAGGTGCTGTCGGCGATGCAGTGGCACTGGGACGTCTACAGCGGCCGCCACCACGAGTTGATGAACGGCAACCCCGACAAGGTGCAGACCGAAGGCGACGGGTGGAACGACGAGGACCACTCGGTCGTGGCCGCCGACGACGCGGGCAACGTCACGCTCCGGCTGGACCCGCGCGTCCTGGACCGGCTCTACCCCTCGGCGGTGAACGGCGAAACCCTGGCCTTCGCCTACGAGGACCTGGCGCGCTCCGGGGCGGGACGGCAGCAGGCCTGGCTGACCGTGCCCTCGTCCCTGCCCAACGTCGCCGCGCTGGTCAAGGACCGCCAGTTCGGCGTACTGGTGTGGAGAGGGTCGGCCACCGCGGCGTCCACCGACCTGCACCTGCCGCGGTCGTTCGCGCCGGCGGGCACCACCGTCGTCAGCGATCTCGGCACGTTCGACGGCGTCCCGGGCTCGGGGCCGGTCAAGGCCACCCGCGAGGTCGGCGCCGAGTCGGCGCACCGGCTGCAACTCACCCCTCCGGCGGACACCGCCGGGACGCCGCACTTCGCCCTCATCGTCAGCACCGCCACCGCGACGCCCGAGCGACTCGCCGCGGCCCGCGCCGAACTGGCCGCCTGGACAGGCCGCCACTTCCCTCCCGGCTCGACCGGGTGAGGTGGAACCGGCCTCAACCAGCGGGGCGCGTGAGCCGGTCCAGCCATTCGCCGAGGAGGACCTTCTCGGCGGGGGTGAGCGCCTCCATGGCGGGGAGTGCGGCCTTGAGCGCGACCGCGTGGGGAACCGGCGAGGGGGCCTCCGCGACGATGGCGCCGCCGGTGGTCACGGCGGCGAGGACGGCCTCGCGGCTACGGGGTGACAGGTGCGGATCGCGATGCCCGGGCCCGGCGGCGATCAGCGTCAGGGTGACCCCGCACCCGGCCGAGTGGATCATGCGGGCGGCCTCGTCGACGCCGACGCGGAGCCGTCCGGCCTCGGCGACCCGGTGGACGAGGCCCGCCAGGATCTCGCCCGCCTCCCTGGCGGCCGGCGGCTCCACCCCCGGACGCGGATTGCCGTACAAGAGCGTGTAGAGGGCCGGGTGGGCGAGGCCGAACTCCACGTGCAGGTCCCACCCGCGGCGCAGGTCCTCCACCGGATCGGCCGCGTGCTCCCGCTGGGTCTTGGTGCGCAGGTACTCGGCGATGCCGTGGCTGGTCACCGCGTCGAGCAGCCCCTGCATGTCGCCGAAGAGGCGGTAGATCGCCGGGGGCTGGACCTTGGCCGCCGCGCTGACCGCCCGGGTGGAGACCGCCTCGCGGCCGCCCTCCTCGAGCAGTGCGGCCGCGGCCCGGACGATCCGCTCCCGCGCGGTGTTCTGCGTATCCACGATATCGACGATACCAACCAGGCGTTATCGTCGTTTGACGTATCATCGATACCATGATTCCATTACCAGCGCTACCGCACGAAGGGACCGTGTTCATGAGCACCGCAACCCAGCCCCAGCGCGTCGCGATCGTCACCGGCGGATCCCGGGGCATCGGCCGGCAGGCGGCGCAGCGCCTGGCCGCCGACGGCCAGGCCGTGGTGATCGCCTACGCCGGCAACGACGCCGAAGCCGAGAAGACCGTCACCGAGATCACCGCGGCGGGCGGCCGGGCGATCGCCGTCAGGGCCGACGTCGCCGACGAGAACGCCGTCGCGGAGCTGTTCGACACCGCCGAGCGCGCCTTCGGCGGCGTCGACGTGGTGGTCCACGCCGCCGGCATCATGCTCCTGGGCACCGTGGCCGACCTCGACCTCGACGCGCTCGACCGCATGCACCGCACCAACATCCGCGGCACCTTCGTGGTCGACCAGCAGGCCGCGCGGCGGGTCCGCTCCGGCGGCGCCATCATCAACTTCTCCACCTCGGTGACCAGGCTCGCCCTGCCCTCCTACGCGGCGTACGCGGCCGGCAAGAGCGCCGTCGACGCGATCAGCCTGATCCTCGCCAAGGAACTGCGCGGCCGTGACATCACCGTCAACGCCGTCGCCCCCGGCCCCACCGCCACCGCCCTGTTCCTGGACGGCAAGGACGAGGAGACCGTCGACCGGATGGCGAAGATGAACCCCCTGGAGCGCCTGGGCACGCCCGGCGACATCGCCGAGGTCGTCTCCTTCCTCGCCGGCCCCGCGCGCTGGATCAACGGCCAGACCGTCTACGCCAACGGCGGCATCGCCTGACACCGAACGGCGCGTGGCCGCACGCGGCCAAAAGCGTCTCCGGACACATCGCCCGTCCGACCGCAAACGATCATGAGGTGATCACGAGAAGCGAGAGGACGGTACGCATGGCTGGGGAGCTGGACCTCTACGAGGCCGCCTACCTGCGCGGCGGCGCGGAGCGCGTCGTCATGGTGGCCCTCGCCGCGCTGCGCCGGCAGGGCGGGGTGACCGTCACCGTCGCCAGGCCCAGGGTCACGGTGCTGGAGCACCGCGCGCAGGACCCCGTCCAGCGTGCGCTCCTCGACGCGGTTCCCGGCAAGGGCATGACCCTGCCCAACCTCGTCCAGAAGCTCGCCGAGTCCCCCGAGATCAAGGAGATCGCCGCCGGCCTGCAAGACCGGAACCTGCTGCGCCGCTCACGGCGCGGAGGGCGCCCGGTGCTGTCGAGGAACGGCCGCCGCCGATCGGAGGAACTGGCCGATTCGCCACCCGAGGGATACCGGATGGCGGTCCTGGGCGTCGAGGGGATCGACGACGATGACGACCTGCGCCGGATCTTCGCCCCTCGCCAACAGACGCGCCGGACCTGGTACGGCGGAACCGTCACCTACGACACCACTCCCCCAGCCCGGAACTACGGCGGCGGTAGCGACGACTCCGGAGGCGGAGGAGGAGGCGGCAGCGACTGAACCCCGACCAACCGCCCCCGACCCGCAAGCCCACCACGAGCCCTAGCCAACCCGACCTCAAGCTCCCCCGGCCTCCCCGCCAAGCCTCCGCTACGTTGGCCAACCCCCAACCGAAGACTCCTCTTACCGTGCCCTAGAGCCACAACCTCCCCCGCAGCGCTGGCACCCCCGGCGCCACAACCAGCCACGGGCCGCTGGCCGACCGACACGGAACCTCAAGCCCCGCACACCCATAGTTGATCCCGAACCACAGGCACCGCCGCCCCAAGCCCGAGGTACCCCCACGGCCTGAGTCACAGGGGCCCCCGTGGCCTGGCCGACCCCAGCCACAGGCACCCCGCAGCCCCGGCCCCTCGGTCGCCGTCGCGGTGGCGCTCAGCCTGGTCACGGCCCTGGCGGCGGCCGCCCGCGCGTTCTGCGTCCCGGTGGTGGCCGTCTGAGCTGTGCTGGCGTGTCGGCTGAACCGGTGGCGGCGTGGCGCGCGTAGGAACATAGGGGGGCGGGCCGGCGTGCGCCCGTGCCGGCGACGCGCCGCGTGGGACGGCGGGAAGGAAGAGGGTGATGATGGCGCCGACCGCCGTGTCCGACCCGCTCGCGGCGCCAAGCACCCGAACTCGGCCGAGCCGGTGGGAGGCGCTGCGGCGGCACCGCCGCCCGCTCACGGTGCTGGCCGTCCTCGTGCTGCTCGCGCAGATGGCGGCGGCGATGGTCACGACGGCCGTCCAGCAGTCCCCGACCATCGACGAACCGGTGTACGCGGGCGCGGCCGTGGTCTACACGCAGCAGCACAGCCTGCGGTACAACCCCGAGCACCCGCCGCTGGGCAAGCTCGTGATGGGGGCCGGGCTGGCGTTCGCCGACCCCCGCCTCGACCCCGCCTTCACCGGCACGCAGGAGGACCTCGGGCGGCGCCTGCTGTACGAGTCGGGCAACGACCCGCAGCACCTGCTGCTGATGGCGCGGCTGCCGATGATCGTGCTGACGCTGCTGTTCGGGCTGGTGGTGTTCGCGTTCGCCGCCGACCTCGCGGGCCGTGCCGGAGGGCTGGCCGCCCTCGCGCTGTACGCGTTCTCGCCCGACGTCATCGCGCACGGATCGCTGGCCACGCTCGACGTCCTCGCCACGGGGCTGCTGCTGACGTCGGCGTGGCTGCTGTGGCGGGCACGGCGGCGGCCGGTCCTCTACCTCCCGCTCGCCGGGACGGCGCTCGGCGCGGCTTTGGCCACGAAGATGAGCACGCTTGCGGCCGTCCCCGTCCTGCTGGCGCTGGCGGTGCTGTCGGTCTGGGCGTACGGCCGGCGGCAGCCCGATGATGAGGGCGTGGAGCGGCCCGGCGTGGTACGGCTCCTCGCGGCCGCGGCGGTGACGGGCGTGGTCGCGGTCGCCGTCGTGTGGGCGAGCTACCTCGCCGTCGACCCCAGGTTGCGGTGGGCCACGCCCCCGGGCATGCCCGCCGTGGACGGGCTGCGCGCGCTCGCGGCGAACTCGCTGCCGTTCCCCCGGCCGTACCGGGACGGCATGCTCATCCAGTGGGGGTTCGAGGACCGGACCTGGGGCGGCTTCCTGTTCGGCCGCCACTACTCGGGCTCGCTCTGGTACTACCTGCCGGCCGCGCTGCTGGTGAAGACGCCCCTCGGCATGCTCGCCCTGTGGGCGGGAGGCGCGGCGACGATGGCCGCGGTGCCCCGGCTGCGGGCGGCGGCGCCGTACGTCCTGGTGCCCGCGGCCGTGCTGCTCGCCGTGGCCATGAACGGCTCGCGCGACCTCGGCGTCCGCTACGCGATCTTCGTCCCGGTGTTCCTGGCGGTCGCGGCGGCCGGCACGGCGGCCCTCCGGTGGCGGGGGGCGCCGGTGGTGACGGCGGTCCTGGTCGTGCTCGTCGCGGCCAGCTCGCTGCGGGCCTTCCCCTACTACCTGCCGTACTCCAACGAGGCGTTCGGCGGGCCGCCGAAGACCCACCAGCGCCTGCACGACTCCAACGTCGACTGGGGCCAGGACCTGGGACGGCTCGCCGACCGCCTCCGGGAGCGGTATCCCGGCGAGCGGATCTGGCTCGTCTACAAGGGCAGCGGCGCGCCGTCCCACTACGGCATCCGCGCCTCCGACCCGCTCCGCGTCCCGCCGGACCAGGTCCGCGGGCTGCTCGTGGTGTCCGACAGCTCGGTCGCCAAGGCCTCCGGACGGCTGGCCGCCCTGATCGGGACCGGCGAGCGGATCGACGCGGTCGGCCACTCGATCACGATCTACCGCCGGTGATCTCGGTCCCGGCGCCCGGAAACCGGCCGCCGGGACCCGCCTCCGGCCGTACAGTCGGTGGGTCAGTGGGGACGACACGGAGGACGCCCGGATTGCCGCTGCTCACCCGCGCCGAGTCCGCGGCCGATCGCGCCGTGGACGGCGAACCGCCGCCCTCCGGCAGGCGTCCCCTCAGGGCACGCGTCGCCACCGCGCTGGCCTTCGGCCTGGTGCTGCTCGCCCTGCTCCTCCCGGACGAGGCCGACGCCCTCACACCCGCCGGGTTCGTGCGCCTTCCCCTGGAAGCGGCGCTCGGCGTGGCCGCACTGCTGCTCGCCCCCGCGCGTGCGAGGCGCGTCCTGGCGGGGGTGGGCGGGGCGCTTCTCGGGCTGCTGACCGTGTCGAAGGTCATGGACCTGGGTTTCTCGGCGGTCCTGGCACGGCCGTTCGACCCCGTCCTCGACTGGATCTCGATCGAGGCGGCGGTGGAGTTCGTCGAGGAGTCGGCCGGCGGGGCCGGGGCGGTCGCCGCCGTGGCCGCAGCCGCTGCCCTGGCCGTCGCCGTGGTCGTCCTCATGACGCTGTCGGTGCTGCGCCTGTCCGGCGCGGCGGTCCGGCACGGCGGCACGGCGGCCGGCTCCGCCTCGGTGCTCGGGATCGCCTGGGCGCTGTGCGCCGCGTCCGGCGTGCAGATCGTCCCGGACACGCCCGTCGCCGGGGGCGGGCCAACCTCCCTCGCCTACGACCGCGCCGTCCAGATCCGCGCCGGCCTGCGGGACCAGGAAGTGTTCGCCGCACAGGCCGCCGTCGACGCCCACCGCGGCACCCCGGGCACGGACCTGCTGACCGGACTGCGCGGCAAGGACGTCGTCGTCGCCTTCGTGGAGAGCTACGGGCGCGACGCCGTCCAGGACCCGCAGTACGCGCCGCAGGTCGGCGCGCTGCTGGACGCCGGAGGCCGCCGTCTGCGCGAGGCGGGCTTCGCGTCCCGGAGCGGCTTCCTCACCTCGCCGACGGCGGGCGGCGGCAGCTGGCTGGCGCACGCGACGCTGCTGTCGGGCCTGTGGATCGACAACCAGCAGCGCTACCGCGGCCTGGTCTCCAGCGACCGGCTGACGCTGAACGGCGCGTTCCGCCGGGCGTCCTGGCGCACCGTCGCGGTCATGCCGGGCATCACCCGGGCCTGGCCGGAGGGGGACTTCTTCGGCTACGACAAGGTCTACGACTCCCGCAACCTCGGGTATCGCGGCCCGCGCTTCAGCTTCGCGACCATGCCCGACCAGTACACCCTGTCGGCCTTCGAACGCCTCGAACGCGCCAGGCGGGACCGCGCTCCGGTCATGGCGGAGATCCCCCTCGTGTCGAGCCACGCCCCCTGGTCGTCGGTGTCCGGCCTCGTCGACTGGGACCGGGTCGGGGACGGCTCGGTCTTCAACGGCATGCCGGGGGCGGGCATGCCCCCGTGGCCCGACCGCGGCCGGGTCCGCACCGAGTACCGGCGCTCCATCGAGTACACGCTGAACACCCTCATCTCCTACATGGAGAAGTACGGCGACGACGACCTCGTCCTCGTCTTCCTCGGCGACCACCAGCCCGCCCCGCTCATCACCGGGGACGGCGCCACCCGTGACGTCCCCATCACGATCGTCGCCCGCGACCCGGCCGTGCTGGAGCGGATCTCCGGCTGGGGCTGGCACGACGGCCTGAGGCCCGGCCCGGACGCCCCCGTGTGGCCCATGCACACCTTCCGCGACCGCTTCCTGACCGCGTTCGGCCCGCGGAGCTGACGGAGCACGGACCGGCTCACTCCAGACGGAAACACTCATCCCTCACGGCCGGGCACAGACTGTCACCATCACGCCAGGGTATCGCCTGTTGTAGTTGCACCGGAGCTATGAGTAACTGTCTCCGAGCCCCCGATGCCTGAGGCAGGAGAGCATGGTTGAGACACGTGAGGTACCCGCGCCCGGCGCCGACGGCACGATCGCGGAGACGCCTCCGGAGCCGGTGCCGGAGCGGGTGCCGGAGGTGCGGGCCGAGACGCCGGCGGCGGGGCTGGGCCGGCTTCCGCACGGCCCGTCGGGGCTGGGAACGGCGGCCGCCCGCGTCGTGGACCTGCTCCGCCCGAGCGTCCCCGAGCCCGCCGGTGACGTGTCCGACGCGGCTTCGTCCGGCTCCTCCGACCTCCCGTCCCCCGTTCCCTCGGGCCTCCCGTCCCCCCTTCCGCCCGGCCTCCCGGACGGCTTCCCGCCCGGCGATCTGCCCGGCGTCCTGTCCGACGCGCTGACCGGCGCGCTGGGCGGCACGCTGGGCGGCCTCCACGTGCCCCGCATCCCCTTCACGGCCGTGGACGCGGGCGAATGCGGCGGCCCCCCGTCGCCCTACCGGCCCCAGACGGCGCGCGTGGGCGGCCCGGTGTCCCCCGGTTACGCCGAGCGGCCATGGGGCGACGGGTCGTTCTCACCGCTGTACTGCCCGATCACGGCGCGGATCGACGACGTCCTCGCCCGCGAGGTCAACGACCGGCTGGTGGCCTGGGCCGAGGAGGTCGGGATCTACGCCGGCCACCTGGAGCAGTTCCGCAACGCCGGGTTCGGGCGGCTCTCCACGCTCTGCCACGCCGACACCGACGACGTCGACCTGCTGCTGCTCGGGGCCCAGGTGAACGCCGCCTGGTGGGCCAGCGACGACTACTACGCGGACGAGAGCGAGCTCGGGGCCACCCCGACGAAACTGCCCCCGCGCCTCGCGCTGGTGATGTCGGCGATGGACGCGCCCCCGCCCGCCGGCAAGTACACCCGGCAGCTCGACGAGGCCCTGGAGGCCGACCCGGTCCTCCGGGCGTTCGCGTCGGCCACCGCGCACCTGCGCCGCCACGCCTCCCCGTCCCAGGTCATGCGGATCTGCAACACCACCTTCCAGATGTACGTGAGCTGGACCGCCTACGCGGCCTGGCGGCACCTCGGCGAGCTCCCCCCGGTGTGGCGCTACCTCGCGGCGCGGCAGCACGACAGCTTCTACACGTCGATGACGCTGATCGACATCGTGGGCGGCTACCACCTGGGCGCCGACCTCTTCTACGAGCCCAGGGTGCACCGCGCCGTCATGCAGGCGGGCACGGCGTCGGTCATCGTGAACGACCTCCACTCCGTGGAGCGGGAGGCCGCCGACGACCTGCCGGACTGCAACGTCGTCCTGCTCATCGCCGAAGAGGAGAACTGCCCGCTCCCCGAGGCGATCGAATCGGCCGTCGCCCTGCACAACGACTTCGTCCGCGGATTCGAGGCCAGCCAGAAGGAGCTGGCGAGCATCCCGTCCCCCGAGCTCCAGCGGTTCCTGCAGGGCGTGCAGTCATGGATGGCGGGAGGTCTCGAATGGCACGCCTCCTCTGACCGCTACAAGTGACGATCCCCACGAAAGGAAAGGTGTACATGACCTCCTCCCCTACGCTCCCCGTGCTCGACAGCCTCTACCAGCGCTCCGTCGCCGACTACTGGAACGCTGAGAAGAACCCCGTCAACCTGAGGCTGGGGGACGTGGACGGCATCTACCACCACCACTACGGGGTGGGCGATGTCGACTGGTCGGTCCTCGAAGGCCCGGAGGACACCCGCGAGGAAAGGACCATCAAGGAGCTGCACCGCCTCGAGTGCGCCCAGACCGAGTTCCTGATGAGCCATCTAGGGCCGCTCACGTCCGCGGACCGCGTCCTGGACGCCGGCTCCGGGCGCGGGGGCTCCAGCCTCGTGGTCAACCGCCGGTTCGGCTGCGAGGTGGACGGGATCTCCATCTCCGAGTCCCAGGTCGCCTTCGCCAACGACCAGTCCAAGCAGCGCGGCGTGGACGACAAAGTGCGCTTCCACCTGCGGAACATGCTCGACACCGGTTTCGAGACGGGCGCGTTCCAGGCCATCTGGAACAACGAGAGCACGATGTACGTCGAGCTGGCCCTGCTGTTCGCCGAGCACGCCCGGCAGCTGCGCCGCGGCGGCCGGTACGTGTGCATCACCGGCTGCTACAACGACGCCTACGGGCTCCCGTCCAGGGCCGTCAGCCAGATCAACGCGCACTACATCTGCGACGTCCACCCGCGCAGCACCTATTTCAGGGAGCTGTCGGCCAACCGCCTGATCCCCGCCGGTGTCGTGGACCTCACGGCGGCCACCATCCCGTACTGGGAGCTGCGCGCCAAGTCCACGCTGGCCACCGGCATCGAGTCGGCCTTCCTCGACGCCTACAAGAGCGGGAGCTTCCAGTACCTCCTCATCGCGGCCGACCGGGTCTGACCTTCCGTCCCCGGCCCGCGGACGGGCGTTGAGGGACCATCTGGTGGGTCCCGACGGCTCGCGGACGGCGGCGGGCACACCCGGCATCCGAACGGCGCCCCGCCCCCGCCTCACCCCTCTCTCGCGTCCCGGCCAGGCAGAGATGCCTGGCACCCACCACCCCCCGTCCCCCAGGCCTTCCGCCCTCTGCATCGCGTCCCTGCCCGATGGAGCCCGCCGCCGCGAGTCATTCGCCGCACTGCTGGGCGGGCTCGAAGGGTCATCACCATCCGGTCGCCGACGCCGGGCTACGGCGCTCCACGGCCATGTGACCCGCACGCCGGTGTTTCAGGGTCGGCGTGGCACCCGCCGCCACCGGCTCCCCGCCGGCTGGAACCCCGCGGTGGCACGGATCGACGAGCCGATCGAGCGTTCCGCCGGGTGGCGACCTTGCAGGCAGCCCGCTGGCGGGCGCGTGCGGCCGTGCTGGGGACGGTCGGTGAGCGAGGCCGGCGCCGCGCCAGCGCCCCGCCCGGCCTGCTCGCCGCGATGGTCGCTGCTCGGCCAGCTCATCGGGCGCGCGGCACGTTGCTGTCGCGCGGCCCGCCACGCCGGGGCCTATCTCAAAGCGGCTTCAGGCCCCGCGCGAGCGCATTGCCGACCGGTGAGTTGTCGCCGCGCAGAATACGGGCGCTGCGCCTTGGCCCGGGGCTCGGCGACACCTGCAGCGCCCCGCGTGGCGTTCGGCGCACCGCCGTCCGCCATCGCGGTGGCGGCCATCACCGTCCCATGGCCGGGTCCCGTCAGGCCGGCTCGGGGGCGGGGTGGTTCGAGGTGTCGGGGCCGAGCATCGCCTGGGTCGCCTCTTCGACGATGTCGCGCATGGCGCGTTCGGCGGCCGCCGCGTCACGGGACTGGACGGCCTGCGCCACCTCCGCGTGCCAGCGGATCGCGGTCGGCTCCGGGTGCGCGGGCATCAGGTGGTGGTGGGTCCGGCCGGTCAGCACCGCGGCGACGACATTGGTGAGCGCCGCCAGCATCTCGTTGCCGGAGGCCTCCAGCAGCGTGCGGTGGAAGAGGATGTCGGCCTCCAGGTAGGCCTCCAGGTCGCCGGACCTGCCGTGCACCGACATCTGCATGACCGCGCCGGTCAGCGTGCCGCACTGGGCGGGGGTGGCGCGCACGGCCGCCAGGGCTGCGGCGACCGGTTCGACGCCGCGGCGCAGCTCGCCGAGCGACCGGAGCTGCTCGTCCCGTCCGCCGCCGTCCAGGCGCCATCCGATGATGCGCGGGTCGAGCAGGTTCCAGCCGGTGCGCGGGGCGACCGTGATGCCGACCCGGCGGCGGCTGGTCACCATGCCCATCGACTCCAGCACCCGGATCGCCTCGCGGATCACCGACCGGGACACCCCGAAGCGGGACTCCAGCTGCTCGATCCGCAGCACCTCGCCGGGGCGCAGGTCCGCGGAGGTGATCAGCATGCCGAGCCGGTCGAGGACGCTGCCGTGCAGGCCGCTCACCGGGCCGTTGTCCGCCATGATCCCCAATCATCACATGACTGAGCCGCAGGTAGCGGCTTCGCGGGCTAAAGATCAGATCTTTTAGGCTGACATCTTGTTAAAAGCTGATGATACATGCCACACTCACGCAAACATCAGCTGAAAGGTCGTCCCGATGTCCGCCCGCCCCGCCCCCGCGCCCCCGCCCGCGTCCCCCGCCCCGCTGCTGGTCGTCATGGGCGTCGCGGGGTCGGGGAAGACGACGTTCGGCACGGCGCTGAGCCGGCGGCTGGGGGTGGCGTTCGCCGACGCGGACGACTTCCACGGCCCGGCCAACATCGCCAAGATGTCGGCGGGCGTCCCGCTCGACGACGCCGACCGGCTGCCGTGGCTGCGGGCGATCGCGGCCTGGCTCGCCGAGCACGCGCGCACCGGCGGCGTGGTGACCTGCTCCGCCCTCAAGCGCGGCTACCGCGACCTGTTCCGCGAGCGGACCCCCGAGGTCGCCTTCGTGCACCTGCACGGCGACCCCGAGGCCGTGCGGCGGCGGGTGGCGGCGCGGCCGGGCCACTTCATGCCGGCCTCGCTCGTGGACTCCCAGTTCCAGACCCTGGAGCCGCTCGGGCCGGACGAGCACGGGATCGTCCTCGACCTCGACGCCCCCGTCGAGCGGTTGGTGGACGCCTACCTCGCCGCGGCCTCCCCCGGCCGCACCCGGCCCTGACCGGGCGCTCCCCCACCCCCCATCCGGGACCCGGTCCCCGGAGAACCAGAGGAGATGAGCCATGGACCTCACCGCGCTCGCCGCGGCGCAGACCGCAACGAGCGGACGGCTCGTGCCGGCGGCGCTCGCCGGCATCGTGCTGATCATCGCGCTGATCACCTACCTCAAGGTGCACCCGTTCCTGAGCCTGACCGTCGGCTCGCTGCTGGTCGGGGCCCTCGCCGGGCTGCCGATGGCCGACACGGTCGAGAGCTTCGCCGAGGGCTTCGGCAGCACCGCGGCCGGCGTCGGCGCCCTCATCGCACTCGGCGCGATGTTCGGCAAGCTGCTGGCCGACTCCGGCGGCGCCGACCAGATCGTCGACACGATCGTGGGCCGGTCCGGGCCGCGCACCCTGCCCTGGGCGATGGCGCTGGTCGGCGCGCTGATCGGGCTGCCGATGTTCTTCGAGATCGGCCTGGTGCTGCTGATGCCGGTCATCTTCCTGGTCGCCCGCCGCTCCGGGCTGTCGCTGATCCAGATCGGGGTGCCGGCGCTGGCCGGGCTGTCGGCCATGCACGGCCTCGTCCCGCCCCATCCGGGCCCGCTCGTCGCGATCGACGCCCTGAAGGCCGACCTCGGCGTCACCCTCGGGCTGGGCGTGCTGGTCGCGCTGCCCACCATCGCCGTCTCCGGGCCGCTGTTCGCCAAGTACGCGGCCCGCTGGGTGGACGTCCCCGCCCCCGCCCTGTACGACACCGCGCAGGCCCCCGCCGGGGACGCCGTCAAGGGGAAGGCCGAGGACGGCGGTGCCGCGGGCGCCGCCAAGGGGAAGGACGGCCTCGCGGGCGCCGTCCGCCGGCCCTCGTTCGGGGTCACCCTGGTCACCGTGCTGCTGCCGGTCGCCCTGATGATGGGCAAGGCCCTCGCCGAGATCTTCCTGGACGAGGGCAACGGCGTCCGCACCGTGCTCGACTACCTCGGCACGCCGCTGGTGGCGCTGCTCATCGCCGTCGTCGTCGCGATGTTCACCTTCGGCCTCGGCTCGGGCATGGACCGGCAGGCGATCGCCACCTCGCTGGAGCGGTCGCTGCCGCCGATCGCCGGCATCCTGCTGATCGTCGCGGCGGGCGGCGGGTTCAAGCAGACCCTGGTCGACACCGGCATCGGCAAGCTCGTCGCCGACTGGGTGGACGACAGCGCGCTGTCGGTGTTCCTGCTGGCCTGGCTGGTCGCCGTGCTGATCCGCCTGGCCACCGGGTCGGCCACGGTCGCGACCGTCACCGCCTCGGGCATCCTGGCGCCCCTGGTCACCACCCTCGACACCGGCGAGACCTCGCTGCTGGTGCTGGCCATCGGCGCCGGCTCGCTGTTCTTCTCCCACGTGAACGACGCGGGGTTCTGGCTGGTCAAGGAGTACTTCGGGCTGACCGTCGGGCAGAACATCAAGTCCTGGTCGGTGATGGAGACGCTGATCTCGGTGAGCGGGCTGGTCCTGGTGATGGCGCTCAGCCTGGTCATCTGACCGGGCCCGCCGGGCCGCCGTTTTCTGGATCGCTGATCCGAAATCGGTTACGGTGGCCCGGTGGGACGGCGGAAGGTGCGCACGGGCGCGCTGCGGGACGAACTGCTCTCGGTCGCGACCCGGCTGCTGGCCGAGGGCGGGACCGGGGCCGTGACCACCCGTGCCGTCGCGGCCGGCGGCGGCACGTCGCTGGCGGCGGTGAACGAGCTGTTCGGCGGCAAGCCGGGGCTGATCCGGGCGATCTTCGCCGCGGGCTTCGCCCGGCTCGCCGCGGACCTGCGGGCCCTGGAGGCCACCGGCGATCCCGAGGCGGACGTGGTCGCGCTCGCGTTCGCGGTGCGCTCGTTCGCCCGCCGGCACCCGGCGCTGTACGAGGTGATGTTCTCCCGGCCGTTCGCCGAGTTCAGCCCCGGCGAGCAGGACGTGCGGTCGGCGGAGGCGATCTACGGGGTCGTGGTCGGCCGGGTCGCGGCGCTGCTGGGCCCCGGACGGCCGAAGGGAGCGGCCAGGGACGTCGCCGTCGGCCTCTTCGCCGTCGTGCAGGGCCTGGTCGGCCTCGAAGCGTCCGGGCTGCTCGGCGGCGGATCCGAGGAGTGCGACCGCCGTTTCCGCCTCACCTTCACCGCGTCGCTGCACGGTCTCCGCGACGCCACCCGGGCGTCGTCCCGTGCGGGCGGCCTCGACTCTCCGGAGGAGACATGACCGAGGACAGGGCGGGGCGGCCGGGGTTCGTTCCGTGGGAGCGCCCGAGCCCGCTGCTCACCGCCATCGGCGGTTTCGAGCAGCACCCCACCGATCCGCTGCACGTCGGCTTCACCGTCGACGGGCCCAAGATGAACGCGCGCGGCTTCCTGCACGGCGGCGCGATCGCCGCGATCGGCGACGTGGCGATCGGGCGGGCCCTGGCCACCCGCAGCGATCCCCCGGTCCCGCTGATCACCGTCAACCTGTCGTGCGACCTGCTCGGCACCGCGCGGGAGGGGGAATGGGTCGACGTCACCATCTCCCCCACGCGTGCGGGACGCAGGCTGCGCGCCGGGACCGCGACGTTCGCGACCACCCGCGTCATCGCCACGGTCACCGCGCTCTTCCTGCCGTCCGCCGCCCCGGCGTGACCGGCGCGCGCCGCCCGCCCGGCTCAGGCGGGACGGGCGCGCACGTGGGCCCGCTCGCCCTGGCTGCCGAAGAGGATGAGCAGCTCGACCGGCCCGGCGTCCGCGGCGCCCATCCAGTGCGGGACGTGGGTGTCGAACTCCGCCGCCTCCCCCGGCTTCATGACCAGTTCCCGGTCGCCGAGAACGAGGCGGAGCCGGCCGTCGAGGACGTAGAGCCACTCGTAGCCCTCGTGCGTCTTCGGATCGGGCACGGCCGTCCCGTCCTGCCCCGGGATGATCATCTTGTACGCCTGCAGCCCGCCGGCCCGCCGGGTCAGCGGGATGAACGTCCGCCCGTGCCGGCGCACCGGGCTGAAGTGCACCCGCGGATCCCCGGTCTGCGGCGCCCCGACCAGCTCGTCCAGCGCGACCCCGTACACGCGGGCCAGCGGGAGCAGCAGCTCCAGGTTGGGCCGCCGCCGGCCGCTCTCCAGCCGGGACAGCGTGCTCTCGGAGATGCCGGTCAGTTCCGCGACGCGGGCCAGGGTGACGCCGCGCCCGCGGCGGAGCTCCCGCAGGCGCGGCCCCACCGCGGCCAGCACGTCGTCCAGTTCGTCCATGCCTCCAACTTGCCGAACCGGCACGCCCGCTTGCAAGTCAGGGCGTCCCGGTGACCGGCGCCGCCGGGCCCGGGGCCCGGCGGCCCCGGACTCAGAACTTCCGCGGCACGCCCGGCTCCTCCAGCGTCTCCCGGACGCGGCGGGCCGCGGCGACCATGTTGCGCAGGGCCGGCTCCACCTCGCCGTACGCGCGGGTCTTCAGGCCGCAGTCGGGATTGACCCAGAGCCGGTCGGCGTCCACCGCCCGCAGCGCGCGGCGCAGCGCCTCCTCCATCTCCGCCACGCCGGGCACGCGCGGCGAGTGGATGTCGTACACGCCGGGGCCGATGGACTGCCGGTAACCGGCGGTGTTCAGGTCGGCCAGCAGCTCCATGCGGGACCGGGCGGCCTCGACGCTGGCGACGTCGGCGTCCAGCGCGCCGATCGCGTCGATGATCTCGCCGAACTCCGAATAGCACATGTGCGTGTGGATCTGCGTGGACGCGGCGGCGCCGCAGGTGGCCAGCCGGAACGCGCCGACCGCCCAGTCCAGGTAGGCGGCGTGCCCGGCGCGCCGCAGCGGCAGGAGCTCGCGCAGCGCGGGCTCGTCCACCTGGATGACCCGGATGCCGGCGGCCTCCAGGTCGCGGATCTCCTCGCGCAGGGCCAGCGCGACCTGGCGGGCGGTCTCGGCCAGGGGCTGGTCGGTGCGGACGAACGACCAGGCCAGCATGGTGACCGGACCAGTGAGCATGCCCTTGACCGGCCTGGTCGTGCGGGACTGGGCGTAGGTCGTCCACGGGACGGTCATCGGCTCGGGCCTCGACACGTCCCCGAAGAGGATCGGCGGGCGCACGTACCGGCTGCCGTACGACTGGACCCAGCCGTGCACGGTGTGCGCGTAGCCGTCCAGGCGCTCGGCGAAGTACTGCACCATGTCGTTGCGTTCGGGTTCGCCGTGCACGAGGACGTCCAGCCCGATGTCCTCCTGGAGGGCCAGCACCCGGTCGATCTCGGTCCGCATCACGGCCTCGTAGGCCGTGTCGTCGATCCGGCCCGCGCGGTGGTCGGCCCGGGCGCGCCGCACCCCGGCGGTCTGCGGGAACGAGCCGATCGTCGTGGTGGGCAGCGGCGGCAGGTCGAGCTGCGCCCGCCTGCGCTCGGCGTGGTCGCGGCGAGCGGTGCCGTCGCCGAGGGCGTCCAGCCTGGCCCGCACCCGGGCGTTGACGAACTCCCCGTCCGGGGCGGGCCCGGTGAGGTGCCCGGCGATCGCGTCCCGGCCCTCGCGCAGCGCCCTGCCGATGAGGACGACCTCTCCGGCCTTCTGCCGGGCGAACGCCAGCCGCCCGGCCAGCCGCGGGTCCAGGCCGCCGCCGTCCGGGCCGGTCTCGGCGTCGAGGTCGAGGGGGACGTGCATCAGCGAGCAGGAGGTGCTCACCACCAGCTCGGCGGCCAGGCCCAGCAGCGAGGCGCAGCCGGCCATGGCCGCGTTCAGGTCGGCGCGCCACACGTTCCGGCCGTCCACGACCCCGGCGACCAGGGTCTTGGCGCCGATGCCGCCGATGGCGCCCAGCGCCTCCCGGTTGCCCGGCCCGGCGACGAGGTCGAGCCCGATCGCCTCGACCCGGGTGGCCGCCAGCACCGGCAGCGCCTCGCCGATCTCACCGAAGCAGGTGCTCACCAGCAGCCGCGGCCGGGACGGCAGGCCCGCCAGGCGGTCGTAGGCGCGGCGCAGCGCCGCCAGCTCGCCGGGGGTGCGGTCGGCGGCCAGCGCGGGCTCGTCCAGCTGCACCCATTCCGCGCCCGCCCCGGCCAGCCGTTCCAGCAGCTCGGCGTACACCTCCACGAGGGAGTCGAGCAGGTCGAGCGGGCGGAAGCCGTCCGGCGCCCCGGGCTCGGGCTTGGACAGCAGCAGGTAGGTCAGCGGGCCGACCAGCACCGGCCGGGTCTCGATGCCGAGCGCGCGGGCCTCGCCGTACTCGGCGAGCGGCTTGGCCCGCGCGCCGTCGGCCAGGCGGAACCGGGTACCGGGCCCGGCCTCAGGGACGATGTAGTGATAGTTGGTGTCGAACCACTTGGTCATCTCCAGCGGCGCCACGCCCTCGGCTCCGCGCGCCATCGCGAAGTAGGCGTCCAGCCCCCGCAGGTGCCGGAACCGGTCGGGCACCGCGTCCACCATCACGGACGTGTCGAGCATCTGGTCGTACAGCGAGAAGGTGTTGGACGGGATGAGGCCGACCCCCGCCTCGCGCAGCGTCTCCCAGGTCTCGCGGCGCAGGCCCGCCGCCGTCTCGGCGAGTTCCGCGGCGCCGGCGCGGCCCTCCCAGTACGCCTCGGTGGCCTTCTTCAGCTCCCGGCGCCCGCCGATCCTCGGGTAGCCGAGCACGGTCGTGTTCATGGCGTCTCTCCCTCGCGTGCCATCACCGCGGCGACACGGAAGGGCGGAGCGCGGCGGGCGCGCCGCCGCGTCCCGGGCCCTCCCGCGGAGCCACGGACCACCGCGCGCCGGCCGGCGCGCGGGCGGAGGCAGGTCTTCGGACTCACGGGCGCCGCGCCTGCTGTCGCAGTCGCGTCCTACTGGCCGTCGCTTCCCAGGCCGGTGCGGCCCAGTGCCATAGACGGCGGTCGTTCCCGTTCACCGCTGCGGGGCAGTCCCGGATTCCCACCGGGTTCCCTCTTACGACACCCGCCCCGTTCCACCGGGGACGGGTGAACCATCCGCACGGCGGAGTATAGGCGCCGCGTCCGGCGCGGGCCGAAAACGGGTCGTCCCGGTGTGGACGCGGCACCGGTGGGCAGGACCGGCCATACCGGTGGATCCCGAGGGGGGCGCGATGAAGGCGCTGATCAACTCGATGACGGACAACGAGCAGGCCCTGGTCCGCGAGACGGAGCGGGAGCGCCTGGAGGACTTGGGCGAGGACGATCTTCTGGAGGTGCACGACCGTGTCCGGCGTGCCCGCAACAAGCACGTCAAGCAGTACCGGCGGGCCGCCGCGTCCCGTGTCGAGGAGGTCGGCGGACGCGGCGCCGCCCGGCCCGGCAACACCCGCAACGCCCAGAAGGCCGAGGTGTTCGAGGACGCGCTGGCGCGGGTGAGCCGCTACGTGGCCAAGGCGGCCCGGCGCAGCGCCGCCGACCTCAAGGCCGAGCGGCTCCGGAACGCCCGCGCGGGCCGCGACCCCGGCCCCGCCCGGGCCGTCCCGGAGGACACCGCCGGGCGCAGGATGCGATCCCAGACGCACGACCGCGCGCCCTCGCAGCCCGTCCTGCCCAAGCAGCGCGCGTCCAGCAAGGCCATGGGGGCGCGCCGCCAGGCGAGGCGCGACAGCCGCTGATCGTCCGGCACTAGAGTTCCGGCATGGCGACACCCCCGACGACCTTCCGGCGGCACATGGAGCAGGAGACGCTGCGGGCCCTGGAGGAGTTTCCCGGCGACGCGGGGCCGGGGATCTACTGCGTCACCTTCCGGATCGACAGCGTCGACCAGGACGCCCGGTTCCCCTACCTGGCCGTCGGCTACAACACCGAGGCCGAGGTGGCGGCGGTGCTCGCCGCGCCGAACCCGCCCGGCCCGTGGGAGGCGCGCTGGAGCTACGCCTACTTCCCGCCGTCCGGACTGGAGGGCGTCCGCATCGCCGGGCACGATCCCGAGCACGACCCGGCCGGCGCCGAACTGCACCGGCGGGAGGCGGCCGACCAGGGCCTCTGGTACGAGGACGGCGACGACCTGTCCGAGGACGAGCGCGACGGGCGCGATGAGCGGCTCGACCGGCGGTTCCACGAGCTGTGCGTCGATCTGGCCGCGCGGCTCCACTCCGACGGCCGCATCGTCAAGGCCCTGGGGCGCCCGGTGCCGGTGATCCTCTACGACATGTTCGCCCCCGACGAGATGTTCGAGCTCACCGAGGCCGCCAACCCGGCCGAGCTGGTCGCGGACTTCATGACCGGGGCCTGACCCCCGCCCGGGGTTGAACGGCGGCCGGCGGGTACGCCGACCGTATGCCGGAGCTCCCTGACGTGGAGGGATTCCGCCGGGTACTGGACGAGCACGCCGGCGAGCCCATCAGGTCCGTGCGCGTGTACGACACGGGCGTCCTGCGCGGCGTCGGCGAGCGCGGGCTGGGCGACGCCCTGCGCGGGCACCGCTTCGAGCATCCGCGACGGCACGGCAAATGGCTGCTCGCTCCGGCCGAGGGGCCCGTGCTGATGCTGCACTTCGGCATGACAGGCTCGCTGTCCTGGCATCCGGCGGGCGAGGCGAGGCACCCGCACGACCGGGTCGCGTGGCGCCTTGACGACGGCGAGCTGCGCTTCCGCGACATGCGCAAGCTCCAGGGCGTCCACCTCGCGGCCGACCGGGCGCAGGCCCAGCGGACGCTGGACGATCTCGGCCCGGACGCGCTCCAGGTCACGCGGCGGCGCCTCGGGGAGCTGCTGTCGGGCCGGCGCGCGAGGCTCAAGACGGCGCTGACCGACCAGTCCCTCATCGCGGGCCTGGGCAACCTGCTGGCCGACGAGATCTGCTGGCGCGCCCGCGTCAACCCGCTCCGCGGCGCCGCCGACCTGGACGAGAAGGACCTGGACGCGCTGCACCGCGCGATGCGCAAGGTGCTGCGGGACTCCGTGCGGGCCGAGCGGGTCCCGCCGCGCGACACCTGGCTCACCGGCGTCCGGGACGAGCCCGAGGCCCCCTGCCCCCGCTGCGGCACGCCCCTGTCCAGCCGCCGCGTCTCCGGCCGCCGGACCGTCTGGTGCTCCACCTGTCAGCCGTCGTGATCCCCTCCTCGCGGCCCCGGATCGGGCGCGAAGTACACTCGCCGCGGACGATCACTGGGGAGGGCCCGTGGAGACCTGGGAACTGGTGGCGCGCGAGCGCGTCCGCGACACGCTGGCCGCCTACACCCACGCCGGGGACCGGGGCCGGATCGAGGACCTGGCCGCGACGTTCACCGAGGACGGCGTGCTGGAGCTGCGCAGCGGCGAGACCCTGGCCGGACGGGAGGCGATCACGGCGATGCTGTCGGGGGTGGCCGAGCGCGGTTCGGCCCCGAGCCGCGGCGTCCCGGGGATCATCCGGCACTTCGTGGCCAACGTGCGGTTCGAGGAGGTCACCCCGGAGCGGGTCCGGACGGCGGCCTACTTCCTGGTGATGAACGCGCACGGCCCCGACCACTGGGGCCGTTACCGCGACACGCTGGTGCCCGTGGGCGACCGGTGGCTGTTCGAGCACCGGTTCGTCAGCACCGACGGCATGGCCGCCGACTCGGTCATGGCCTCCTGACCGAGCGGCTTCAGCCGTCGACCAGGCCCCAGTGGCGGGCGGTGGCGGCGTCGATCGCCGTGCCCGACAGCGCCAGGTAGAGGGTGCGCCAGCGGCCGGCGCGGCGCGGGATGCTCACCGTCCCGCCCGCTCCCGGGATCAGCCCCATCGCCACCTCCGGCAGCCGGAACGCGGCGTCCGGGGCGGCGACCAGCGTCCCGGCGAACGCGGGGATCTCGATGCCCGCGCCGACGCAGGCGCCGTGGACGCGCACCTCGATCCGGTCGCGCAGCCGGTGGACGAGCCGCCCGGCGCCGCCGCGGGTGCGGATCAGGTGCGCGGTGGCCAGGTCGGGGGTGGTGCCGAACTCGTCCAGGTCGCCGCCCGCGCAGAACGACGGCCCCGCCCCCTCCAGCACGACGCGGGCGATCCCGTCGTCGAGGAGGGCGAGCCGGAGCGCGTCGGTGAGCGCGTCGCGGAGCTGCCGGCCGTAGGCGTTGCGCCGCTCCGGCCGGTTGAGGGTGATGCGGAGCCCGTCGCCGGTCCGTTCGACCAGGACCGGGTCCGGGACGGAGGGCGGCAGCGGGCGCGGGCCGCGCGCGGTGAGCCAGCGCGCGAACTCCGGGCCGCCGAGCAGGGTGGAGTAGGCGTAGGACTCGACGTCCAGCGCGGCCTGGACGGGCAGCAGCGGCGTCGTCCGGAGCACGTCCCGCAGCACCAGGGCGGCCTGCGGGTTGCGCGCCGCCGCCGCGTCCAGCTCGCGGAGCGTCCTTTCGGGGTCGGGCACGGCGACCGTCTCCCGTCCGGCGCCGACGTCCGGGCCGGTGAGGGTGAGGTCGAGGGCGTCCAGGAGTTCGGGAGGGGGCGGGGGCGCGCCGGGGGGCAGCACGCCGATCATGATCCGGTCGGCCTCGCGAGCGTGCCGGGCCGCCCGTCCGGCGAGCTCGCCGTCCGCCGCGCCGTCCAGATCGACGGCGACGAGCGGGACGGGGACGGCGCCGTCCTCGTCGAACAGCGGCCCGCCGGACGCTCCGTCGGCGAGCTCGGCCGGTGAGACGCGCAGGGGTCCGCCCATCGCCGTCCTCCCTTGGTGGTCGCAGGGCTCCGCGGTGGCGGAGTGTATCGTCGGGCCATGCCGACGCAGGTGAGCGGGCCCACGCCAGGCGAGGCCCAGGCCGCGTGGGCCGCCTCCGGCGCGGTAGCGCTGCCCGGCCGGCCGGACGGGCCGCCGCTGGTGCGGCCCGGCCGCGGCGCCGCCGCCGACCG
>NZ_JBHSON010000006.1:0-175098 GCF_042656285.1 Actinomadura rugatobispora | reverse complement strand
ACCCCGTGGATCGTCCACGGGGTCCTCGGGCGTTCCGGGGTTCAGCGCCCGGTGAGGCTGCGCACCAGGGCCCTGGTCTCGCCGCGCCGCGCCCAGGCGATCAGGCCGAAGATCACGCCCATGGCCACCGGCATCGCCGCCCACGCCGGCTCGATCACCAGGATCTGGGTGAGCGCGGCCCCGGCCATCAGCCCGATCAGCGCGGTCGCGGCGGCCCCGGCCAGCCGCGGCACCACCAGCCCGATCGCCCCGGCGGCCTCCACGACCCCGGTGACGTACCGGAACCAGTCGCCCCAGCCGATCAGCTCGAACGTCTCGATCGCGTTGGCCTCCCCGAAGAACTTCGGCAGCGCCGAGGCGAACAGCAGGAACGCCCCCAGCAGGATCTGCGCCGTCCACATCGCCCTGTTCACGGCACGGCGGCGGCCGGTGGTGGGGACGTCGGTGGTGGCGGCGGCGGTGGTGTGGGTGAGAGCGGTCATCGTTCTGTCCTCCGGTTCGCGTAGGTCGCTGTCGCGCGCTTTCACCTACGCGTCGAGCGGCCCCCGCCCGGATCGACATCCCCCGGACTTTTCTTCAAGATTTTTTCCGCCCCCCGTTCACCCAGGTCACAATGGGCCTATGGCTGATCTTCGGGCGGTTCCCGTCATCTTGGACTGCGATCCCGGGCACGACGACATGTTCGCGATCCTGCTGGCCGCCGCGCACCCGCGGGTGGAGCTGCTGGCCGTCACGACGGTCGCGGGGAACGGGCCGCTGGAGGCGGTGACGGAGAACGCGCGGCGGATCTGCACGCTCGCCGGGCTCGACGGCGTCACGGTGGCGGCGGGCGCCGACCGGGCGCTGCGCGGCGGGCAGCGCACGGCGCCCGACATCCACGGCGAGAGCGCGCTGGACGGGGCGGACCTCCCCGAACCCGCCGTCCCGCTCGCGGAGGACGGCGCGGTGGCCGTGATGGCGCGGCTGCTGGAGAAGGCCGACCGTCCCGTGACCATCGCGGCGACCGGGCCGCTCACCAACGTCGCCACGCTGCTCGACCGGCGGCCCGACCTCACCCAGCGGATCGAGCGGATCGTGTTCATGGGCGGCGCCGCGGGCCGCGGCAACACCCGTCCCCTCGCCGAGTTCAACGTGTACGTCGACCCCGAGGCCGCCGACCGCGTGCTGCGCTGCGGGCTGCCGCTGCTGATGTGCGGGCTGGACGTCACCCACCAGGCGCTGGCCACGCCCGAGGTGTTCGAGCGGCTGCGCGCCATCGGCGGGACGCTGCCCGCGACGTGCGAGGGGCTGCTGCGGTTCTTCGCGCGCGCCTACGACGAGGTGTACGGGATGCCCGACCCGCCCGTCCACGACCCCGTCGCCATCGCGGCGATCATCGAGCCGGGCGTGGTGACGACCGTGGAGGCGCCGGTGGCCGTCGAGCTGGACGGCACGCACACGCGCGGCGCCACCGTCGTCGACCTGCACCGCGTGACCGGCGCGGCCCCCAACGCCCGGGTCGCCATGCACCTGGACGCCGAACGGTTCTGGGACCTCATGCTGGACGCGATCCGTACTCTGTCGCGGTAGCCGGGGGACGGGCGCCGACGGACGCCACGGCGCGGGCGGCGGTGCCGAGGGCGGACCGGGCGCAGTCGTCCAGGGGCCGCCCGTCCGCCCACGCGGCCAGGAAACCTGCGCAGAACGCGTCGCCCGCGCCGGTCGGGTCGACCACCTCGGCCGGGACGCTGGGGAGGCGCAGCCGCGTCCCGTCCCGTGCCGCGACCAGCGCGCCGCCCGCGCCGAGCTTGAGCGCGACCACCGGGTGGTCGGCCACCAGCGCGTCCGCGACGGCGGCGGGGGCGTGTTCGCCGGTGAGCAGGCGGCCCTCGTCCAGGTTCGGGAACACCAGCCGGGCCCCGCGCGCCCAGGAGCGGAACGCGGCGGCGCCCGTGCGGGCCAGGAACGCGGCCGACGCCGGGTCCACGGACGTGTCGACGCCCCGCTCCCGGGCCCGCCGCATCAGGTCGCCGACCGCCGCGGCGACGCCCGGATGGAACAGCGAGTAGCCGGAGACGTGCAGCAGCCCGACCCCGTCGAGGAGGGCGTCCGGGAGATCGGCGGGCACGAGGTTGAGGTTGGCGCCCCGGTCGGTGTACATGTCGCGGCGCCCGCCGCGGGCCAGCACCACGATCCGGCCGGTGGGCGCGCCCGGGTCGGCCGCCAGCCGGGCGTCCACGCCGCAGGCCGCCAGCGCCGCCGCGTGCTCCTCGGCGTTGGCGGCCCCGGCGCGTCCGGCGAACCGCACCGGGGTGCCGAGCGCGCCCAGCCACGCCGCCTGGTTGGCGGCCGACCCGCCGGGGCAGGCGCTGATCGTGGACGGGGTGTCGCTGTCGGCGGCGTCCGGGGTCAGCGGCCGGACGACGATGTCGTCCACGACGTCGCCGACCACCAGCACCGTCATCGGCCCGGCGACCACGCCCGCGCGATCCGCCCCGCCAGCGCGACGTTGGACCGCACGGCGCGGATGTTGGCCTCCAGGCTGGCGCCCGCCGACGCCCGCTGGAAGTAGTCGAGGAGGAACGGCGTGACGGGCTTGCCGTGCAGGCCCTCGCGGGCGGCCTCGGCCAGCGCCTCCTCAAGGATCCGGTCGTGCAGCTCCGGGTCGAGCTGCTCGGCGGCGGGCAGCGGGTTGGCGACGACGATGGCCGAGTCGAGGCCCAGGCCGTCGGCGGCGGCCATCATCTCCGCGACCGTCCCGGGGTCGTCCGCCTGCCAGTCCACGGTGTGCCCGGACTCCGACAGGTAGAAGCCGGGGAACCGGTCGGTGCCGTACCCGACGACGGTGACGCCGAGGGTCTCCAGCCGCTCCAGCGTGGCGGCGACGTCCAGGATCGACTTGACCCCGGCGCAGACCACGGTGATCGGCGTGCGGGCGAGCGTGTGCAGGTCCGCGGACTCGTCGAAGCTGGCCCCCGCGCCCCGGTGGACGCCCCCGAGCCCGCCGGTCGCGAACACGCGGACCCCGGCGCGGCGGGCGAGGAACGCGGTGGCGGCGACCGTGGTCGCGGCACTGGACTTGGTCGCCACCGCGGCCGGCAGATCGCGGACGCTCGCCTTGGCGATGCCGTCCCCGGTCGCCATCCGCTCCAGCGCGGCCCCGGAGAGGCCGACCATCAGATCACCGTCCACCACGCCGACCGTGGCCGGCATCACGCCCGCGGCGCGCAGCCCGTCCTCCAGCTCCAGCGCCACCTCCAGGTTGCGGGGGCGGGGCAGGCCGTGCGCGATGATCGTGGACTCCAGCGCGACGACCGGGCGGCCGGCGGCCAGCGCCTCGGCGACCTCGGCGGACACGATCACGGAAGTAGAGCGGCTCACCGGCCGCACGCTAGCCCGACGAGCACGGTCAAGTAAAGCGCTTAACGGGTCATGATGGTCAGGTGGTCTTGGGCGGGGTGGTGGTGGAGCGGATCTGGAGGGTGGCGGGGAGGAGGGGCGGAGGGCCGGCCGGGGTGCCCTGCATGAGGGTGAGGAGGAGCTCGGCGGCGTGGAAGCCCAGGTCCCCCGCTGACAGGCGCACCGTGGTCAGCGGCGGGTCGGTCAGAGCCGAGAAGGGCAGGTCGTCGAAGGAGGCCACCGAGAGGTCACCCGGGACGTGGACGCCCAGCCTCGCCGCCGCGCGCAGGACCCCGTACGCGTGCACGTCGGCCGCGCAGACGACCGCGGTCACGCCTGCCGCGCGCCAGTCGTCCCAGGCCGCGGTGAACGCCTCGGCCGCGGCGTCGATGTCGGTCCTGGAGCGGACGAGCGGGCCCGTGAACCCGTGCCCGACGGCGGCGTGCAGCCGTTCGTCCATGCGGGCCCGCCGGAACTCGAAGGTGGGCGTGCCGATGTCGGCGTCGAGGTAGCCGATCCGGGTGTGTCCCAGGTCGAGCAGGTGGTCGGCCAGCTCGGTGGCGCCGTCGGCCAGGGCGAAACCCACGTACGGGTGGTCGGTGCCGGGGGCGGGCCGGTCGAGCACCACCAGCGGGGTCCGGCCGTCCAGCTCGCGGATCACGTCGACGGCGGGCGCCTCGGCCAGCATCCCGTCCACGCGTTCCGTCACGATCCGGTCCAGCCCGGCGCGGGACGGGTCCGCGATGATCAGGCAGAGCCGGTAGCCGCAGCCGAGCCGGTCCGCGACGCCCTTGGTCAGCTGGGAGAAGTAGGGGTTGGCGATGTCGGGGACGACCAGGGCCACGCTGTGCCGGCGGCCGGTGGCCAGTTCGCGGGCCACCGGGTCGACCCGGTAGCCCAGCTCGTCCACGGCGGCCAGCACCCGTTCGCGGGTGGCGGGCGAGACCCGGCCGCGCGCCTTGCCGTTCACGACCAGGGAGACGGTGGCGGTGGAGACCTGGGCCAGGCGCGCCACGTCGACCGCGGTGACCCGCCGTCCCGCGCCGTCCATCACACCCTCCGTCAGCCCTCTGTCCTGCGGTGATGATAGCCGCGCGGGCGGCGGCCGGTCAGCGGTCGCGGCCGTCGCCGGCGGCCTCGCGCAGCGCCCCGACCACGGCGGTGAGCTGGGCGAGCAGCCCGGCCACGCTGCCCGGGTCGGTGCCGGTGAGGTTCACCGAGCGGACCTCGGCGGGGGTCGGCAGCTTCTCCACGATCTCCGGGAGGGCGCCGATCAGCTCGGCCTGGACGCTGGCGGGGGTGCGCTCGTTCTCGATGGCGGCGTGGGCGCGGGCCCGTTCCACCTCCAGGAGCGCCTCCTGGTGGTGGGCCTCCGCGCGGGCGCGGGCCCTGGACAGGTCGCCGTCCAGTTCGAGGCGCTTGAGTTCCTGCTCGCGTTCGAGGCGGAGGCGGCCGGTCTCGGCCTCCTCGGCGTGCCGCTCGCGCTCCATCCGCAGCGCGTGCCGGGTGGTCTCGGTGTTCAGCTCGGCGACCTCGCGGGCGTTCTCCTGCTCGCGCCGGGTGCGGCGGAGCCGCTCGGCGGTGTCGGTGTCGAACCGCTCGGCCTCGTTGCGGGAGCGCAGCTCGGCCAGCTCCCGCTCGTACTCCAGCCGCTGGGTCTCCTTGAGCCGGCCGGCCGCCATCTCGCGCTGCCCGATCGCCTCCTCGGCCTGCAGCTCGGCCAGCCGGGCGATCTGCGCCTGCTCGGACCGGTAGGGCTTCTGCAGGTTCTCCCAGAGCCGGGACGAGCTGACCACGGCCTCCTTGATCTGCACCGTGACGATCCGCAGCCCGAGGCCCTGGTCGCCGGTCTCCTCGCCCTCGGCGACCGCGCGCAGCCGGGCGGTGAGCTCCTCGATGATGGGCTGCTTGTCGCTCAGCACGTCGCGCACGCCCATGGTGGAGACCTTGTCCTTGATCGCGGCCTCGGCCTGCTCCTTGAGCTGCAGGTTCACCAGCCGCATCGGGTCCTCGTCGTCGCCGAAGTCCAGCTTGCGGTAGGCGACGCCGAAGTCCTGGATGATCCACTGGACGTAGCCCTGCACCAGGACGCCCTGCAGCTCCCGGCAGATGCAGTACGCGTTGATCAGGATGGTCTGGGTCGCGCCGGGCACGACCAGGAACGAATCGGTCGAGGGGTTGAACCGGAACGAGACGCCCAGCCCGATGTGCAGCGGCTTCTCCCGGCCGCGCCGGGTGTGGACGACGAACGCGTTCGGCGGGACGAGCACGTTCTTCCACCGCCAGAACCCGCTGATCCGCACGTCCACGGGGCCGGGCGCGGTCCGGTCGGCGGGGCCCCCGGCCTGCCCCGGGCCTCCGCCGCCCAGGGCCCGCTCCCGCTTGCGCAGGGCCGTCTGCCTGCCGCGCGCGGGCGCCGCGCCGCCGGGCGCGGGTGCCGCGGCTGGGGCCGCGGCCCGCCGGGACTTGAGGTCGTCCTCGAGCACCGCCTGCTGCTCCACGACCTGGCGGAGATAGGTGTTGTCCGGCCCGCTCATCGGCTCCTCCTCGCGGTCGCCGCGCGACCGTCGCTGAGTCTGCCGACGCCCGGAGGAGCGTGCAACCGGTTTGCCCTGGCACGTCGGGGATCCGGTGATTTCGTTCAGGCGTCCGGGTAACGCATCAGCCAGCCCGTCGACGGCGTGCCGTAGCCGTCCGGCTCGGTCGGCGGGTCGGGGCTGAACTCCAGCGCGCAGTCGGCCGCCAGGTCGATGATCTCGCGGCGGATCTCCAGCTTCACCTGCCAGTGCCCGGGGAACGCGGCGGCGCCGTACCGGGCGCCGAGCAGGTTGCCCGCCAGGGCGCCGGTGGAGTCGCTGTCGCCGGAGTGGTTGACGGCGCGCAGCAGCGCGTGGCGCCCGGAGAGCGTGTCCCGCTTCCAGGGCGCCCAGTGGCCCTCCGGGACGCCGTCGGCGGCACGCAGCATGACGTAGACCGCGATCGCCAGGGCCTCGGGGGCGGTGAAGCCGCGGCCGAGCGTCTCCACCCGTTCGGGCGTCGCGGGGCCTTCCGAGGCGAGCCGGGCCGCGGCGTCGAGGGCCTCGGAGGTCTCCTGGTGGTGCTCGTGTCCGGCCAGTTGCTCGCGTGCCAGCGCGAGCGCCTCGCCGAACTCCAGGCCGTGCACCAGGCCCCACACGGTGGCGGCGTGGACGCCCGCGGGCAGGTAGCCGCTGGGGTGCCCGTGGGTGAGCGCGGCGGCCCTGCAGCCGAGCTCGAACGCCGCCTCCGCGTTGCTCACCCCGAACCCGCACGGGGCGACCCGTACGACGCCGCCGGATCCCTTGGAGTCGTTGATGGGGTCGTCCATCGTGCCGAGCGGGTGGCCGGGCTTGCCTCGCGCCTCGGCCTTGCGCAGCGCGTCCAGCGTGCTGCGGCCGACGCTGCGCCGCGCCTCGGTGAAGGACGGCGGCAGCGGCGGCGGGCCGGTCGACGGCAGCGGCCCTGAAGGCGGCGGAAGAGGCGGGGGCGGCGGCGTGCCGGGCGGAGGCAGCGGCGGCAGGGGCGGGACGCCGGTGAACTCCGGCTCGGCCAGCCACCGCAGGTAGCCCGCCTGCAGCAGCCCGACGACGGCCCCGCCGATGCCCTTCGCGCGCGCCCGCACCGACGCCTGGACGACGGCCCGGGCGGTCCGCATCATCAGCTGCGTCTCGCCCGTGATGGTGCCTTGGCCGTGCTTCCCCTCGGCGTACTCGGTCAGGCCGTCGGGGCCGTACTCGGCCCGAATCGCGTCCAGGGAACGGCCTTCGATCGGGGCGCCCAGGGCGCCGCCGATGGCCCCGCCGAGCAGGCAGCCCAACAGCCGGCCGTGGTCGGGGGAATAGGTCGGAGCGGCCACGCGCCCACCCTAACGGCCGGGCCCGTCAGGACTTCTTGAGGGCGATCCCGGCCATGCCGAGCTGCTCGCCCGGGGTGAGGGCGCCGGGGTCCACCGGCCCGTCCGGACGCCACAGCGCCGTGTAGACCACGCCCGGGTCGACCAGCTCGAAATCGCCGAAGTGCCGCTCGATCTCCTCCGGCGTCCGGGCCCAGCCCTCCTCCAGGCTCTCCCGGGTGATCCGCGCCAGCTCCTGCTGCGCCGGCAGCCCCGTGTCGACCAGCGAGGTCATGAACAGGTAGCTGCCCGGGGCGAGGGCGTCCCGCAGCGTGGCGACGACCCGGTCCCCGATGTCGGGCGAGAGGTAGTGCAGCATCCCGACCAGCATCAGCGCCATCGGCCGGCCGAAGTCCAGGTGCCCGGTCACCTCCTCGTGCCCGAGTACGGCATCCGGCTCCCGGACGTCGCCGACGATCACCCTCGTCTCGGGGTTCTCGGCGAGGAGCGCGCGGCCGTGCACCAGCACGAGCGGGTCGATGTCCACGTAGACGGTGCGGGCGGCGGGGTTCTCCGCCTTCGCGACCTCGTGGGTGTTGGTGACCGTGGGCAGGCCGCTGCCCAGGTCGAGGAACTGGTCGATCCCCGCCTCGCGGGCGAGCCACCGCACGCCCCGTACCAGCACCTTGCGGTTCTCCACCGCGGAGTCGCGCAGGCCCGGGATGTGCTCGCAGGCGTGGTCGGCCAGGGCGCGGTCGGCGGCGAAGTTGTCCTTGCCGCCCAGCAGCGCGTCGTAGGCGCGGGCGATCGTCGGCTTGCTGAAGTCCAGCTCCGGCGGCGGCCAGCCGGGCCTGTCCTCGGTCATCGGCGGTCCCTCGCGGTCACGGGTTGGTCCGGGATCACCCCGGAAAATCGGGGGTCAGCCTAGTCCGAGAAGGCGTCGATATCTGAATAAAACTCACAAATCGATCAGGCCGGTGTCAGAATCCAGTGCCGCCGGCCGCCCTTCCACCCCAGGAAACGGCGGGCGCCGGGCGGGGCGTCGCCGTCCAGGGTTCCGCCGGTCAGGACGTGCCGCAGCCCGGACAGCGCGGGCGCGAGCCGCGCGCCGACGTGCGCCGGGTGGCGCGCGGTCTCCTCCCGCATCCACGCGACGACGGCGATCTGCTCCTCCAGCCCGCACAGCGCCAGGAAGAACACCGCCTGCCGCCACGCGTACGCGGCGTCCTTGACCGTGCCCAGCGGCCGCGGGTTGTTGTGCAGGCGGCCGGTCAGGCGGCACGCCGTCACGAACGCGCGGCGCGCCAGGTCGTCCCAGCCCGGGGACGGGTCCACCCCGATCGGGTGCACCAGCGCCGCCAGATTGTGCGTGGTGAGGATCTGCGCCTGCTCGATCACCATGCCGTTGACCGCGGGCGAGTCCCCGAGGCCGCGCGCCCCGGCCCGCGCGACGCACAGGTCCGCGAAGGACGCCGACGTGTTCGCGCTGAACCCGCGCACCCACGTGGTGTCCTGGACGCCCTGGATCGCGCCGTAGTCGATGCCGTAGTACCGCGCGTACAGCGACCCCTCCAGCAGCTCCCCGGCCAGCTGCGCCGCCCGCAGGAACTTGCCGGAGAAGGCGCCCATGAAGATGTCGGCGGCCAGCTCCTCCACCAGCGGGACATCGATGCCCGCCGCCCTCGCCAGCGCCCCCAGCTCCTTGAGCAGCGGGTTCGGCAGGACGGTGCCCGGGAAGCCCTGCAGCGCCAGCTCCCCGAGCCGTACCAGCGCGGTACGGGCGCCGTCGGCGAAGCCGCCGCCGGGGCTCCGGTGCCCGTGCACCGCCCGCACCCACGGCAGCTCGGTCAGCTGCACCTGGTGCTCCAGGTTCAGCAGCAGCAGCGAGCGCCGGTTACGGAACGCGCGGTAGACGCCCGCCATCAGGACGCGCAGCGGCTCGTCCACGTACGACTGCGCGGTCGTCCACGCCACCAGCTGCGGCACCAGCTGCGCCATCACCTCGGCGGACGGCACCACGCCGCGCTCGACCAGCGTCCCGATGGGCGCGGCCGTCGCCGTCTCCACCGCCGCGCGCAGCGACGGCGGCACCGCCGCACCCGCGACGAGACCGCGCGACCGGCGCGCCTCGTCCGCCGTAACAGGACCGGTGAGCCGGTCGGGATCCGCCAGACCGCCGTCCGCCGGCAACTCCGCCAACCGCCCGACCAGGACCTGCGCCAGCGCGTGGTGCGTGGGCCGTGCCGCGATCCCCGCCTGCTGCTCGCGCAGCGCCGCGTGCACGGCCGTGCCCGGCGCGCCGCGGCGCCGCACCATCGCGTCCACCGCGTGCTGGAGCAGCCCCGGACGCTCCGGCGCGCCGCGTCCCTCCACGACCTGCTCCAGGGCCGACCGAAGGATCGCCAGGTTCTCCCTGGGCCTGCGGTGCTTGCGGCACAGGGTGTGCTCGGCCTTCAGCGCCCGGTAGCGCACCAGCAGCGCCTCGCCGCGCGCCCGCCAGCCATCGTCCGGCACGCGGCTCGCGACCCGTCCCGTCTCCGGGTCCGCGGTCTCCAGCCAGTGCGCCAGCAACTCGTCGGCGAACGGGTTCCACACCGCCAGCGCCTCGTTCATCGCGGCGACCGCCGGGTTGGGGGCGCGCCGTCCGAGCGCCTGCCGCACGTCGCCGACGCTCGCCCGGTGCACGACCTCCGCCCCCGCGCCGGACCCCGGCGGACCGGCCGGCCTCGGACGCGGCGCGAACCGCAGCCGGTCGGCGAACGGCTCGATCGCCTCCAGCACGGCGACCGCCGCGGCCGAGTCGCCCGCGCGCAGCAGCCACGCCACCACCAGCAGCGCGCCCTCCTCCGGCAGGGCGACGTCGTACCGGCCCTCGTCCAGGTACGCGCACAGCTCCGCCAGACCCGCGTCCGTCAGGTAGTAGTTAAACAACGCGCGGCGCTCGGCGGCAATGCCCGCGCGCCGGGCGGCCTCGGTCTCGTACGGCTCCAGCGGCCCCTCTGCGGCGGCCTGCCCCGTCGCGAACCCGCCCCGCACGACCTTCGGCGTCACCCACGCGGGCAGCCCGGACACGGGCTCGCGCGAACCGATCGTGAGCGTCCCGTCGGCCATGCCCTGCAACACCAGGTGCCAGCGCTCGAACCGCTCCTCGGCGCGCCGCCGGGTGGCCTCGTCCTCGTGCGTCAGGGCCGTCGTGAACGCCTTGGCCAGCTGGGCGTGCGGGTAGTGCACGTTCACCTTCACCGTCGCGTCGCCCGCGCTCTCACCGTCCATGCCAGCGTGGCGGGTTCTGCCCCCGCGCCCTCCGGGTCCGAAGCCCGGTGCTCTGCTGCTGAGCTACACGCTGCCGCGCCGCAAACAGTACGAGCCGCCCAAAGCCCCGTGCAACGCCATTTCAGCCGGTGCCCTCCAGGAGCTCGGCCGCCGCCGACCGGGACGCGTCCAACGACTCGTCGACCAGCCGCCGCAGCCGCGCCCGCACATCGGGGCGGCGCAGCTCGGGGTAACCGCGCAAGGCCATGGCGGCGTACATGGGCAGAAGCCGGTCCGACATCAGTTCCGCCTCCCACAGGCCCAGCACCGCTTCGAGGACGACGGCGCGCTCGCGGCGTGACCGCGGCCCCACGATGTCCAGCGAGGCCAGGCCCTGCAGCGCCCCCCTCCGGACGTCGCTGTCCGGCTCCACGAGCAGGGCGGCCAGAGCCGCGGCGTCGCGCCGGTCGCCCGCCGCCCCCAGTGCGGTGGCGGCCGAGCCGCGGACCCCCGGCGGCGGCGCGCTCCCCGGTGCGACAAGCGTCCGGAGCCGCCGGAGCGCGTCCGGCGTGCCGACCACGCCCAGCGCCCACGCGGCCGTGAACCCCGCGTGCGGGTCGTACAGCCATCGGACGGCCCCCGCGACAACGCGGCGTTCCCCGATCCAACCCAGGGCGCCGATCAGGACGCCGGCCGCCACAGGATCGCGTTCCGCGTCGAGCGCCGCCAGCAGGCGTTCGGGCACGTCAGGCCGACCGCTTCTGGACAGCAGACCGACCGCGGCCACCCGCACCTCGGGCTCGGCGGCGGTGAGCCCGGCGACCGCCACACCGGGCCGCTCATCCTCGGGGATCAAGGTCATGGCAACCGCGCGCGCCCTTCCGGGGCCGGATCGCGCGGTACGTGCCAGCAGGGGCGCGAGCGCGTCCGCGTGCCCGCCTCGGTAGTGCAACACGCGGATCAGAACGCCCGCCCACTCCCGCACCTTCTGGACGGGGTCGTCGAGCAGCTCCACCAGCGACGGGAGGTCGCCGGGCTCCCGCAGCCGGTCCAGGGCCGCCAGCGCGTTCAGCCTGACGTGGTACTCCTCATCACGCAGCAGGCGTCCCAGCGCGGCGGTGAAGGCGGGACCGTCCAGGGCCAGCCGGTCGGCGGCGAGCACGGCCCGGCGGCGCACCTGCGCGTCGGGATCGTCCAGCAGCTCGAACAGGACGTCCCCGGCCGCAGGCGCCGCCAGCCTGCCGAGCCCGATGGCCGCCGCCGCACGGACTCCGGCGTCCTCGTCCCGGGCCGCCGCCGCGAGGACCGCGGCATGCTCCGGGCGACCGATCCGTCCGAGCCCTTTCGCCGCGGCGGCGCGCCGTGACGGGTCCCCGGAGGCCAGCTCGCGCACCAGGGACTCGATCCGCTTCTCTGTGCCCATCGCATCTCCCCCTCGCAGGGGAGACGTCCATGCTGCTCCGGAGGTTGCCCGGGTCAGGCCGCCTCGGGTCCGCCCCCTTTGCCGAGGGTGCGGGTGTCGCGCGGCTCCACGTACGGCTCGTCCCCGGCCGGATGACCGGCGGCCATGGCACGGCCCCGCTCCAGCTCGGCGTTCAGCTCGCAGCCCAGCAGGATGGCGATGTTGGTGATCCACAGCCACACCAGGAAGACGATCACCCCGGCGAGGCTGCCGTAGGTCTTGTTGTACGAGGCGAACCCCGACACGTAGAACGCGAACCCGGCCGACGCGGCCAGCCACAGCACGATCGCCAGGACCCCGCCCGGCGTCACCCAGCGGAACCCGTGCCGGGCGTTCGGAGCCGCCCAGTACAGCAGCGAGACCAGGAACGCGGCCACCACCGGCAGCACCGGCCACTTGGCGACGTTCCAGACCGCCACGGCGGTCGCGCCCAGACCCAGAGCGTCACCGGCCCGCTGCGCCAGCGGCCCGGACACCACCACCGCGATGGCCGAGGCGGCCAGCAGCACCAGCGTGACCACCGTGACCGCGACGCGGATCGGCAGCGTCTTCCAGATCGGCCGCCCCTCCGGGACGTCGTAGACGACGTTGGACGCTCGCATGAACGCGGCGACGTACCCCGAGGCCGACCACAGCGCGGCGACCAGGCTCACCACGGCGACCACGCCGGCGCTGCCGCGGCTCCCCTGGAGCTCGTCCAGCGCGGTCACCAGCACCTGGCGGACCGCGCCCGGCGCCAGATCGCCCACGTTGGAGAGCAGGGACTGCGACACCGACCGGCCGCCCAGCCCCACCAGCGACACGATCACCAGCATCGCGGGGAAGATCGACAGGACGCTGTAGTAGGTGAGCGCGGCGGCCCGGTCGCTCAGCTCGTCCTTCTTGAACTCGCCCAGCGTCCGCCTGCCCGCGTCCCACCACGACTCGGGCCACGTACCGGCCGGGGTCTCGGTACCGGCGTCACCCGCGCGGTGCCGCCGCCAGAGCCGCGGACCGTGCAGCCTCCCGGCGGCCATCGGCGCGCTCAGTCGCCGGGCCACCGGCCGGTCAGCCTGCGCAGGCCGCGCGCCCCCGCACGCTGGGTGGCCGCCTTGACCAGGCCGAAGACGGCGCCCTGAACGGCGGCGGCGACGAGGACCTCGCGCCAGGTGCGGTCGAAGTCGTCCGCGTCGGGAGCGTCGTCCTTCCCCGAGGCCACCTTCCACAGCTGCTTGAACGCCACGCCCGCGAGCATGCCGCCGAGCATGCTGATCAGCAGCGACAGCGGCTTGTAGAGCAGCGTCATCGCCACCGGCCGCCTCGGGTGCGGGCCCTGCCCGCCAGCATGGCGCGCAGCCGCCGGTTGCGGCGCATGCGCTCCGCCATGCCCGGCAGGCCGCCCGTACGGGCACGCCCGCCCATGCCGGGCATCGCGCCGCCGCCCCTCACGACGAACGGCCCGCTCATACGGGCGCCGCCGCGCGTGTACGGCCGTCCCTTCTGAGCCCGCCCGGCCATGACCGGCATCGCGCCCATGCGACCGCCGCGCATACCGCGCCGACCGCCCGCGCGGGCGCCGCCGCGCATGTACGGCCATCCCATCTGAGCCATGCCTGGCATCGCGCTCATGCGAGCACCGCGCATACCGCGCCGACCGCCCGTGCGGGCGCCTCCAAACGGGCCGCCCGTGCGCGCACGCGCCCACGTGTACGGCCGCCCCATGTAAGCGCGCCCGCTCATACCGAACGGGCCGCCTGTGCGGGCGCGACCGCGTGTGTGTGGGCGCGCCCTGTAAGCCCGCCAAGCCATGCTCGGCATCGCGCCCATGCGAGTGCCGCGCCGACCGCCCGTGCGGGCGTGTGTGGACGAGCGCCCCATGTAGGCGCCCATGCGATGCTTTCCGCCCCTGCGGCCTGCCCGGGTGGACAGGGCGCCCTTGGCCGCCATCGCGCCCATGGCGGCCAAGGCGGCGGCGCGGGCGCGGGTGGCAAGGCTTCGGCGGCCGCGCGTCGTCATCATGCGCTGCCACGGCGAAGGCTGCCGGGCCTGGCTCCGCCGGACGACCAGGACGGTGACCGCGATGCCCGCCGCGCCCACGGCGACGGCGCCGGCCCGGCGGCCCGCCGTGCCCTTTCCGGCGGTACCGGCATCCTCCCCTGGGCCGGTTCGGCGCGTCATCCGGCGGGCGCGGGCGGACATGTCCGTCCTCATGCGGTCCGCGGTTTCCCTGGCACGGGCCTTGACGTCGGTCTTGGCCGCCAGGGCCTCCACCGTGTCGCCCAGGTCGCGGCGGGTCTGCTCGATCTCGGCGCGCAGTTCCTCGGTCCCCGACGGCGCACGGTGGCCGGCAGGGGACGGCGGCGCGGCCGCGTCACGCGAGCGCTGCTGGGTCATCGGTGGGCCCTTTCCTTGATCTCCGCCACATCGCGGCGCGCGCTGTCCATGGCCTGTTCGGGTTTGGGCGGGACGGCCCGCTTGGTCTGGCTGCGGCCCATCGCCGCCAGCACCGCCGCGATCACCAGCAGGACCGCGCCGACGATGAGCGCGCTGGCCCACACCGGCAGCACCAGTGCCAGCGCCGCGATCACCGCGGCGATGAGCGCGCCGACGCCGTACAAGGCGACCAGTCCGGCGCCGCCGTACAGACCGGCGCCGGTTCCGGCGTGCTTGCCCTTGTCCTTGAGCTCCATCACGGCCAGGCGCAGTTCGGCCCGGACCAGCTCGGAGACCTGCTGGCTGGCGCGGGACACCAGTTCGCCCACGCCCTCGCCTCCGCGGGCGGCCCTGACGGGCGCGTCTTCGGGGACGCGTTGCGCGGGCGCCGTGTAGACGGTGTCTCCGGCCGTCCGCTCGCCGCTCTCCTGCGGCCGTACCGTGCTCATCGAACCAGCCCCTCCCGTGGTCTTGCCCGAGGTCGGCGCGTTATCCGGGACCTTTTCAGCCCGTTCCCCCTGTACCCGCCCTAAACCCGTGGGGGCCGCTTTGAAGAGTTCTTGAGAAGCGTGCAACCCCCGTCGCACCTCGTGCGTATGTGTCGGCACAGAAAGGCTCGGCGGGAGAGAAAGGGCTGGAGATGACGCCTGTACGCAGGATCACGGTGGCCGCCACGGCCGCCTCGGCCGCGGCCGTGCTCGCGGCCGGATGCGGCGGGGGTGAGAAGACGACCACCGCGTCCGGCGCCGGCCCCCAAGGGGGCGGCGGGAAACTGCCGGAGGCCACCACGTACACGACCCTGAAGGGTCTGCCGCAGGACCAGGAGCCGTTCGGCAAGACCGACGGCACCGTGGTCCGCCCGAAGGCGCCGCTCCCCGTGTCGGCGCAGCCGGGCGGGCCCGCGCTGGCGACGCTGCCGGACAAGCAGCTGGGCGGGCCCACGTGGGTGCCGGTCGTGGAGAGCAAGCCTGGGTGGAACCGGGTCCTGCTGCCCAGCCGGCCCAACCGCGTCACCGGCTGGATCCCCGGCGCGGCCGACAAGGTGGAGACCGCGCGCAGCACCCACGCGGTCAAGGTCGACGTGAGCGACCGCCTTCTGACGCTCACCGAGTCGGGCCGCAAGGTCGGCTCGTGGACGGTCGCGGTCGGCGAGGCCAAGACGCCCACCCCGACGGGGCGGACGTTCCTGATGGCGCTGCTGGCTCCGCCGAAGGCCACCTACAGCCCGCTGATCCTTCCGGTCGGCGCCCACTCGGACACCCTGGACACCTTCGGCGGCGGCCCCGGGACGGTCGCCTTCCACGGGTGGCCGAAGAAGGACGTGTTCGGCAAGGCCGTCACGCACGGGTGCGTCCGGGTGCCCGCGGACGCGCTGACCCGGCTGTCCAAGGCTCCGCTCGGCACCCCGGTCGAGATCGTCGACTGACGGGACTCCCCGCCCTCCCCGCTGCAACGCCCCGCTTTACCCATCCCTCGGGGGCCCTCCGCCCCCTGTCGAAGGAGACATGCATGCGCGTGAAGCACCTTGCCCGTGCCGCCGTGATCGCCGGCGCCGCCGTCCTGCCGCTGGCCGGAGCCCTGCCACTGGCGGGGGCGCTGCCGTCCGCCCAGGCCACCACCCCGCCCAGCCAGGCGTTCGCCCTCGCCGCGTCCGGTCCGGTGGCCATCCCGGCGACCCCGTCGGTGACCTCCGCCGGCCCGTCCACGCTGAGCCGCAGCGTCGCCGAAGTGCCGGCCAACCCGGTGCTGCAGGCCCGGGTGCTGAACGCCTCCGCCGGGAAGGCGCACGCCCGCGCGTCGGTCGTCGACCTGAAGGTGCCCAAGGCGCACCTGACGGCCAGCCTGGTCACCGCCAAGTGCGTGAAGGGCGAGGGCCGGTCCCAGCTGGTGAAGGTGCAGCTGAACGGCAAGACGATCAATGCGGCGGCGAAGCCCAACAGCGGCGTGTCGGTGAACCTGGACACGCTGGGCACGGCCTCGCTGGTGCTGAACAAGCAGACCCGCACCCCCGACGGCCGCCTCAACGTGACCGCGATCGAGCTGACGCTACCGCTCGGCCCGGGCAAGACCGAGACCATCAGCATCGCCTCGGCCACCTGCGGCAAGGGCGCGGACGGCCCGTCGGACCCGGGCAAGCCGGAGCAGCCGGCGCCGTCGCCGTCCACCCCGCCGTCGGCGACCCCGCCCGGCCAGGCCCCGGCGCCGACGCCCGTTCCGGGTGACCTGCCGGTGACCGGCTGACGTTCGGTTCGAGGGGCCCGCGCCGTCCGGCGCGGGCCCCTTTTCAGTCGTCGGGCGGTGGCCAGCCCGGCGGTGCGGCCCGTTGCCAGGCTTCGGAGCCGCCTTCGGGCAGGGGCCACGCGCGGGTGCGCAGCCTCTCCCCGGGGATGCCCGCGTACACGTCGGCGAAGTGCCATTGCTTTGCGCGCCTGGCACTTTCCTTGTCGAGTTGGGCCTCGACCAGGGCTTGGCCGCGCTGCGCGTACTCCACCATCTCGTCCACCTGGGACGGGGACGGCCCCAGGGCGAGGGCCAGGGCGGGCGGAATCGTGTCCTCGGCCAGGGCGGCGGCGAGGCGGGCGTGTCCGTCCAGGAGGACCCAGCCGTCCAGGCCGCTGACCCACCAGAGCAGGATCGGCGGCAGCAGGCCGTCCCGGACGAGCTTGCGGTGGGCCTTGACGCGGCCGTTCCCGGGCTCGGGCAGAGGACGCAGGGGGACGATCCCGTTCCAGCCCGCGAACCAGTCCAGATAGCCCGACGGGTGCTCGGCCGCCAGTTCCAGTGGACCGGGCGGGCGCCAGGGTTGGAGCGTCCACCATCCGGGGTGCAGGGGGCCGGGTCCCTGGGCGAGCCAGGTGACGTAGTGGTGCGGCCAGGAGGGCTCCCTGCGCGCCTCGGCTGCGGTCAGGGGCGGCAGTACGGGGGTGTGGCCGTCCAGGCGCATGTAGTGCACGCCGTAGTGCGAGCGTTCGACGTGGGCGAGCAGCACGGGACGGTCGTCCTGACGGAGCCAGAACCGGCCGGGCGCCGCGATCTCGACCCGGAGCCGCGGCGGCGCGGGATCGTGGACCTCGAACCGAACCCCTCCGCCCGGAAGATCGTCCATCGTGTCCCACCCTCCTCCGGAGCTTCTCCGAATGTAGACAGCGCCTCCCCATCTATTAGGCTGGCGCGACCCCCGGCTCTATAACGGGTTCCATCCACCACGTCCCAAGTATCCGTTCCGCTGGATCTCTGGAGGCCCGCACCATGGCCGCTTCGTCCGACGAGTCACCGGGCATCGACGACAGGACCTCCGGCGTGCGCGAGGTCAAGTCCGCGGCGCGGACCCTGGAGCTGCTGGAGCTGCTGGCGTCCCGGCAGAACCGCCCCGCCCGGCTGCGCGAGCTCACCGAGGCGCTGAACGTGCCGCGCAGCAGCCTGTACGCGCTGCTGCGCACGCTCACCAAGCACGGCTGGGTGCGCACCGACGCCTCCGGGACGATGTACGGGATCGGCATCCGCGCGCTGCTGGTCGGCACCAGCTACCTGGACACCGACCCGCACCTGCGGATCGTCAAGCCGGTGCTGGACGAGCTGGGCGAGAAGCTCGACGAGACCTTCCACTTCGGGCGGCTGGACGGGTTCGACGTGGTCTACCTGGCCACCCGCGAGTCGAGCCAGTACCTGCGCCCCTACAGCCGGGTGGGCCGGCGGCTGCCCGCGTTCTGCACGGCGCTGGGCAAGGCGCTACTGGCCGAGCGGGACGGCGGGGAACTCGACCGGCACGTGCCGGCGGAGCTGGTCGCCTCGACCGCCCGCACTATCACCGACCGGGGCGCGCTGGACGCCGACCTGGAGCGGACGCGGGAGCGCGGCCACGCGGTCGACGTCGAGGAGAACAGCCTCGGCCTGCACTGCTTCGGTTTCGCGCTGCGGTACGCGCCGGAGGGCCGCCCGCCCCGGGACGCGATCAGCTGCTCGGTGCCGATGGCCCGGCTGACCCCGGAGCGGGAGGCCGAGATCGTCGCGGCGATGCGGGAGGCGCGGGAGCGGATCGAGCGGAGCGCCCCGCCGATCACCGAGGACTCCTGGGAAGTCTGACCCCGGACGGCCGAAACCCGGGTCACGCGGCCCGGGGTTCCGTCATGCCCACATACCGGACCGTCGTCTACATATAAAAACGCAGTCTGCTAACGTAGCCGGACATTGGAGCCGATCGGTGTTGTGAGGTGCCGCCCCCATGCCCAAGCCGCCCCCGAATCCGTCACCCGAGGCCGCCGCTCCCGGACCGCGGACCCGCCAGCGGATCGCCGCGATCACGGTCACCCCGGTCGCGTTCCGCGACCTGCCGCTGCTCAACACCGTGGGCGTGCACGAGCCGTACGCCATCCGCGCGATCGTCGAGGTCCGCACCGACGAGGGCCTCACCGGCCTCGGCGAGACCTACGCCGACACCGCCCACCTGGCCCGGCTGCGCCGCGCCGCCGAGGAGATCACCGGCACTGACGTCTGGGACCTCAACGCGCTGGCCCGCGGCGTCCGGGCGAGCCTGGCCGGCGACACCGGGACGGGCGGGCACGGCATGGCCGGGATGGTCACCAACAGCAGCACCGCCGACGCCGTGCTCTCCCCGTTCGAGGTGGCCTGCCTGGACATCCAGGGGCAGGCGGTCGGGCTGCCGGTCAGCGCGCTGCTCGGCGGCGCCGTCCGCGACCGGGTCGACTACTCGGCGTACCTGTTCTACAAGTGGGACGCTCACCCCGGCCAGGAGCCGGACGCCTGGGGCGCCGCCCTCGACCCCGACGGCATCGTCGCCCAGGCCCGCCGCATGATCGACGGCTACGGCTTCTCCGCGATCAAGCTGAAGGGCGGGGTGTTCCCGCCGGACGAGGAGATCGCCGCGATCCGGGCCCTGCGCGCCGCGTTCCCCGACCACCCCCTCCGCATCGACCCGAACGGCGCCTGGACGGTCGAGACGTCCATCCGGGTCGGGCAGGAGCTGGACGGCGTCCTGGAGTACCTGGAGGACCCGACCGAGGGCGTCGAGGGGATGGCCGAGGTCGCGCGGAAGGTGCCGATGCCGCTGGCCACCAACATGTGCGTGGTGAGCTTCGCCGACATCGAGCCCGCCGTGAAGCGGGACGCGGTCGGGGTCGTGCTGTCCGACCACCACTTCTGGGGCGGCCTCACCCGGTCGCGCCTGCTCGCCGGGATCTGCGAGACATTCGGGCTCGGACTGTCGATGCACTCCAACTCCCATCTCGGCATCAGCCTGGCCGCGATGACGCACCTGGCGGCCGCGTCCCCGGCCCTCACCTACGCCTGCGACACCCACTGGCCGTGGAAGGACCCGGGCGAGGACGTCATCGCCGACGGCGCGCTGATGTTCAGCGAGGGGGCCCTGGCCGTCCCGACCGCGCCCGGCCTCGGCGTCACACTCGACCGCGACCGGCTGGCCGCACTGCACGAGCAGTACGTGAAGTGCGGAATCCGCGACCGCGACGACACCGGCTACATGAAGCGCGTCGACCCCTCCTACGAACTGAAGAAGCCCCGCTGGTGAAGGTCCTGGTCACCGACCCGATCACCGCCCGCTTCGCGCCGATCCTGCAAGGCGGCGGGCACGAAATCGTACTCGCCGCCGATCTCCCCGAGGAGGAGCTCCTCGCCGCCCTGCCCGGCACCGAGATAATCGTCTGCTCTCGCCTAACCGAGGACATGGCCCGCGCCGCCGGGCCGGGCCTGCGGCTCGTCCAGTGCACCGGGGCCGGATACGAGCGCATCGCCCTGGACGCGCTCCCGCCCGGCACAGCCGTCTGCAACACCTTCCACCACGGCCGCTCCATCGCCGAGCACGTCGTGATGGTCGCGCTCATGCTGTCCCGGAAGGTGCTGCGGCGCGACCGGCTGGTGCGTAAGGGTGTCTGGGAGTCGGTCTCCGCAGACCCCGCTCTCCCCCTGGGCGACACCTTGGCCGGACGAACACTAGGGCTCCTCGGCCTAGGTGAAACAGGACGCGAGGTGGCGCGCCTCGCGCAGGCGTTCGGCCTGCGCGTCCAAGCGACACGACGTGACCCGGCCTCACCCCTGGAAGACGGCCTCCACCTAGACCGCGTCCTGCCCTCCGACCAGCTGCCCGAACTCCTCGCGACCTCGGACATCGTCGTGGTGACCGTCCCGCTGAACGAGCACACCCGGGGCATGATCGGCGCCGCCGAGCTGAACCTGATGCGTCCCACCGCGCTCCTGATCAACGTGGCACGCGGCCCGGTCATCGACGAGCACGCCCTCTACGAAGCGCTCGCCGCCGACCGCATCGCCGGAGCGGGCATCGACGTGTGGTGGCCCACCGACGGCAAAGCCCGCGGCGGCAGCACGATGCCGTTCGACAAGCTCGAGAACGTCGTCCTGACACCCCACAACTCCGGTCACACGACCGAGACATTCGAGCGCCGAGCCCGCGACATCGCCGCCAACCTCACAGCCCTGGCCGAGAACCGCCCCCTCCACAACGTCGTCCTTTTCCGGGGTAAGACCGGTTAGCCTCGGTGCAAGCGCGGTAACCCTGCCCGTTCGGGACAGGGTCTTCATCGCGCTGTAGTGAGTGGAAGAAGGACGTCGATGGCCAGCCTGTTCGTGGATGCGGTGCGCGATGTGCACGTCCGCTACATCAAGAACATCGGAGCCTGCGGGCCGTTCGCCGTCATCACCGTCGACTTCGAACCATTGCCGGACGGCGTGACCGAATTCGACTTCGTCAATCTTGTCGACGAGGCGGATCTTCCACCCGAGTTCGCCGAGGCCGTGGCCGACGGCATCAGACGTGAACTGCTCGGCGACGTCGACTACGAGTGGGAGAAGCCGCTGCCGCAGGCAGGCCCCGACGCTTTGGCCGTTCAGGTCGCGCTTACTGACGCCCGTTGGCACGAAGTCGATTCCGGCGAACGCGGCTTCCGGCGAGCTGGACGCCTGGCCGTCCGCACGGCGCTTGGCCAGGGCGATGCACTCGATTAAGCGCAGAGCGGTCATTGATCGGGTTCTCTTGTTCGTGGCTGGGCGTCGGTGAAGGTGGCGGCACGACGGCGTTTTCGTTCCCCAGGCCGCCCCGGCCCACCGAGCATCTGATCGCGCTCAAAGAAGAACAGGAGGGGTGATGGGTACCGGATACGGCACGTGGTCCGGTGTCAAGGCGAAAGCGGCTGCCCTCGGCCCGCGCAGTGATGCCGAACGCGCCGCCGGAGAAACCGCAGCCCGTGAACGGCGCGAAGCTTACGTCCGTGGATTCCAACTCGCGGAGATCCGTAAGGCCGCTGGAGTCACTCAAGCCGAACTCGCCGACCTCCTCGGCGTCAGCCAAGCCCGCATCTCCAAGATCGAGCATGGTGAGGTATCCGGCATCGAGGTCGTACGCGACTACGTCGCCGCCCTCGGCGGCCACCTCGACCTCGTCGCCACCCTCGGCGACCGCACCTGGCGGGTCGCCTGACCGCGCACGCCGTACCTTGGCCGTCCACCTCAAGCCTGCGGGATGGACTCGCGGAACGCGTGGAGCAAGTACCGCCGGTTCCAGATCAACGTGCCGTCCAGGAGCCCACGGCGGCAGGGTCCGCACCCTGCGCCGGGGATCAGGGCCTGAACTGCTCTGCAGGAATTCACCGAACCAAATTCTCTCCAACAGGTCAACGCCGGATTCCTCTCAGACGTTGGCGATGACCGACTTACCTGGGCCGACCGCCTCTATGCCACGCGGCGCGGCTAACGCGGCTACCGTGCGGCCCGTCCCGTCTCGCAGCCCGACCCTGGCCCCAGCCCGGCGGGAAGCAGCCCAACAAACCTTATGTTGCGAGCGAGAGCGTTCTCGGCACGGTGTCACGTATGACTACCGAATCCGAGTCGAAGTCTGTGGAGACCTCCTTCAAACTCTGGATCGCCGGCATCGTCGTCGGGTTGATCGGTGCCCTGGTCAGCCTGATGTTCATGGACACCCTGGTGGACAACGCTCTCCGCGAAGACGGCCTCACCGCAGAAGATCGGGACCTTGTCCAGGGTGCTTTGATCGGTGGCCTGTTTCTCGGGTCGATGCTTCTCGCCCTCTGGTTCTGGTTCGTCTCCAAGATGCGCAAAGGCAAGAACTGGGCGCGAATCACTCTGGCTGTATTGGCGGTGCTGGGCCTGGTGATCCGCCTCGGCGACCTCGGCACCTACTTCTCCGGAGGCGACTTCGGCATCATGATGGGCCTCCTTCAGTTGATCAGCTGGTGCTTGACCATCCCTGCCGTGGTGTTCATGTTCCTTCCCGATGCGAACGAGTTCTTCGCCCGGCAGAAGTGATGCGGACGGAGAAGCCGATGGGCCGCACTCCCCGGCATGCCTCGCCACCGACGGCAAGGCCCGCGGCGGCAGCACGATGCCCTTCGAGAAGCTGGAGAGCGTCGTGCTGACGCCGCACAACTCCGGTCACACGACCAAGACGTTCGAGCGCCGCAGCCACGACATCGCCGCCAACCTCACAGCCCTGACCGAGAACCGCCCCCCTCCACGCCATCCGCTAAAAAGAGCCCCCGACCTGGGGCACAGGCCGAGGGCTCGCCGGGAGGGTGGGGGATCAGGCCAGGTCGTGCTCGCACGCCTTGATCCGGCGCGCGAGCGCACGCCAGTCGGCAGCATCGAGGATCAGCTTGGGACACTCCGGGTCCTTGCTGTCCCGAACAGCGATGACGAAGGCGAGGTTGGCGATCTCTACACACTCGCCCCCCTGGCCACCGCTGCGACTGCTCTTGCGCCACTGAGCGTCCATGGGGTCGACCCCTGCGACCTGCACGCACGACCCACCGTGCTCGTCGCTTCGGCTGGACTTCCGCCACCGGGCGACCGAGAGGTCCGTGTTCATGCGACTCTCCTGATATCGGACGAGTTCCAGTCCCATATGACCCCCTGCGGGGCCGTCAGGCCAGGTCGTGCTCGCTCGCCTTGATCTGACGCGTAAGCGCACGCCAGTCGGCAGCATCGAGGATCAGTTTAGGGCCGTCGGGGTTTTTGGAGTCCCGCACCGCGATCACGGGGGCGATCCCTGCGACCTCGACGCATTGTCCGCCCTGATGGTCGCTGCGGCTGCTCTTGCGCCACTGAGCGGCCGCCAGGTCCATCGTGCTCATATCTCCTCCATCACGGTCCTGATCAAGGCACGCGACTCCCCGACGGGTAGCGCGTGACCCTTGAGCAAGTCATACCGTACCTGGAGCCCCGCGACTCCGGCGGGCTGCTCGATCAGGACCCCGACTCCGGCCGACTCGGTGTAGCCGGTGCTCGCGCCGCCCTCGAATCCGAGAATGGTGAATTCGCCACCGAGCCCCGCGTGATATCCCGCGCTGAGGGGAACGACCTGGATCATCGCTCGCGGGTGCTCGGACACGTCGAGAAGAGCCTGCAACTGCTCACGCATGATCTCCCTGCTGCCCACGATCCGGCGCAACGCCCCTTCGTCGAGGGTGTGCCAGACGCGCGGCGGGGCGTCACCGGCGAGGATCGCCTTGCGTTCCATGCGCTCGGCCAGGGCAGTATCGATGTCGGCGCCATGCTCGATCGATTCCAAGATCGTACGGGCGTAGCCCTCCGACTGGAACAGCCCGTTGATCAGCAGGCCGCTGAACCCCCTGATCTCGCTCGCCTTCGCTTCCCGTTTCGCGTACTCCTTGAACCCGGGCGGCGGGGCAGTGTGCTTTCCGGTCTGCTCGATCTCCTCGGCCATCGTCTGAAACGTCTTCTCTTTGATCTGGAAGAACGTATCGAGATCGATCGCCGAGAGAATGGACGGCTTCGTTCCGGTCTCCATCTTCTCGATCCATCCGGGCTTGCAGCCAAGCGACTCGGCGAGCTGAGGGCGTGAAAGCCCTGCGGCTTCACGATGGGCGCGAAGGACCGCGCCGAATGCGCGAATGAGCGGGTCTCGCGTGAAGTCGCCTTGGTTCTGTGGCATCACGGCTCCAGAGTGCGTCGCGGACGGATCAGGGGCGGTTCTCATCCCTCGTGGGGGGGGTGGTTCGGGGGGTGTTCGGGGGGTGCTCGCTATGTAGCTGAGCGTAGTCCGGAGCTGTGACGCTTACCACGAGATTCACGCAGGCGACCAGGCCGGAAGGGGCCCGTGATGGACACGCGCACGCATCCCGAGGATTGGGAGCTTGCCCGGCTTCGTGCTGATTTCGGTGGTTATCGAATTTGGCGGTCGGTTCGTCGTGACGGGCTTCTCGGTGAATGGGTCGCGACATTGCACGATCCGCGTGCGGGGGTCGATCCGACCGTGATGTGTCCGACAGCGGAGGCGTTGCGTGCGGCGCTGGTCGAAGAAGCCGAGCGCGCACGGAACGGCAGCGAGCGAGAGAGGTGAGGGAATGAGCTTCGCCAGGGGACGGCACGCGGCGACCATCAGCACGCCCAGGCCGCACAACGACCGGCGCGAGCACCTGAACGAGTTGCGGGCGGCCGTCGAGGCGCGCCCCGGCATCGGGTGCGGGCTCGTCGAGCGGCGCGGCGTGACGTGGCTGGACCTCGGGTCGCCGCGCCGGACGTTCGCCATCGGGTGCGACTTCCGCGACGGCGCATGGTGGTTCGTGCGGTCGGCCGACGGCACGGCGATCGCTCCGGCGGACGACATCACGGGGGCGGTCAAGGCGATCGAGCGCGAACTCGGCGGGGTGGGCGGGTGACCCCCTACCTACAGCGTCTCGGTGAAGCTCTGGAAGCCACCGGGGACTACACCGTCCGGCTCATCGAGCACCCCACCGCGTTGCACGTCGGCCGAACGGGGGCCGCGCGTCTGGTCGAGGACATCGGCGCGGAACGCGACCGCGACGGCGTGTGCTGGCTGCTGTGGTCGTGGGGTGAGCGCATCTGTCGCGCCGACGACATTCCTACGGCACTCGCGTCCATCGCGCGGGTGCTGGCCCTCCGGGACTGAGCATGACGGCACGGCCGATGGGCATCGGCCGTGCCGTCCCTCAGGTGCTGACGGCCGGCTCCAGCGGGGAGTGGCAGGCGGCCTGGCGGGCGTCGGCTTCGGGGGCGACCGGCACCCGTGGCGCACTTGTCCGACGCCTTCCAGCAGCGCGTGCGGAAGCGGCAGCCGGACGGCGAGTCCAGCGGCGAGGGCACCTCGCCCTCCAGCAGGATCCGCTCCCGCCGGTCGTCCGCGGTGCCCAACTCCGGGGCAGCCGACAGCAGCGCCCCCGTGTACGGGCCGCGGCCCGGACGGCCACAGACGTCGTCAAACGTCGGTTCCGCCGCCACTGTCCACCTCCGGGAAGAACTGCATCATGCGCTGCGGGAACCGGATGCTGATCTCGCCCGCCGGGTCCTGCCCGATCTGTGCGCGGGTCTCCGAATCGGAGATGACCCACCCGCGCAGGACGTAGTCACCTGTCTCCGTGTCGCGCCATACGGACGGGGACCCTCCTACCTCCGACGTCGGGTCCGCGCCCAGGAACTCTAGAGCCATCGTCATCCTCCTTGTGTGCCCGAAGGCACCAGGCACGGGCATGGCCCCAGCCTTGCCCCACCGGCTCCGCCCGGCAAGGCATCCGAAGGCGTGACCTAGCCGACCAACCCGTGAGCAGGCAGTTACCTGGCGTCAACGCCTTCCCCGGCCCGGAGGGAAGGCGGATCACCACCCCTGAGGGTTCTGGGCCAAGCTGGCAACTGGGCGGCCCCCCGGCCGGTCAAGGCCGAGGGGTCGCGATCATCGGCTGGCGGCCGGGGCCAGGGGGAAGTGGCAGGCGGCCTGGTGGGCGTCGGCTTCGGGGGCGGTCGGGACGGTCGTGGCGCACTTGTCCGCCGCTTTCCAGCAGCGGGTGCGGAAGCGGCAGCCGGACGGCGGGTCCAGGGGTGAGGGGACCTCGCCCTCCAGCAGGATCCGCTTCCGTCGGCTGTCGCCCAGTTCGGGCGCGGCCGACAGGAGCGCCGCCGTGTACGGGTGGCGCGGCGACTCGAAGACCTCCTCGGCCGTGCCGTACTCCACGATCCGGCCCAGGTACATCACCGCGACCCGGTCGGCGACGTGCCGGACCACCGACAGGTCGTGCGAGATGAACACGTACGACACGCCGAGCTCGCGCTGCAGCTCGTCCAGCAGGTTGAGCACCTGGGCCTGCACCGACAGGTCCAGCGCCGACACCGGCTCGTCGCAGACGATCACCTCGGGGTTGAGCGCCAGCGCGCGGGCTATGCCGATGCGCTGCCGCTGGCCACCGGAGAACTCCTGCGGGTAGCGGTCGGCGTCCCCGGGGCGCAGCCCGACCAGGTCGAGCAGTTCCTTGACGCGTGCCTGCCGGTCCTGGCGGGACGGCAGCACGTCCTTGTGGGTCCGCCACGGCTCGGCGATGATCTCGGCCGCGGTCATCCTCGGGTTGAGGGAGGCGAACGGGTCCTGGAAGACCATCTGGACGCGGCGCCGCCAGGCCAGCAACTCCTTGCCCTTGAGGGTGAACGGGTCGACGCCGTCGAAGCTGAGCGTGCCCTCGTCCGGGCGCTCCAGCATCAGCAGGACGCGGGCCAGCGTGGACTTGCCGCAGCCGGACTCGCCGACCAGGCCGAGGGTCTCGCCGCGCCCTAGGGTGAGGTCGATGCCGTCGAGGGCGCGCAGCCGGTTCTTGCCGTCCTTGTTCTTCGGGACGTGGAACGTCTTGGCCACGCCCCGCGCCTCGATCACATTGGTGGGGAGGTCAGGCATGGGCCGGCTCCTTGTTCGCGAAGTGGCAGGCGGCGGCGCGGCGCGGCGCGGTGACCGCTAGGCCGGGGCGTTCGGTGCGGCACACGTCCTCGACCGCCGGGCAGCGGGCCTGGAACGCGCACCCCTTCGGGATGGCGTGCAGCTCCGGCGGCCCGCCCTTGATCGAGTGCAGTTCCTCGCCGCGCCCGACCTTCGCCGGGACGGACTCCAGCAGCCCGCGCGTGTACGGGTGGCGGGGGTCGGCGAAGACCTCGGCGACCGGGCCGGTCTCCACGACCCGTCCCGCGTACATGACCGCGACGTGGTCGGCGTGCTCGGCCACGACGGCCAGGTCGTGGGTGATGAGGACGACGGCCATGTCCCGTTCGGTGCGCAGCTCCCGCAGCAGCTCCATGATCTGCGCCTGGACGGTCACGTCCAGCGCGGTGGTCGGCTCGTCGGCCAGGAGCACGTCGGGGTCCAGGGCGACGGCCATCGCGATGAGAAGGCGCTGCCGCATGCCGCCGGAGAACTGGTGCGGGTAGGCCGACAGGCGTGCTTTCGGGTCGGGGATGCCGACCCGTTCCATCAGCTCGGCGGCCTTGGCGAGCGCGGCGCGGCGCGACAGTTTGCGGTGGATCCGGAACGGCTCGGCGAGCTGGGCGCCGACGGTCTGCACCGGGTTGAGGGCGGTCAGCGCGTCCTGGAACACGATCGACAGCCGGGGGCCGGCGATCTTGCGGCGGGCGGCGCGGTCCATTTTCAGGATGTCGTCGCCGGCGAGGCGGACCGCGCCGCCGGTCACGCTCGCGACCGGGTCGAGCAGGCCGACGATCGCCTGCGCGGTCATGGACTTGCCGCAGCCGGACTCGCCGAGCAGCGCCAGGGTCTCCCCCGACCGCACCGCGAAGCCGGCGCCGTCGACGGCGCGCACCGTGCCGTGCTGGGTGCGCAGGTCGACGGACAGGCCCTCGACCTCCAGGGCCGGAGCGGTGGTGGAAGAAGTCACTGGGGCACCTCCGGGAGGGCGGACCGGCGGCCGCGGCGGCCGCGGGGCAGGGCCAGCCGCCAGCGCTGGGCGGGGTCGGTGGCCAGCCGGAACCAGGCGGCCAGCAGGGTGGCCGAGACCGTGGTGACGACGATGGCGACGCCCGGGAACACGGCCGTCCACCAGGCGGTCTGCAGGTACTGGCGGCCCTGCGCGACCATCAGCCCCCAGCTGACGTCGGGGGGCTGGATGCCGATGCCGAGGAAGCTCAGCGACGACTCGGCCAGCATGACGAAGCAGAAGTCGACGGTGGCGACGGTCAGCAGGGTCGGGGCGACGACCGGCGCGATGTGCCGGACGATCACCGCCCCGGACCGGGTGCCGAACGTGCGCGCCGCGTCCACGAACAGCCGCCCGCGCAGCTCGGCCGCCTCGGCGCGGGCGGTGCGCAGGTAGACCGGGATGCGGGCGATCGCGAGCACCGCGACGATGTTGGCGGCGCTGGGCGAGAAGATGTACAGCACCACCACGGCCATCAGCAGCGACGGGAAGCTGAGGATGATGTCGGCGATCCGCATCGACACGTTCTCGCGCCAGCCGCGGTGGTAGCCCGCCCACATGCCCCAGGCCCCGCCGACGACCAGCGAGATCAGCACGGCCGGGACGGCGACCGACAGGGTGGTGCCGCCCGCGACGATCAGCCGGGCCAGGACGCTGCGGCCGAGGGCGTCGCTGCCGAGGATGAACTCCCAGCCGTGGTCGAGGCTGAACGGCGGGGTGTTGGTGGCGCGCAGGTTCTGCCGGGTGTCGAGGTCGCCGATGAGGATCCGGCCGACGGTGGTGGCCAGCACCACCAGCAGCAGCACGGCGGCGGCGGCCGTGGCCACCCGGTCGCGCAGCAGCAGCTTCCACCACCGGACGCGGCGCGGCGGCGCGGCGCCCGCGGGCTTCGCCGCGGTGTCGAGGGTCGCCGTCATGACGTCACCTTCTTTCATGCCGCGACGGGCTGCCGGACGCGGGCGTCCAGGAGCGCGTGGACGAGGTCGATGAGGATGTTGAGCGCGAAGATCGTCACCGCGGTGACCAGGACGGCCGCCTGCAGGACGGCGAAGTCGCGCTGCAGGATGGAGTCGATCATCAGCTTGCCGATGCCCGGCCAGCCGAAGATCGTCTCGACCACCACGGCGCCGTTCACCAGGCCGACCGTGAGGTCCCCGGCGACGGTCAGGGCGGGCGGGGCGGCATTGCGCAGCGCGTGCCCGAACACCACCCGGGGCTCGCTGGCCCCCTTGCTCCGCGCGACCTTCACGTACGGCGCCGACAGCGCCGACACCATCGAGCCGCGCACCACCTGCACCAGCACGCCGAACGGGCGGATCAGCAGCGTGAGCAGCGGCAGCACCCACACCTCGGGGCCGCCGACGACGCCGGAGGTGGGCAGCCAGCCCAGCGTGACCGCGAAGACCAGCACGCCCATGATCGCGAACCAGAAGTCGGGCATGCTGGCGGCGGTCATGGACAGGAAGCCGGAGAGCCGGTCGGCGAGCGAGTTGGGCTTGTAGGCGGCCCAGCTGCCGATGATCACCGCGCCGATGATGGCCAGCAGCATGGTCGCCCCGGCGAGCTGGAGGGTGGCGGGGAAGGCGCGCAGCGCCATCCCGGCCGCGTCCTGCCCGGTGCGGAGCGACTCGCCGAAGTCGAGCGTGAACACCCCGCCGAGGTAGTCCAGCAGCTGCTCCCACAGCGGCCGGTCGAACCCGTTGCGGGCCAGGAAGTCCTCCCGCATCTGCGGGGTGGCGCTGAGCGGCAGGTACAGCTTGGCCGGGTCGCCGGTGAGCCGGGCCAGGCAGAACACGCCCAGGATCACCACGACCAGGGGAAGCGCGCTGGAGACCACGCGCTTGCGGACGAAGGTCAGCATCCCTGCTCCCTCACTTGGCCCGGTGGACGTCGGCGAGCCGCAGCTCGTCGGTGGTCGCCGAGTCCGGCTTGTAGCGGACGTCGCGGGCGATGCCGAGCAGGCCGCGCATGTGGGCGATGTGGGCGTACTGCACGATGTTCTCGTTCTGGTAGGCGAGCACCTGCCCGAAGGCCTTGGCGCGCTCGGCTCCGGTCTTCTGCCCGGCCTGGGCGATCATGGCGTCCAGCGCGGGCGTGCCGTACTGGCTCTGCGGGCCGTCGCTCGCCAGGTACTGGCTGGTGGTGAACGCGGCGTCGCCGGCCTGGTTGCCGTGCATGATCAGCAGCAGGGTGGGGCCGGCGTCGCGGACGAACGGCCGCAGCTGGTACTCCAGGTGCGCGGCGGTGTCCAGCATCTTGATCTTCACGTTCAGCCCGGCCTGGCCGAGCGCCTCCTGGATCACCTCGGCGGTCTCGGCGACCTTGGGGAACTGGGCGTTCCGGGCGATCAGGGTGATCGGGGTCTGCACCGGTGTCCCGGCGGCGCGGGCCTCGGCGACCAGGGCCTTGGCGCGGGCCGGGTCGTACGGCCAGGGCTTGATCGCCGGGTCGTGGCCGACGACGCCGTTGGCGACCAGCTGCCCGGCGGGCTCGCCGAGCTTGAGGAACAGCGACTGGACGATGCCGCTCTTGTCGATGGCGTAGTTGATCGCGCGGCGGACCCGGACGTCGTTGAGCGGCGCGACGTTGGCGTCCATCCGCAGCGCGGTGGTCTCGTTGTTGGGGAAGGGGACGCCGAGGTCGCCGGCGCCGTCCTCGGGGCCGAGGCCGGTGGCGATCCCGGCCTCGCCACTGGTGACCATGGCGGCGCGGATGCTGTTCTCGGCCCGCCACACGTACCGGACGGCCGGGTAGTCGGGCTTGGTGCCCCAGTAGCCGGGGAAGCGGCCGAGCCGCAGGCTGATGCCGGTGTCCCAGTCCTCGATCTTGTACGGGCCGGTGCCGACGGGCTCGCGCACCTTGGCCTTGAGGTTCGTGCCCTCCGGGACGATCTCCAGGAACGACAGCCGCAGCGGCAGGATCGGGTCGGGCTCGGCGGTCTTGACGGTGAGGGTGCGGGCGTCGGGCGCCGACACCTCCAGCTTGCTGTCGGCGAAGACGTAGCCGTCGACGTTGCAGCCGAGCTTGGAGCCGACCGCGCGGGTGATGGAGTACGCGGCGTCCTTGGCGTCGAAGGCCGAGCCGTCGTGGAAGCGGACGCCGTCCCGGACGGTGAACGTCCAGGTGCGGTCGTCGGTGGCCTTCCACCCGGTGGACAGCAGCGGCTTGAGCGCGCCGCTGGTCGGGTCGCGCTCGATCAGCGGCTCGGTGACGTTGGAGCGGACGACCACACCGGTGGAGGTGAGCGAGGACTCGCAGGGTTCGAGGGTGGGCGGTTCCTGCTGCAGCACGATCTGCAGCGCGCCGTCGGCGCCCCCGGTCAGGGAGTCGCTGTTGGCGACGGTGCAGCCGGTTCCGGCCACCAGGCCGGCCAGGAGGACCGCCGCGGCGACCGCCGTGCGCCGGGAGGGGGCGCGCGGTGGGGGACAGGGTGGGATTGCGGACATTGCCTCTCCAGACAGGACGTGCCGAGAGCGCGGAGACGTGCGGGCGGCCGCGGACGGGCGGGCAGCGGGCGCGCCCGGAGCACCGGGCGCGTTTTCCGAACGATCGTCTACGAGGAGGAAAGTCGTCTCTATGGGTAGACGGACCTTAGAGTCCTCTCTCTTCCGTCGTCAAGGGTCGCTTACGGACCCGGGTGCGACGGCCCGTCCCGGCGGCCCACCAGGCGCAGCAGCGCCCGCAGCGCCGGATCCTCGTTGCCCGTCCGCCACACGCTGTGCACCTCCACCAGGTCGGGCGCGAGGCCGTCGATGGCGAGGAACTCCAGGTTCGGCAGCCGCAGCACCGACGCCGAGCGCGGCACCAGCGCCGCCCCGACGCCCGCGTCCACCAGCGCCAGCAGGCTGTGCACCTGCCCCATCTGCTGGACGTAGCGCGGCGCCACCCCCGCGTCCCGGAACACGGTGATCACCAGCTCGTACAGGTAGCGGGCCTCGACCGCCGCGTAGGTGACCAGGTCGTGCGCGGCGATGTCGGCCAGCCGCGGCGTGCGGCCCAGTCCGGTCAGCGGGTGCCCGCGCGGCACCGCCAGCACCAGCGGCTCGGCGAACACCAGCCGCGCGCTCAGCACGTCCGACCGGGGCACCCCACGCGCCAGCCCCACGTCGATCTCCCCGGCCAGCAGCGCGTCCACCTGGACGCGGGTGACCATCTCCGACAGCACCAGGTCCACGCCGGGAAGGTGCGCGCGGGCGGCGGCGATCCACTGCCCGAGCACGGCCAGCGCCGACACGGCGGTGAATCCGATCCGCAGCGTGCCGCTGGTGCCCTGCGCGCTGCGCCGCGCCGCCAGCACCGCCGCCTCGGCCTGGCTGAGCAGCCGCCGCGCCTCGGTGAGGAACGCCCGGCCGGCGGGGGTCGGGGCGGCGCCGTGCGGGGTGCGCTCCAGCAGCGTGACGCCCACGGCCCGCTCCAGCTTCTGGATCTGCCGGCTGAGCGGCGGCTGGGTCATGCGCAGCCGCTCGGCGGCCCGGCCGAAATGGCCTTCTTCGGCGACCGCGACGAAGCCCCGGAGCTGGTCAAGCGTGTACATGCACGAAAGGTATCAGCGCATGCCAAATACAACTTGGACAGGCATCATGCCCGGTCCTTAGCCTGAGCGCGTCGCTCCCCGCCCCCGACCCTGGAGTTCAGAGCAGATGACGAGATTCACCCACGACGAGCTGAAGTCCGTGCTCGGGGCCGGGCTCCTGTCCTTCCCGGTGACGCACATGACCGGCGGGCTCGACTTCGACGAGCCCGCCTACCGCGAGCACATCGGCTGGCTCGGCGGGTACCCGGCCGCGGGCCTGTTCGCCGCGGGCGGCACCGGCGAGTTCTTCTCCCTCACCCCCGCCGAGGTCGGACGGGTCGTGCGCGCGGCCGTCGCCGAGGCCCCCGAGGGCACCCCGATCATCGCGCCCGCCGGGTACGGCACCGCGCTGGCCCGCGAGCTGGCCGCCGACGCCGAGCAGGCCGGCGCGGACGCGGTCCTGCTGCTGCCGCCCTACCTCACCGAGGCGGGCCAGGAGGGCCTGGCCGCGCACGTCCGCGCGGTGTGCGCGGCCACCTCCCTCGGCGTGATCGTCTACCACCGGGCCAACGCCCAGCTCACCGTGGAGACCGTCGCGCGGCTCGCCGAGGACTGCCCCAACCTGATCGGCTTCAAGGACGGCGTCGGCGACATCGAGCTGATGTCCAAGCTGTACGCCACCCTCGGCGACTCGCTGCTGTACGTCGGCGGGCTCCCCACCGCCGAGACGTTCGCGCTGCCCTACCTCGAACTGGGCGTGACCACCTACTCCTCGGCGATGTTCAACTTCGTCCCGGACTTCGCGCTCGCCTTCTACGACGCCGTGCAGGCGCGGGACCGGGCGGAGGTCTACGGCAGGCTCGCCGACTTCGTGCTCCCCTACCTCGACATCCGCAACCGGTGCGCCGGGTACGCGGTGTCCATCGTCAAGGCGGGGATGCACGCCATCGGCCGTCCCGCCGGACCGGTCCGGCCGCCGCTCACCGACCTCACCGAGGGCGAGCTGGCCGACCTCGCCGCCCTGATCGAGAAGGCCGCCCGATGAGCGCCGCCGAGCTGTACGCGCACGACCCGCGCACCGGCGAGCGGCTCGAACCCGCCCATCCCATCGCCACCCCGGACGACATCGAGCGCGCCCTCGCCCTGGCCTGGGAGGCGTTCGGCACCTACCGCCAGACGAGCCTGAAGGCCCGCGCCGCGTTCCTGGACACCGCCGCCGACCGCATCGACGCCCTCGGCGACACCCTCACCGACCTCGTCATGGCCGAGACCGGGCTCCCCCGCGCCCGCGCCGAGAGCGAACGCGCCCGCACCACCGGGCAGCTGCGGCTGTTCGCCTCCGTCGTCCGCGACGGCGACTGGCTCGGCGCCCGCGTCGACCCCGCCCTCCCCGACCGCACCCCGCTGCCGCGCCCCGACCTGCGGCAGCGCCGCGTCCCGCTGGGCCCGGTCGCGGTGTTCGCGGCCAGCAACTTCCCGCTCGCCTTCTCCGTCGCGGGCGGCGACACCGCCTCCGCGCTCGCCGCCGGCGCCCCCGTCGTGGTCAAGGCCCACTCGGCGCACCCCGGGACGAGCGAGCTGGTCGGCCGCGCCGTCCGCGAGGCCGTCCAGGAGCACGGGCTGCCCGAGGGGACCTTCTCGGTCCTCCTCGGCCACGGCCACGACCTCGGCACCCGGCTGGTCACCGACCCGCGCATCCGGGCCGTCGGCTTCACCGGCTCGCGCGGCGGCGGGCTGTCGCTGGTCGCCGCGGCCGCCGCCCGGCCCGTGCCGATCCCGGTGTACGCGGAGATGTCCAGCGTGAACCCGGTGTTCGTGCTGCCCGGAGCGCTCCGCGACTCCGGCGCCGACCTCGGCGGGGCCTTCGTCGCCTCCCTCACCACCGGCGCCGGGCAGCTGTGCACCAGCCCCGGCCTCGTCTTCGCCCTGGACGGCGACGGCTTCGAGGCGTTCGCGGACGCCGCCCTCGCCGCCGTGGCCGCCGCCCCCGCCGCGCCGATGCTCACCGACGGGATCCGCGCCGCCTTCGACGGCGGCACCGAGCGCCTGGCCGCCACCCAGGGCGTCAGGACGCTCGCGCGCGGCCTCGCCGGCGCCGACATCGCCGTCGCGTGCCGCGCCGGGCTGTACCTCACCGACGACGAGACCTTCCTCGCCGAACCGTCCCTCCAGGACGAGATCTTCGGCGCCGCGTCCCTGATCGTGCGGGTCCGCGACACCGAACGGCTCAAGGCGATCATCGCGTCCCTCGAAGGCCAGCTCACCGCCACCCTCCACCTCACCCCCGAGGACCACGCCCTCGCCGCCGAACTGCTCCCCGAACTGGAACTGCTCGCGGGCCGCGTGCTCGTCAACGGCTGGCCCACCGGCGTCGAGGTCGGCCACGCGGTCGTGCACGGCGGCCCCTACCCCGCCACCTCCGCGCCCGCCACCACCTCGGTCGGCACCCGCGCGATCGAGCGCTTCCTCCGCCCGGTCGCCTACCAGAACGTCCCCGACGCCCTGCTGCCCGAGGAACTGCGCGAGGACAACCCGCTCGGCGTCCCGCGCCGCGTCGACGGCCGAAGGGACTGACATGGACATGCCCCGGTGGGGGGACGACCCCCCACACCCCCCGGCAAGAGCGCACGGCCGCCCTCCGGGCACTCGCGCGGCCGTGCCCACGGTCACCGGGCTGCGCGTCGTGCCGGTCGCCGGGCGCGACAGCATGCTGCTCAACCTCAGCGGCGCGCACGCCCCCTTCTTCACCCGCAACATCGTCCTGCTGACCGACTCCGACGGCCGCACCGGCGTGGGCGAGGTCCCGGGCGGGGAGGCGATCACCCGCACCCTGGAGGAGTCCCGCGACCTGGTCGTGGGCCGCCCGGTCGCCGCGTACAACGCCGTCCTGGAGACCGTGCGGCGGCGCTTCGCCCACCGCGACGCGGGCGGGCGCGGCGCCCAGACCTTCGACCTGCGCACCACCGTCCACGCCGTCACCGCCTTCGAGTCGGCGCTGCTCGACCTGCTCGGGCAGTACCTGGAGGTGCCGGTCGCCGACCTGCTCGGGGGCGGGCGGCGGCGCGACCGCGTCCCGGTGCTCGGCTACCTCTTCTTCATCGGCGACCGGACCCGCACCGGCCTGGACTACCGCGCCGGTGAGAAGGACGACGACTGGTTCCGGCTGCGGAACGAGGAGGCGGTCACCCCCGAGGCGATCGTCGCGCTCGCCGAGGCCGCCCAGGCCCGGTACGGCTTCGCCGACTTCAAGCTGAAGGGCGGCGTCCTGCCCGGCCCGGAGGAGGCCGCCGCCGTCACCGCCCTCGCCGAGCGCTTCCCCCGCGCCCGCGTCACCCTGGACCCCAACGGCGCCTGGTCGCTCGCCCAGGCGGTCGAGCTGGCCCGCGACGGCGGGCTCCGGGACGTCCTCGCCTACGCCGAGGACCCGTGCGGCGCCGAGAACGGCTACTCCGGCCGCGAGGTCATGGCCGAGTTCCGCCGCGCGACCGGCCTGCGCACCGCCACCAACATGATCGCGACGGACTGGCGGGAGCTGGGCCACGCGATCAAGGCGGGCGCGGTCGACGTCCCGCTCGCCGACCCGCACTTCTGGACGATGGACGGCTCGGTCCGCGTCGCCCAGCTCTGCGACGCCTGGGGCCTGACCTGGGGCTCGCACTCCAACAACCACTTCGACGTGTCGCTGGCCATGTTCACCCACGTCGCCGCCGCCGCGCCCGGCGAGATCACGGCGGTCGACACGCACTGGATCTGGCAGGACGGCCAGCGGCTCACCACCGCCCCGTTCGAGATCGCCGACGGCCACCTGACCGTCCCCGACCGCCCCGGCCTGGGCGTGGAGATCGACCCCGACAGGCTGGACGAGGCCCACCGCCTGTACCTTGCCGAGGGTCTCGGCGCCCGAGACGACGCCGCCGCCATGCAATACCTACTCCCCGGCTGGACCTTCGATCCGAAGCGTCCAGCTCTGGATCGGAGCTGACCTTGAACAGTGATCGTGTGTTGCAGGTGGGGCCGCTCCTGCCGTCGCTTGAGCGGAATCTGCGGGAGCGGTACGACGCCGTGCTCCTCGACGGGCAGGACGACGGCTTCCTCGACCGGCACGGGGCGGAGTTCGCGGCCGTGGTGACCACGGCGCGGGTCGGGGTGGACCGGGCGCTGATGGACCGGCTGCCCGGGCTGCGAGTGATCGTGAACTTCGGGGTCGGGTACGACACGACCGATGTCGTGGCGGCGGCCGAGCGGGGGATCGCCGTCAGCAACACGCCCGACGTGCTCACCGACTGCGTGGCCGACACCGCCGTGGGCGGGCTGATCGACGTGATGCGGCGGTTCTCGGCGGCCGACCGGTTCGTGCGGCGGGGCGACTGGACGCGCGGCCCGTTCCCGCTGGCCGCGAAGGTGAGCGGGAAGCGGATCGGGATCCTCGGCCTGGGCCGGATCGGGCGGGCCATCGCGCACCGCCTGCAGGGCTTCGACACCGAGATCTCCTACCACTCGCGGCGCCCGGTGGAGGGCGTGTCCTACGCCTACGCGGAGTCGCCGGAGAAGCTGGCCGCCTGGAGCGACGCGCTGATCGTGGCCACGTCGGGCGGCGCGGGGACGCGCGGGCTGGTGTCGGCGGAGGTCCTGGAGGCGCTCGGCCCGGACGGCTACCTGGTGAACATCGCCCGCGGCAGCGTCGTGGACGAGCCCGCCCTGGTGGCGGCGCTGACCGGGGGACGGCTCGCGGGCGCGGCGCTGGACGTGTTCGCGGACGAGCCGAACGTGCCGCCCGCCCTGCTGGACCTCGACTCGGTCGTCCTGCTGCCGCACATCGCCTCCGCCACGCACGAGACGCGCGAGGCGATGGGCGATCTGGCGCTGCTCAACCTGCGCCGCTTCCTGGAGGAGGGCAGGCTGGTCACCCCGGTCCCGGCTCCATCACCTCAGGGCCGCCGTTCCAGTTGAGGATGCGCAGGGCGAGGTCGGCGTAGGCGCGGGCGATCTGCTCGGGCTTGCGGCGCGTCTGCACCGGGTACCAGCGGGCGACGTCGATGGTCAGGGACATGATGGCCAGCACCCCGGTGGGGACGGCCGCCGAGTCGAACCGGCCGGTGCGGACGCCGTCGTCCACGGCCCGGCGCAGCACGTCCTCGACGCGGCGGCGCAGTTCGATCATCTCGCGGCGGTGGCCGGGCGCCAGGGACGCGTGCTCGTACTGGATGATCCGGGCGATGGTGGAGTGCTCGGCGTGCCAGCGGACCAGCCCGGTGACGATGGCGTGGACGCGTTCCACGGGGTCGTGCGAGGCCGCGGACGCCTCCTCGACCAGGTCCAGGGTCAGCTCGTGCCCGGCCAGGCTGATCTGGTAGAGCAGGTCCTCCTTGGTGGGGAAGTGCATGTACATCGCGGCGGGGCTGAGGCCGGCGCGGGCGGCGACGGCTCGGGTGGAGGTGCCGTGGAAGCCGTGCTCGCCGATCACCTCGATCGCGGCGTGCAGCAGCCGCCGGGCGCTTTCGGGACGGTCCGACCAGACCTCCCCGGCACGGCCGGTCAAAGGACGGTGAAGCCGCCGTCGACCGGGATGACCGCTCCGGTGACGTAGGCGCCGGCGCGGCTGGACAGGTAGACGGCGATCCCGGCCATGTCGTCGGGGCGGCCGATGCGGCGCAGCGGGGCGGTGGCCGCGATCGTCTCGCCGAACGCGTCCAGCGTGGCGGCCATCATCTTGGACTCGAAGGGGCCGGGCGCGACCGCGTTCACCGTGATCGCCCGCGGGCCGAGCTCCTTGGCCAGGACGCGGGTGAGCTGGTGCAGCCCGGCCTTGCTGGAGGTGTAGGAGTAGCGCTCGCCGGGGGTGTTGATGCCGTCGATCGACCCGATGTTGATGACGCGGGCGGGGTCGTCGGGGTCGGCGGCCTTGAGCAGTTGCGGCAGCAGCGCCCTGGTCAGGAAGAACGGGGCCTTGAGGTTGAGGTCGACGACCTTGTCCCAGGCGTGGGCGGGGAACTCCTCCAGCGGGGCGCCCCAGGTGGCTCCGGCGTTGTTCACGAGGATGTGCAGCGCGTCCTCGCGTGCCGCGATCTGCTCGGCGAGGCCGGTGCAGCCCTCCTCGGTGCCGACGTTGGCGGGCAGCGGGACGGCCTCGCCGTACTCGGCGAGCTCCTCGGCCGCCCGCTCGCACGCGTCGGCCTTGCGGGAGCTGACGTAGACCCGGGCGGCGCCGGCCTGCAGCAGGCCCCGGGCGATCATCAGGCCGATGCCGCGCGTGCCGCCGGTGACCAAGGCGGTCTTGCCGGTGAGGCTGAACAGGTCCGTCATCGTGGGCCTCCCCGGCCATTAAGCGTCCGCTTAGCGAGCGCGCTCAACCTAGGCGGGGCCGGCGGACCATGTCAACGGGCCGTTTCGGGAAATCCCGGCGTCATTCCACCGCGGGCGCGTGCCCTGAGCGCTGCGCGGCGACGGTGTAGTGCGGGTCGCGGGCGCTGGCCCGTCCCGCCTCGAAGACGCCGAAGCGGGTGCAGGCGGAGCCGGCGAGCAGCGCCCCTCCGGCGAGGGCCGCGCCGAGCCGGGACCGTCCCGCGGCGAATGCCGCTCCGGCGGTGCCCGCCACGGTGAGGGCCTGCGCCGCGCGCATCAGCGCGCCGCCCCTGCCTTTGCGGTACGGCTCGGCCAGCAACCCCAGCCGCCGGCGCATCCGGTGCCCGGCCGCCAGTTCCAGCACCGCCCCGAACACCGCGGACGCCCGCGCCGGGGCGTTCTCGTGCACCGGGGCCGCGAGCAGGCCCAGCCCGGAGGCGGCGATCGTCCCCGACCCGACGAACATGAACGGCATCTCGCGGTGCGCCTCGTGCCAGGCCGGCACGGCCGTGTTCGCGATCAGCACGGAGGTGTAGGACGCCACCCCGGCGCCCGACAGCCCCGCCCATATGGTGGCGGCGCGGCCGATCCGGGGGACCGTCCCGGTTCCCGTAGCGGAGCGCCAGCGGAGCGGAGGGAGCCGGGACGGTTTGCCTTTCCGGGGGGTGTGGGGGGTCGTCCCCCCACGAAGAAGCAGCCCGGTCACGTCGGTGACGGCGGCGACCCCCGTGGCGGGACCGTAGGCGATCAGGATCCAGGAGCCCATGCTCATCGGCGAGGTCGGCTTGACGACCCGCAGCATGTTGAGGAACCGCGCCGGGCGGCCGAGGTCGTGGATCAGCGCGGCCGTGGACAGCGAGATCGCCGCCAGCGCCCCGATCTTCCCGGCCCTGGCCAGCGCCGGGCGGCCGGTCAGCTCCGCCCCGGCGGCCAGCGCCGAGGAGCCCCCCGCCAGCCCGCCGAAGAACAGGTACCCGGCGATGTCGACGGCGGCCCAGGGCGGCTCCTTGATGATCGGCCTGCCGTAGTACGAGCCGAACTCGGCCTCCGGCACGACGGTCCGCTCCCCCTTCCGGCGGCGCCGCGGGCCGGGACGCTCGTACCCGCCGCGCTCCCCGGGCACGGCCTCCCGGCCGGGACGCCGCCCCCGCTCGCCCTCGCGCGTGACCTCGGCCTCGCTCATCCCCGCCTCCTCGTGATGAGGTTCGCCGCCGCGATACCGCCCAGGAAGGTCAGGGCCGCGACGCCCGCGTGCCGCCACATCGACCCCAGGTCCCGGGTGGTGACGACGGGGTCGGGCGGCAGCCCGTACACCTCGGGTTCGTCCAGGAGCAGGAAGAAGGCGCCGTCGCCTCCGACGCCGTCGCCGGGGTCGTGGCCGTAGAGGCGGGCGTCCTCGACCCCGGCCTCGTGCAGGTGCTCCACCCTCGCGGAGGCGCGTTCACGCAGCTCGTCCAGAGGGCCGTACTGGATGGAATCGGTGGGGCACGCCTTGGCGCACGCGGGTTCCATGCCGTCGGAGATGCGGTCGTAGCACAGCGTGCACTTCCACACCCGGCCGTCGTCCTCGCGCTGGTCGATGACGCCGTACGGGCAGGCGGGCACGCAGTAGCCGCAGCCGTTGCAGATGTCCTCCTGGACGACCACCGTCCCGTACTCGGTGCGGAAGAGGGAGCCGGTGGGGCACACGTCCAGGCAGGCCGCGTGCGTGCAGTGCTTGCACACGTCCGAGGCCATCAGCCAGCGGAACTCGCCCCGGTCCTCCCCGTCCAGGGTCGCGGGGCCGTCCACCGGGGCGCGGGCGGCCGCCTCCGCGGTCAGGCCGAGCAGGTCCACGTCGCTGTAGTCGCCGTGCTCCACCCCCGGGTCCTGGAAGCCCAGCGGCTTGCGCTGCTCGATGAACGCCACGTGCCGCCAGGTGTCCGCGCTGAGCCCCCGAGTGTTGTCGTAGGACATCCCCGTGAACGTGAGGCCGTCCTCGGGGATGGCGTTCCACTCCTTACAGGCGACCTCGCACGCCTTGCAGCCGATGCACACCGAGGTGTCGGTGAAGAACCCCATGCGGGGCGGATGGTCCCGGTGACCCGCCTCGCCCGCGACATCGGCCAGCGGCCCCGCCAACCTGCCCATCGTCACACCCCCATGCCCGTGTCCGCGGTGATCCCCGCCCTGCGCTGGTAGTCGAGCACCAGTTCCGGTAGCGCCGGCCCCCGGGGACGGCGCCCGGGACGGATGTCGGCCGACAGCGCCTTGACCTCCTGGATGTGCACGTTCGGGTCGAGCGCGATCGAGGCCAGCTCGTTGGCGGCGTCGCCCTTGCTGTAGCCGTTGGGCCCCCAGTGGAAGGGCAGCCCGATCTGGTGGACGGTACGGCCCTGCACCCGCAGCGGCGCGATCCTGTCCGTCACCAGCACCCGCGCCTCGATGGCGTTGCGGGCGGTCACGATCGTCGCCCAGCCCCCGTGCGTCAGGTCCCGCTCGGCCGCCAGCTCCGGCGACACCTCGCAGAAGAACTCCGGCTGCAGCTCGGCCAGGTAGGGCGTCCAGCGGCTCATCCCGCCCGCGGTGAAGTGCTCGGTGAGCCGGTAGGTCGTGACGACGTAGGGGAACACCTCCGCGCCGGGCTCGGAACCGCTCGGGTGGAGCCGGTTGTGCGGGTCGGGGAGGAGCTGCCGGACGGGGTTGCGCTGCTGCCCGTACAGCGGGTTGTCGAACGGCGAGTCCTGCGGCTCGTAGTGCGTCGGGAGCGGGCCGTCCACGAGCCCGGCGGGGGCGAACAGCCACCCCTTGCCGTCGGCCTGCAGGATGAACGGGTCGTCGCCGGCCAGCGCGGCCGGGCCCACGGCGTCCTCGTCGGGACGGAACGAGGGCTCCTTGTCGAGCGGGAAGTCGGGCACGTCGTGCCCGGTCCACCGGCGCTGCTCCGCGTCCCACCAGACGAGCGCCTTGCGTTCGCTCCACGGCACGCCGTCGGGGTCGGCGGAGGCGCGGTTGTAGATGATGTGCCGGTTGGCCGGCCACGTCCAGGCCCACTCGGCGGCGATCCAGTCCTGTTCCTGGCCCGGCCTGCGGCGCGCGGCCTGGTTCACCCCGTCGGCGTACACGCCGCAGTAGATCCAGCAGCCGCAGGAGGTGGACCCGTCGTCCTTCAGCTGCCTGTAGGTCGACAGGTGCGCGCCGTCGGCGTCGTACCCGTTGATCTCGGCGAGGACCGCGGACGCGGACGGCTCGTCGTGCGGCCCCTCCACCGGGTAGTCCCAGGTGAGGTCCAGCACCGGCCGGTCGCGCTCCTGCGTGGACCCGTCGAGCTTCTCCCGGATGATGCGGCCCAGGTGGTACATGAACCACAGGTCGCTGCGGGCGTCGCCGTCCGGCTGCACGGCGGTGTGGTGCCACTGGAGCGTCCGGTTGGTGTTGGTGAAGGTGCCCTCCTTCTCGGTGTGCGCGGCGGCCGGGAAGAAGAAGACCTCGGTCGCGTTGTCCTCGGTGCGGAGTTCCCCGGTCTCCACCTCCGGGCCGTCCTTCCACCAGGTGGCGCTCTCGATCAGGGAGAAGTCCCGCACCACCAGCCACTCCAGGTTGGCCATGCCGAGCCGCTGCACCTTGGCGTTGGCCGAGCCCACGGCCGGGTTCTCCCCCATGAGGAAGTAGCCCTTGCACGCGCCCTCCATCATGGCGAGGGCCGTTTCGTAGGTGCTGTGGGTGCCGGTCAGGCGCGGCAGGTAGCCGAAGCAGTAGTCGTTGTCCACGGTGGCGTTCTCGCCCCACCAGGCCTTCAGGAGGCTGACCGTGTACGCGCGCATGTTGCCCCAGTAGCCCTTGCGCGCCGAGTCCGCCCTGACGAAGTCGTCCAGGGTCTCGTGGTGGTGGGCGTGCGGCATGGGGATGTAGCCGGGGAGCAGGTCGAACAGGGTGGGGATGTCGCTGGACCCCTGGATGCTCGCGTGCCCCCGCAGCGCCTGGATGCCCCCGCCGGGGCGGCCGATGTTGCCGAGCAGCAGCTGCAGGATGCTGGCCGTGCGGATGTACTGCGAGCCCATGGTGTGCTGCGTCCAGCCCACCGCGTAGGCGAAGGAGCTCGTACGGTCGCGCCCCGAGTTGCGGACCAGCGCGTCGCACACCTTGGCGAACAGCTCGGGCGGGACGCCGCACACGCGCTCGACCATCTCCGGCGTGTAGCGGGAGTAGTGCCGCTTCAGCACCTGGAACACGCACCGGGGGTGGGTGAGGGTCTCGTCCGTGCGCGGCTTGCCCTTGCCCAGCGCGGCGCCTCCGGCGCCATGGCTCTCGCCGCGTCCGGCCTCGCGTATGGCGGGGCCCCATCCGATGCGGCGCTCGTAATCGTCGTCGCGTTCCCCGGCGGCGGCCACCACGTCCAGGCCCTCGTACCGCCAGGTGTCGAAGTCGTAGTGCCGCGTCTCCGCGTTCAGGCCGGAGAAGAGGCCGTCCAGGTCCTCGGTGTCGCGGAAGTCCTCCCGCAGGATCGTCGAGGCGTTGGTGTAGGCGAGCACGTACTCGCGGAAGTACGACTCCGTGCTCAGCACGTGGTTGACGATGCCGCCCAGGAAGGCGATGTCCGAGCCCGCCCGCAGCGGCACGTAGATGTCGCTGACCGCGCTCGTCCGGGTGAACCGGGGATCGACGTGGATGATCGTGGCGCCCCTGGCCTTCGCCTCCATCACCCACTGGAACCCCACCGGATGCGCCTCGGCGTAGTTCGACCCCTGGATGACGATGCAGTCCGAGTGCTGGAGGTCCTGCATGAACGTCGTCGCCCCGCCGCGTCCGAACGACGTCCCCAGACCGGCGACCGTGGAGCTGTGGCAGACCCGCGCCTGGTTCTCCACCTGCACCACGCCCAGCGCGGTGAGGAGCTTCTTGATGAGGTAGTTCTCCTCGTTGTCCAGGGTCGCCCCGCCGAGGCTGGCGATGCCCAGGGTCCGCCTGACGCGGTTGTCCTCGACCTCCCATTCCCAGGTCCGCGCACGGGTCTCCAGAACGCGGTCGGCGACCATCTCCATGGCGGTGCCGAGGTCCAGGCGCTCCCAGTCCTTCGCGTAGGGGCGCCTGTAGAGGACCTCATGCTCGCGGGAGGAGCCGGTGGTCAACTGGAGGCTCGCCGATCCCTTGGGGCACAGCCGTCCCCTGCTGATGGGCGAGTCGGGGTCGCCCTCGATCTGGACGACCTTCTCGTCCTTGACGTACACCTGCTGGCCGCAGCCCACGGCGCAGTACGGGCAGACCGACTTGACCACGCGGTCGGCCGTGGCGGTCCTGGGCTCCAGGCCCGCCGTCCGCGCCGACTCGGCGGCGGCCCCGCGGCCCAGCCGGTCGGCGCCGGTCAGCTGCCGGTAGACGGGCCAGCCTTCGATCCACGTCCGCACACCCACAGCAGCCTCCCCACAGGACCCGATCCGGACGGTGATCGGGCCACTACCCGCCGCGCGGGCTTCAAACATGCGCGGCGGGACGAAGGGGGATAAACAGGGAGGAAGAGGGCGGGTCAGTAGTCGAACCAGGCCGACATCTTCGCGCCGAACATCATGTCGCCCTCAAGCTTGATCTTCCCGCTGGTGAAGGCGGTGACGGCGTTCAGCCGCCCGGCGCACACCCGCAGCAGGTCCGGCGCGGCGATCTTGAGGGAGAGCGCGGCGCCCGACAGCGCGCCGCGCTCGCCCCGCGCCCGCCCGCCGGAGATCACCACGTGGTAGGTGTAGACGCCGGTCGGGGTCCGCACGCCCCACTGGACGGCGCCCGCGGCGTCCCCCGCCCGCTCGGGGACGAACCGCTCGCCCATGATCTGGAAGACCCGGTCGAGGATCTCCGGCGCCCCGGCGGCGGCCACGACCTCCTCGATCCGGGCGTCGTCGTCCATGCCGGGCGCGTCCAGCAGCGCCCGCAGCCGCTCGGGGCCGTCGATGCGGTCGATGAACCTCCGGACGGCCTCGGCGTCGTCGAGGTCGGGCAGGGCGGTCTCGTTCACTGGCTGTCCCTCGGTGTCGCAGGCGAACAGGAAACGGAAAGACCTGATCGACTGTCGCCCACGACACCGGGCGGCCGTAACGGGCGGGAATCAAGAAGTCCGGCGCTGCTTTAGCAGTCGCCCACAGAACCGCCCGCTAGGTGATCATCGGGGTCAGGTAGCGGCGGGCGAACGCGCGGGCGCCCTCGTCGTCCAGCGGAATGTGCCCGGCCGGGGTGAGCAGCAGGGAGTGCGTCAGCCGGACCAGGATCTCGGCGACCACCTCGGGGTCGAAGTGCCGCCCCGCGTCGCCCTGGCGCTGCGCGGCGCGCAGGCGCCGGGACAGGTAGCCGCGGGCGGCGGCCAGCAGCGGCCCGGCCCGGTCCGTCGCGTGCGGGAGCAGCAGCTCGGGCTCCAGCACCATGAGCCGGTTCACCAGCCGCTGCTCGCGGCTGATCCGCAGCGTGGTCACGAACCCCTCGACCAGGCGCTCCTCCAGCGTCGTGAACGCCGCCACCGAGCGGTCGAGCTCGCCGAAGAAGCGCCGGGCCTCGCGCAGCAGCACCCCGGTGACCAGGTCGTTCTTGCCGGGGAAGCGCCGGTAGATGGTGGCGCGGCCGAGGCCGGAGGCGCGGGCGACGTCGTCCATGGTGGTCCGGCGCAGCCCGAAGGTCGCGAACAGCTCCAGCGCCGCGTCCAGGATCCGGTCGGCCTGCGGCCCGGACTCCTCGGGGCCGTCCTGACCGGGCGGGCCGGCCAGCAGCCCGCGCAGCAGGACCTCGACGGGCCGCTCCCCCTCGTCCGGGGCCTGGCCCGGGTCCTGGTCCGGGGCGTCGGGTTCTCGGGTCATGACGTCCCGACCCTAGCGGCCGCGCCGGGCCCTGCGCGTCGCACGGGACGCGATCGGCGACTGGCGGAGGCCGTCGATCATCACGGTGTCGGCCGCCCGCATCGACCGGGCGAACGCGCGGAAGCGCAGGTCGTCTGCGGCCGTCCAGCGCAGCTGGAACCGTTCCCGCAGGACGGGCGGCAGCGCACCCACGCCGACCCTGCGGAGCAGCACGGTCGGCGGCACCGCGATCCCCGACCAGGCGAAGACCGGAAGCGGCCAGCGCGGCGGGGGCGGCAGCGGCTTGCGGTCGAGGTCGATGAGCAGCCGGACGGTGTCGTTGTACTCCAGCCGCTCCTCCACCATCGCGTCGAAGTACTCGCGGAAGGCGTCCGGGCCGGCGGGGAGGTGGCGCTCGGTGATGCCGAGGGCCAGGGCGAGCTCCCGCCACTCGGCGAACAGCGCCCGCTCGCGGTCGGGCGTGAGGGGCCGCCGCCCGAACAGCTCCTGGGTCTGCACCATGCCGTGGAAGAGGGTGGCGTGGACCCACAGGTACGCCTCGGGGTTGAGGGCGTGGTAGCGGCGGCCCTGCGCGTCGACGCCCTTGATGTCCTTGTGGATCTCGCGGAGCCGGGCGGCCTCGCCGCGGCCGCGCTCGTCGCCCCGGTAGCCGAGGAAGTCGAAGGTGGACTCCATGGTGCGGATCAGGCGCCCCCAGCGGTCCTCCAGGAAGCCGGAGTGGTCGGCGACGCCCGCGCCCACCACGGGATGGGCCACCTGGAGGAGCAGCGTGGCGCGGGCGGTGAGCCCGCCGCGCCAGTCGCCCGCGTACCGCCAGGTGAGGGAGCCGGGGCCGGGGATGCTCCCGGCGGCGCGGCGCGGGCCGTCCGCGGGGCCGTCCGCCGGGAGGTCGCGCACGTCGAGGTCGGTCATTCCGGATCACCACCGTGAGACGTTTACACGAATTTCGTATCACCATCTCATGGCGGGACGTACGCGTCCAGGGTCAGAGCGCGGGCAGCAGCCTTGCCGGGGTGATGGGCAGATCCCGCACCCGGACGCCGGTGGCGTGGTGGACGGCGTTGGCGACGGCCGCCGCCGCGCCCACGATGCCGATCTCCCCGATGCCCTTGGACCCCATCGGATTGAGGTGCGGATCGTCCTCCTCGATCCACGCCGCCTCGATGTCGAGCACGTCCGCGCACGCGGCCACGTGGTACTGGGCGAGGTCGCGGTTGACGAAGTCGCCGAACTCGCCGTCCATGACGCTCTCCTCCATCAACGCCATGCCGAGCCCCATCGTCATCCCGCCGATGAACTGCGAGCGCGCCGTCTTCGGGTTGATGATCCGGCCCGCCGCGAAGACGCCCAGCATGCGCCGCACCCGGATCTCGGCCGTGTCGGCGTCCACCTCGACCTCGGCGAACTGCGCGCCGAACGCGTGCCGGGCGTACTTCTCCTGCGCCCGCACCTCCTCGGCCGTGTCCACCGACACCTCGACTCCCTCGGGCGCCGTCAGCACCGCCTCGCACGCCCGGACGACCGCCGTCCCCCACCCGGCGGTGCCGCCCGACCCGCCCGCGACCGTCGCCCTGGGCAGGTCGCTGTCCCCGATCTCCACGGTGACCCGGGACGGCTCCACGCCCAGCGCCTCCGCGGCGATGATCGTCAGCGTGGTGCGGGCGCCGGTGCCGATGTCGGCGGCGGCGATCCGCACCGTGAAGCGGCCGTCCGGGTCGCGCCTCGCCGAGGCCCGGTTGGGGCTGCGGTAGCCGGGATAGGTGGACGCGGCCACGCCCATGCCGACCAGCTTGCGGCCCCGCGGCCCCCGCCGTTCCGTGGGCGCGTGCGGCATCGGCACGCGGTCCGCCCAGCCGAAGCGGGCGGCGCCCTCCCGCAGGCAGGCCACCAGGTTGCGGGAGCTGAACGGCAGGCCGCTGATCGGCTCGGTCTCGGGCTCGTTGCGGATCCGCAGCTCGATCGGGTCGATTCCGGTGGCGTACGCCAACTCGTCCATCGCGCATTCCAGCGCGTACATGCCGGGGGTCTCCCCGGGGGCGCGCATCCACGACGGCGACGGCACGTCCAGGCGGTTGAGGCGGTGCGAGGTGAGCATGTTCGGCGCCCCGTACATCACCCGGGTCGGCGTCGCGGTCTGCTCCGCGAACTCCCGCACGGTCGAGGTCTGCTCGACCACCTCGTGCAGGACCGCGCCCAGGCGGCCCTCCGCGTCGGCCCCCAGCCGCAGCCGCTGGATCGTCGGCGTGCGGTAGCCGGTCGTCGCGAACATCTGCTGCCGCGTGACCGCGTACTTCACCGGACGGCCCGTCACCCGCGCCGCCATCGCGGCCAGGACGACGTTCGGCCGCGGCGTCCCCTTCGACCCGAAACCGCCGCCCACGTGCGGCGACACCACGCGCACCCGGGAGGAATCGAGGTCGAACAGCCGGGCGAGGGTGTCGCGCACCATCGAGGCGCCCTGGTTGGAGTCGTAGACCACCAGGCGGCCGTCGTCGCCCCACAGGGCCAGCGAGGTGTGCGGCTCCATGGGGTTGTTGTGCTGCGCCGGGGTCGTGTACGTCGCGTCCACCTGCACCGCGCACGCCGAGAACGCGCCCAGCGGATCGCCCTGCTCGGTGTCGGCCGGGAACGCCGGGTTCACCTTGTCCGGCTTGTAGAGCGTCGGATGGCCGGTGCTGATCCGCACGTCGTGCGGCTCGGGGTCGTACTCGACGCGCAGGAGGCGCGCGGCCTCCTGCGCCGTCTCCAGGGTCTCGGCCACGACGGCGGCGACGAGCTGCCCGCGGTAGGACACCGCGCGGGACTGGAACAGCGCCAGCTCGCCGTCATCGACCGGCTTGAGCGCGGGCGCGTTCTCGCACGACAGCACGGCCAGGACCCCCGGCAGCCCCAGCGCCTCCCCCGCCGCCACGGACCTCACCCGGCCCTTGCCGACGTTCGCCTGCACGGCGTAGGCGTAGGCCACGCCCTCCACCGGGTACTCGAACGCGTAGCGGGCCCGGCCGGTCAGCTTGTCGTGGGCCTCGATCCGGTCCAGCGCCGTCATGCGCCCTCCCCCTCCCCCTGCGGCTCGGCCAGTTCGGCCAGCGTCCGTGCGATCAGGTTGCGCGCCAGCAGCACCTTGTAGCCGTTGTCGCGCAGCGGCTCGGCGGCCTCCAGCTCGGCCTCGGCGGCGCGGAGGAAGCGCTCCTCGGTCGCGGGCCCGCCGCGCAGCCGCTCCTCGGCCCGCCACGCCCGCCACGGCTTGTGGGCGACGCCGCCCAGCGCGATCCGGCAGTCCCGGACCGAGCCGTCGGCCGCCACGTCCACGGCCGCCGCGATCGACACCAGCGCGAACGCGAACGACGCCCGCTCCCGGACCTTGCGGTACCGCGACGGCATGCCGAGCGGCGGCACCTCCACCTCGGTGATCAGGTCGCCGGGGTCCAGCGTCGTGTCCCGCTGCGGCTCGGAGCCGGGCAGCCGGTAGAGCGACCGGGCGCCCTCGTCCACCAGCGGAAGCTCCCGTTCGCCCACGCGGTCCTTGACGCGGACCCGCGCGTCCAGGGCGGCCAGCGCGACCGCCATGTCGGAGGGGTGCGTCGCCACGCACTCCGGCGAATGCCCCAGGATCGCCAGGTTGTGGTGCTCGCCCTCCCGGGCCGGGCAGCCCGTGCCCGGACGGCGCTTGTTGCACGGCTTGGCGATGTCCTGGAAGTAGGAGCACCGCGTGCGCTGCAGCAGGTTGCCGCCGACCGTGGCCGCGTTGCGGATCTGCCCGGACGCCCCGGCCAGCACGGCCTGCGCGAGCATCGGGAACCGCTCGCGGACGGCGCGGTGGGACGCCAGGTCGCCGTTGCGGACCGCGGCCCCGATGAGCAGCCCGCCGTCACCGGCCGGCCGTTCCCGGACCTGGTCGTACGGCAGGCCCGTCACGTCCACCAGCCGGCCCGGCTCGGCCACGCCCAGCCGCATCAGGTCCACCAGATTGGTGCCGCCGCCCAGGTAGAGGGCGTCGTCACCGTGCAGGGCCACGGCGTCCTCGGCGGTGCCCGCCCGCTCGTACGCGAACGGCCTCATGACGGCACCCCCGCTTCCTCCCGGTCACCGGCGGCTCTGGCGGCGCCGCGGGCCCCGGCCACCTGCCGGATCGCCGCGACGATGTTGACGTACGCGCCGCAGCGGCACAGGTTGCCGCTCATCCGCTCGCGGATCTCGGCGTCGGTCGGCTCCGCGTCGGCCGAAAGATCCCCGGTGACCACGCTGGGCGCGCCCTCGGCGATCTCCTCCAGCATCCCGGTCGCCGAGCACAGCTGGCCGGGCGTGCAGTAGCCGCACTGGAAGGCGTCGCACTCCGCGAACGCCTCCTGCAGTGGCCCGAGCCGGTCGCCCTCGGCGGCCAGGCCCTCGACGGTCACGATCTCGGCGCCGTCGTGCGCCACGGCCAGGGCCAGGCAGCCGTTGACGCGCCGCCCGTCCAGCAGGACGGTGCACGCGCCGCACTGGCCGTGGTCGCATCCCTTCTTGGCGCCGGTCAGGCCGAGCCGTTCGCGCAGCACGTCCAGCAGGGACGAGCGGGTGTCGACGGCGATCCGGTGCTCGCGGCCGTTCACGGTCAAGGTGATCTCGGCGGACACGGGGCGCGCGACCACCGGCCGGGGCGGGCCCGGCTGCTCAGGGCTCTCCATGGACGCGTCCCTACCCGCGATCGACCAGGTAACCCGGGCGCGGGCGGGGTCAGTCGGTGCTGTCGGCGGGGTCAGTCGGTGCTGTCGGCGAGGATCTCGGCGACCTGGCGGGCGGTCTCGGTGGGCAGCGGGGCGGGCAGGCCGCGCCAGCGCCGCGCGGCCACCACCGCGGCGCAGCCGGCACCGCCCGCGTACGCGGCGGCGGCGACGAACGCGGCGGCCTCGGGCGGCAGCTTGCGCTCCAGCAGCAGCACGTTGAACCGGTACGTGGCGGCCGTCGCGAGGACGCCCAGGGTCCCCGCCAGCGCGCCGAACCGGACGGCGGGCACGCGCTGCCGCGCCTTGGACCACATCTCTCGCTGGGCGGCGTCCATCACGGATCGGGCGAGGACCAGCGTTTCCTCGGCTGACTCGGCCATGCCCCGCCCTTTACCCCGGAGAAACGGATGAACACCACCAAGCCCACCCTTGGACCACAAACCACCGACTTCGGTGGCGTGACCGATAATCAGGTGTGAGATGAGTTACAAGTGATTCGAGGGATGTTGTCGGAGAAGGCGGGGTCATGGAGGTATCCGACCAGTTGCTGGACATCCGGACGCGCTTCCCCGAGGGCGCCACGCCCGCCCTGGCCCGGTCGCTGCGCAAGCACGTCCCGGAGATCGTCAAGGAGGCGGTCGCGGAGATCGAGCGCGGGATCCCCGAGTACGCCCGCCCGCACGACGCCCGCTACTCCGAGGTGCTGGCCCACGCCACCGAGCTGTCGATCGGGCATTTCGTCGACCTGATCGCCGAGCCCGGGACCTCCTCCGCCGAGATCATGGAGTTCTTCCGGGAGATCGGGGTCGGCGAGGCCCGGGAGGGCCGCAGCCTCGACCCGCTGCAGGCCGCGCTGCGCACCGGCGCCGGGGTGGCGGTGCGGCGGCTCACCGAGGCGTCCGAGCGCTCCGCCCACCCCGTCACCGCCAGCATGATCGCCCAGGTGGCGCAGGCGGTGCTGTCCTACCTGGACCGGCTGGCCGCGGTGGTCGCCGAGGGCCACGCCGAGGTGGCGGCGCGCGCGGTCGGCGAGCGGCAGAACCGCCGCCGCGCCCTGCTGGAACTGCTGATCGCCGAACCCGCGCCGCGGCTGGCCGACCTCCGCGAACCCGCCCGCCGCGCCGAGTGGCAGCTGCCCCGCACCGTCGCCGCGGTCGCCCTTGGGGAACCGCACCCCGACGCGCACCCGCCCTCGCTGCCCGACGAGATCCTGCCGGGACTGCACCTGGAGCGGCCCTGCCTGGTCGTCCCGGACCCGGCCGGGCCCGGACGTCACCAGCTGCTGCGCTCCGGGCTGCGCGACCGGGCGGGCGCGCTGGGCCCCACGGTCGCGCTGACCGAGCTGGCCAAGTCGCTGCGGTGGGCCCGGCAGGCCCTCGACCTGGCGGCGGCCGGCGTCATCGCCCACGACGGGCTGGTGCTGGCCGAACGGCACATCCCGATCCTGGTGATGATGCAGGACCGGGAGCTGCTGGATCGCGCCGCGTCCCGGCGGCTGGCGCCGCTGATGAAGCTGCGCCCGGCGCAGCGCTACCGGCTCGCCCAGACGCTCCTGGTCTCGCTGGAGTGCGGGTTCAACGCCACGCAGGTGTCCATCCGGCTCCAGGTCCACGCGCAGACGATCCGCTACCGGGTGCGGCAGCTGGAGACCTTCTTCGGCGACGACATCTACGACCCGGCGCAGCGGCTGGAGTTCCACATGCTCCTGCACGCCTGGCTCGCCACGCACCGCGCGGCCGGCAGCGACTGACCGCCGGCTCAGGCCCGGTCGAAACGCTCGATGAACGGGCGCAGGCCGGTGCCCTCGTAGCCGACCGCCCACATCGACCTGGTTCCGGGGATGGGGGCCATGTCGGTGACCTGCGCCTGCACCGTCTGCCCCTGGTACGTCCGGGCCGGGCCGAGGAAGGTCGTCCACGTGGCACCGTCCCAGTGCAGGTAGCCCGCGCGACCGGAGGTCGCCTCGGCCAGGTGGCCCAGCCAGACGCCGCCCTGCCCGTCGGACACCAGCGATCCCGCGTACGGGAAGGGGAGCATCCCGTACCGGGGAACCTGGCCGACCCTCGACCATGCGGTGCCGTCCCAGTGCCACAGCTGTTCGGCGTAGTAGCCCCAAGCGCTCGACCGCGAGATCGGGAGGAGGCTCATCTTCCCCAGGGAGAAGGAGCCGGGGATGTCGTACCGCTGCCATGCCCGGCCGTTCCAGTGCATGGTGTAGGCGATGCCGCCGCTGGTGGGCACCGCGCCGAGCCAGACGTCCCGGGGCGAACGGACCGCGATCGCGAGGAAGATGTCGCCGTCCGCGATCGGTGAGGGCTTGCGCGCCCACGCACCGCGCTCGAAGCGCAGCAGGGCGTTCGCATCCGGCACGGCGTACGGGCCGTTCACGTAGGCCCAGGCCGTACCGCCGGGCTCGGCGGCGACGCCCGGCCATCCCTGGGTCGCCCCCTGGACGGGGAGCGGCGCGGTCCGCCAGCGCGCTCCGTTCCAGTACAGCGAGGCGGGGACCTGGTCGGCCAGGCCCATCCCGACGATCCAGGCCGCCCGCGGGTGCGCCGCGGCCAGGTCCATGTACCAGCTCCACCGCATCGGCGGGACGGGCTCGGTGCGCCAAGCGCGGCCGTCCCAGTGCAGGACGCCGGTGACGTCGACCGGCGCCCAGGAGTGCTGGCCGATGGCGAACGCGGTACGGCGGGTCGGGGCGGACACGGCCCACATGTGCGGGGTGGTGCCGTCGGGGAGGGGCACGTTCGTCCAGGTCCCGGGCGGGGGTGCGGCGCCCGCGGCGGATCCGGCGAAGGTCTCGGCGCCGGCCAGCGCGGCACCGGTGCCCAGCGCCACGCCGAGCGCGCGCCTGCGGGTGAGGGGGGAACGGGGCGTGCTCGGTCGGTCGGCCACGGACGGCTCCTCGGTGCGTTGCGGCAGGCCCCCCGGAACACCAAACCTCGCCAGAATATGCTGGCGAGGTTAGTGGGACGAGGGAGCCGACCACACCCGGCCAGCCGCCGGGCGGGGCCCGCCCCCGGCCGTCAGGAGCCGCCGAAGAGACGGTCGTAGCGGTTGCGGAGCGCGTCGGGCTGGGGCGAGGGGTCGACCGCGGCGCCGTTCGGCAGCGCGGGCTCCAGCGGCGCCCCGGCCCCGCCGGCCGCCGCGACCGGTTCCGCGCTCTGCTCCCCGCCCTGCTCCGCGCCCTGCTCCGCGCCCTGCCGGGCACCACGCTGGGCGCCGCGCCGCGACCACCACCCGGCGGGCAGGGCCTCCACCGGCCGCTCCTCCGCGGCGCGCTCCACCGCGGGCGGCTCGGCGGGCGCCTCCACCGCGGACGGCTCCGCCGCCACCTGCTCCACGGTCACCGACCCGGCCCCCGCCGGCTCGGCGGCGCCGGCCTCGTCGCGCCCGCGCTTGCCGCGCCGCCCCTGGGCGGCCCGCTCCCGGCCGCGCGTGCTGTTCGGGTTCATGAGGGTGACCTGCTTGATCACGCTGAGCGAGATGACCAGCCCGGCGATCGCCGCCACCGGCGGCAGCGCGGCGGTCAGGTGGTCGGCCACGCTCGCGCGCTCGCCGACATGGCCCGCGTTGCACAGCACCGAGACGCTGAGCCCGGTCAGGCTGACCGTCCAGGCCAGCACCCGGACCCGGATCGGCCACAGGTACAGCGCCGACAGCAGCAGGGTGAGCTCCCCGGCCGCGATGAACGCGTCCACCTGGAGCGGCCAGATGTCCGCCCACACCCCGGTCACCCGGTGCTGCTCGGCCCACTTGCGCAGGCCGTTGTACGACTCCGCGAAGGCGGTGACGCTCGCGGCCATGACGATCAGGCCGAGCATCCACAACGCCGGGTACCCCCGGCGAATGTCGTTCACGGGGGTGGAAGCGGGACTCATGTCGGGGATATCCCTTTCTGGAGTTCACTGGACCGGTCCGGTAGGGCGCCGCTCCCCATGCGACATGTTGATCAAGCCGCTACCAGTCAGTAATTCCATAATGTAATGAACTCATCACCATAAATCAGGACTGAGACCCCCATCACGCCACCCGCGCCGGAGCCGTCCCCGGCAGGGCTCCGGGCCAGCGGTCTAGACCATTTTGCGGAAAGGGGCGGGGTATCCGGGAAGATCTACTCCTCCGGAGCGTTGACCGGAGAGCGCATACCACGCGCGCCCATCTTTCTAAGGAGGACGGCGACCACCGTGAGCACCTCTCTCGCCAATCCCCGTCGTACCCAGCTCGCCTCCTGGCCCACGCAGGCCACGGAGCACCCGGAACAGGAGCGGCCCGTCGTACCCGCCGACTCCACCGCGTCCGCGGCCGACGACCAGGGCACGGGACAGTGATGCGGGGGCCGCGGAAACCGCCCCCCTCGGCGGTCTCCGCGGCCCCTCGCCCGGTGGTTACGGCAGGCCGGTGGTGAGGACGTCCACGGCGAGGCGCCGGACGGTCTTCTCGTCGACCTCCACGCCCAGCCCCGGCCCCTCGGGGACGTGGGCGGTGCCGCCCTCGACCCGCACGGTCGGGCCCGCGTACGGCGACTCCACGAACTGGCGGCCGTTCAGGTCGACCGGGGTGTCGATCCCGTGCGCGGCGAACAGGTGCAGCGACGCGGCCAGCCCGAGGTCGGAGTCGGTCAGCCCGGACCCCATCAGCTGGACGCCGCAGTCCTCGGCCAGCGCGCACAGGCGGCGGGAGAGCGTGAGCCCGCCGCTGCGCTGCACCTTGGCGATGGCGATGTCGATCGCCTCCAGCCGGACGAACGTCGCCAGATCGGACGGGTGCCGCAGGCTCTCGTCCAGCGCGACCGGGATCGGGCAGGTCTCGCGCAGCCGCCGCAGCCCGGCGACGTCGTTGGACGGCAGCGGCTGCTCGAACGCGGTGACGCCCACGTCGTGCAGGCGGCGGGCCATGCGCAGCGCGGCGTGCACGGTGTAGCCCTGGTTGGCGTCCACCCACAGCGGCGCGGTGTCGCCCGCGTGCTCGCGCACGGCCTCCACCACGGCCGCGTCGGTCGCCTCGTCGTGCAGGCCGATCTTGACCTTGAACGCGCCGTAGCCGAGCCCGCGGCCCTCGGCCACGCTGTCGCCGACCTCGGCGGGCGACTGGCCGGACACGATCCAGCCCAGCTCGATCCGCTCGGCGCGGCGGGCGCCCCACAGCACGCCCAGCGGCACGCCCGCGGCCCGTCCGAGCAGGTCGTGCAGGGCGGTGTCCAGGGCGCTCTTGGCCAGCGGCGCGCCGATGCTGAAGCCCCGGTTGACCGCCCGCTCGACCGCGGCGCAGGCGCCGTCCAGATCCCAGGCGGGACGGCCCGCGACGGCGGGCGCCAGGTAGCGGTCGATGGTGGTGACGATCGACTCGGCGGTCTCGTACGTCCAGGCGGGGATCGGGGTGGCCTCGCCCCAGCCGCTCACGCCGTCCGCGCTGACCTTGACCAGGACGCGCAGGCTGGGCCGCCCGGCGACGGCCACCGCGCCGCCGGAGACGCCGAACGAGCGGCGGGTCGGCAGCGCCACGGCGAAGGTCTCGACGCGTTCGATCTTCAGGTCGCTCAAGGTCACTGGGGACTCCCGCCGGTTCGGGCGCCGCGCGGTGCGGCGGTGCTGGTGCGCAGGACGACCTCGCCCGCCATCCGCTCCACCCGGCTGCGCCGCGGCGCGGGCTCGCGCACGGCCAGCTCCATGACCCGCTCGCCCATCAGGTCGAGCGGCAGCGCCACGGTGGTGAGCGGCGGGGTGAGGTCGCGGACGATCGGGATGTCGTCGAACCCGGCCAGCGACACCTCGCCGGGGACGTCCACGCCGGAGTCGCGGAAGGCGGCCAGGGCGCCGATCGCCATCACGTCGGTGACGGCGAAGACGCAGGTCGGCAGGGTGCCGCGGCGGATCAGCTCGGTGGCCGCGGCGTAGCCGCCGTCGCGGGTGAAGCCGGCCTCGACGATCCGTTCGGGGGGCAGCGGCACCCCGGCCTCGGCGAGCGCGGCGGCGAACCCGCCGAACCGGTCGGCGACGGTGGTGAGCGCGCGGGGCCCGGTGAGGACGGCGAAGTCGCGGTGGCCCAGGTCGAGCAGCGCGCGGGCCAGCGCCGCCGCGCCCTCCCGGTTCTGCGGCAGGACGGTGTCGACCTTGAGGCTGCGGTGCCGGCTGACCACGGCGACCCGGCCGCCGGCGCGCTGGTAGGGGTCCAGTTCGGCGCCCATCGAGCGCTCCCAGTCGCGGTCCTCGAAGCCGGAGCCGATCAGCAGGATGGCGCGGGCCCGCTGGGCGCGCAGCGTCGCGATGTACTCGATCTCGCGGGCCGGGTCGCGGAAGGTGCTGGCCAGCATGACCAGCAGCTCGTGGTCGGCGGCGGTGCGCATGACGCCGCGGGCGATGGCGGCGAAGTAGGGGTCGCTGACGTCGTGGCAGATGACGCCGATGACCTTGCTGTTGGAGCTGGCCAGGGCCTGGGCGTGCGCGTTGGGGGTGTAGGCCAGCTCGCCCGCGGCGGCCAGCACGCGCTCGCGGAGGTCGGCGCGGACCTGGGCGGTGCCGTTGAGGACGCGGGAGGCGGTGGCCAGGGAGACGCCGGCCTGCCGGGCCACGTCCTGGAGCGTGACGTGCTGCCGGTCGTTCGGCCGGTCGTTCTGCCGCTCGTGCCGCCGGTCGGGCGACCGTACACCGTCCGCCGTCATCGCCGCCCCCTCGTCGCCTCGAGCCGCCGCTCCCGGTCAATTGGGGTGGGTCGCCCTCTTGACCGCGCCGTTCGTCGTTCTTACGGTACATCAGAAAGCGCTTTCAGAATGCGCTTTCCGAGTGAGACCGCGTCCCCGACCACGGAGGTACCAAGGTGAGTCAGGGCACCACAACCGCGCCGCCGGCCAGACCGGCGGCCGCCGGGGTCGCCGAGCGCGGCGGCCCCACCGCGGGCGAGCGCACCCGCGACCTGCTCGAACGGTCCTGGCGGCCGGTCGGCCTGCTGCTGGCCTGCCTGGCCGCCTGGTGGGCGGTCACCGCCGCCGAGCTGGTCGAGCCCTACCTCGTGCCGTCCCCCGGCAGCACGCTGTCGCTGATGGCCGAGAAGTGGTCCTACCTCTCGCACCACACCTGGGTCACCACCTACGAGACCCTGCTCGGCTTCGCGATCGCCGTCATCATCGGCATCGCCGCCGCCGTGGTCATGGTGTACTCCACCACGGTCGAGAAGACGCTCTACCCCGTCCTGCTGTTCGCGCAGGTCATCCCGAAGATCGCCATCGCGCCGCTGTTCGTGGTGTGGCTGGGCTTCGGCATCACGCCCAAGATCGTGGTGGCGGTGCTCATCGCGTTCTTCCCGGTGGTCATCTCCATGGTCACCGGCCTGAAGGCGGTCGACCCGGAGATGATCCAGCTGTCGGCCACGATGGGCGCCGGGCCGATGCAGACCTTCGCCAAGATCCGCTTCCCGGCCTCGCTGCCGTACCTGTTCTCCGGGCTCAAGGTGGCGGTGACCCTGGCGGTCACCGGCGCCGTCGTCGGCGAGTTCGTCGGCGCCAACGAGGGCCTGGGCTACGTGATCCTGCAGGCCAACGGCAACGTCGACACCCCGATGCTGTTCGCCGGCCTGCTGGTCATGTCACTGATCGGCGTCGTCCTGTTCGTCCTGGTCGAACTGGCCGAGCACCTCCTTCTCCCCTGGCACGCCAGCCGTCGCGGCGACGCCGTCACCACCACCTACTGACGGAGAGACCACCCCATGAAACTCCGCACCTTCGCGACCGTCACCACCGCGCTGCTGCCCCTCCTCGCGCTCACCGCGTGCGGCGGGGGCTCCGAGGAGACCACCGGCGCCGACGGCAAGAAGCTCACCAAGGTCTCGCTGACCCTGAACTGGTACCCCTACGGCGAGCACGCGCCGTTCTACTACGGGGTCAAGCAGAAGATCTACGAGAAGCACGGCATCGACCTGGAGATCAAGGCCGGGCAGGGCTCGCAGAAGACCGTCCAGGCCACCGGAGCGGGCCAGACCGACTTCGGCTGGGCCGACACCCCGGCGCTGCTGGCCGCGGTCGACAAGGGCATGCCGATCAAGAGCATCGGCGTCTTCCTCCAGACCACCCCGGCCTCGGTGCAGGCGTTCGACGCCACCAACATCAAGAAGCCGGCCGACCTCAAGGGCAAGAAGATCGCCGGCACCGCGGGCGACGCGCTGTCGCGCACCTTCCCGGCGTTCCTGAAGAAGAACGGCATGTCGGAGAGCGACGTCCAGATCCAGAACACCGACCCGGCCGGGAAGATGGCCGCGGTCATCTCCGGCAAGGCCGACGGGCTCCTCGGCTACGCCAGCGACCAGGGCCCGATCATGCAGGACAAGGCCAAGAAGCCGGTGTCGGCGCTGCGGTTCTCCGAGTTCGGCCTGAACTTCTACTCCAACGGCCTGATGGTCTCCGAGCGCAAGCTCAAGAGCGACGCCGACCTGGTCAAGAAGATGGTCGCCGCCACCAGCGAGTCCTGGACCGCGGCCCAGAAGGACGAGGCCGGCGCGGTCGCCTCCATGGCCGGAGCCTCCGACCAGCTGCCGCCGGTGCCGGTCATCACCGAGCAGTTCAAGACCACGCTCACGCTGCTGCACACCGACGCCACCCAGGGCAAGACGCCCGGCGTCAACACCGAGGCCGACTGGAAGAGCACGATCGACCTCTTCCACCAGACCGGCCTCATCGGCAAGGCGCAGCCGCCCGCCACGTACTGGCAGGCGGACTCCGCGCCCCAGGGCTGACGGGACCAGCGATGAGGATCATGAGCAAGCCGGAGACCGATTCCACGACCGCGTCCGGGCGCGACCCCGGGCCCGCGGAGCAGGCCGCCGTCCGCATCGACGAGGTGGCCGTGCGCTTCCGCACCCGCAAGCGCGACGTCACGGCGCTGCGCGAGGTGTCGCTGGACGTGCCGATGGGCGAGTTCGTCGCGATCGTCGGCCCGTCCGGCTGCGGCAAGTCGACGCTGCTGAAGATGGTGGCCGGGCTGCTCAAGCCCACCACCGGCACGGTGCGGCTGAACGGCGAGAAGGTGGCCGGGCCGCGGCACGACATCGGGTACGTGTTCCAGCGCGCCGCGCTGCTGGAGTGGCGCAGCGCCCGCCGCAACATCCTGCTCCAGGCGGAGATGCGCAGGATGCCGGGCGAGCAGGCCCGGCGCCGCACCGCCGAGCTGATCGAGATGACCGGGCTGTCCGGCTTCGAGGACGCCCTGCCGCACGAGCTGTCGGGCGGCATGCAGCAGCGGGTGGCGCTGTGCCGCGCACTGCTGCACGAGCCGCCGGTGCTGCTGATGGACGAGCCGTTCGGCGCGCTGGACGCCCTCACCCGCGAGCAGCTCAACATCGAGATGAACCGGATCTGGCGGACCACCCGCACCACCGTGCTGCTGGTCACGCACTCGATCCCGGAGGCGGTCTTCCTGGCCAACCGGGTGGTGGTGATGAGCGACCGGCCGGGCACCATCAGGGAGATCATCGACGTCGACCTGCCCGCCGAGCGCGAGTACGCCGCCACCCTGGCCATGCCGGAGTTCGCGAGCGTCGCGGGCCGCATCCGCGAGCTTCTGGGGGCCGGCGCGGCCGTCGAATAGACGCGCCCGCCGACGGCTCCCCGCACACATACGAAAGAAGGAACGGGATGGCACGCAGGTCCATCGGGATCGTCATGAACGGCGTCACCGGCCGCATGGGGTACCGCCAGCATCTACTCCGCTCGATCCTGGCGATCCGGGAACAGGGCGGGCTGCCGCTGGCCGACGGCACCCTGCTGTGGCCGGAGCCGGTGCTGGTCGGGCGCAGCGAGGACAAGCTGCGCACGCTGGCCGAGAAGCACGGGCTGGACGCCTTCACGACCGATCTGGCCGAGGCCCTGGCACGGCCCGGCGTCGAGATCTACTTCGACGCCCAGATCACCTCGGCCCGGGTCCCGGCGATCCGCGCGGCGATCGAGGCGGGCAAGCACGTCTACACCGAGAAGCCGCTGGCCGAGGACCTGGATGAGGCGCTGGAGCTGGCCCGGCTGGCCGACGCGGCTGGCATCCGGCACGGCGTCGTCCAGGACAAGCTGTTCCTGCCGGGGCTGCGCAAGCTGAAGCGCCTGATGGACGGCGGGTTCTTCGGCCGCGTGCTGTCGGTGCGGGGCGAGTTCGGCTACTGGGTGTTCGAGGGCGACTGGCAGGAGGCGCAGCGGCCGAGCTGGAACTACCGGGCCGAGGACGGCGGCGGCATCATCCTCGACATGTTCGCCCACTGGCGGTACGTGCTGGACGCGATCGCGCCGGTCCGGTCGGTGCAGGCGCTGGGCGCCACGCACATCCCCGAGCGGGTGGACGAGCACGGCAAGCCGTACGAGGCCACCGCCGACGACGCCGCGTACGGGATCTTCGAGCTGGAGGGCGGGATCGTCGCGCAGATCAACTCCTCCTGGACGACCCGGGTGTTCCGGGACGAGCTGGTGGAGTTCCAGGTGGACGGGACCGAGGGCAGCGCCGTGGCGGGCCTGCGGCGCTGCCGCGTCCAGCACCGTTCGATGACGCCCAAGCCGGTGTGGAACCCCGACCTGCCCGCCACGCACGACTTCCGCGGCCAGTGGCAGGAGGTCCCCGACAACGAGGAGTTCGACAACGGCTTCAAGGTGCAGTGGGAGATGTTCCTGCGGCATGTCGCCGACGACGGGGAGTTCCCGTGGGACTTCTACGCGGGCGCGCGGGGCGTGCAGCTGGCCGAGCTGGGGCTGAAGGCGTGGCGCGAGGGGCGGCGGCTCGAGGTGCCGGAGCTGACCCGATGACATCGGCGGCGGTCAAGCTGGACCTGCCGGCGGCGGACGGGTCGCTGGTCCCGTACGCGCTGGGGGAGCCGCGGGCGTTCGCGCGGCCGGCGGGTCCGGCCCGGTCGCGGGCGGCGTTCGCGGCGGCGCACGTCGTCCCGGACCCGTTCTCGGAACGCTCCTCGCTGGACTGGGACACGACGCTGGCGTTCCGCCGCCACCTGTGGTCGTACGGGCTCGGCGTGGCGGAGGCGATGGACACCGCGCAGCGCGGGATGGGCCTGGAGTGGGAGACCACGAAGGAGCTGATCAGGCGCAGCGGGGCGGAGGCGCGGGCGCACGGCGGGCTGATCGCCTGCGGCGCGGGCACCGACCAGCTGGAGCCGGGGCCGACGTCCCTGGACCGGGTGGCCGCCGCGTACGAGGAGCAGCTCGCGGTGGTGGCGGAAGCCGGCGCGGTGCCGATCCTCATGGCCAGCCGCCAGCTCACGGCCTCGGCCACGGGCCCGGAGGACTACGCGAAGGTGTACGGGCGGCTGCTGGGCCAGCTCGACCGCCCGGCGATCCTGCACTGGCTCGGCCCGATGTTCGATCCGGCGCTGGAGGGCTACTGGGGCGCGGCCGATCTCGACGCGGCCGCCGACGCCGTCCTGTCGATCATCGCGGAGCACGAGTCGAAGGTGGACGGCATCAAGGTCTCGCTGCTGGACGCGGACCGCGAGATCGCCATCCGGCGCCGCCTGCCCGCGTCCGTGCGCCTCTACACGGGTGACGACTTCAACTACCCGGACCTCATCCGCGGTGACGACCAGGGCCACAGCGACGCCCTCCTGGGCATCTTCGACCCGATCGCCCCCGCGGCCGCGACGGCCCTGCACGCGCTGGACGAAGGCGACCTCGCCACGTACGAGGAGGTCTTCTCCCCCACGCTGCCGCTCGCGCGCCACATCTTCGAGACCCCGACCTACTACTACAAGACCGGTGTGGTGTTCCTGGCGTGGCTGGCGGGCCACCAGCGGCACTTCCGCATGGTGGGCGGCCTGGAGAGCGCGCGGTCCGTCCCGCATCTGGTGCGCCTGTTCCAGCTCGCCGACGCCGCCGGTCTGCTGCCCGACCCCGAACTCGCCGCGTCCCGCATGCGGGCCTGGCTGACCGTCCAGGGGGTGCCCCAGTGACCGTTCCCGATCCGCGATTCAGCCTCAACCAGTGGACGACACGGCACTGGCCTATCCCCGACCTCGTGTCCGGCTGCGTCGCCAGGGGCGTCCGTGGCGTGGGCCTGTGGCGGGAGCCCGTCGCGGAGTACGGCCTGGCCCGTACGGCGAAACTGATGGGCGACGAGGGGCTGACCGTCACGTCCCTGTGCCGCGGAGGGTTCTTCCAGGAGAAGGACGCCATCGCCGAGAACCGCCGCGCCATCGAGGAGGCCGCCGAACTGGGCACTCCTGTGCTCGTCCTGGTGAGCGGTGGCCTGCCCGAGGGTTCACGCGACATCGACGCTGCGCGTGCACGGGTGGCCGAGTGTCTGGCGGAGCTGGCGCCCTACGCGGGAAGCCACAACGTCCAGTTGGCCATCGAGCCCCTGCACCCGATGTACGCGTCGGACCGGTGCGTCGTCTCCACCCTCGGCCAGGCGCTCGACCTCGCCGCCCCGCACCCCCCGGAGCAGGTCGGCGTCGTCATCGACACCTACCACCTGTGGTGGGACACGGCCGCCTACGACGACATCGCCCGCGCCGGGGCCGAGGACCGGCTGGCCGTCTTCCAGGTGGCCGACTGGGTCACGCCGCTGCCCGAGGGCGTGCTGACGGGACGCGGCATGCTCGGCGACGGCTGCGTCGAGCTGCGCCGCTTCCGCGAGGCGGTGGAGGCCACCGGCTACACCGGCCCCATCGAGGTCGAGATCTTCAACGAGGAACTGTGGGCGATGCCCGGCCCCGACGCCCTCACCCTCACCCTGGACCGCTTCGCGGAGCACGTGGTGTGACCGGCACGGCGGCGGCGGAGGGCCGGAGCTGGCGGAACTCGGCCGGGGCGTGGCTCGGCATCGGCACCGCGCCCGGCACGCTGGTGCTGGGCGCCCAGGTCGGCGGGCGGCACGACGGCGCCCTGCCGCTGGTGGTGCTGGTGGCGGGCGGGATCGTCATGTGCGCGCTGCTGGCCGCCCAGGGCCGGCGCGGGCTGCGCCCTCCCGAGGGCGAGAACGCCACGCTCGCCGAGCTGTCGCCGCGCTACCTGCCGCCCGTCACCGACCGCGCGGTCACCGGGCTGCTGGCCCTCGCCATGATCGGCTGGTTCGGGTTCAACGTCGGGCTGGGCGGCGGGGCGGTCGCCGCGCTGACCGGCGTTCCCGACGTCGCGGGCGTGCTGGTGCTGACGGTGCCGATCGTGGCGGTGCTGCTGGCCGGGGGCGGCCGGTGGAACGCCGTCGCGCTGGCGACCACGCTGATCGCGATCGCGCTGATCGCGGTGGTGGCGGTACGGCTCGCGCCGCCGTCCCCGCCGGTGACGCTGTCCCCGGGCGGCTCGCCGCTCGTCCTGGCCGCCGACCTGGCCGGGTACATCGGCTACGTGTCGGTGTTCGCGGTGCGCGCGCCCGACTTCACCGTGGGGCTGCGCGGCCGCGGCGACCTGTGGTGGTGCGTGGGGCTGCTGGTCGGCCCGGCGCTGGCGGCGACCGTCGTCGGGGCGGGGCTGGCGGCCTCCAGCGGCTCCACCGACGTGGTCGCGGTGCTGGCCGGTCCGGAGGGACTGCCGGTCGCGAACCTGTTCGTGGCGGCCTCGGTGATCGCGCCGACGCTGGCCGCGGTGCACTCGGGCGTCTTCGCGGTGCGCCGGTTCTCGCCGCGGCTGCCGGACTGGGCGGCGGTGCTCGTGCTGGCCGTGCCGGGGACCGTGCTGGCGGCCGTCCGGGTGGACCGGCTGCTGCTGACCTGGCTCACGATCCTGGCCGCCGTCCTCCCGGCCCTGATCCCGCCCATGACCGCCGAGGCCCTCCGCCGCCACCGCGCCCGCCGCGCCCTCAGCGAAGGGGCGCCTCCCCGCACGGACCCGCGCCCATACCCAGAGCGCAGCACCGACGGGGCCGCCAACACGGACGTGCCCGCCGGGGAGCGTGGCGGGGCGCCCTCACGCGGAGCGCGGCGGCGGGTGCGGGCGACGGCGCACGCTCCGCCCGCGAACGCGACGCCTCCGGACACGGACGGCGCGGACGGCGCGGTCGCGCGTTCGGCGGACGCACCGCCGGCGGGCGGGGCGCGGCGGTACGTGTCGACGTGGTTGTGGGCGCCGGGGGCGGCCCTGGCGCTCGGCCTGACGCTGGCCGGGTTCACGGCGGCGGCGCCGGCCGGGCTGGCGGTGTCGTCGCTGGCCACGGTCGCGCACAGCACGCTCACACGAGCGCGCGGAACACGCCGAATTCGTTCTTGACGGGCCGGAAGGTTCCTCGTACGTTCATGAAAGCGCTTCCAGAAAGCGCTTTCCAGCCAACTCGCCACCCCCCTTTGGACGGCCGGAATGACCAGACTGAGATGGTCCGTACCGACGATCCTCGCCCTCGCGGCGTCGCTGCTGGCGGTGCCGCCCGCCACGGCGCGCGACGACGGCCCGATCAAGGATCCGATCCCGGACGACCCGGCGCCCGCCGGGATGGGCCTCGTCCTCCAGGAAGTCGCCCAGTTGCCCAAGTCCGAGCCGACTCCGCCCGAGCTGGTGACCGACCCGCGGCTGAAGCGGCACAACCGCATCAACTACGTGGGCGAGATCCCCGACGGCTCGGGACGGCTGTTCGTCCCCGACCTCAACGGAAAGCTGTACTTCCTCGACGGTAAGACCAAGGAGCAGAAGGTCTACCTGGACGTCGGGGCCACCTTCGCGCCGGACTTCTTCTCCGCCCAGGGGCTCGGCCAGGGCTTCGGCTTCACGGCCTTCCACCCCGAGTTCAAGAAGAACGGCAAGTTCTACACCGTCCACGTCGAGGCCGGCGAGGCGCTGAAGACCAAGACGCCCGACCTCACGCCGCAGCCCAGGACCGCCTACCACGGCGTCGTGGACGAGTGGACGGCCACCGACCCGTCCTCCGACACCTTCCAGGGCACCCGTCGGGAGCTGCTGCGCGTCGGGTTCTCCGGACGCATCCACGGCATCCAGCAGATCGACTTCAGCCCCAACGCCCGGCCCGGCGACGCCGACTACGGCAAGCTCTACATGGCGGTCGGCGACGGCGGCAACGGCAACGTCGGCGACAACGGCGGCGACCCGCAGAACCTCGGCGTCCCGCAGGGCAAGATCCTGCGCATCGACCCGGCCGGGAACGACAGCGCCAACGGCAAGTACGGCATTCCCGCCGACAACCCGTACGCGGGCCAGGCGGGCAAGGTCGGCGAGATCTACGCCCACGGCATGCGCGACCCGCACCGCTTCAGCTGGGACACCAAGGGCTCCAAGCGGATGTTCCTGGCGCACATCGGCGAGCACGCCATCGAGTCGATCCACCAGATCTCGCCCGGCAGCAACCTGGGCTGGAGCGAGCGTGAGGGCGCGTTCCGCTTCGACAAGGCGGACCGCTGCTTCCTCTACCCGCTGCCCGCCGACGACATCAAGAACGGCTACGAGTACCCGCTGGCCGCCTACGACCACGACCCGCCGGTCGGCCACTCGTGCACGTCCGACAGCGGCCACGCCATCTCCGGCGGCTACGTCTACCGCGGCGGCCACCTGCCCGCGCTGCGCGGCAAGTACCTGTTCACCGACATCGTCGACGGCCGGCTCCTCTACACCGAGGAGCGGGACATGCGGCGCGACCCCACCGGGCAGAAGCGCGCGCAGATCTACCAGCTGGCCGCCTACGACACCGCCGGCAACCCCGTCACGATGCGGCAGCTCGCCGGGGACAACCGGGTCGACCTGCGGTTCGGCATGGACGCCAAGGGCGAGCCGTACCTGCTCGCCAAGGCCAACGGCAAGATCTGGAAGATCGTCGGGACCCGGACGTTCGCCGACTGCAAGACCGGTCCGGTACGGGTGAGCCACGCGACCAGGGCCGGTGACTGGACGCCGGTCACCCCGTCCAAGTGGCGGTTCGAGAACGGGCAGGTCGTCCTGGCCGAGGCCGGCGCCGAGCGGCCCGGACCGCGCCGCCCGTTCGAGTACGCGGTGCTCCAGAAGGGCCCGGCGGTCGGCTCCAGCCGGATCGACGCCAAGGTCAGGCTGGACACCCCGGTCGAGGTCAGCAACCGCGACGTGATCATCGTCTTCGGCTATAAGTCGGACACCGAGTTCTACTACGCCCACCTGTCCAGCGACAACACGATCTACCCGCACAACGGGATCTTCGTGGTGAACAACGCGGACCGGCTGCGCATCGACGGGCAGTGGAACGGGAACCGGCAGGCGCCGAAGGGCGCGCCGCCCGCGATCAAGGACGCCGCCTGGCACGACGTCCAGGTCGAGCACTGCGCCGGCACCGGCGAGATCGCGGTGTACGTGGACGGCGGCCGCAAGCCGATCATGACGGCCGTGGACACCACGTTCGGCTCCGGCCGGGTGGGCTTCGGCTCGTTCGACAACGTCGGGCGCCTGCGCGACCTGACCGTCACCGGCACCCCCGCCCAGTAGTCCCCGCTCGGTAACCCCCCTGCACCGGGCCGTGGCGCGTACGCAGGAGCGCGCCACGGCCCGGCCCCACCCCCTTTTCCCTTAGGAGCCGACGATGATCGTTCGTCGTGTCCCGGCGGCGCTGCTGGCCGCCACGATCGGAGCCTCGCTGCTGGCCGCCGCCGGCCCGGCCCAGGCGCAGCCCGGCGGCGGCCTCCACGGCCCGGACGTCTTCCCCAGCCTCAAGCGCGACCTGGTCGCCTACTACGACTTCGACCATCCCGTCCGGGGCAACCCCGCCAAGGAGCGCGACCTCGGCCGGTCCGGCACCGACATCGACCTGGTGAACGGCGGCGCCGCGATGCGCGTCCCCGACCGGGCCCACCGCCGGAGCGGGAACGCCGTCCAGTTCGGGCAGGTCAACCCGGGCACGGCGGGCAACGACGACTGGAAGGCCGGGATCTACTCGCCCACCGGCGTGCCGTCGCTGCGCGCCTACAACGCCGCCAAGGGCGCCACCATCATGGGCTGGTTCAAGATGACCGGCACCAACCCCAGCCCCAACTCCAACACCGCGGACCCGAACGACCTGTACAACGCGATCGGGCTGGCGGGCGTGCTGACCGGCACCTCGCAGGGGCACGACGTGCGGGCCCTGCTGGAGCTGATCAACGTCAACGGCGAGCTGAAGGTGGTCGCCCTCGGCCGCCGCGTCGACGGCGGCAACTCCCAGACGTTCGCCGCGTCCCAGGACTGGCAGAGCGTCCTGCCGCTGAACGAGTGGGTGCACCTGGCCGCGACGTTCGACTTCGACACCGGCACGATGGCCCTCTACAAGAACGGCGAGGCGCTGCCGGGCTTCTACACCCGCGCCGACGACCCGTGGGCGATCGAGGGGCCGCCGGAGCCGGACGTGACCACCGCGTCCGACCCCGCCGGGATCAAGATCGGCGGGAGCTTCCCGCAGAACACCCGCGAGCAGAACCCGTGCAACTGCCGGATGGACACGCTGCTGTTCCTGGACCGCCCGGCGACCGCCGCCGAGGTCCGCCACCAGTTCCGCCGCTGACCGCCGACAGGCCACGCGCGCCCCGCCTACCTCCCGGGCGGGGCGCGCCTCCCTTTCCGGGGGCGCCTACGGTGTCGGATTGCGGAAGGGGTCGTGTTCGGCCAGCAGCTTGTCCAGCCGGGCCTGGTCCACGCGGGTGGTGATGGACTGGCTCTCCTGCCTGTCCCGCACGCACTTGGCGAGCGTGAAGGTGGACGTGATGACGTACAGCAGGCCCAGCGCGAGGAACGCCCGCATCCAGGCGTCCACCGGCATGTAGACGACGCCGAGCGCCACTCCGGCGCTGGACGCGGCGAACGAGATCACCGACTGGACGAAGAACGCCGTGGTGGTGGCCGAGGACTTGACCGCGGTGGGAGTCGTCATGCCTCCAGAGTGTGCGGCCGCTCCCCGCCCCGCGCCTGAGTACGGCTACTCAAATGCCCCCGGGGCTTGTGCGGGTGTCGGCGGGGTCGGGATGATGTCGGTTGATCACAGGCGTCGGGGGAGGCGGGATGCGGCTGCTCGCGGCGATCGTCCTGGTGGCCGGACTGGTGACGGCGGGCTGCGGGGACGCCCGGACGGGGTCGATCCTCGACAAGGAGACCCTGGTCGTCGGCGTCCGCCCGGACCTTCCCTCGCTGGGTTTCAGACGGCCCGACGGGACGTTCGAGGGGTTCGACATCGACGTCGCGCGCTACATGGCGCGGCAGCTGGGCGCGGACATCAGGTTCGTGCCGGTCCTCGCGAAGGACCGGATCGAGGTGCTGCGGGACGGACGCGCGGACCTGGTCCTGGCCACCCTGTCCGTCACCCCCGACCGCAAGACGCAGATCGCCTTCGCGGGCCCGTACTACAACTCCTACCAGGACGTCATGGTGCGCTCGGACGAGCGGGACGTCGACGACGTCCGCGACCTGAAGGACCGCAGGTTCTGCGCGGTCGAGGGCGCCGACCCGACGACGCGGCTGCTGGCGCTGCACGGGATGACGGCGCGGCTCGTCCCGGCGAAGAACTACGGCGAGTGCATGGCGATGATGCGGTCCCGGACGATCGACGCCGTCACCACCAACGACGTGATCCTGGCCGGGCTCATCAGGAGCGAGGGCGGGCGCGCCAACCGGCTCGTCAACGCCAGGATCAGCGAGCAGAACACCGGCATCGGGATCCGGCGCGGCGACCCGGACGGCTGCGAGGCGCTCAACACGGCCATCACGCGGATGTACCAGGACCGCACCGCCGACGCCCTGTTCGCCAAGTGGTTCGGCGGCACCGGGCTGGACCGGGCGATCGTCGAGGTCCCCCAGTTCGAGGGCTGCGACTGACGCGACCGGGTCACGGGGTCTCGGCCACGCGCAGAGGCTCCTCGGCGGGGGCGTGCACGGCGATGCGCGGCTCCTCCGCACCGGTGCGGACGCGGTCGAGGGCGGGCCCGGCGGTGGGCCGCTGATGGACGGGGCGCAGCATCTCGGCCGCGCCGAGGACGACCGCCTCGGCCGCGTTCGGCGCCACCTGCGCGCGCAGTCCGGTCTCCCGGCGGATCAGCTCGTCCAGGCCGTGCAGCCGCGCGGCGCCCCCGGTGAGCGTGACGCCCACCGAAAGGAAGTCCCGCGCCATCTCCGGCGGCGCGGCGGCGACCGCGGTCCGGACCGCCCGCACGATCGCGCGCAGCGCGGGCGCGATCGCGTCGTGGACGTCGGCGGACGACATCACCGCCCGGCACGGCAGGTCGCTGTGCCGGTCCTTGCCGTGCACGACGGTCACCCGGTCGGGCGTCCGGTCCGGCGTCGCGGTGCCCAGCTCCAGCTTGGCGGCCTCGGCCGTCACCGGCCCGATGTGCAGGCCGTAGCCCCAGCGGGCGCGGGCCATGACGGCCTGGTCCATGGCGGCGCCGCCGACCAGCGCCGTGTGCGAGCCGACCAGCTCGCCGCCGAGCAGCACCCCGACATCGGTGACCTGCGCGCCGACGTCGGCGATGATCGCGACGTCCTCGCCGGACCCGGGCAGCCCCGCCCCGAACGCCGCCGCGACCGGCACCGGGACGAGCAGCAGGCGCCGGGCGCCGGCGTTGAACGCCGCCGCCCGCACCGCGCCCTGATGCACCTGGTTGATGGCGCTGGGCACGGCGATGGCCATGTCCGGCTTGGCCATGTGCCGCATCCGGTGGTGGGCGCGCAGCAGGAAGCGCAGCAGGCTCTCGGTCTCGTCCACGTCCGCCGGGACGCCGTCGCGGATCGGGTGGACGAGCGTGACGCCGCGCTCGTTGCTCGCCAGGGTCAGCGCGGAGGTTCCGGTGGCCAGCATCCGCCCGGTGCGGGTACTGCGGGCGATCGCGGAGGGCTGGGAGACCACGATGCCGCGGCCGTGCACATGCATCCGCACCGTGGCGCTGCCGAGGTCGACGGCGGTGGCGCGGCACGGGAAGTCGCTCAGGCGTCTGCGGCCATGGTGAGCCATCCTGCTGCCCCCTTGTGTTCGGTCGTCACGCCAGGATCGGCTGGCGTGTCGGGTGGTTCCTCTTATCTCCTCACCGTGGCCGGTTTGCCCTAACACCACCGAGCTCTCCCGGTATGGCAAACGGAGTGCCCTGGTCAGGTACAAGCTTTCGCTTGGAAGGAGCCGACCGGGGAGCCAACTCAGGCGGACTTGCTGCCTGTCGTCTCGGACCCGGTACGGAAGATCTCGTCCATGACCTCAGCCCCGCCCTTGATCACGGGCTTGAGTTGATGCCGGTAGACGGTCTCGGTGGTGTTGGTGGTGGTGTGGCCGACAAGATCGGCGATCCTCTGGACGGGGATGCCGTGATCGCTGACGTCGGCTCTCACGTCAGAGCCACAGATCAGGGAACCGCGAACCCTGCTCACGGCGACGCCGGGCGACGATTCGGCCCGTAAGTAATGATCTTTAATTCGCCGCCGACAAAGCATCCTCAGAGATCACGAACGTCACCCAACCGCGGCAACGATCATCCAGGTAGAGCAAGCGGGCCACATCGATCGGCGACGCTCGTTCAAAACCAGCCATCAAGCGGTAGGAGATGGTGCATCATGGGCCAGAACGGGACCAGGCAGGGTGAGGTGCAAAAGACGCGCCACCAGCGGCTTCGTAAGGCAGGACTGGGCCGAGCAGTAGGCGCTGGTAGAGTCGTCTGATCGGTGAGGAGCACTCGGCACTATCGCCCGCACACTTCCTGGAATCAGATTGACGGGGATATGCGAAAGGGGGCCTGTAGTGCCAGAATCCGATCTCGGCGGTCAGCAGGACACACCCCCATCGGATCAGGCCGCACGGGCGACGCCTCGAACGGGCAATGGTGCCATCACCTGTGGATTACTGGTGGTACTCGCCGTTCTCGCCGGCGTTCTATTCGTCGTCGGCGCACAGACACAGGGCACCATCCTAGCGATCGTGGGAGTGATCCTCACGGGCTTTGGGGTCGTAGCGGCCCTAGTGCTCACACCAGACGACAAAAGACGGATGCTGCAAATCGCCAACAATCTCCTCATCATCTTCACTATCATCGGACTGGCGTTCCTCGGCTACAAAGCAGTGGCGTACAATTATCGTTCACTCACGGTTACGTCCGACGTGAGGCTGCCCCAGCAGCAGTTGGGGCCCGGCGATTCCGTCCCCCTGCGCACAGAAATTCCGTCTCCACGTAGATATATAACAATCACCTTCGGCTGGAAAGATGCAAATCCAGAACTCGGAGGATGCGGGGTCGATGCGGAACTGACATTTTTCGGGCACTACGGATACCCGCGATCTCCCATTAAGATGCACGGAATCAAGGACGCAATCAAGATCGACCTCGGCTCCGCCCGCAAAAGCGCCGAGGTGCAGGTGCGGTTGGATTCAGCAGATTCGCGATGTCTCGGGACTCTTTATGTCAAATACGCCAAGGCGCACAGATAACCACAGGGCCGCGACAACGTCTCACCGGAGGCGCAGAAAGCTACTGGCCGCGATCGCGGGGCTGGTCACGGTGGCCGTGGTAGGCGCGCTGGCCTGGCATCTCAACACTGATACATCCGCGCCCAGCGGCCCTCCCGCTCGGACAACGTCACCCAACCCCACATCAATCTTCTCCAAACCGCGCATGACGATCGCATTCAAGGACGACCAGCCGGGATTGTCCCACAGCACATCTGGCGGAAAGTGGGCGGGATTCGAATACGATCTGGGTGAATATTTGGCAACACAGTTCAAAATAACGAAAGTCCCTCTCGGGGTTTCCTCAGACCGCCGTGACACCGTTCTCCGGAACGGAGAAGCCGACCTGGTGCTTGCCACTCTCTCGTATACCGATGCGCTCGTCACAAAAATTGAGATGGCCGGACCCTACATGATCACCAGCCAGGGCATTCTGGTGCGGTCGGATAATGACGAGATCCACACCGTCAAGGATCTCAAGGGAAAGACGGTCTGCGCTGCCACGGGATCAACCTCGCTGACAGAGATCAAGAAGCCGGCTTACGGTATTGCGTACAGGGAGGAGCCGGAGTACAGCTCCTGCGTACGGGCGCTCCGCAAGGGTGATATCGCTGCGGTCAGCACCGACGAAAGCATCCTCTATGGCTTCCAGCAACGCCATCCAGCCGAGGTGAAGGTGGTCCGCGGTGCAAGGCTCGGAGAACTCAGCCGGTACATGATCGGACTTCCACCGGGACATAAGGACGACTGCGCTCGAGTAGCAAAAGTGCTTCGCGATTTCATCAAGAGCGAACGGTGGCGGGATCAGATACGGTCTCATCTACACGCCATGACCAAGGCGGAAACGGATTTCGAGAACAGAGCAAAGCCTGCACCCGAAACAGTGAGGTGTTGGACCTAGGGTCTGTCTCGAAGTGGCCTCAGGTACCGCGCGAGCGCGTTACCCGGTCGGTGGCGCGACGCCGGAGACGAGCGTCACCGGCCAGATCGCGAAGCGATGCCGCGCTCGCCAAGTCCCGGTGAGGGGCGAGCCGCCAGGCGAGCGCCGTAGGCCGGGACTTAGAGGTCATAACAAATGTGCATTTAAGGCCACGTGTCGTGACGGTCGGGTGTGTTGTGGGGCGGTGCGCAAGGGTGAGCAACCTCCCTGGATCGTGCGCGACGGCCTGTGGGAGCGGATAGAGCCGCTGCTGCCGAAGGCCGAGCGCCGCAAGCGCCATGCCGGCCGCAAGCGGCCGGACGACCGCAAGGTGCTCTGCGGGATCCTGTTCGTGCTGCACACCGGTATCCGATGGGAGTTCCTGCCCCAGGAGCTGGGGTTCGGGTCGGGGATGACGTGCCGGCGGCGGCTGGCCGAGTGGCACGAGGCCGGCGTATGGGAGCGGCTGCACCGGCTGCTGCTGGAGGAGTTGCACGCCGCCGGGCAGCTGGACTGGTCCAGGGCGGTGATCGACAGCTCGCACGTCCGGGCGCTCAAGGGCGGCCCAAAACCGGGCCGAGCCCGGTCGACCACGGACGGCCGGGCTCCGAACACCACGTCCTGACCGAAGGCCACGGAATCCCGCTGGCCCTGGCGTTGACCGGCGGCCTTCACGGCCCTGGCTGCGGCACCATCTGTCGGCGACACCTCGTCCGCTGATTCTGTTTGCACCTCTTAGAGACACAGCCTAAGTTGGCCCGGCCCTTCACGATCTCGCAGGACCGCCTCAGAGCGTCAGGTGAGCTGAGCGACCCCGGTCGGCTCCTTCCGATCTGGCCGGACGCTCCGAAATGGCCGGTATGGCAAACGGCGTGCCTTGAACGTGCCTGTACGGTCGGGGGCGTCACGGGCGAGTGGCCCGTACACGCCGGGGCTGGATACGGTTGCTCGATAGATCCGTAACCTTCGTACCCGGGGCCCGGAGGGAATGACGTGCGCGTCGTACAGCGACACGAGCTCGACCTGGTGTTCGCGGCCGACCAGGCCCAGAGGTTCCACAGGCGGGCCACCGCGAGCGACATCCCCAGGCTTCCCCGGTTCCCGGAGCGGCTGAACGACCTGCTCGGCCACGCGCGCGGCGAGCTGGCCTACCGGACGGCGTCCGACCCGGGCGCCCACGAGGCGGCGACCTGGGAGAGCACCACGCTGGCCCTGCAGGCCGGGGTGGGGGTGTTCACGGTCGCGCAGCAGGCCGAGGGCACCGTGGACTGCCAGATCGGCGCGGAGACGGTGACGATCCCCGCGACCGGCCCGATGTCGTGGACGAACGAGGGCGTCTGGCTGCAGGCCCTGTCCTTCGCGATGGTCTGCCGGGAGCGGGAGCGCACCGACTTCCTGTGCGCCGTCCCCGAAGAGCTCTTCCGGGCCTCGGAGGCAGGGGGCGTGCCCTACGCCTACATGGCGCCCTGGGGGCGTGCGCTGCGCGGGTGGTGGCGGCAGGAGCCCGACTACTACGACCACCTCGTGGAGGCCGTGCGCCAGGCCGACCCGGACGCGCCCGGTCTCGGCCGGGACGCCGCCGAGCACATCGCGCTGCTGGCGTTCCCGCGCATGAAGATGTTCACGGCCCTCGTCGAGAACGACCAGGACGCCTTCAACAACGCGCTCTACCAAGCCCTCGAACTGCACCAGACCTACTGGACGAGGGACGACGAGCGCGCCGCCAAGCCCGCCGCCTACGTCGCCCTCGAACCGCTCGCCCTGACCTGCGTGGCCAGGGAGCTCGGCTTCACCGTCGACGTGCGGTCGGACTACCTGCCCCAGGCGCTCGTGGACGGCACCTGGGTCGGCGAGTTCCCCACCTGAGTCAGAGCGCGGCTGGGGGCGGGGGGCCGAGCAGGAGCCCGTTCCACTCCAGGGTGCGCCTGGCCTCCGCGAGGGCGTCGGCGCCTACCTCGGGCAGGCGGAAGCCGCGTGCGCGGACGTGCTCGACGAGGTCGGGGGCGGGCGCCACGCCGTGCGCGTGGAGGTGGTACGGAACGCCGCCGAGCCAGACCCACGTGCCATCGGTATGGTAGGTGTTCGGCACGTTGGCCGGACGGCGGAGGTCGTAGGCGTCCACGAGGGGCTCGCCGTCGTCCCATACGACCGGGGCCTGCTCCAGGTAGCGGACCAGGGCCTCCCGCTCATGGTCCGGTACGGGAGGGCGCCTCAGCACCGTCGTGTCGTCCGGGGCCGGGTTGAAGGCGATGGGCAGCGACTGCTCGTAACGGGACGCCAGGCGTGCCAGTGCTTCGAGGCTCGGGAGCTCCTCTTCGCGCGCGTCCGGTGGGACGGCCCCGGCCCGGTCACCGCCTCCAGGCGACGGCTCGGCCCGGCAACGCGCCAGCGCCTCGATCGCGGGGACCCCTTGGCCGTACAGCTCGCGGAGACGGACGATCCAGGGGCCGCCCGCGTTCACACCGTCCATGCCCGAGTCCTTGCGTTCCATGTAGAACGCGGCGTTCCCCGCCACGGACGCCCACAGGTAGCCCAGCAGCACCGAGCCCTTGACGACGGGAAAGTAGCGGACGGGCCCGTCGGTCTCCAGGTCGTAGCTGGGGGGCACCTCGAAGTGCAGCGGCCCCCAGCCCTTGGACCTGTCCACGGGCGTGCCGTCGGGGAGCTCGCCGTCCTGGATGAGGGGGCCCGGCCCCGGGGGACGCGTGGGGTCGGCCAGGGCCTCGACCTCGGTGAGGGCGTCCGCCACCCTCTCGCGTACCCCGGACGGCACTCCCCCGCCCCTCGGGTCTTCCGGCTCCCCGATCCAGGCGCGGATGGCCTCGCGTGCGGGCAGGCCCTGCGCGTACGAGCGCTGGAGCCGTTCGTTCCAGACCATCGGGGCGTCCCAGGCCTCCTGGAGGAACTCGCGGCTCCGCAGGAACCCCGCGGCCCGATCGGTCACCGACGCCCACAGGAAGCCGATGCGGCCGCCGTTCAGCAGCACCGGCAGGTAGATGACCGGCTTCCGGGTGAACATCTCGTAGGTCTCCGGGGGCGGCTCCCGGAAGGAGGGCACCCCGGACGGCGGAGGCGGAGGCTGGTTCACGACGGCCTCCTCATCCGGAGGGGCTGGTGATGACGTTGACGGCTTCCTTGCGCGCGTCCTCGCTCACCTCGGGAAGCTGGAAACCGGCGGCCCTGATGTGGGCGACCAGGTCGGGCTCCGGCGGCAGGCCGTGCTTCTTGAGGTAGTAGCCCACGGCGCCCGGCCAGATCCACGTGCCGTCCGTGTGATAGGTCAGCGGCACGCTGGACGCGCGCTGCGGATCCAGGAGGTCGGTGTCGAAGCTCCGCGCGGCCAGCACGATCGGCGCCTGCTGCAGGTACCGCACGACCGCGTCACGGTCGCCGTCCGGGACCGGGGCACGCTGCACCACGGGCGCGCCGTCGGGCGCCATCGAGTCGAACGGCTTCGCCATGCGCAGCCCGTCGTCCGCCTCGGCCGCGCCGGTCGCGGCGGCGAGCCAGCCGGGGACGTTGCCCGGCTCGCGCGGGAACAGCCGCAGCTCCTCCTCGTACGCGGCGGCCGGAGGCCGGGCGTCGCGCCAGTCGGGCTCCTCCCGGTTGTCGTAGTTGGCGTCGAACGAGAACGGGAAGGTCAGCCGGAAGATGGCCGAGAACCACGTGCCCACGCCCGGCCGGTACATCGCCGAGCGGAGCTCCTGGAACAGCCCGGCCAGCTCGGGATGCGGCTCGACCAGCGTCGGGAACCGCTGCGACACCATCCGGACCTGCATCAGCGTCTCGGTGTGCCCGCCCACCGCCCGGTGGACGACGGTGCTCTCCTCCCACCCGGCGGGCAGGGCGTGCGCCAGCAGCAGCGTGATCCGCTCCAGCATCCGCTGCTGGGCGGCCGGGCCGGGCGGCTGCTCGCTCATCGGGCACCTCCGTCCCCGGCCGGCTGCTGGATCCGGTCGTGCAGCCACCGCGGCACATGCTCGTCCGCGCGCGGGAACACCGCCAGATCCTGGGCGAAGAACTCGCCGGGGAGGGGCGGATCCCACAGCGGGTCGAAGTCGCTGTTGAAGCTGACCCAGTACGCGCCGGGCGGATCCATCATGTAGCGCATCCCGAACCAGGTGCCCTCACCGGGCCGGTACATCATCGACCGCAGCTCGGCCGCGATGTGGGTGAGCTCCGGCACGGGCTCCACCGGCGGCGAGGACCCGTCCTTCATGATCACCGTGAGCCTCAGGTCGGCGGCTCCGGCGGTCATCAGGATCTTGAGGTCGATCCGCCGCCAGTCCGGCGGGGCCAGCTGGACCAGCAGCGCGCCCGTCCGCTGGGTGAGCTGCTCGTACCGCTGCCGGTCGTACGGCCGCGGCTCCTGGCGGGGCGCCGGGGCCTCGGAAGGCGGCTGGGTCATCGGGTGAGCGCTCCTCTCCTCACCGGGCGAGTCTATTGCCCGGTTCGTCGCACAGGCGTCCCGCCGGGACGCGTGATCTCGGTCAGCAGGCCCGACGCGACCAGGTCGGCGATCGAATCCACCAGGTAGTAGCCGCGGCCCGGCTCCTCGGGCGGATTCCGCAGTTCCTCACCGGTCGGGAAGATGGCCGTCCCGGCGAACAGGCCGGGGTGGACGCGCAGCGGCCGTTCCACCCGGTACACGCGGTAGGGGTGGGCGTCCGCGGTGCCGTACAGGCCCCGGACCGAGAACGGCGTGCCGATCTCGAACAGGAAGGGCCGGTCGGTGCCACCGTACGCGTCGAGCTCGGTGCCCGGGGGGAGCACCTCGACTGGCGCCGCCTCCGGCGCTTCCGGCTCGGGCGCGGGATGCGGCAGCATCTGCCCGGCGAGCCGTTCGAACACCTCATGAGTACTGACGAACCCGCCCCTTTCCGGCGGCGGACCGGTCTCGCACGCGAAATATCCACAACCTACCGGCCGGTTGTGGATAGGCCCCAGCGCGACGAAGGCCCCCGACTCCGGGCGAGGCAGCCCGCGCGTCCGCGCCCCGACCCGCCCGCCCTCGGCGGTCAGCATCCACGCGTCCCGGCCGGAATCGGGCTCGGTCCGCCTGTGCAGCAGCCCGGCGAGTTCGAGGACCGCACTGTTCACCTCGGCGCCCGCCCCGGCCAGCACCCCGCCGACCGCGTACGCGACCGCCTCCCGCACATGCTCAAAGGGAACCGCCCCACCGCCGCCCACCACGGCCCAGCCGCCCTCCCCGGGGGCGCGCACCACGGACCAGCGCCCGTCCGCGACCCGTCCGGCCAGGAACCGGCCCGACGCCCGCGGCGCCACGTCCCGCACCAGGTCCCGCGCCCGGACGAACAGGTGCTCCAGCCCGGCGGGCAGCGCCGCGACGAGCTCCCGCTCCTCCTGCACGACCCCCGGATCGACGGCGTCCGCCGCGGCCTGCGCCCCGGCCGCGCGACTCATCCACTCCGGGACGTCCTCCCTGGGAAACGCCCGCAACTCCTCGACGCACGCCGCCGCGGGCACCTCGGCCCCCCAGGCGACCTCGTCCGCCCGCTTGTAGGTGACGCCCCACTGCGGCCTGCCGCCGATCGCGCAGTACACACCGACGCCCACCTGCACCCACGTGCCGCGCCGCGCCTCGTACATCTCCGAACGGAGCCGCCGCAGCAGATCGAACACCCCCGACGCCGGAAGCAACTCCTCCGCCGGAATGAACGCCGTGGCCGTCCTGGTGCTGTGCCGCTTCAGGTGCTTGGGGTTGACCAGGCCGCCGCCGACGGAGATCCGCTCGTACGACCGTCCCACCGCGCGATAGGTGACCTCGGCCTTCTCCCACCCGCCCGGGAAGAGGTGCACCAGCAGCGTCGCGATGTCCGACAGCAGCCGGTCCTCCCGTTCACGCTCCACCACGCGCCCCCTCAGCCGGGCAGGTACCCGCGCCCGCGAGCCCGCAGCCCGTCCTCGAACAGCCCGTGCGTACGGCCCCGGAGCGAACGCACCAGCGCCGCCTCCTCACCCGTCAGCGCCCGCCCCTCGCCCCTGGCGACGTCCTCCAGCCCGTTGACGGTCTCGTACAGGGCGAACACGGCCCCGTCCCCCTTGAGACGGCGCCCGCGATACTCCTCCACCCGCTGCACGAACTCGGCGCGCGACAACGTCTCGATATCGGCGTGCGTCCCGCCCCTGATCTTCCGGACGTAGCTCATGTCGCGAAGGAACTCACCGTTCTCCGGCGAGAGAACCAGGCAGTCCAGCCCGCCCCCGTCCGGCTCCACGAAAACAACCGGCCGCCCCTCGTACACGTAGTACTCCGGCAACACACCACTCATCCCCTCACCTCCTCCTCACACCACCCCATCATGGGCCCTCACCGCCGACGCCCGGGGAGCTCTCAAGCGGGCGAAAGACGGAGGTGGCGGAGTTCGAGGTCCTCGCCCGTCGTCTCGTTCCACGCCTGGTAGGACCAGCCGCCGGGCGTGGAGATGCCGTAGCCGTCCCGGAGCGCGGCGGCGACGCTCTCGGCGAGGGCGCGGTACTGCCGCGAGGACGCCGGCCAGGGCAGGACCTGCCACCAGTTCTCGTGCCCGGCGGACGGATCGGGCTCCCGCCAGCCCGCACGGGCGATCGCCCGCGCCCCCTCCGGCGTCGCACGGGCCCGCTCGCTGAGAAAGGAATCGGCGACCACATAGGCGACCAACTCGTCCGGGCCCTGGGCGAACTGCGCGTACCGCCCGGACTCTCCCGGCTCCGACAGCACCAGCAGCGCGCCGGCCGGGAGCACGGCGAACTCCTCGGCCAGCCCGCGGGCGAATTCGTCCCAGTCCACCTACAACCCCTGGCTCACGGCCCAGTCGTGCTCGTCCACATGCTCGTTCGTCGCGAGGGCGATGTTCACGATGCGCGACAGCCGGTGGAGGGACACCGTCGAACGCTCGCCACGCCAGCGGACCTCCGGGTTGCCGCCCGGCAGCCGCCGCGTCGGCTCCCCCAGCGCGCCCGACACGGCCGCCGTCATACCGGCGAAGGCGTCCTGGAGCCGGGCCCGCTCCTCGGCCGACTCCTCATCGACGAACGAGGAGACGGCCGCCGTCACTCGTACCGCACGGCCTTCCTCGAAGGTGAACCGACCGGTCGCCCTGCCGAACCGGGTCCCCAGCCTGGCGACCGTCTCCCGGCGCGACTCGACCCGCCATCCGAAGACATCCGCGATCTTGTCGACATCGGCCCGGTCACGCGGCCATTCCAGATCGCGCAACCTACGGGCGGCCTCGGCGATCTCCTGATCCGAGAGCCTCTCAAGGTCGGTCATGACCGCATCCTAGCGGGCGCCTCCAGCCCCGAGATTCGCTGCGGCACGAACGGCGCATCGTCTCTCGCCAAATCGAATCGCGACCAGCGCACCACGCCCTTCTCGTCGGTGTGCACGCGATGGTATTCGATCTGAAGGGTTCCGTTGTCGAAGGCGTCCTGCAGAACCTTCCGCAGTTCGGGATTCGCTTCGAGGGCCTTCGCGAGATCCGGGTCCCGCGCCATGACCCAGGCGAGATACTCGGGGGTGCCCTGCTCGGCCTTCTTGCCGCCGTCGACGAGCCGGCCGCCCAGGTCGGCTCCGCCGCCCTTGGCCTCGACGATCTTCAAGGTCGGCGGAGCCCCCGTCACCAGCGAGGTCACGTCCAGGGTCCCGGAGGTTCCCGGCTTGTCGTCCAGCGGAGTCAGAAGGACCCCCGCCCCGGCCGCATGGGCCGCGTAGTCCTTGGCCGCGATCATTCCGAGCTTTTCACTGAGGCGTACGAGTTCCTCACCCTTCTTCGCGTAATCCCGCGCCCATTCCTCCATGTCGTCCAATTCATCGAGCAGCGCGTCCCGCTGTCGCGGACTCAGCCCGCCGCCGGCCTCTACATTGTTCGCGGCCGACATCAGGGAGTCATCCAGATTGCTCTTGCTCAAAGCATGGATGCTCTTGAGCCCATAGGGATTTCCTTCGGCAAAACCGTTCACGCCCGGAAGCGCCCGGATCTGCCTCGCGAGATTCGCCCTCTCCCTGACGATCTCGTCACGCCGCTCGACCAGGTCCTTGATCTGCTCCTGCACGCGGGGGCTCGGCGTGTACTCTTTCGGGCCCTCGGCGAGCTTGTGCTCGAAGTCGAACGGGCGCTCGCGGAACGGGTCCTTGGCGAACCTGCCGTTCTTGTCGTGCAGGCGCTGCGTCAGGTCGTGGCGGTAGGTGTCCGGCGGGTCCCCGTCGAAGTGGAGCTTGCGGTCCGGTGTGCGGTAGGTGCCCTCGGGGTCGTCGGCGCGATGCAGCCGCCCGTCCTCCCCTGTGATCAGCGGTGGCGGGTCGTCGCGTGAGGTGGGGGTGCCGGCGAGGTCGGAGGACGGGGTGTCCTCGGAGGGACCTCGGGCGGCTGTCTCGCCTTGGGGGCCTGGCGCGTCGCGGTTCCCGTCGTGGCCGGGGGCGAAGCCGTTCTGGCCGGTCGGATTCGCGGTGCCGTTGGGGTGGTGGGACGTCCACGAGCCGTTCGGCGGCCAGGTGGGGCGGGGCCGGCCGTCGGGGCCGGGCTCGGACGTGGACGCGAACACGTTGCCGTCGGTGTCGGACCAGGCCGGGCCGCTCGGGGCGAGGACGGGGACGCCGAGCCTGCGGGAGAGCTCGGCGGCGAAATCGCCCTCGCCCGTCCGGCAGGACAGCAGCATGACCTCGCGCCCGTTCCAGTTCGGGTCGTTGCGGATCAGCGCCGCCAGATCGTCCACGCTCAGGCGGCGCGTGCCGACGCGCACGCCGTCCGGGTCGCCGTGGCCGTCCACCACGAACCGCTGCGGGTCGGCCGGGACGCGCCGGGCCAGGTCGCGCATGCCCTCCTCGTCCGGGCCGTAGAAGGCGCGGCCCGCGGGGGTGGACTCGCTGTCGCGGTAGACGTCGCGCAGGTGGGACGGGAGGTCCGCCGGGACGCCGTCGGGCGGCGGAGGGGCGGTGTCCTGGGGCGGCGGTGGCGCGCCGTCGTGGCCGGAGGGCGTGTCCTGGTACCAGCCGTAGTGGGAGGCCGCGTCCGGTCTGGCCGTGCGGCTGCTCAGGTCGGTCGCGGGGCCTTCTGGGGGCCGCGGGTCCTGGAGGGCCTGGTTCAGGGCCTCCTGGAAGCGTCCTATGACCCGCTGGTTGATGGCGCGGTCGAGCGCCTCCTCCTCGCGGGTCATCGGGCGGTTCTGCTCCTCGGCGGCGTTGGGCAGGTCGCGGCGCGCCTCGTACAGGGAGTGCTCGTACGCGGCGACGTCGTCGATCGACCGCAGGTGCAGGCGCAGCTCGCCGATGTGGCCGTTCGGCATCCGGACGGTCAGCTGCGCGTCGCGGTAACCGCTCGGCACCGGGTTCTGCATCCGGTCCTTGAACGAGACGATCTCCACGCCGTGCCGGGCCGCGATCGACTGGATGTCGGCCAGCGCCCGGTACAGGTCCGCGACCGTGTCGAACTGGATCTTGGCGCCGAGCAGGTCGTTCAGCCGGCTCGGGTCCCCGTCGTAGTCGCCCATGATCTTGTCGAGGGCGCGGACCCGGTCCTTCTCCCCCGGGCGCAGGTGCGGCTCGCCGCCCAGCGCCCGGATCGCGGGGTCCTCGACCAGGGCCCGCAGGACCGGCACCGAGTCCCGCATGCTCTGGTACAGGCCGTCGAGGTACTCGTTGAGGTGCGGGTCGGACCTGTCCGCGGCGGGCTCGCCGTCGAAATCGGGCTGGGACGGGGCGACCCGCGGGCGGGGGTCCTCGCCGGGCCGCCGGTTCTCCTCGATCGAGCGGGACAGCCGCTCGCTGACCTGCCGCTGCTCGTCGGTGAGCGGCGTGGGCTCGGCCCTCGGGCCGGTCCCGTCCAGGAACGCGTCCGGGCCGCGCCGCTCGACGTCGGCCACGGACTGCTCGAGGATCCCGACCGCCTCAGGGTGGCTCAGCAGGCTGTCGAGGGTCTTCGGACGTGACAGCAGCGAGTCGCGGAGGGACGTCTCCAGATCGCTCAGGCCGTCCCCGGCGATGATGCGGGCCAGCTCGGGATGGTTCGGCAGCGTCTCCTCGATGCGCGCGCGGAGGCGGTCGCCCAGGGGTTCGCCGGCCTGCTCCAGCATCCGCTGGACGCGCGGATCGTCCTGGATCCGCCGCATCGTCTCCTCGGACGCGCGCGGCGGCGCCGGGTCGGCGGGCGGCGCGTCCGCCCCCGGCGGCCGGACGTCGCCGTCACCGGTGGAACGCGGTGCCGCGCCGCCGTCGTCGGGCGCGGAGGCGAGGTCGCCGCCGCGTGCCGCCGCGAACGCCGGAGCGGGGATCGTCGCCGCGGGAGCCGACGGAGCCGGCGCGGGCGGCTGCGGCGCGGTGCCGCGCAGGGTCGGCGGCAGGTTGAAGAAGCTCCGGTAGTGGACGGTGCTGACCGGCGGCGCCTGGTTGTGATCGGTCTCCACCCACCGCGCGTGCACCACCTGCGGCGTGCGGCCGGGCAGGTTCGGCTCCGCGAAGAACTCGAACCTGTCCACCTCGACGTTGTTGGAGGCGTCCTCCTGCCGGGCCCTCAGATCCTGTTCCAGCTGGTACCAGCTGGTGGGACGGGTCGTCCCGTCCCGGTTCCAGCCCTGGTTCTCCACCCGCCACTGCGGGAAGTAGTTGATCGCCTCGCCCGGTCCGTGCCCGGCGTGGCCGAAGATGTGGCCGCCGTCGAACAGCCGGTACGGCGGGTACTCCCCGCGGCCGGTCGCGCCCGCCGCGCGCTGCACCGACTCGTAACGGTCGTGGTCGCCGCCGTACTCCGGCCTGCCCGTCGCGCTGTCCGCCTGGCCGTTCTCGTCGGTGTGGTAGAGGAACGTGGCGGGCTCGACGTCGTCGTCCCCCAGGTTCCCGGTGCGGACGGCCGGCGGCGGGTCGAGGTCGTCCGACGACAGGTTCTCGAACCGGTCCCGCGGCTCGATCATGTAGTTGGTGTTCGGCCGCGGGACGCGGACGCCGCCGTCCGCGGTCTCCTGGGTGCCGAGCTCGGGGTTGTAGCCGCCCTCGGCGTCCCCGTACCACGTCCGCACCCACTGCACCTGCCGGTCGCCGCCGGTGTAGAAGACGCCGTGCAGCCGGCTCTCCGGCGCCGGCGTGCGGACCTCGTAGCGGGTGTGGGCGTCCAGGTCGGTCCGCGTGCTGAACGGCGGCGACGCCGGGTCGTGCTCCATCTCCCGCCGGTGGATCGGCTGCGCCGGATCCGTGCCGGGGATGTGCGTCGGCGGGTCGAACGGCGCGGCGGGCGGCGACAGCCGGTCATCACCCCCGCGGAACACGTGCGGATCCCCGACCCCCAGGTCCACCCGGTGCACCACGCCCGGCTCGGGCTGCGTCAGGTCCGGGTTGGTGTTGGGGTCGACCGCCGGCCGCGGGGGCGTGGAGACGTGCGTGACCCTGCCGTGGCCGTTCGGCGGCTCGGGCGGCCCCGTGTACGCGATCGTCCGGACGACCGTGCCGTCCGGCGTCCGCTGCCGGACCTCGTAGCGCGTGTGCGGGTCGAGGTCGCGGCGGTCGGCGACGCGGTCGGCCGGCCCGACCGTGACGCTGTCCTCGCGCTGGTGGGACGGGTTCCAGTCCGCCTGCTCGTGCGGCGACCTCCCCCGCGGGGACGCGTCCTGCCCCGTGGTGTCCACCGGATGCCCGGGGGCGTGACCGTCGCGTCCGGCCGGGCTGGTGCCGCCGCCCGGGTGATGCGTCGTCCAGCCGCCGTTGGGCGGTATGTCCGGGTGCATGCGCCCGTCGGGCCCGCGATGCCCGGACGAGGCGTACACGTTCCCGCCGTCATCGGACCAGGCCAGGCCGCTAGGCGCGGTCACCGGCACGCCCAGGCGCGAGGCCAGCTGCGCGGCGAAGTCACCGTCCCCGGTGCCGCAGGACAGCAGCATGACCTCGCGGCCGTTCCAGTTCGGATCGCGGCGAATCAGGTCGGCCACATCGTCCGCGCTGAGACGGCGGTCGCCGACCCGCATCCCGTCCCGGTCACCGTGGCCGTCCACCACGAACCGGTCCGGATCCACCGGGACGCGCTGCGCGAGATCCCGCATAGGCCCGTCCTCGGGGCCGTAGAAGGACCGTCCGGCCGGAGTCTGGTCGCTCCCGCGGTAGACGTCGTCCAGGCCCGCGGGCGGCTGCTCGTCCACACGGCCGCCGTCGACCTCGCTTTGCGGATCGTCCAGGGCCGAACGCGGCCGTGCGTCACCTGGATCATGCGGCGCGGACGTCCCCGGCGCGGCCGCGTGCCCCGGACTCGGCGCACCCGGCGGGATCGCGGTCGCGCGGACCTCGTAGACGGGCCTGCCGTCCGGACCCCGGCCCTGGTACTGCACATCGGTGATCTCGTACCGGGTGCCGCGCGGCAGCACCAGCTCCCGCTGGTTCGGGTACGCGCTGTCCTGGCCCATCCACACGCCGCGCGACCCGGCCGGAAGGTCGATGTGGATCCGATAGTTGAACGGGTTGCCGTCCACGACCGCCGGATCGCGTCCCAGCGACGTCGACATGTAGGCGGGCTCGGTCTGCGTGGAACCCACCAGCAGCTCCGGGCTGCGGTTCCCCAGCGGAGTGCCGTCGGCGAGCCGCATGAACGACACGTCGTGCAGCCCGCGCTCCACCTGGACCGGCTCGGGAAGCGGCTGGTCCAGAGCCTGGTCGAGCTCGGCGATCCGCTGGTTGAACGCCGCCACGGTCGGCGGCCCGCCGAAGTACTGGTGCAGGAAGTCCCGCTGCTGCGAGGTCTGCACCATCTGCGCGACCCGCTGCTCGGGGTTCGGGAACGACAGCACGTGCTGGAGCAGCCCCCGCTGCTGCGGGGTGAGATTCGGGTTCGCCCACATGCGGTGCAGGTCGGGCGTCCTCGGCAGGTAGCCGCCGTTCATGTTCGCCAGGTCCCACAGCGCCCGGTGCTCGGACTCCATGCGGTTCAGGAACCCGGGCAGGTCCGCGCCGGGACGCAGGAACTGGTTCGGCATCGACTGCACCGTGTACCAGTGCAGCGCCTGCCGCAGATGGGGCGGCAGCCCGTCGTAGACGTCCCCCAGATGCCCCTCGCCGTACGCCTCGCCCTCGTCGTCGGTGCCGAACCGCCGGACGCCGTCCGGCCCCACGTCACCGGGCCGGGAATCGCGCGGCGGCGAGGGGTCCGCGACGTCCCAGCCGCTGGACGACACCTGCCCGTGCTCGTCGACGTCCACCCGGCCCGTGGGCGTGACGACCCGTACACCGAGGTTCTCCGCCAACCGCGTACCGAAGTCCCCCGCACCGGCGCGGTCGGCGAGGATCATCACCTCGCGGCCGTTCCAGTTCGGGTCATTGCGGATCAGATCGGCGACCTCGTCCGGCCCGAGCCGCCGCCCGCCCGGAGCGAGCCCGTCGACCACGAACCGCCGGGGATCCGCGGGTATCCGCCGTGACCGATCCCGCGCCGCCGGATCATCGTGCAACGACCGCCCGGCGGGGGTTGCCTCCCCACCGTGCCGCGGCCGCCCGGATCCGGGCGGAGGAGCCCCCGTCCCGTCGTCCGCCCCTGGCGTCCGCCCAGGCCCGGAGCCCTCGGCATCCGCCCGTCCAGCCGGAGCCCCACCCCGAGGATCGGAAGAACTCAAATCCGTAGAACCCCGCGGATCCGCAGGCGTACGCGGATCAGCGGCAGCACGCGGATCGGCAGACGAACGCGAATCCGTCGTCGCACGCGGGTCCCCGGGCGTCCCCGAACCGGCAGACGAACGCGGGTCCGCGGTCACGCGCGGATCCCCGGCCGTACTGGGCCCAGCAGCAGCGCGCGGGTCTGCGATGGCACGCGGATCAGCAACGGCACGCGAATCCGCAGGCGTACTGGACGCAGTCGACGAACGCGGATCCGCAGGCGTACGCGGATCAGCGGCAGCACGCGGATCGGCAGACGAACGCGGATCCGTCGTCCCACGCGGGTCCCCGGGCGTCCCCGAACCGGCAGACGAACGCGGGTCCGTGGTCGCGCGGGGATCGGCAGGCGTACTGGACGCAGTCGACGAACGCGGATCCGCAGGCGTGCGCGGATCAGCGGCAGCACGCGGATCGGCAGAGGAACGCGGGTCCGTCGTCGCACGCGGGTCCCCGGGCGTACCCGAATCGGCAGGCGAGCGCGGGTCTGCGGACGTGGCGGGCCCGGCGGGGGTGTTGGTGGTGGCGGGCGGGCGCGAAGGTGTCGCGGCGCGCGGGTCGGACGACGGTGTGCCCGTGGCGGCGGGGGTAGCCGACGGGCGTGGGTCGGTGGCTGCGTTCTGGTCGGCTTGGGTGCGCGGGTCTGTGGGCGGAGGGTCGTTTCCTCGGGCGGCCGCGGGCTGGTCGGAGCCTCGGGGGGTGGTGGTCGCGGGGTGGCCGGGGGCGTGGCCGTTCTGGCCCGCGGGCGCGGTGTCGCCGTTGGGCTGGTGGGTGGTCCAGCCACCGTTGGGCGGCATGTCCGGTTCCTTGCGGCCGTCGGGGCCGGTGGTCCCGGAAGACGCGTAGACGTTGCCGTCGGTGTCGGACCAGGCGAGGCCGTGCGGCGCCGTGACCGGGACGCCCAGGCGCTCGGCGAGCTGCTGGGCGAACGGGCCGCCCGCGGTGTCGCACGACAGCAGCATGACCTCGCGGCCGTCCCAGTTCGGGTCGTTGCGGATCAGGTCGGCGACCTCGTCGACGCCGAGGCGACGGCTGTCGACGATCATGCCGTCGGCGTCGCCGTGGGAGTCGACCACGAACCGGTTCGGGTCGGCCGGGACGCGCTGGGCGAGGTCTCGCATGGGGGCGTCGTCGGCCCCGTAGAAGGAGCGGCCCGCAGGCGTGGACTCGCTGTTGCGGTAGACGTCGTGCAGGTCCGCCGGGAGGCCGTCGGGGATCTGGCCGGACGCGTCGTCTGGTTGGTCGGGGGTCTCGGCGCCGTCCGTCGTGTCCGTGTCGGTGGCTTCGCGGTGGCGGGGGCCGTCGTCGGGCGGCGGGGGGCCGTCCCCGTCGGACGGCGGTGGGGCGTCACCGCCGGAACCCGTGGTCGGGTCGAGGTCGAACTGGCGCCGCTCGAACCCCGAGTAGTACGGGTTCCCGTTGGCGTCCACGCCGACCTGGGCGCGCGCGTAGTGGTATTCGAGCGTCCCGTCGTCGAGCGCGTCGCGGAGGTCGGCGGCGAGGTCGGCGTCGGCGCCGCCCCGCTCCTCCATCGCGTTCAGGATGCTCTTGACGTACTCGCGGTGGCCCTGCTGGTACTGGTGGCCGTCCTCGCCCTGGCGGGAGCCGAGCTGCGCGGACGGCCCCTTGGCCTCGATGACGAAGTGGTGGTCCTGCCCGGTGACGGGGTCGTGGACGCGGTAGACCTGGTCGAACTCCCCGCTGCGGGCGCTCTGCGGCGCCTCCCCGTCGGCCGTGGGACGCGGGAACAGCTGCTCGATCTCGAGGTCGGTGCGCGGCCCGAACCGCTCCTGGAGGATGGCCTGGAACGCGTCGTCGGCGGCGTGCTCGCCGAGCTGCTCCCCGTAGCCGGTCTGCTCCTCGAACGCCTGGCGCCGCTCCTCGCGGTTCTCGGGCGTCGGGTCGCTCTTGTAGTTCTCGACCGCGTCCCTGACCCGGTCGATGGCGTCGGAGCGCTGGTTGATGAGGTCCTGGAGCTCCTGGCGGCGTTCGGGCAGGACCGAGGCCGGTACGGGGCGCTCCTCGACGTAGTCGGCGCGCCGCACCGGGGTGTCGGGCAGCGCGTCCCACTGGCCCTGCTGGTCGTTCCAGCGCAGCGGAGGGTTGACGTTGCCGTCGGCGTCCGGCGCGGTCGTGCGACGGACGGCCTGCCCTTCGCGCAGGTAGTAGTTGCTCCAGTCGAGGGCCTGGCGCTTGCGTTCGCGGGTCTCGGGGCTGTCGCGGACGGAGTCGCCCGGGCGGCGCGGCGGGTCCTGTGGCGTGCCGTCGCCGTCGTCGCCGCGGGCACGCGGAGCCGGGCCGGCTTCCGGTGGAGCGGAGTCGCGTCCGGGCGGCGGCGTTCCGACCGGCGTCGGCTGCTGGGTGCCGGGGTCGTTGGCGCGCGGCGGCGCACCGGCGCCGGTGGCGTCGGGCCTGCCGACCGGGCTCGGCTGGCTGCTCAGCGTGCTGCCGGGCGGCGTCGTCTGGGTGGACGGGTCGTTCGGCCGCGCCGGGGTCGCCGGCTGCTCGTTCCGCTGCGTCGCGGGCGTTTCCGGGGTGCGGGGCTGGCCGGGGACACCGTCCCTGGGCGGCGTCGTAGCCCCATCGGGCCGCTCGGGACGCTGGTTAGGCGTTCCCGGCCCCTCCTCGGTCGGACGGCGCGGAGTGCTGGTGCTGTCGTCACTCGTACGAGGCGGCGTGGAGCCCTCGTTGGTGGTACGAGGCGGGGCGCCGGTGGTGTCGTCCGTCGCACGCGGCGGGGTGGAGGTCTCGCTCGTACGAGGCGGCGCGCCAGAACTGTCGTCGGCCGCACGCGGCGGCGTGGAGCCCTCGTTGGTGGTACGAGGCGGCGTGCCGGTGGTGTCGTCCGTCGCACGCGGCGGCGTGGAGGTCTCGCTCGTACGAGGCGGCGCGCCAGAACTGTCATCGCTCACACGCGGCGGCGTGGAGCCCTCACCCGTCGTACGCGGCGGCGTACCGCTGGCCTCGTCGGCGGTACGAGGCGGCGCGCCAGAACTGTCGTCCGTCGCACGCGATGGTGTAGAGCCCTCGCCCGTCGTACTAGGCGGCGTGCCCGTGCTGTCGTGCGTCGCACGCGGCGGCGTGGAGCCCTCGCTCGTGGTGCGAGGCGACGTGCCGGTGGCCTCGTCGGTGCTACGCGGCGGGGCGGAATTCTCGTTTGTTGCACGGGGCGGCACGCCAGAGCCGTCATCGGTCGCGCGCGGCGGCGTGGAGCCTTCGCCCGTCGTACTAGGCGACGTGCCGGTGTTGTCGTTGGCCGTACCGGGCGGCGTGGAGGTCTCGTTCGTCGTACGAGGCGGGGCGCCAGAGGTGTCGTCGCCCGGACGGCGTGGGCTCGGGGGTTGTCCCTCGGGCCGGTTCGGTGTCGACGGGCGGTTGTCCGTGGACGGCGGGCGGTTCGACGCCGGATCGGCGGACGGCGTCGTGGACGGGCGGGCCGTCCCAGGCGAGCCTCCACCCGGCGACGACCCGCCTCCGCCGCCCATTGCGGGGGCTCCGCCGACGGGCATCGCACCCGGAGCCGGGGCGCCCGCGGCTGCCGGAGTACCGGACGCGGCGGGCGTACCCGAGGACGGCGCCGCGGACGAAGGCCCTGCGGACGCACCCGGATCGCTGGGCATCGACGCGAGCGTGGCACCGGGGATCGTGCCCGGGGCCGGGCCACCACCGCCGGTGTCGCCTGCGAGCAGGCTGGCGACACGGTTCCCTCCACCGGAGCCGCCGTCGGAGGACCCTGAACCGGTTCCGCTCGGGGAACCTCCGTCGCCGTTCGCCGACGACACCTGCGGCGAACCGCCCGGGGACGACCCGCCCCCGGTGTCCGTGCTTCCGACGGGCGTCGCCTGCGGGGAGCCGCTGCTGGACGTGTCGGTCGAGGGGCCGCTGGGCGTCTGCGGAGAGCCGCCGGAGCCGTCCGAACCGCCTCCGGTGGACGGCCCGCCCGGGGAAGGCGACCCACCGCCACTGGACGAACCGTCGCCCGTGCTGGAAACGCTCGGCCCCGAGCCGGTCGATCCGCCGGAACCCGAGTCGCCTGAACCGCTGCCGGTGCCGGAGCCACTGCCGGTGCCGGTGCCCGAGCCGCCGTCGCCGCCCGAACCGGTCCCCGAACCCGAGCCCGTTCCAGAGCCGGTCCCGCTGCCGGAACCGCCGCCGTCGCCGCCACCCGAGCCCGTCCCGGAACCCGTGCCGGAGCCCGAGCCCGAACCGGAGCCGCCGTCGCCGCCACCAGAACCCGTACCGGAGCCCGTACCCGAGCCGGAGCCGCTGCCCGTACCCGAGCCGCCGTCGCCGCCGCCGGAACCTGTGCCGGAACCCGAGCCACCGTCGCCGCCGCCTGAGCCCGAGCCACTGCCTGAGCCCGTCCCCGAACCCGAACCGGAGCCGGAACCAGACCCCGAGCCAGATCCGCCGTCGCCCGAGCCTGAGCCGTCACCCGAGCCGCCGTCACCGGAGCCGCTGCCGCTGCCGGTGCCCGCGCTGAAGTCGGTCAGGCCGCCGCGGGCGCCGCCGATCGCGCCGCCGGCCGCGCCGGAGGTGGCGCCCTTGGCGATGTCCTCCAGGCTGAGGGACTCGCCGTGGATGGCGGCCGAGGCGATCGTTCCGGCGGCGCCGCCGAGGGCCTCGGAGGTGCCCTCGCGCAACGCGCCCTTGAGGAGGCTGCCGGCGGCGGTGTCCGCGGCGCCCTCGACGCCGGGGATCTTGCCCATGCCGCCCGCGATGCCGCCGGAGATGGCGCCGCCGATCGCGCCGTCCACGGTGGACCGCAGCGTCTGGTCCCAGTTGATCCCGTCCCGGTTGCCCTGGGCGACCTGGATGCCCTGGATCAGCAGGTCGAGTCCGCCGCCCTCCAGCGCGCCCATGACCGCGCCGTGGATGATGGCGTTGCGGGCCAGCCAGGACAGCAGCCGCTGGAAGATGATCCGCGCGCTGACCTGCCCGGCGGCCTGGACGGCCGGGATCGCCGCGGTGGACGCGCCGAACGTCGCGAAGGCGGCCTTGATCAGGAGGATGATCTCGATCGCCGTGATGATCAGCAGGGCGATGAACATGTACTTCGCGTACTCGATGTCCGTCGCGCCGTCGTTGAGCACCTTGGCGAGGTTGTCGCAGGCCTCGGCGAGTTTGGTCAGCCGCTGCGGATCCACGGAGACCCAGGTCTCCCAGTGCATCCGGAACTCTTCGGCGGCGTAGCCCTGCAGCGAGCCCAGCACCTCGGCCGCGACGCCCTGCAGTTCCCCGATCAGCTCCCGGACCTCACCGCCGGCGTCCGTCCAGCCCTCGGCGGCACGCCGCATGGCGGTCTCGTCGCCCTCCGGCCAGTCGGAGCCCACGATCCAGGACAGCCATTTGACCGAGTCGGGGATCTCAAGCCCCACGGATCACCGGCTTTCCTGGAGGGTGCCCCGGCCGTCAGGCTGGGGAGGAATCTGGCCGCCCGCGGAGCGGGGCAGGGAAAGAGCAACCGCCGTCAGGCGATGGGTCGTCCCCCGGTATGTGCGTATCCGATCATGTCGGCCTCCCCTGACGTTGTGTGGTGCGGGTGGCCGGTCGGGTACGTGGAGTGAGAATGTCGGTGGCGGTCGGTAGGTTCCGGTGCCATGCGGACGGCGTACAAGTGCCGGGCCTACCCGGACTCCGAGCAGGCGGCCGTCTTCGGCCGCACGTTCGGGTGTGTGCGCCTGGTGTGGAACAAGACGCTCGCCGAACGCGTCGCGGCCTACCGCGAGCGAGGCGAGAAGACCTCCTACAAGCAGACCGACGCCGCGCTGACCCGCTGGAAGAAGACCCAAGACCTCGCGTTCCTGTCGGAGGTCTCCTGCGTGCCGCTCCAGCAGACGCTGCGGCACCAGCACACCGCGTTCGCGAACTACTTCGCCAGGCGCGCCCGCCACCCGCGGTTCAAGAACCGCAACGGTCGCCAGGCCGCGCACTACACGCGCTCGGCGTTCCGCATGAGGAACGGCGAGCTGCACGTGGCGAAGACGAGCACGCCGCTGGCGTTCGTGTGGTCCTTCGACGACGTGGACCTGACCACGCTGCATCCGACCATGGGCGTGATCTCGCGTGAAGGGGACGGACGCTGGTATGTGACCTTCGCCGTCGACACCGACGCCCCCCGGCCCCTCGCCGAGACCGGACACGCCATCGGGATCGACCTGGGCGTCAAGGAATTCGCGGTGACCTCCGATGGGGAGCGCATCGCCAACCCCAGGCATCTGGAGCGAAAGGCCCGCAACCTCGCCCGCTACCAGCGCCGCATGGCCCGCTGCCTGCGCGGGTCGGCCAACCGCCGCAAGGCCAAGGGCAAGGTCGCCCGCGCCCACCGCAAAGTCCGCAACGCCCGCGCCGACTTCCTGCACCGCACCTCCACACATCTTGTGCGCAAGGCCGACACCATCGTGATCGAAGACCTCGCGGTCGCCAACATGGTGCGCAACCGCAGCCTCGCCCGCGCCATCTCCGACTGCGGGTGGGGTGAGTTCCGGCGCCAACTGGAGTACAAGGCGGAGCGTGCCGGGCGGCGGCTGGTGGTCATCGACCGCTGGCACCCCTCGTCCAAGACCTGCTCGGCCTGCGGGCACCTGCTCGCCGAGCTGAGCCTCTCGACCCGGCACTGGACGTGCCCGGGCTGCCGCACCCGGCACGACCGGGAGATCAACGCGGCCGAGAACATCCTTGCGGCCGGTCTGGTCGCAGCCGGGGCGAGCCCCGGCGATGTCTGCGGAGCTGATGTCAGACGGCAAGGGCCCTCCCTTCCGCACTCGGCTGTGAAACAGAAACCACCGGCGGCGCGAGCCGCCGGAATCCCCTCCCTACGGCTCTAGGGGAGGGGAGGATGTCAAGTCTTCCGGATCGTCGCGGCGTCCTCGGCCGCGCTGTACTGCTTGGCCATCTGCTCGACGCCTTCGCGGACCTGTCCGAGCCCCTCGGCGAGCTGCCCGAACAGTTTCAGCACGTCCTGGCTCGGCTTCAGGTAGTTCTTCTCGAACTCCTGGCCGGTCTTGTCGCCGCCCCAGCACTTGCCCTCGGCGGAGAGGGCGGACTCCAGGGCGGTGTGGATCCTCTTGAGGGAACCGGCCCCGCGCTGGAACCCGCCGGCGGAGCGCTTGAGTGCGCCGGTGTCGACGCGCAGCTCGTTGGTCATCGGTCCAGCAGTCCGTAACGTTCGCGTACGGCGTCGAAGTCGCCCGGGGTGTCGCCGACCAGCTTGGTGAAGTCGAAGTCCGACTGCTCGGCGCCCTCGGGCACCAGGCCCTCCATGGCCTCGCGGGCCTTGCCGGAGACCTGGTCGGCGGCGTTCCGGGCGGCTTCGAGGACGGCTTCGGCCAGTTCCTCCGACCCGAGCTTGCGGTAGCGGCGCGGGTCGAACTCGAGTGAGGTGAGCCGCCCCTGCCGGTCGACCCTGGCCTTGACGGCCCCGTCCCCGCCCTCGCCCTCGGCTTCGAGCGCGGTGAGCCGGTCCTGCAGCTTCTTCAGCTGCTCGTGCTGCTTCTTGTACTCCTTGAGCAGCTCATCGATATGCGCCTGCCACTCCGCGCGCACCTGGCCCCCTCCGCCGTCCCCCGGCATGGTCGTGGTCGGCCGTCATGGTCTGATCATGAACAGGAGCCCTATTGTTCACGATTTTGCCGCATCTCGACAATCCCTGGACATAACAACGCAGCGTGATCAGTGGTAAGGGAAATGAGAAACCGCCCAGCTGATCAGGTCTTGCGAGCATCCCGCCCGGCCCGCCAGGGCGGCGGCTGGATTTCCGGGTCGCAGAGACGGCACCCGAGCTCACCTTGGTAAATGCCGTGGGCGGGGCAGCGTTCGAGGAACTCCGCGGGCGGCGGGACGCGCCAGTCGCCCCACCGCCGCGGCCGCCGCCGGACGGGAACGGGCGCGGCCAGCCCGTCCGCCATCGCCCGGTAACGGCGCAGGGAGTCCGGCGCGTAAGGGGGGTCGTAGGTCAGCAGGTGCCAGCCGTGGCGGGTCATCGCCTTGCCGAGCAGCGCGAGGAGGAACGCCTTCTCCGCGGGCCAGTCCGCCGTCCAGGGGAGCGCGCTCAGGTCGAACCCGTCGAACCCGCGCGAGTGGCGGTGCCCGTCGGCGAAGTGCAGGACGAGGTTCCGTTCCCAGTCGGACTCGGCGATCGCGCTGCCTGCCAGCGTCAGGACGTCGAAGAAGACGTCCGTGCCGCCGTTGGTGAGGTAGAGGCAGTCTTCGTCGGCCCGGGTGCCGTGGACGGTGAACCTGTTCCCCACGCGCTCACGCCTCCGCACCCACGGCGGCCTCGCGGAGGCGGGCGGCGATGCGCTCGGGCGGGACGTCGTTGATCCAGGCGGCCATGCCCGACTCCGACCCCGCCAGGAACTTGAGCTTGTCGGGTGCGCGCCGGATCGAGAACAGTTGGAGGTGCAGCCGCAGCAGGTCGCGGCCCTCGCCCGTCGGCGCCTGGTGCCAGCCCGCCACGTACGGCAGCGGCGTCCCGTACAGCGTGTCGCCGCGGCGGAGCAGGTCGCGGTAGAGGACGGCGAGTTCGTCGCGCTCGGGCCCGGTCAGCGCGGCGAGGTCGGGGACGTGGCGGTGCGGCATCACGTGCGCCTCCACCGGCCAGCGTGCCGCGGCCGGGACGAACACCGTCCAGTGCTCCCCCGAGGCGACGATCCGCGTGCCCGCCACGCGCTCGGCGTCCAGGACGTCCTCGAACAGGTCGCGGCCGGTGGACGCGCGGTGCGCGGACGCCATGGCGAGCATCCGCTCGGTCCGGGGCGTCACGAACGGGTAGCCGTAGATCTGGCCGTGCGGATGGTGCAGTGTCACCCCGATCTCCACGCCGCGGTTCTCGAAGACGAACACCTGCGCGATGCCCGGCATGTCCGACAGTTCGGCCGTGCGGTCCGCCCACGCGTCGATCACCAGCCGGACGCGCTCGATCGGGAGCCGGGCGAGGGTCGCGCCGTGGTCGTCGGTGAAGCAGACGACCTCGCACCGGCCGCCGCCCGGCGCCCGCGCGAAGATCTCCTGCCCGTCGACCGTGGCCGGCACGTCCGGCGTGCGCGAGGAGAAGGACGGGAAGCGGTTCTCGAACGACACGACCTCGTACCCCGCGTCGGGTATCTCCGAGGCGGGACCGCCCGGGCACAGCGGGCACTGGTCGGGCGGCGGCAGGAACGTGCGCGTGTTGCGGTGCGCGGTGACGGTCACCCGGTCGCCGGTCAGCGGATCGCGCCGGGTCTCGCACAGCGGCTCGGCCGCCGGGAGGTCGCGGGGATCGGGCACCGGCGTCCGCCCAGGCTCCCGGTCGAAGTAGACGATCTCGCGCCCGTCGGCGAGCCTGCTCCGTGTACGCGCCACCCCGCGAGATTACTGGACGCCGCCCGGGGCTCCGCGGCCGTCAGCGGGGCAGTCGCAGGTCGTCGCGGGCCTGGTCGAACCGGTCCTTCCAGATCCACAGGCGCCGGGACGGCGGCGCCAGGTGGTAGCCGAACGGGCCGAGCGTCCGCAGGCCGTCGAGGTCGACGCAGACGCGCTGGTAGGCGTTCTCCACCGCGGCCTCCGGATCGCCCAGGTCGCGCGCGCCGAGCTTGACGCAGGCCCGGTACTCGTAGGCGAGCAGCAGGTCCTCCCCGAACGCCTCCCACATGCCGCGGCGTCCCGTCCAGGCGGCGTCCGCCGCGTCCAGCAGCACCCGCAGGTCGGGGTCGCGCGGGATGGACGGGTGGACGAGGAACATCGCGCCCCAGCCGTCCGCCACCATGTCGAGGTTGAACGTGCGCCGGTCGGGGTGGTCGCGGGGCGGCCGCGGGTCGCCGCGGTCGGCCCCGGCGAACCAGGGCGCCAGGTAGGCCAGCAGGCGCCCGTACCGGTCGACGATTTCCCCGGTGGGCACGACCGCGACCCGCCGGACACTGCCATTGGGACGGGTGAGCCGGCGCTCGCGCAGCGTCTGGAAGTGGGCGGTGGCGCGCTCGGCGGCGGCGATGTGCCGTGCCGCGGCGTCGGGGGTGAGCCGCGCGAGCAGATGGTCGCGGAGGCCATCGGGGATCAGCGTCCCGAACGTGCCGTCGGTGAGCCGCTCGCGGCAGCGGTCCAGCTTGGGCTGGGCGGTGGACGCCTTCCCGGCGTACTGCGCCTTCTCCGGGGTGTCCACGGAGACCATGCGGATCGGCTGCTCGACGACCGGGGTGTCGCCGTCGGAGTGCTCGATCAGCACCCGGGCGGCGGCCGGGTGATCGGCGCGCGGGAAGTCGAAGGTCGCCATGGCGTCCCCTGGGGTGAGCCCGTCGTCCCCACACCATCGCACCCTTTGCCCGCTTTGTCGGAGATTGACCGCTTGCGGACCGCCGGGAATGAACCCGAAACTTTGTATGTTGTACGGAGTTACAACCGACAGAGAGGCAGGACGTGACCCTCCACCCCTTCGACGCGGCCGGCGAGTTCGACCGCCAGGTCCGCACCCTGATCGACCGTGACCACCACCGGGCCGCCGGGCTCGGCGAGGAGGAGTTCGCCGCCCTGCTGGCCCCGCTGCGCCCCGCCGCACTCGAACACGCCACGACATCGCCGGGCGAAGGCCGCGCCCCGTTCGTCCTGGTCCTCACCCGCGAGGTGGTCCCGGTCGAGGAGGCCATCGCGCGGACGACCCTGCACGGCAAGAAGAAGCCCGGAGTCATCGACCGCAACTACGCCGACGACGACATCGTGAAGTTCGTCCCCACCAAGGAGGTCGAACTGCCCGACGCCCGCGCCTACCTCCTCCACGGCATCGAACGCGGCGAGGAGTTCTGCGGCGCCGTGCCCAACGACGCCATGGACGCCATCGCCGCCCGCGGCCGCACCCTGCTGACCATCGAGGAGGGCATCGCACTGGTCACCCAGTTCCCCGCCGTCCTGGCGAAGAACAAGTGCTTCTCACTGGGCGGATCGCGCTGCGGCGACCGCCGCGTCCCGGCGATCTGGATCAGCCAGAACGCACCCAAGCTCGGCTGGTGCTGGGCAGGCAACCCGCACACCTGGCTAGGCATGGCCTCAGCCACAGGCCGCACCCACTAAACACCCCCGCACCACCGCGTCCCGACCGGGACCACCGTGCCCAGCCGGGCCAGCCACGCCGAGCGCGTGACCGCCACGTCCTCGCCCGGGCCGCCGCACCCTGACCGAGGCCGCCGAGCCCGCTAGGTGACCGTCGCGCCGCGCCCGTCATCGCCGCGTCCTGGCCGGGGCCGTTGCGCCCTGGCCGGGGCGGCCCCCGTGTCTGGTGCGTTGATGGTGGTGGGGGGTGGGGCGGTCAGGGCCAGCGGTAGCCTGCGCCCGTGCCGGCGACGTGGTACGGGAGGTAGCAATCGTGGTCACATGCTCGTCCTTGCAGGTCAGGCACAGGTAGGTGCGATGACCGCGCAGGCCGCGGCCGCGTTCGGCGCAGGGCGGGCAGACGCAGGGCGACCATCCGACGATGACCCGCCCCGGCCCCAGCCGATGCCCTCGCGGGCACACGAACGGCACATGCTCCGGGCTCTGCTGCACACCCCCACTCTAATCGAACATATGATCGACCACGTCCAGGCCCGGCGGCCCACTCGACCTGCGGTTCGTTGGGCCGCCGGGGGGAGCGTCAGCGGTCGCGGGTGATGACCAGGCGGGCCAGGGAGCGGAGTTCGTCGGAGGCGGGCGATCGGGGTCGGGCCAGGTCGAGGTGGCCGAGGGACTCTTCCAGGTAGTACGCGGCGCGGCTCTCGGCCCAGGCGCGGCCGCCCGCCGCCTCGACGAGTTCCGCGGCGTGGACGGACTCGGCGTCGGTGAGGGAGCGGTCGGTCCGGTAGAGGGCGGCCAGTTCCTCGCCCGCGGCCCCGTCGGACGACAGCGCGGCCACGACCGGGAGCGACTTCTTGCGGCTGCGCAGATCGGAGTGCACGGGCTTGCCGGTCACGACGGGATCGCCCCAGATGCCCAGCAGGTCGTCCACGAGCTGGAAGGCCAGGCCGAGCAGCTCGCCGAACCGCCGGTAGTGGTCGATCAGGTCGGGCGGGCCGGTGCCGTGCGCGGCGCCGATGGCGCAGGCGCCGCCGAGCAGGGCGGCGGTCTTGTTCGCCGCCATCGCCAGGCTCTCGTCCAGGTCGACGTCCTCGCGCAGCTCGAACGCCATGTCGGCGCTCTGCCCCTCGACCAGGTCGATCACCGCCCGCGCCAGCATCCGCCCCGCCTCTAGCGCCGCCGGATGGCGGCCGTCGGCGAGCACCTCGAACGCGCAGGCCAGCATGGCGTCGCCGGCCAGGATCGCGGCGGGCTCGCCGAACACGCTCCAGGCCGTCGGACGGTGCCGGCGGGTGAGGTCGCCGTCCATCACGTCGTCGTGCAGCAGCGAGAAGTTGTGCGCGAGCTCGACCGCCACGGCGGCCGGGAGGGCCGCCGTGGCGGTGCCGCCGGACGCCACGGCGGTCAGCAGCACCAGCGCCGGGCGGATCGCCTTGCCCCCGCCGGCTTCGGTGGGACGGTCCCGCGCGTCCCGCCAGCCGAAGTGGTAGGCGGCCACCCTGCGCATCGAGTCGGACAGGTGGACGGTGGCCTCGCGCAGCGCCGGGTCGAGCAGCCCCCTGCTCCACTCCAGCACCTCGCCCGCGGTCCGGCCCGCCGTCTCACCCGCCTCGGTGTCGCCTGTGACGGTCTCGCCTGTCACCGGGCGACCTCGACGTTCTCCAGTACGCCGAGCGCGTCCGGGACGAGTACGGCCGCCGAGTGGTAGGTGCTGGCCAGGTACGACACGATCGCCTTGTCGTCCACGCCCATGAACCGCACCGACAGGCCCGGCCGGACCTCGTCGGGCAGCCCCGTGCGGCGCAGGCCGACCACGCCCTCGTCGGACTCGCCGGTCCGCATGCACAGGATCGAGGTGGTCCCCGACGAGCTGATCGGGATCTTGTCGCAGGGGAAGATCGGCACACCGCGCCAGGCCTGCACCCGGACCCCGTCGTGGACGGTTCCCTCCGGGTAGACGCCGCGGCGGGTGCATTCGCGGCCGAACGCGGCGATCGCCTTGGGGTGGGCCAGGAAGAACCGCGACTTGCGGCGCCGGGCGACCAGATCGTCCATGTCGTCGGGCGTGGGCGGGCCGGATCGGGTGGAGATCCGCTGCCGCAGGTCGGCGTTGTGCAGCAGCCCGTACTCGGCGTTGTTGAGCAGGTCGTGCTCCTGCCGTTCGAGCAGCGCCTCGACGGTCAGCCGGATCTGCTGCTCGATCTGGTTCATCGGCTCGCTGTAGAGGTCGGCGACCCGGGTGTGGACGCGCAGCCTGGTCTGCGCGACGCTCAGCTCGTACTCGCGCGGCTTGAGCTCGTAGTCGACGAACGTGCCGGGCAGCACCGGCTCGCCGAAGTGCCCGGCGGCCAGGTCGATCGCGGCCTCGCCGGAACGGTTGCGAGGCGGCTCGGGCGCGGCGGCGCACGCCTCCAGATGGGTGCGCAGCGGGTCGGACAGGCCGGTGAGCTGTGCGATGTCGGTGGCCGACAGGATGAGCACCGTCGTCGGGGTGACCGCCCGGACCGAGTACTCCCAGGTGCCGGCCTCGCCGAGGAGCGCGCGGTCGCCGAGGAACCGGCCGTCGGCCAGCACGCCCAGCTCGGTGCGGGCGCCGTACGCGCCGGAGCCGATCCTGCTGACCTTGCCGTGCGCGATCAGGATGACCTGCTCGACCGGCTCGCCCTCGGTCACGATGGTCTCGCCCGGGGCGTACTCGTGCTGGGTGAAGCGCTGCGCGACCGCCTCCAGCGCGGTGGTGTCGTCGAACCCGCGCAGCGGCGGCAGCTCGGCCAGCTCCGGCGGGACGACGCTGATCGCGCTGCCGATGTTGACGAAGCTCACCAGCCCGTCACCCAGCTGGTAGGTGAGGCGGCGGTTGACCCGGTACGTGCCGGCCGTGACCTCCACCCACGGCAGCAGCCGCAGCAGCCATCGGGGGGTGATGCCCTGCATCTGCGGAACGGACTTGGTCGTGGTCGCCAGGTTCCGTGCCGCAGCCGTGCTCAGGCTCAGCTGCTCTTGGGTCATGGGCTACACCCTCCTGGGGTCAAGGGGCGGATGGGCGGGCGCCGGGCAGGGGCGCCGGGGCGGGCACGTCGGTGTCGGGGACGGTTGGAAGGGAGATGGCGGAGGTTGACGTGGTGGGAGCCGGTGGGGTGAGGGCGGGAGCCGGGTTCGGGACGGAAGGTGGCATGCGGGCAGGAGTCAGAGACCGCGTGGGAGGTGGAGTGCGGGCCAGAACTGGAGTGCGGGCGGGAGGACGGCAGCGGGCGGACGGTTGCGAACGGTCGATGGGTTGCGAACGGGCGAACGGTCACCAGCGGGGAGGGGGTTGCGAGCGGATGGGGGGTCGCCGGCGGGCGAACGGTCGCGAGCGGGCCGGGGGCTGCCAGCGGGCGCACGGCTGCTAGCCCGGGGAGGGTCACGGGCGGTCGGACGGTCGCGAGCGGGCGGGGGATTTCCGGCGGGCGGACGGCTGCCAGCGGGTAGGGGGTTGCGAACGGGCCGACGGTCGCCAACCGGCGCACGATCGCGAACGAGCGGACGGTCGCCAACCGGCGCACGGTTGCCAACGGGCGGACGGTCGCCAGCCGACGGACGGTTGCCAGCGGGCGGGAGGTCGCGAACGGGCGGCCAGTCGCCTGCGGACAGGGGGTTGCCAGCGGACGGGAGGTTGCGAACGGGCAGACGATCGCCAACGGGCGCACGGTTGCCAGCGGGCGGTGCGTTGCAAACGGGCGAACAGTCGCCAGCGGGTCGGGGGTTGCGAGCGGACGGACGGTTGCCGGCGGGCGGACGGGCGCGTGCGGGCGGGGGGTTGCCGGCGGGCGGACGGGCGCGAGTGGGTGGGGGGTTGCCGGCGGGCGGGGGGTTGCCAGGGGGCGGAGGGTTGCTGGTGGGTGGGGGCGTTGGTGCGGCTGGGCGTGTCGGGCTGGGGGTGGTTCCGGTGGGTCACGCGGGGGCACCGGCACCACCGTGTGCGATCTCGGCGTTCTCCAGGACGGCCAGTGCGTCGGGGACCAGGACGGCCGCCGAGTAGTAGGCGCTGACCAGGTAGGAGATGATGGCCTTCTCGTCGACGCCCATGAAGCGCACCGACAGGCCCGGCTGGACCTCGTCGGGGAGCCCGGTCTGGTGGAGGCCGATGACGCCCTGGGCGGCTTCGCCGGTGCGCATCAGCAGGACGGGGCTGGTGCTGGTCCGGCTGATCGGGATCTTGTTGCACGGGAAGATCGGGATGCCGCGCCAGCCCGGGACGCGGTGGCCGTTGACGTCCACGCTGTCGGGGTAGATGCCGCGCTTGCTGCACTCGCGCCCGAACGCCGCGATCGTCTTCGGGTTGGCGAGGAAGAAGGCCGGGTCCTTCCAGACCAGGGTGATCAGTTCGTCCAGGTCGTCGGGGGTGGGCGGGCCGGAGCGGGTGGGGATGCGCTGGGCGGGCTCGACGTTGTGCAGCAGGCCGAAGTCGCGGTTGTTGACGAGCTCGTTCTCCTGGCGCTCGCGCAGCGCCTCGATGGTCAGGCGCAGCTGCTGCTCGACCTGGTCCATCGGCTCGTTGTAGAGGTCGGCGACCCGGGAGTGCACGCGCAGGACGGTCTGCGCGACGCTCAGTTCGTATTCGCGCGGCTTGAGCTCGTAGTCGACGAACGTGCCGGGCAGCACGGGTTCGCCGGTGTGCCCGGAGGCGAGCTCGATGGCGGCCTCGCCGCTCGGGTTGAGGGAGCGTCCCGGGCCGCGCTCGAAGTCCTCGACGTGCGTGCGCAGGTCGTCCGAGAGGGCCAGGACCTGGTGGAACTGCTCGCGGGTCAGGATCAGCACGGTGCAGGCGGTCAGCGCCTTGACCGAGAACTCCCAGGTGGTCTCGTCGCCGACCAGGGCCCGGTCGCCGAAGAAGCCGCCGTCGGCGACCACGCCCAGGGTGGCCTCGTCGCCGTACTCGCCGGTGCCGATCTTGCCCGCCTTGCCGTGCGCGATGAGCACCACGCGGTCGACCGGGCCGCCGGCCTCCACGATGACGTCGCCCGCCGCGTACTCCTCGCGGACGAACCGGCCGGACAGCGCCTCCAGCACGGGCTCGTCGTCGAAGCCGCGCAGCGGTGCGAGCTCGCCCAGCTCGCGCGGGACGACCTGGAGGTCGGCGCCGCCGTTCATGAACGTGATGCGGCCGTCGCCGACGGTGTAGCTGACCCGGCGGTTGACGCGGTAGGCGCCGCCGGCGGCCCGCACCCAGGGCAGCAGCTTCAGCAGCCACCGGGTGGAGATGCCCTGCATCTGGGGTACGGACTTGGTCGTCGTCGCGAGGTTGCGCGCCGCCGCCGTGCCGAGGCTGAGCTGCTGGTCGGCCGCCTGCTGGTCGATCTGCTGTTCGGTCACGATCCACCCATCCGTCTGTCGCGCGTCGTCATTGCCGCTTGCCGCGCGGGTCGCCGTCGTCGACCGCCAGGTGCTGATCGCCGCCCGCGCCGTCGGCCACGCTACCCAACGTGATTACCTGGTAACAATGAGAGATTTCTATTACCTTGGGTACAGGTGACAGTCGCGGTCAGGCGGTGACCTCGACTGTTTCTACGGTCGGGTCATGACCGACACAGAAAGCGGCATCAGGCCGTTCCGTATCGACGTTCCGCGGTCCGACCTGGACGATCTCCGCGACCGGCTGGCCCGGACCCGCTGGCCCGACGCGCTGCCCGGGGCGGGCTGGTCGTACGGCACCGAGCCCGGTTACGTGCGCGGGCTGGCCGAGTACTGGCGCACCGGATACGACTGGCGCCGCCACGAGGCCGAGCTCAACGCGTACCCGCAGTTCACCACGGAGATCGACGGCCAGAACGTGCACTTCTGGCATGTCCGGTCGCCGGAGCCGGACGCGCTGCCGCTGATCCTCACGCACGGCTGGCCCAGCACGTTCGCCGACTTCCGGCACATGGTGGGGCCGCTGACCGACCCGCGCGCGCACGGCGGCGACCCGGCGGACGCGTTCCACGTGGTGGTGCCGTCCATCCCGGGCTTCGGGTTCTCCGGGCCGACCGCGGAGAAGGGCTGGAGCATCGGGCGGATCGCGGCGGCGTGGCGGGAGCTGATGCGGCGGCTCGGGTACGACCGGTACGGCGCGCAGGGCGCCGATACGGGCGCGCTGCTCTCGCCCTACCTGGGCCGGATCGACCCGGAGCGCGTGGTGGGCGTGCACGTCAACTCCCTGGTCACGTTCCCGTCCGGCGACCCGGCGGAGTTCGAGGGGCTCTCGCCCGAGGACCAGGCCGGGCTGGCGGGGATGGAGGCGTGGGAGGAGGTGTCGGGGTACGCGGTGATCCAGTCGACGCGGCCGCAGACCCTGGCGTACGCGATGGCGGACTCGCCGGTGGGGCAGCTCGCCTGGTACGGGGACTGGTACGCCGGTCACGGCGACGCCGTGGGGGCGCTGGACCGGGACGACGTCCTCACCAACGCGTCGATCTACTGGCTGACCGGGACGGCGGGTTCGGCGTTCCGCATCTACAAGGAGGGCGGTGACGCCTGGGGCGCGGCGCCCGAGCGGTCACCGGTGCCGGTGGGCGTGGCGGTGGCGCCGACCGAGTCGTCGATCCGGGCGTTCGCCGAGCGCGACCACAACGTCGTGCACTGGACGAGGCTGGAGAAGGGCGGCCACTTCTCGGCGTTGGAGGTGCCGGAGCTCCTGACCGGCGACATCCGCGTGTTCTTCCGCGCGCTGCGCTGAGCCGTCGCTACATGCCTCTTACTGAATATAAACAAGCGATTATACTAGGGGCATGTCTTCAGCGTTCGCGGTCCTGGCCGAACCCGCCCGCCGCCGCATCCTGGACCTCCTGCTGGAACGGCCCAGGCCGGTGAACGAACTGGTCGAGCGGCTCGGCATGTCCCAGCCGGGGACGTCCAAGCACCTGCGGGTGCTGCGCGAGGCGGGCCTGGTCCGGGCCCGGCAGGACGCGCAGCGCCGCGTGTACGAGCTGCGGATGGAGCCGCTGGCCGAGATGGACGCCTGGCTCGCCCCGTACCGCAGGGTCTGGTCGGCCCGCCTCGACTCTCTTGAGGAGCATCTGGACCGCAACCCCGACTGACCGGCCGACCGAGGGTGGAGCGCCGGTGCGGCCGTGACCAAGGTCACGGCCGCTGCGGGCGCTCGCCCGGGAAGTCCCGGCGGCATCGCGCATGTTGGGCGCGAGGGGAGGACCCGGATTGACTTCTCCCCATGCCGAAACACGGGGATTCTTGCCCTCACGGGCAAGGGTTCCTGCTTCACAGGACACCGCCTCCCTGACGAACCAGAGTGGTCTTACGTTTCCTCCACAGGCATTCGCCCCAGGGGCGGGATCCCGGACGACCTCCGGTACCCGTTCAGTTGTGCTGTTCCGGCTGTGGCCGGTGTGGTGAGCGCGACTCACCGCACCGCACGTTACGGGAACACAACGCTGCGTGTTGCGGTTTCTTGACCTGTTTCGCGGGATCCCGTTTTCTTCCCGGCGTCACGAGGCACGCGCCCCGGAGCCCACGGGTTCCGGGGCGTACTCGTCCCCGGCCCGGTCGATCGGCACGCCGGCCGTCTCCGGGATCACGATCAGCGGGCCCAGCGCCACCAGCGCCGCGAGCATCAGGTAGTACGCCGGGACGAAGTTGCTCCCGGTGACCTCGATCAGCGACCCGACCAGCACCGCGCACGTCCCGCCGAACAGCGACGTGGAGATGTTGTAGCCGATCGCGAACGCGCCGTACCGCACCCTGGTCGGGAACATCGCCGGGAACGTCGCCCCGATCACCGCCAGCATCAGCACCAGCAGCCCGCCGATCATGGCGTAGCCCGCCGCCACCCCCAGCGGCCGCTCGGTCTGCATCGCGGCGAACGCGGGCCAGCTCAGCAGCAGGTACCCGGCCGCGGCGGTGAGCAGCAGCGGTTTCCGCCCGATCCGGTCCGACAGCGCCCCCAGCGGGACGATCACCACGATCATCGCCAGTTCCACCCCGATCGTGATGAGCTGCGCGGTGACCGCGGGGATCCGCAGGTTGTCGGTCAGGTAGGACGGCATGAACGTCAGCAGCGTGTAGTCGGCGATGTTCAGCAGGAAGACGATGCAGATCAGCTTCAGGATCATCGGCCAGTTGTGCAGGATCGTCTCCCGCAGCGGCGACCTGGCCTTCGTCCCGGCCGCCTCCATCCGTTTGAACGCGGGCGTGTCCTCGATCCGGGTCCGCACGTACAGGCCGACCAGGCCGAGCGGCAGGGCGACCAGGAACGGGACGCGCCAGCCCCAGGCGTGCATGTGCTCGTTCCCGAGCAGCACGTGCATGCCCAGCACCAGCCCGGCGCCCAGGACGTATCCCGACAGCGTGCCCAGTTCCAGGAAGCTGCCGTAGAAGCCGCGCCGCCTCGTCGGCGCGTACTCGGCGATCATGGTGGCGGCGCCGCCGTACTCGCCGCCGGTGGAGAAGCCCTGGACGAGCCGCACCGCCAGCAGCAGGAGCGGGGCGGCCACGCCGATCTGGGCGTAGCCGGGCAGCACGCCGATGACGAAGGTGGACCCCGACATCAGAATGATCGTGGTGGCCAGCACCTTCTTGCGGCCCAGCCGGTCGCCGAGCGGGCCGAAGAACATGCCGCCGAACGGGCGGGCCAGGAACGCCGCGGCGATCAGCCCGAACGAGCGGAGGGTGGCGCTGCCGCCCTCGCCCGGCGGGAAGAAGACGGTGCCGATGATCGAGGTGATCACTCCGGCGCTGAACACCCCGAAGTCGAACCACTCGATGCAGTTGCCCATCGCCGAGGCGATCACGGCCTTGCGCACCGCGACGTGGTCGGCCGCCGCCGGTTCCGGCTCCTCGCCTGGCTCGCCGGCGGGCCCGGTCCGCTCGTCCGTCACCGGCATGGCACCCCCCGCGGTACCTGTCCCCCCAGATCAGGACGGTTAACGGGCCCGTTTCCGGCACGCCGTGAGCGGCCCGGGGCGTGCGTTCAGGAGCGGCGCGAGTCGGAGGGGCGCCAGGGGCCCACGAAGTCGGTGAGGTCGGTGATCTCCCCGGCCGGGTCGCCGCCGGTGTTCCCCGCCCTCGCGTCCTGCACCGGGCGGTGGCTCTTCCGGGCCTTCGCGTCCTTCTCCTCCGGCTCGGGCGCCTCCTCCTCAGGACCGTCATCGTCCTTGAGGTCGTCCGCCGGGGCGGCGGCGGACGCCACCACGCCCAGCAGCTCGTCGTCGAGCGTGGGCAGCTGGCGCGTGCGCTGCGGGTCCTCCAGGGGCTCGTCCTCCGGGATGGCCACCAGGGCCTGGGTCATCTGCGCCTCGCGGGTGATGACGCCGCTGGCCAGGACGGTGTTGCGGTGGCGCAGCGCGCCGTTCTCCCGCAGCAGGTCGTCGACCTCCCGGCGGGCGCGGGCGATCCGCTTGCTCATGCGCAGGTGGACGACGAAGCCGCCGACGGCGAGCCCGAGGATGAATCCGGCCAGCACGGGCACCCACATCGCGGCCAGGGCGGCGCCCCCCAGGGCGATCACCGTGCCGAGCGCGCCGGCGTGTCCCTCCGCCCAGTCCAGGACGGTGTTGACGGGCTTGGGGATCCTCACTCGGCTCTCCTCCGTTTCGTCTGGGCCGACGGGGTGGGGCCCGGCACGTGCGCTCGGCGGCCGCCCGGACGTGGTTGGATCCGGCCCGCGGGAACCCGGCCGGATCCGCGTCCGGCGCCGGCGCGGCCCGCTCCCGCTCGCGGCCTGACCCGGGCCGGAGCCGGGTCCACCGCCCGACTTCGCATGAACGACACGGCAGGGCGCGGGTGTTCCACGATCGGCTGAGTTCCGCGCCACACACCGCATCGTGAGGACGCGGAAAACACTAACAGCACGTGACGAAGGACTTCGAACGGAGCCCATCCGATCACGGCCCGTGTCCGGCGCGGCCCCGATCGCGCCCGAGGTCGCTGAGCGGCTGTGACGTCGCCGCGTCGGGATGCGAGCACCTGCCGGAGCCGAATATCGTCACAAGAATGAGCAATCATTTCGACGTCGTGGTCCTGGGCTCGGGCCCGGGTGGATATGTCGCCGCGATCCGGTCGGCACAGCTCGGGTTGAAGACGGCGATCATCGAGGAGCGGTACTGGGGCGGGGTCTGCCTGAACGTGGGCTGCATCCCGTCCAAGGCGCTGCTGCGCAACGCCGAGCTGGCCCACATCTTCACCCAGGAGGCGGAGAAGTACGGGATCAAGGCCGACGGGCCGGTCACGTTCGACTACGGCACGGCGTTCCAGCGCAGTCGTGAGGTCTCGGAGAAGCTCGTCAAGGGCGTCCAGTTCCTCATGAAGAAGAACAAGATCACCTCCTTCAACGGGCGGGGCACCTTCACCGACCCCAACACGCTGCAGGTGGCGACGGCCGAGGGCGGCACCGACACCGTCACCTTCGACCACTGCATCATCGCCGCCGGGGCGCACACCAAGCTGCTGCCGGGCACCTCCCTGTCGGAGCGGGTGGTGACCTACGAGGAGCAGATCCTCAGCTCCGAGCTGCCGGAGAGCATCGTGATCGCGGGCGCGGGCGCGATCGGCGTCGAGTTCGCGTACGTGCTGCACAACTACGGCGTCAAGGTGACGATCGTGGAGTTCCTCGACCGCATGGTCCCCAACGAGGACGCCGACGTCTCCAAGGAGCTGGCCAAGCGGTACCGCAAGCTGGGCGTGGACGTGCTGACCTCCACCCGGGTGGACGCGATCGACGACTCGGGCGAGAAGGTCAAGGTCACCGTCACCGGCAAGGACGGGGCGCAGAAGGTCCTGGAGGCCGACAAGGTCCTGCAGGCGATCGGCTTCCAGCCCAACGTCGAGGGGTACGGGCTGGAGAAGACCGGGGTCCGGCTGACCGACCGGGGCGCGATCGACGTCGACGGCCGCTGCCGCACCTCCGTGCCGCACATCTTCGCGATCGGCGACGTGACGGCCAAGCTGATGCTGGCGCACGCGGCCGAGGCGATGGGCATCGTGGCGGCCGAGACCATCGCCGACGCCGAGACGATGGAGCTCGACTACGTGATGATCCCGCGCGCCACGTACTGCCAGCCGCAGGTCGCCAGCTTCGGCTGGACCGAGGCGCAGGCGAAGGAGCGGGGCTTCGACGTGAAGACCGCCAAGTTCCCCTACAGCGCCAACGGCAAGGCGCTGGGCATGGGCGAGGGCGACGGCTTCGTCAAGGTGATCAGCGACGCGAAGTACGGGGAGATCCTCGGCGCGCACATGATCGGCCCCGAGGTGACCGAGCTGCTGCCGCAACTGACCCTGGCCCAGCAGTGGGACCTGACCGTGCACGAGGTGGCCCGCAACGTGCACGCCCACCCGACGCTGGGCGAGGCCATGAAGGAGGCCGTGCACGGCCTGGCCGGCCACATGATCAACTTCTGACGCGGCGCGCGGCGCGCGGCTCCCCTCGCGCGCACGACCGACCGTCCACGGCGGCCCGGACCCCGGTGGTCCAGGCCGCCGTGCGCGTTCCGGGGATACGGGCGCGGGGCACAACGAATCGCCGTCCGCGTCCCTTGATAAGCAACGAAACGCCAGGTCGGCGCAATCTCGGCGCATTGGATCGTGGCTCGGCGCTTCTTAGGCTTTCGGTCGAGAGGCCTGTCATCGACCCGAAGGATCAGGAGGCGCCATGACCGTGTCGTCGGCGATGGAACCGGGCAGCACCGTTCCGGACGGGCGGCTCCTGCCCGGGGCGGCCCCCGAGGCGGTACGGGCCGAGCGGGTCGCGCTGCGGCGCCACTACCTGATGTGCCGCCCGGAGCATTTCGCCGTCACGTACGCGATCAACCCGTGGATGGACCCCGCCGCGGGCGCGGACGCCGCGCGGGCCGCGGCGCAGTGGGAGGCGCTGCGCGCCGCGTACCTGGCGCTGGGGCACCGGGTGAGCCTGATCGACCCGGTCGAGGGGCTGCCCGACATGGTGTTCGCGGCCAACGGCGCGCTGGTGGTCGGCGGCAGGGTGTACGGGGCGCGGTTCGCCCATCCCGAGCGCGCCGCCGAGGGCCCGGCGTACGCGGACTGGCTGCGGCGCAACGGGTTCCCCGACGTCCTGGAGGCGGCGCACACCAACGAGGGCGAGGGCGACTTCCTGGTGCTGGACGAGGTGATCCTGGCCGGGACGGGCTTCCGCACCGACCTGGCCGCGCACCAGGAGGCGCAGGAGTTCCTCGGCCGCCCGGTGGTGACGCTGCGGCTGGTGGACCCGCGCTTCTACCACCTCGACACGGCGCTATTCCCGCTGGGCGGCGGCAACGTGGCGTACTACCCGGGGGCGTTCTCGCCGGGCAGCCGCGCCGTGCTGGAGCGGCTGTTCCCGGACGCGGTGCTCGCCGGGGCGCGCGACGCCGAGGTGCTCGGCCTGAACGCGGTGTGCGACGGCCGCAACGTCGTCATCAACGCCGAGGCCGCCGGCCTCATCGGCACGCTGCGGCGGCGCGGCTATGAGCCGGTCCCCGTGGACCTGTCCGAGCTGCGCAAGGCGGGCGGCGGCCCCAAGTGCTGCACCCTCGAACTGCGCGCCTCAGCGGCACCCGACCTTGCCGCGGGCCTCGGCACGGGCCTCAGCACGGGCCTCGGCGCGGCGGCGCAGGGACTCTCGTAGCGGCGGCACCCGGACGCCCTCCTCGGCCATGCGGCGGCGGGCCAGGGCCCGGGTGCGCAGCACGCCGACGAGCCCGGCGCCCCAGAACAGCACCTGGACGGTCCAGGCCGCGCGGAACGCCTCGGGGGTGAACTCGCGGCCCGGCGACATCACGTCCAGCACCACGCCGATGAGCAGGATCGCGACGAGGGCGGCGACGAAGCCGCCGGCATTCACGATCCCGGTCGCGGTGCCCTGCCGGCCGGGCGGGTTGAAGGTGCGGGCGAAGTCGAAGCCGATCATCGAGCCGGGGCCGCCCAGCGCGACGCACAGCACCAGCACGACCAGCAGCCAGGTGGGGGCGGGCGGCGGCACCGCCAGGGTGACCGTCCAGGCGGTGACCATGAGGCCGACGATGCCGAGCACCAGCAGGGAGCGGCGCAGCGGGTAGCGGGCGACCAGCGCGCCGATCAGCGGCCCGGAGACCATGGTGGCGAGCACGAGCACGGTGAGCAGCGCGCTGGCGGCGGCCGGGTCCAGGCCGTGCCCGGACACCAGGTACGGGAAACCCCACATCAGCGTGAAGGTGTTGGCCGAGAACTGCGTGGTGAAGTGCGACCACAGGCCGAGCCGGGTGCCGGGGTGCCGCCAGGAGTCGGCGAGGTTGCGGCCCACCTCGGCCAGGGTCGGGGCGGCGGCGCGGTCGCCCGCGCCGGCCTTGCCGCCCTTGCCGCCGCCGGCCTTGCCGTCCTTGCCGCCGCCGGGTGGACCGTTCCGGAGCACGGCCAGCGCGAGCACGCCGACCAGCACGCCGAGCGAGGCGGCGGAGCCGAACGCGGCCGTCCAGCCGGGGCCGTGGAGCAGGACGACCAGCGGCACCGCGCTGAGCACCTGGCCGAGCTGGCCGAGCAGCCCGGTGAGCTGGGTGACCAGGGGGACGCGGCGGGCCGGGAACCAGCGTGTCACCACGCCGAGCACGCTGATGAACGTCATCGCGTCGCCCGCGCCGACCAGGACGCGGGCGGCGACGGCGGTGCCGAGGCCGGAGGAGAGGGCGAGCAGGCCCTGGCCCGCGGCCATGAGCAGCGCGCCGCCCGCGATCATCCAGCGCGGTCCGACCCGGTCCAGGAGCAGCCCGACCGGGATCTGGAGGCCGGCGTACACCAGGAGCTGGAGCACGGTGAAGGAGGCGAGCATGCCGCCGGAGGCGCCGAAGCGGTCGGAGGCGTCCAGCCCGGCGACGCCGAAGGATGTGCGGTGCAGGATGGCGACGACGTAGGCCAGGACCCCGACGCCCCACAGGATCCAGGCGAGCCGCGGGGTCGTGGCGGGCGTTGGTGGCGGTTCCGGGGGTGTTCTGGGGGAGGGGTCCGAGGGCGGCGGATCGTCATGCACGTGTATTGACGATATGCGAGGTGCTCTTTGGACCGTTCCCCCGCCCCCGCGGCGGCCCCCGGTACGGTCGTGGCATGGACTGGGGCGAGATCCGCGCGTTCCTCAACGGGAACCGGCACGCGCTCGGCGAGGTGGCGGGCGCGCTGTACCCGGACGCGCTCCGCGTGGAAGGGACGCCGCTGTTGTCCCGGCCCGAGTGGCTCCCCGCCACGCCGCTCCCCCTGGAGTCCGTCCGGCTCCACTGGGAGCCGGCCCCGGAGCCGCCCGCCGTGGCTGACCCCGGCGAAGGGCTGCCCGCCGGTTACCGGACGTACGCCGAGGCGATGCGGGCCCTGGCACCGCCCAGGGTGTTCGAGGACCGTCCCAGCTACCGGCTGCTCGACGCGGCCCTCACCGGGGGGACGCCCACGCTCACCCTTGGCCCGTCCCACTACTTCGCCGGGCTGAACGTGGGCGAGGCCGTCGCGCACGAACTCGCCGCCGCCTCCGACGCGAGCGCGGTCGACGCGGCCGACGCGGCCCGCGCGAAGACGCTCCCCCTGCGGAGGCGTGTGGGCGACCCCTGCGACCTCTCCCGCCGCACCGCGCTGCCGGCCATCACCACGGTCACCGTCACCGAGTCCGGCTCGTACGTGCTGCACTGGCGCGACCCGGCGAAGGTCGTGCACGCGGGCGGCCTCTACCAGGTGATGCCCGTCGGCGTGTTCCAGCCCTTGGCGGACGAGCGCGCGGACCTCGACCTATGGCGCTGCATGGTCCGGGAGTTCAGCGAGGAGCTGCTCGGCACCGGCGAGGACTACGGCCCCGGCTTCGACCAGGAGTCGTGGCCGTTCCACCGGGCCCTCAGCACGGCCCGCGCGGAGGGCCGGATCGCAGTCCACTGCCTTGGGCTGGGCGTGGACCCCCTGACGCTCGCCCTGGACGTCCTCACGGTCGCGGTCTTCGACGACGCGACGTTCGACGACCTCTTCGAAGGGCTCGTCGCGGTCAACGCCGAGGGCCGCGTCGCACGCGCCCGGTTCGACGGGACGGTCCCCGCCCCGATGCAGCCGGCCGGCGCCGCCGCGCTGAGGCTGGCGTGGCGGCACCGCCCGGCCCTCTGGCGCTGACCGGGCCTCCTGCCCTGACCGGCGCTCCGCCCCTGACCGGCTCACGCGCGGGCGAGGGCCTTGAGCTCGTCCAGGGCGTCGGTGAGGTGGTCGATGAACTCCGACGGGTCGGGGATCAGGTCGCGGCACGCGACCACCCCGATGTCCAGCTTCCCGTCGTAGGAGAACACGGTGATGTTGACGCCGCCGCTGAGATCGGTGACCACCGACAGCGGGTAGTAGCCCAGCACCCGCGACCCGCACAGGTACAGCGGGAACTGCGGGCCCGGCACGTTGGAGATGATCAGGTTCAGCGGGCGGACGGCCGGCAGCGCCTGCATCGCCAGCCGGGTGAGGGGGAGGGCGAACGGCGCCGGCAGGAGCCCGCTCACCTCCTGCACCCAGGTGCCCGTGGACGCCACGAACCGCCGCTTGCCCATGTCCATGTCGCGCCGTACGGCCTCGTAGCGCTCGGCCGGGTCGGCGAGGTGGGTGGCCAGCGGCGTGGTCATGATCGTGACCTGGTTGCCGGGATCGCCCTCCCGGCCGTTCCCGGTCCCCCGGCCCGCGCCCCTGCGCAGCGACACGGGAACGCCCACCACCAGCGGCCGGTCGGGCAGGCCGCCTCGCTTGTCCAGCCACTGCCGCAGCGCGGTCGCGCACAGCGCCATCACCACGTCGTTCACGCTGCCGCCGAGGGCGCGGCGGATCTCCTTGATCTCGGCCAGCTCCAGCTCGCCGTAGGCGACCGTGCGGTGCCGTCCGATGGACGCGTTGAACGGGGTCGGCGGGACGCTGAGGCGGGGCGGGCGCGGCGCGCCGTCGCGGCCGAGCGCGCCCTGCACCATCCGCGCCATCCGGCCGACCCCGGGGATCTGCGCCAGCACGGGGATCTCGTCGAGGTACGGCGCGGTGCGGGCCACCGACATCGCGCTGCGCACGGGGTGCAGCGCGGCCTTGAGCAGGCCCGTGCCGAGCATGCCGAACGTGCCGGGCGCGCGGGCCGGCTCGGCGTCGTCGGCGGGCAGCTCGCGCGGCTCGGGCGACAGGTCGAGCAGCGCGGCCAGGGTCTCGGCGGCCATGACGCCGTCGATGGCGGCGTGGTGCGCCTTGACGTACACGCCGGTGAGGCCGTCCTGGAGGCCGTGGATGAGGACCAGCTCCCACAGGGGCCGGTCGCGGTCGAGCGGGCGCTCGTGCAGCCTCCCCACGGCGTCGGCGAGCTGGTCGGGGGTGCCGGGGGACGGCAGCCCGATCTCGAAGATGTGCCGTTCGGGAGCGAAGTCGGGATCGTCCTCCCAGTAGGGGTGGTCGAGCCCGAGCGGGACCTGGACGAGCCGCCGCCGCAGCGGCAGGGCGGCCAGGTGGGCGCGTTCCCGTATGAGGTCGCAGACGTCGGCGACGGTGAGCCGCCCGCCGGGGCGGGTGGCGGCGTCGACGACGGCGAGGCCGGCGATGTGGGCGTGCGTGGTGGTCGTCTCGGCGTTGAGGAAGGTCGCGTCAACGGTGTTCAGCTGGCTCATGCTCGTCCCGTCTACGTCATGTGCGGAGTGCCGCCTGCTGGTCTGGTGCGCTGCCCTACATCTCTAGGAGTCGGGGATACCGGCTCGTAGGTCAATGCGGTCAGACATAAAGTAACGCCGACTTAACAGGACGTTTCGCCCCGTTCACCAGGCACGATCCAGCGACTCGGGGAACTTTCCCGCCGATCCGACCCCGACTGGTCAGAGAACTTCACAGGTATGATCAAGCTTCGTTCCGCAACCGGTGTGATGATCACGACGTTAGGCTTTCCGGTCATGACGGGACGACCACTCGCGGAAAGCGTCGAGGCCGGCTGGGCCAAGGCCCTCGACCCGGTGGCGGGACGGATCGCGGCCATGGGCGACTTCCTGCGCGCCGAGGTCGCCGCCGGCCGCCGCTACCTGCCCGCCGGCGACCGCATCCTGCGCGCCTTCACCCAGCCCTTCGACGACGTGCGGGTGCTGATCGTCGGACAGGACCCGTACCCGAGACCGGGCCACCCGGTCGGGCTCAGCTTCTCGGTCGCGCCGGACGTGCGGCCGCTGCCCGGCAGCCTCGTCAACATCTACCGCGAGTACTGCGAGGACCTCGGCCACCCCCAGCCGTCCAACGGCGACCTGTCGCCCTGGACCCGGCAGGGCGTGCTGCTGCTCAACAGGGCGCTCACGGTGACGCCCGGCGCGCCCAACTCGCACCGCGGCAAGGGCTGGGAGGAGGTCACCGCGCAGGCCATCCAGGCGCTGGCGGCGCGCGGCCGCCCGATGGTGGCGATCCTGTGGGGGCGCAACGCCCGCGACCTCAAGCCGATGATGCCCGGCGTCCCCTGCATCGAGTCGGCGCACCCCAGCCCCATGTCGGCCGACCGGGGGTTCTTCGGCTCGCGCCCGTTCAGCCGCGCCAACCAGCTCCTCCAGCAGCAGGGCGCCGCGCCCGTCGACTGGCGGCTCCCCTAGCCCTGGCCCGCCGGGACGTCCTCTGACCGACCGCGGCTGCGGCCCGCTCAGGGGCCGCTCAGGGAGCGTTCAGAGGGCGCTCAGGGGATGTCGGGGAGGCGGCGCAGCAGGGAGGCGAACTCGTCCGGCGTGGACGGCCCCGGAGCGGCGCCGGGCAGCGGCGTCAGCCGGCGCTCCCCGTGGCTCCAGTAGACGCCGGGCGCGCACGGGTCGTCGGCGTCGGCGTGCATCTCCGCGACGACGTCGGCGAAGACCGGCAGCACTTCCAGCACCGCGGTCGAGGTGATCGGGTAGAGCAGCAGCGTGCTGTGGCACGGGACGCCGACCAGCGCGCCGTGCTCGTTGGGGCTCGGCAGGAACTGCTCGACCTCGCTGAGCAGCGCGGACACGTACCGGCTCCCGGGCTTGGTCACCACCCGCACATCGCGGCCGGGCAGCAGCGGCTGATCACGCACCGACACGTCCGCGAGCTCACGGTCATGGGTATTGGTCATGACATAACCGAGCTTGCGCAGGCCGAGCAGGCCCGCCCGCGCCTTCGTCAGCGGGCCGCCGTACCGCGGATGCTCGATCATCACCATCGCGTCGAAGTGGTCGCCCGCCGGGACCACCACCAGGCCCTCGCGGTCGCGCGGCGCCAGCTTGGGCACGATGCGCAGCCGCAGCAGCTTGCGGACGTCGCCGAACAGCTCCATCTCGCCCACCGCGAGGAAGGCGCGGTGGCCGACCTCGCGGAGCCACTCGTCGACCACCCGGGACCAGGTCGCCCGCGGTTCGCGGGCGCAGCGCTCCAGCACCGTCCAGGTGGAGGCGCGCGCCTCCGAACGGCCGACCGGGAGCACGACCTCGGAGGTGCCGGAGTCGAACCAGGCGCTCGGCGCCACCACCGGCAGCAGGTCCCGGATGAGCTCGTGCACGTCAGCGGCCGCGTCCAGCGGTTCCATGCTCATCCCCCTTCACCGGATCCACTCGGTAACACTCAAGATCACTTCATAGCATCTTCGCGCGTCGCCGGGCCGGGCTCCCGGAAGACCGGGCGCCCGGCTCCACCATCTCAGAGTTACGGCCCGCCGCGCGATCGTTCGCGGGGTCGCCCTTCACCCCGCGCTCAAGTAGCGTGCACCCATGTCCGAAATCGTGTATCCACCGGTGATCAAGGCGGCCCAGGGCGTGTTCAAGGCCCTCGACATCAAGTTCCGCCTCGAGGGGACCGAGCGGATCCCGCGCACCGGTGGCGCGGTGCTGGTCAGCAACCACATCAGCTACCTCGACTTCATCTTCGCGGGGCTGGCGGCGCACCCGTCCGGCCGGCTGGTGCGGTTCATGGCCAAGAAGGAGATCTTCGACCACCGGATCGGCGGGCCGCTGATGCGCGGGATGCATCACATCCCCGTCGACCGGCAGGCCGGGGCGGCCTCGTTCAAGGCGGCGCTGACCGCGCTGAAGGGCGGCGAGGTCGTCGGGGTGTTCGCCGAGGCCACCATCAGCCGGTCGTTCACGGTCAAGGACATCAAGAACGGCGCCGTGCGGATGGCGGTGGCCGGCGACGTGCCGCTCATCCCCCTCACGCTGTGGGGGCCGCAGCGGCTGTGGACCAAGGGCCGCCCGCGCAAGCTGCTGCAGCGCGGCGTCCCGGTCACCATCCTGGTCGGCGAGCCGATGTACCCCAAGCGGGGCGACGACTACGACAAGGCCACCCGCGACCTGCGCGGGCAGCTGTCGGAGCTGCTGGAGAAGGCGCAGCGCGAGTACCCCGAGCTGCCCAAGACCGGGCAGGAGTGGTGGCAGCCCGCCTATCTCGGCGGCTCGGCGCCGACCCCGGAGGAGGCCGAGGCGCTGGACCTCAAGGAGCTGGAGCGGCGCAAGTCCGACCGTGACGCTTAATTCGGTGGACGGCCTCCCGCGCCGCCCCAGATCATCGAGGACATGACCATGTCGCGGGAGACGCCGCAGGGGGTTCCGGAGATCCTGCATCTGGTCGAGCCGCCGGAGGCTCCCCTCGACGCGCCGCCGCCGGTGGTGCTCAACCTCGACGAGACCAGTTCGCCGTCCGAGGTGATGGACGTGCTGTCGCTGCGGCCGTTCGCGACCGGCGAGCAGCCGTGGTCGCGGTCCGTCCGGCTGGAGCACGTGAAGCCGGAGGCGCCGCTGCGCCCGCCGGCGGCCCGGACGGTGCGTGCCGCCAACGAGCGCGGCAAGGAGTCGGTGCTGGCCGAGGGCGAGGGCTGGACGCTGCTCACCAGCCGGTGGAAGAGCGGCATCGCCTACGTGTCGGTGTCGGCCGTGACCGAGGACCTGGCGCAGTCCGTCATGGACGAGTGCGTGCGCGACGCCACCGACCCGCCCAAGACCGACGACGCCAACGTCGAGATGGGCTTCTGGCACATGGGCTCGCGCGGCCCGGTCCGTACGGGGCGGGCCATCTCCGCCGACGCCTGGCAGGACATCCGCCGCAACTACACCGCGCCGGTGGCCGAGGCGCTCGACCGGGTGATGAGTCTCACGCGCGAGGAGGTGACCGGGCGGCTCCTGCTGCTGCACGGCCCGCCCGGCACCGGCAAGACCACGGCGCTGCGGGCGCTGGCCCGCGCCTGGGACCCGTGGTGCCAGTCCGACTGCGTGCTCGACCCGGAGGCGCTGTTCGGCACGCCCAGCTACCTGATGGAGGTGGCGGTCGGCGACGAGGACGACGACGACGCGGACAAGCGCCGCTGGCGGCTGCTCATCCTGGAGGACTGCGACGAGCTGATCGGGGGCGAGGCCAAGCAGTCGGCCGGGCAGGGCCTGTCCCGGCTGCTCAACCTCACCGACGGGATGCTGGGCCAGGGCCGCGACGTGCTGGTGGCCATCACCACGAACGAGGACCTGGCCCGCCTGCACCCCGCCGTGGTGCGGCCGGGCCGCTGCCTGGCGCAGATCGAGGTGGGGCGGCTCACCCGGAGCGAGTCGCTGGCCTGGCTGGACGACACGAGCGTCGAGGGCGAGATCGGGGCGGACGGCGCGACGCTGGCGGAGCTGGTGGCCCTGCGCAAGGGCGAGAAGGCCCCGGAGGCCGAGAGCGCGCCCTCCACCGGCACGGGCTTCTACCTGTAGAGGCCCGCGCCGGTACCGGGGCCCTGGCGGCGCTCAGGACGCCTTGGCGAGGGCCTGCTCGAAGTCGGCCCAGAGGTCGTCGGGGTGCTCCAGGCCGACGGCGACCCGTACCGTGCCCTCGCCGATGCCCGCGGCGGTGAGGGCGGCGGCGTCGAGCTGCCGGTGCGAGGTGCTGGCCGGGTGCATGACGAGCGTGGACACGTCCCCGAGGGAGGCGGCGAGCCTGGCCACCTGTACCGCGTCGGTGAACGTGCGGCCCGCCTCGCGCCCGCCCTGGAGCTCGAACGACAGCACCCCGCCACCGCCGCCGGGCATGAGCCGCCGGGCGAGCTCGTGCTGCGGGTGGCCGGGCAGTCCCGGGTGGGCGACGTGCGTGACGGCCGGGTGCGCGGCCAGCCGCCGGGCGAGGTCGAGGGCGGTCTCGCTGGCGCGGGCGATGCGCAGCGGCAGCGTGGCGAACCCGCGCAGGGTGAGCCAGGCGGCGAACGGGTCCGGGGTGGCGCCGAGCTCGGTGGCCTGCTTCCACACCCGGTGGTGCAGCACCTCGTCGGCGAACACCGCGACGCCCCCGACGATGTCGGCGTGCCCGCCGATGTACTTGGTGGCCGAGTGCACGACGATGTCGGCGCCGTGGTCCAGGGGGCGGCACAGCACCGGCGCGAAGGTGTTGTCGACCATCGTCGTCACCCCGGCCTCCCGGGCCGCGGCGGCGAGCGCCGGCAGGTCGGCGACCTGGGTGGTCGGGTTGGCGATGGTCTCCAGGATCAGCAGGCGGGTGCGCGGGCGCAGCGCGGCGCGCACCTCGGCGGGGTCGTCGCCGGAGACGTGGGTCACCTCGACGCCCCATCGCCCGGCCAGGTCGTTGAGCACCGCGTACGTCCCGCCGTACAGGCAGGACTGGGCGATGACGTGGTCGCCGGAGCGCAGCAGGGCCATGAGCACCGCGTTGATGGTGCCCATGCCGGAGGCGGAGGCGAGCGCTCCGGCGCCGCCCTCCAGGTCGTTCACGGCGTCCTCGAGCGCGCGGACGGTGGGGTTGCTCCACCGCCCGTACAGGAACGCCGAATGGGGCCCCTCGAACGCGGCGGCCATCTCCTCGGCGCCGTCGAAGGCGAAGGTGTGGGCCTGGTAGATGGGCATGCCCAGCGGCCTGCTCCCGGTGGGGTGGGTCAGGCTCGGGTGCACGGCCCGGGTCTCGGGGTGCGGGCGCGCGCCGGCCCGGTCGCCGTGCCCGCGGTGGTGGTCGATGCCGTCATGGGTCATGGCTTCAGCCTGCGGCGCGGACGCGCGGGGGAATAGGTCCAATTCCAACCAGTGGCCCGGGCCGCGCCCCCCCTGTCGCGTTCGCGGCGCCGGGCCACTGGCCCGTCCGGTCGTCCCGCACTCGCGGACCGCGCCGGTGAGCAACCGCCCGGAGTCCCCACCCCGCGGGGGATCCGGGCGGTTCGGTGCGGTCCCGGTGCGAGCGCTCCCGGCCGAGCCCGACTATCCCCCGGCCCCACCCATCCGGACATCCGGGAGATTACGGGCATTTACCCGTGTTTCCCCGGGGGCGCCCCGGGCGGCGCCTACGAGTGCACGCCCGCGAACAGCCGCCGGTACACCCGGCGCAGGCCGTGGATATCACTGACCGGCTCGCCGAACACCACGCGAAGGTCGACGGACTCGGCGCCGTCCGGCCGCTCCTGGACGTCCTCGGGCGGCGCGGTGAAGCAGCGCAGCCACATGCCGTACCGGTCGAGCCCGAGCGGCCGCACGACCGGCCGAGCGCCCGGAGGGCGGTCGTGCGTTCTTGCCGGGGGGCGTGGGGGGTCGTCCCCCCACACAGACTCGACCGGCCGAGCGCCCGGAGGGCGGTCGTGCGTTCTCGCCGGGGGGCGTGGGGGGTCGTCCCCCCACACAGACTCGACGGGCTCCCGCGCCGCGGGCACCCCCGGCACGCCGCCGCCGGAGACCCGGGCGGCCAGGTCGTTCAGCCGGCGCAGCATCACGACCAGCTCGGCCCGATGGCACTCGTCGAGGTGGGAGAGGATACCGGCCTCGATCGCCACCAGTGGGTCGGGCACGCCCGCCTCGTACTCCTCCGGGTCGAGCGTGGCCTCGCCCCAGGCGTCCCGGATCTCCACCTCGGCGATCTCCAGGGCCAGCACCGTCCAGGACTGCCCCGGCGCCGGTTCGGGCCCGATGTCCAGGAGCTCGGGACGCGGATGCAGGCGGGACAGCCGCAGCGCGGCGGCGCGGCGCTCGTCCCCGGCCGGCTCGGTGACCCAGCCGTGCAGCCAGGCCCGGCCGCGCACCCGGTCGGCCAGCGGGACCGGCGCGACATCGGAGATCCGCAGGGTCGCGGGCAGGTCGGGCTCGCCGCGCAGCGCCGCGACGGCGGCCGACCGCGCCGGCAGCAGGAGCAGGGGCCGCCCCTGCTCGTCGGTGGCGTGGGCCGGGACGGGCGCGTACGGGACGCCCGGGACGGCCAGCACGCCGTCCGCCACCCCGTAGGCCAGGGTCCGCGCCCGCTCGCCCGCCGTCGGCCGGACCACCTGCCGCCCGTCCGGGCGTTGCTCCGTGTCCTGTCCGGCCTCGCTCGCCTCGCTCATGATCGGACCTCCTTGACGAGGTAGGTTAGGCTTACCTAAGTAAGGGTTACCTAATCACTAAGGAGGACGATGAACAACCCCCGTCCGAAGGTCCGTCTCTCCCGGGCCCTCGGAATCCCGCTGACCCCCAAGAGCGTCAAGTACTTCGAGGCGCGGCCCTACCCGCCGGGAATGCACGGCCGCGGCCGCAAGAACGAGTCCGACTACAAGATCCGGCTGCGCGAGAAGCAGCGGCTGCGCGCGCAGTACAACATCCGCGAGGCCCAGCTGCGCAACGCCTTCGACAAGGCCAGCAAGGTCGAGGGCAAGACCGGCGAGGTGCTGCTGATCGACCTGGAGCGCCGGCTGGACGCCCTCGTCCTGCGCTCCGGCCTGGCCCGCACGATCTACCAGGCCCGCCAGTTCGTGGTGCACCGGCACGTGCTGGTGAACGGGCGCCGGGTGGACCGCCCGTCGTACCGGCTCCGGCCCGGCGACGTGATCACCATCGCCGAGCGCAGCCGCGCGATGGAGCCGTTCCTGGTGGCGGCGGCCGGCGCCCACGCCCCCGAGAAGCTGCAATTCTCTTCAAACCCGGCCCACCACCCCCATCAACCGATACCTCCCTACCTGGAGGTGCGGCACGACGCGCTGGCCGCCCGCCTGGTCCGGCTGCCCGAGCGCCGCGAGATCCCGGTCATCTGCGACGAGCAGCTGGTGGTCGAGCACTACTCGCGCTGAGACGGGCCGGGTCGGAGGGCTGGACAGGCGTCCACTCCCATCGGTTAGCATCAACCTAGCGATTGCTTGGCCCCTGAGGTGAGCGGGGGCGCACCCGATGGAGGCCCAGGACATGATCGAATTCCACCCCCTGACCCGGAACATCGGCGCCGAGGTCACCGGAGTCGACCTGGCCAAACCCCTCGACGGCGAGCAGATCCAGCACATCCGCGACGGCCTGCTCCGGCACCTGGTGCTGTTCTTCCGGGACCAGCACATCAGCGACGAGGAGCACGTGGTGTTCGCCAAGCAGTTCGGCACCGCCAACATGCCGCCCATGGACACCTCGGGCAGCCCCGTGCACGTCCTGGACCAGACCGACCCCAAGGGCGAGGGCGGCGACCAGTGGCACAGCGACAACACGTTCATGGGCGTCCCGCCGATGGGATCGCTGCTGCGCGCGGTGATCCTCCCGGACGTCGGCGGCGACACCCTCTGGGCCAACATGTACCTGGCCTACGAGTCGCTCGCGCCCTGGCTCCAGCGCCTGTGCGACGAGCTGTACGCCGAGCACGACCTCACCATGTCGGTGACCAAGGCCATCGACAAGGGCCACCGGATGGACCTGCGCGCGATGCAGGAGAAGAACCCGCCGGTCGTCCACCCCGTCGTCCGCGTCCACCCCGAGACCGGCCGCAAGGCCCTCTACGTCAACCGCAGCTCGGTCACCCGCCTCATCGGCCTGTCCCGGCGCGAGAACGAGGCGATCCTGCCGCTGCTGTTCGACGCCGTCCGCGACCCGCAGTTCCAGGTCCGGCTCAAGTGGCGGGTCGGCACGCTCTCGTTCTGGGACAACCGCCCCACCCAGCACTACGCGGTCGCCGACTACACCCAGCGCCGCAAGATGCACCGGGTCACCATCAACTGCCCCGCCGGCATCGACGACGGCGTCCCCAAGGGCGTGGACGGCGTGACCGGCGCCGACGCCCCCGCCGAGGCCACCGCCGCCCGCTACCTCTAGCGGGCTCTAGAGGGTCAGCCCAGGCTGCCCAGGTCGCGGCGGGCGTGCTCGCCCAGCGTCGCCAGCGCCGCGACCAGCTGCCCCCGCGACTCCTCGGTGAGCGGGCCGGCGAAATGCCGGTCCAGGGTCTCGGCGTGCACCCGCAGCGCCTCGCGCAGCTTGCGCCGTCCGCTCTCGGTGAGCCCCACCACCTGGCGGCGCCGGTCGCCGGACGCCGCCTGCCGCCGCACGTAGCCGTCCCGCTCCATCCGGTCGATCAGCCGGGTCATGCCGCCGCTGGTCAGGATCAGCTCCCCGGCCAGCGCGCCCATGGTCGGCCGGTCCGCCCCCGCCCGCGACAGCCGCAGCAGCACCTCGAACATGGCGTGCCGGATCCCGCAGCGGCGCTCCAGCTCGCGCGCCGCGATCCGCTCCAGCAGCGCGGTGGTGCCCAGCAGCGCGCCGAACTCGTGCACGATGCCGCCCGGCACGGCCGCGGCGGGCTCGACATCCGGCTCCACCCCGGCAGGCCCCTTGTACGTCGTCGTCATGGGTCCTTCTCCTCCCCCGCCTCTCGGCAGATCCCCCGCTTCTTGGCAGAACGCACCGCGCCCCGCCCGGCTTCCACCGGGCGGGGCGCGAACGAGGCCGTCGGGGCTAGTTCTTGGGCGTCTCCTGGCTCTTGGGCGAGGAGCTGGGCGACGGGCCGGTCGGGACGTTCGGCAGCCCGCCGCTCTGCTGGGTCTGGTCGTTGACGCCCGAGGCGTACATCTTGGTGACCTTCCACTCACCGTCGATCTTGGCCATGGCCAGCCGGATCAGGGTGGCGGGCGACTCGTGGGTGCCCTCGGAGGTCTTGACCGTCACGTCCACCGAGATCGTCGCGGCGGCGAACCGCTGGTCGACGGTGCCCACGAACACCTGGTCGGTCTTGGACGTCAGCACCAGCTGCGGGTTCTGCTTGAAGGTGTTGCCGAGGTTGGGCAGCGTGTTGGTCTTGAAGCTCTCCAGCAGGTCGCCGCCCATGAGGCCCTCGGCCTTCTTCATCTGCGCCTGGTAGTTGCCCGCGTTGTAGTTGAGGGCCACGTCGCCGTAGGCGGAGGCGACCTTCGACACCGCGTCGCGGTCGTCCCGCTCGCCGGACAGGCCACTGGCCGCCCGCCACTGCCAGACGCCCAGGCTCGCCAGCACCGCCACCAGGAGCACCACCACGATCGCCTGGTTGCGGCGCAGGCCCAGGAACGTCCGGGGGGCGACCTCGTCCAGCGACACCGGGGCCTTCGGCTTGGGCTTCGGCGCGGCCTTGGGCTTCGGCTGGGGCTTGGAGCGCTCCTCGTCCTCGGCCGTCTCCTCCTCGGCCTCGGGCTCCACGACCTTGGGCTTCGGCTTGGCGGCCGCCTTGGGCTTCGGCCTGGCGGGCCGGTCGTCCTCTTGCTCCTCGGCGTCGATCGCGTCGAGGACCTCGTCCAGATCCTCGTCGTCGAGGACCTCGATCACCCGCACCCGCCGTCTCCGCCTGGTCGCCGGCCGCTCCTCGACCTCCGCGGCCGAGTCGTCCTCCGTATCGACGGCGTCGACGCCCTCGGCGCCCTCGGGGACGTCCTTGGTGGTCTTGCCAGTCACTTCAGGCACTCCTCGGTGGTTGGGGGATCAGTCCTTACGCCGGCGCAGGCGGGACATCACGGGCACCGAGCCCGCCATCACCCGGATCAGCACCAGCAGGGCCAGGACCGGGGGAACGTACACTAGCCAAGCGGGCGGCCCGCCGGGAGAGGCCCCGGACTGGTTCGCCGCCTTCCGCGCCCGGGTGTCCCCCTGGATCGACGGGTCGTGCGTCGGGATGGTCGCTCCGGGGTTCTTGGCCTTGTACGGCTTCTGCTTCCCGTCCGCGGGACGGCGCCCGTCGGGGCAGGCCGGCTGCTTGTTCACGGCGGGCTGCGCCAGCGGGTACTTGTACTCCCTGACCGCCGGCGTCTGCAGCGTGACCAGGAAGACCACGTTCAGCACCGGCTTGCCCTGGTCCAGGCCGATCACGTTCTCCAGGACGGTCCGCAGCTCGGGCGCGTACGCCAGGGTGTCGCTCAGGTCGCGGTAGAGGTCGGGGTTGTGGCGGGTCAGGCCCCAGTTTCCGAGCGACTCCAGCGTGCACTCGAAGTCGGGCCCGGTCTTCTCCAGCAGCCCGTTCACCGTGGCCAGCAGGTCGGGGCCGGTGTCGCGCAGCTGCCGCAGCTCGCCGCGGACCTGCGACAGGGCGGCGGTCAGCGCCGCCAGGTTGTCGATGCCGGCGCCGAGCTGCCCGCGGTTCTGGTTGAGCACGTGGGTGATCCGGCCCAGGTCCTTGGTGAGGCCGTCCAGCAGCTCGCTGTTCTGCGCGAAGGTGGCGGTGAGCTGGTCGCCGCCGTTGATGATCTGGCGCAGCGAGTCCTCGCGGCCGGACAGGCCCTCCGAGAGCTCGTGGGTGAGGACCCGGGCGTCCTCGGGGTCGATGGCCCGGATCGACTGGATGACCGCGCCGAACAGGTCGCCGTACTTGGGCGGCACCGTCGTCTGCGACACCGGGATCACCGCGCCCGGCCGCATCCGGGGGCCGCCGGGACGGGCGCCGCGCGGCGGGGTCAGCTCCACGACCGGCTCGCCGACCGCCGACTTGCGGGCCGCGGCGGCGGTGACGCCGCGCGGGATCTCGAAGCCCTTCTCGATGTCCAGCTTGACGCTGACCTTGTTCCGGTCCAGCCGGACCGAGTCGATCTTGCCGACGCGCAGGCCGAGGTAGTCGACCTCGAAGCCGGGGTGCAGGCCGGGCGAGGACTGGAACTCCACCGTGATGTGGTACGGCCGGTCGATGAAGTCGAACCGGATGACGTTGTTGAACGCCCACACCACCATGAGCGCGGCGAGGACGGCGAAGGCCAGCAGGTTGATCGTCACTCGGCCGCTCATCGCCGCGCCCCCTTCAGCAGCTTGTCCAGGTCCGGCAGCGCGGTGCGCAGGTCGCCCGGCAGCTTGGGCGGCTCGGGCGGCTTGGGCTGCTTGGGCGCGGTGCCGCCGCCCTGGCCGTTCTTCGCCGTCCCGGCGCCGTTCCCGCCCTGGCCCGACTCCGGCAGCAGCGGCGTGCCGTCCGGCCACACGATCCTCAGGATCGGGTAGAGCAGCAGCTGGCCGTCGTAGCTGGCCCGCGGCAGCTTGTTCTCGAACGTCACCAGCCCGTTGACCAGGTTCGTCAGCCGGGCCCGGTTGCTCCCGAGCTGGGCGAGCACCGGGTCCAGGTCGCGCAGCAGGGTGCGGAACCGGGCCACCCGGCCCTCCAGCACCTTGTCGTTCAGCTCGCGGGCCATGTGGGTGAGCCGCTCGACGGTGCGCAGGATCCTGTCCTTGTTGTCGTTCAGCAGCTTGGTGGTGCGTTCGAGCTCGACCGGCGCCCGGTTCAGCTCCGCCCCGCCCTGCGCGAGGGAACTGCCCAGCTTGGCGAACTGGTCGACCGCCTGCGCGAGCTGGTTGCGCTGGTCGGTGAACAGCTTCAGCAGGTCGCCGGACTTGGCGATGGTGACGTTGAGCCGCTGCCCGTTGCCCTCCAGCGCCGCCGCGCCGGTGTTGACGATGGTGGCCAGGTCGTTGCCCGCCAGCGCCTGCAGCAGCGGCCCCGCCTGCCCGACCACCTGCTCGAACGCGGGCTGCACGCTGGTGTCGGTGATGCTCGCGCCCTTGGCCAGGAACGGGCCGCGGTCCATGCTGCCGCCCGGCGGCAGAACCAGGTCCACGTAGTTCTCGCCCAGCAGCGAGGTCACCTTGATCTCGGCGCGGGTGCCCTGCGGGACGCGGTGCCCGTCCACGATCGACAGCGTCGCGGTGGACCGGTAGGTGCGCGGGTCCAGCTCCACCTTGGTCACGGTGCCGATCTTGACGTCGGACATCTGCACGCTGTGCCCGGCCACCAGCCCCTGCACGTCCTGGAAGGTGGCCCTGAGGGTGAGGGATCCCTGCGGGGCGCCCGCGGTGCGGATGGAGCAGCCGGTCATCGCGGCCAGCAGCGTCGCGATCAGCGCGGCGAACGCCGCCGCGCTCATCGGACGGTCCTTCTTCCGGTCCGCGTCCCGCGCGTCGGGTTTCCGGCGGAGGCGCATCAGTTCCCACCTCCCTGCATCCAGGGGCAGTTGGAATTGGGCGGGGGAAGCGGGCAGTCCACCTCGTCGCTGTTCAGCAGGCCCTTGAGCCAGGTCCGCAGGAACGCGTCCGTCGCGAACCGGATCTGCAGCGACTTGTTCTCGGGGTTGTAGCCGCCGATGAGGGCCTCGCTGATCCCCGGCAGCGCGTTGACCAGCTGCGCGATCTCCTTGGCGTTGCCCTTCAGCACCAGCGCCGTGCGGGTCAGCACGGCCAGGTCGTAGGGCAGCTGGCCCTTGTACTTCTTGATCAGCTTGTCGCCGTTCTTCGACAGCTCCAGGACCCCCCGGACGAGGTCCTGCAGCTCGCCGCGCTCGGCGCTCAGCACCCGGGTCGCCTCGGCGAAGTTGGTGATCAGCCGGCCGAGCACCTGCTCGCGGCCCCGCACCACGCCCGACAGCCGCTGCAGGTTGCGGGCGACCTCGACCAGCTCCTTGTCCTGGCCCGCGACGTTCTCCACCAGCCGGGCGCTCTGCTCCAGCGTCGCGTTGAACTCGCGCCCGTTGCCGTTCACCGAGCCGGCCGCGCGGTCCAGCGCGGTGCGCATCTTGGTCGGGTCGAGCGCGTTGGCCAGGTTGGTGAACGAGCTGAGCGCGTCGTCCACCTCGACCGGCACGTGCGTGCGCTCGATCGGGATCCGGTTCGCGGTCTCCTTCGGCTGCCCCGGCCGCCACGCCGGATGCAGCACCAGGTTGCGCTCGCCGACCAGGTTCAGCGGGACGATCGAGGCCTGGACGCCGCGCGGCAGCGGCACGTCCTCCTTCACGTGGAAGGTGACCTCGATCCGGTCGCCGACGGTCTCGACCCGGTCCACCAGCCCCACGTCCGCGCCCATGATCTTGACCTTGGACTCGGGGTAGAACGAGCGGGCCTTGGTGAACTCCACGGTCATCGTGCGCTTGCCGCCGGACTCGCCGGTCAGCGCCGAGCAGCCGCCGGCCGCGGCCGCCGCCGCCAGGGACAGCACCGCCGCGAGCGCCGCGAACCTCCGGGATCTCATCAGTTCGCTCCCTGCTGCGCGGGGGGCCGCCTCGTGGAGTGCGGTCCGGGCGGCTGGATCGGCCCGAGCCCGGTGAGCAGGCCCTCGATCCACGGCCCGTTGCCCTTGAGGTTGGCCACCTGGGAGAAGGTCGGTCCGAGCAGTGAGAAGTCGGTGTTGAGGGCGTCCATGTTGGGCGCCAGCCGGGTGGTCAGCAGGTGCAGGTTGTCCAGCAGCGTGTCCAGTTCGCGCTGGTTGCCGTCGATCACGTTCGACAGCGTCCGGACCGTGCGGCTGCCCTGCCCGATGGTGGCGGCCAGCTGGTCGCGCCGCTGCACCAGGCTCTGCAGCAGCACCTGGCTGGCGTTGATGATCTGCCGGAGCTCCTCGTCCTTGGCCGCCAGCGTGCCGGTGATGGTCCGGCCGTTGTCGATCAGCTTCTCGATCTCGGGGAAGGAGTCGTTCAGCGTCTGCGACAGCTGCCGCAGGTTGACCAGGATCCGGCGGAGCTTGGCCGCGCCCGGCGACTCGATCCGGTTGATCTGGGTGAGGAGGGTGTCGATGCTGCGCTGGTCGAGCTTGCCGACGATGCTCTGCGCGCTGTCCAGCGCCTCGGGCACCGTGAACGGCACCGAGGTGCGCTGCAGCGGGACGCGCCGCCGCTCCTCGGGCAGGTCGGCCATGAACGTCCCGGTGACCGGGCCGGACAGCCGCAGGTAGCGGCCGCCGAGCAGCGTCGTCGTCTGGATCTCGGCGCGGGTGTCGCGGCCGAGGTCGATGCCCTCGTTCACGTGCCACGTCACCACGATGGTGCCGGAGGAGAAGTCGGGCTCGACGGAGGTGACCCGGCCGACCTTCACCCCGGCCAGCCGCACGTCGTTGCCGTTCTTGAGGCCCGCGGTGTCGGCGAACACCCCGCTCATCGTGTACCCGCGCTCGAACAGGCGCAGCTGCCCGGTCGCGAACGCGAACACGCAGGCGGCGCCGAGCACGGTCAGCGTGACGACGGCGACGATCCGGTGGTTGACGTCGCGCAGCGACTTCAGCGCCATCACCGACCACCCCGCAGCATCGACCGGAGCTTGTCCAGCTCGGCCTGCGTCGGCCCCTGCGCCTGCGGCGACCGCGGCAGCTCCATCGGGAACGGGCACGGCCCCTGGACGAGGTTGAGGCACAGCGCGTTGGTGCGCAGGTAATGCCCGCCGTTGGCCGAGGCGAACAGCTGCCGCAGCGTGAGGGGGAGGTTCTGCACCATCTTCTCCAGCTGGTCGACGTTCAGCCGGAACGTCTCGCTGAACTTGCCGAGGTTGTCGATGATGCGGGCGAGCTGCGCGTCGTTGCCGCCCAGCACCTGGTTGAGGTTGGTGGTGACGCCGGCGACCTCGACGACCGCGTTCTCCAGCAGCCGGTGGTTGCCGGCGAACACCCGCGTCAGCTCCTTGAGGTTGTCGACGCTCGCGGCGATCTGCTTGTCGCGGGTGGCGACCGCGTCGCTGACCGTCTCGTAGTCGTCGATCATCTTCTCGATGGTGGCGCGCCGCGAGGTGAACGTCTGCAGCAGCACGTCGAAGTTCCGCACGAGCAGGCCGATGTTCTGCTCGTTGCCGTCCAGCGCCTGGGTGAACGCGAACAGGATCTTGTTGAGCTGGTTCGGGTCGAGGTTGCGGGTCAGCGGGCCGAGGCTGTTGACGATCGCGCCGAGGTCGACCACCGACCGCGTGTGCGGCACCCGGTCGCCGTGGCCGAGCCTGCGCGCGCCGCGGCCCGGCTCCAGGTAGATGACCCGCTGGCCCATGACGTTGCGCCAGCGGACGGAGGCGGTGGAGTCCTCGGGGACGCGGACCTCCCGGTCGACGTCCATGCCGACCACGGCCTTGCCGCGGCGCACCTCGATCGCCTTGACCTGCCCGACCGGCGTCCCGGCCACCTTGACGACGTCGCCCTCCAGCAGCCCGGTGACGTCGTCGAAGGTGGCGGTGAGCCGGTAGCGGTCGCTGAACGGGCTGGCGGCCAGGATCTGCTGCCCGATGAAGAACGTCAGCAGCCCCGTCAGCACCACGAACACGACGAACTTGAGCGTGGTGGCGGTGTCGGGCCCGCGTCCGGTGCGGCGGCTCACGGCTGCATCACCATCCGCGGGCTCGCCGACGACCCGAACGCGGTCCGCGACGGCGGGGTCGGGCACACGTCGACGAACGTCTTGCACAGGTCGAGCGGGAGCGTGTCGACGGCCTGGGCGATCAGCGTGCCCTCCGGGCCCGGGATCCGGATGATGTCCGACAGCAGCGCGAAGAACCCGTTCAGGCTGTCGAGCAGCACCGGGATGTTGCGCCGCTGCGCGGCCAGCACGGACACCGCCTTGCCGCCCTCGTCGACGATCGAGCCGAGGTCGGCGCCGTGGTCGCGCATGGTGTCGCCGACCGTGCCGGCCAGGGCGGCGGACTCGTCCAGCAGCCGCGTCACCTTGTCGGGACGGTCGGCGATCACCGGGGCGAGCCGGTTGAGGTCGCGCACGGCGGCGTTGATGGTGCCGCCGCGCGCGCCGAGCGTGCCCGACAGGCCGGTGAGATCGTTGATCAGGCTCTGGATCACGGCGCGGTTGGCGTGCGCCGCGTCGATCACCGTGGAGCCGTTGGTCACCGTGCGGCGCAGCGCCTGGCCCTGCCCGGACAGCCCGCCGGAGAGGCTGCGCAGGATCGCGCCGACCTCGTCGGGATTGATCGCCTGGGTGAGCCGGTACGCGGGCCAGGCCGTCTCGGACAGGTCCTGCGGGTCCTTCGTCTGGGCGATCCGGGCGCCGTCGGCCAGGTACGGGCCGGTCAGCTCCCCGGCGCCGAGGTCGAGCGCGAGGTCCTTGGGGCCGAACACCGAGACCGGTTCGACCGTGGCCTGCGTGGTGCGGGGGATCCGGACGCCCTCGTCCACCCGCAGCCGTACCGCCACCCGGCCGGTGCGCTCCAGCGACACCGAGTCGACCGTGCCGACCTGGATGCCGCGGATCTTGACGTCCGACTTGCCCGGGTCCAGGCCCTGCCCGGCCCGGCCGAACGAGGCGGTGTAGTAGGTCGAGCCGGCGTGCGACTGGGTGGAGCCGAGCGCCACCAGGACGGCCGCGCCCGCGATGACGCCCGCGCCCACCAGGCCGAACATGCCGCGGGAGCGCCGGGACAGGGGTTCGTCGCTCATCCGGTCAACCTCACCGTGCTGCCGTGGCCCCAGAAGATGTACGACAGGACCAGGTTCATCAGGATCATGAGGATGGTGGACTCGCGGATCGCCCGTCCCGCGGCGACGCCCACGCCCACCGGCCCGCCCGCCGCGTAGTAGCCGCGGTAGCAGTGGATGAACATCACGATGAAGGCGAACACGGCCACCTTGACGACGCTGTAGAACACGTCGATCGGCGGCAGGTAGAGGTGGAAGTAGTAGTCGTAGATGCCGGGCGAGAGCCCGAAGTACTCGATGGTGATGAACCGGGTGGCGAAGAACGCCATGAACAGCGACACCAGGTAGAGCGGCACCAGCGCGATGACGCCGGCCGCGACCCGGGTGCACACCAGGTAGGCCAGCGAGTTGATGCCCATGACCTCCAGCGCGTCGATCTCCTCGGAGATCCGCATCGCGCCGATCTCGGCGGTGAAGCCGGTGCCGACCTGCGCCACCAGCGCCACCCCGGCGATGATCGGGGTGACCTCGCGGACGTTGGAGTAGCTGGCGACCAGGCCGGTGAAGGCCTCCGCGCCGATCCGTTCCAGCCCCGGGTAGCCCTGGAGGCCGACCATGGCGCCGGTGGCCAGCGACATGGTGGAGATCACGAAGATCATGCCGCCGCCGATCACCAGCGCGCCGACGCCGACGGTGATGTCGCTGACCTGCTTGGCCAGCGTCCGCCCGTACTTGCGCCGGATGACGATGTCGAACAGCAGGTGGTAGAGGACGCGGCCGAGGAAGACCGGCAGGTTGAGCGAGGCGGACAGGTCCGCGGTGCGGCCCTGGACCGCGCGGCCGAGCCTGCGTACGGGGGAGATCGCGACCATCAGAACCTCGGGGGGAAGAGGACCTGGTAGATCATGGTGAGCACGTAGTTGGCCGTGAACACCACGATCGAGGTGACCACCACCGCGCGGTTGACCGCGCGGCCCACGCCGACCGGACCGTAGTCGCAGTTCATGCCCATGTGGCAGGCGACCGCGGCGGCGATGAAGCCGAAGACCCACGCCTTGAACAGCGTGATCAGCAGGTCCGGCAGCTGCAGCAGGGTGGTGGCGCCGTCGAAGAAGGCGCCCGGGCTGACGCCCTGCTGGATGACGTTGAAGTAGTAGCCGCCGACCACTCCGGCGAGGATCACCACCGAGCACAGCAGCATCGAGACGGTGCTGGCCGCCCACAGCCGCGGGGTCACCAGGCGGTGCACGGGGTTGATCCCCATGACCTCCATCGCGGCGAGCTCGTCGCGGATGTTGCGGGCGCCCATGTCGGAGGTGATGGCCGAGCCGCCGACGCCGGAGACCAGCAGCGCCGCGGCCAGCGGGGCGACCTGCTGGATCATCGCGGCGACCAGCAGCGCGCCGGTGCCGGACTGCGCGCCGAGCTGGCGGGCGATGTCGCCGACCTGCAGCGAGATGGTGGCGCCCAGCGGGACGGCGATCAGCATGACGGGGACGCTGGTCACCCTGGCCAGGAACCAGCACTGCTCGATGAACTCGCCCCACCACTGGCGCAGGTCCCAGGTGCGGCGCAGTCCTTCGAGGAGGGTGACGCACAGCAGACCGGTCTCGTCGAGGGTCCGCTCGATGCGCCGGAGGGCAAGGTCCGGGGCCTTGGTCAGGCTCAGGGCCATCAGCCGGAGCCCTCCCCTGGGGCGGGGGCACGGGACATTCCAGCCTCCTCACAGTCGGACGTCGGCGCTCATCCGATACCCCGGTCACCGCCGCCGCTCCGGTGGCGCGTCTCACGTCGCGCACCCGCGTACCGGCTGCGACCGGGACCACACGCGGTGCCACGGATCTCTCGAACACCCGGCAGCGCCTGTGATCTGGAGCACTCTATGGGACAAAGCTCTAAGAAGCGAGTACTTACATGGGGATTCGTCCGAAGTTACGATTTGTGCGTGCCCACTTCCGCGCGTGACTGCGTAGACCCGCTCGTGGCCGGCGTCCATGACCGCTGGGAGGACCGGGGGCTGCCCGGAAATCCGTGGCCGTTCATGACCCTGTGCGCGGTCAGCCGCTTCGACCAGCTCCTCAAGAAGGCCCTGGACGCCGAGCTGAAACGGCTCGGCCTCACCAGGACCGGCTACTTCCTCCTGACCACGCTGGCGCTGAAGAGCGACGGCCGCGCGCCGCTCAGCGTGCTGAGCCGGCTGGTGATGATGCACCCCACGTCGGTGAAGCTGACCGTCGACCAGCTGGAGGCGGCCGGTCTCGTCCACCGCCACCCGCACCCGCGCGACCGCCGCGCCACGCTGGTGGAGATCACCGACGCGGGACGGGACCTCGCCGCCGAGACCAACCGGGCGCTGGAATCCCCCGACGGGCCCATGGGGGTGTTCGCCGAGTTCCACCAGGACGTGTTCGAGGCGCTGCAGCCCGCCCGCCACGCGGCCGGCGACATGGACCTGTGAGCGGCGGGGCCGCCGGGGGTTTGTTGAACCGAGCGTGACCCCGCCCGCGTACACCGTGATGGACGGCGACAGTTCACCGGTGATAAGGCACTCTACTTCCATGCCCCAGAGTCACGGCACGCGCAGAAGGTCCTCCGCGTCGCAGAAGCGCGGCGGCTCACGTCGGCGTGACAGACGCGCGCCCAGGCCCGCGCCGTCCCCCCGAGACACCCACGGGGCGTACGACGACCCCTACGGCCTAGACGAGCCGTACGAGCCGTACGGCGACGACGGGGATTCCCGCCGCGGCCGGCGGCCGCGTGACCCCGGGCCCCCGCCCCGGCGGGACGAGCGCCGTCCCCGCAGGCTGCGCCGGATCCTCACCAGCAACGTCACCATCACCGTGGTCGCCCTCGGCGTGATCATGGCCGGTGTGGTGCTGATCGACCTGGAGGAGCTGACCGGGGAGAAGAGCGAGCCCCCCGGCGCCGCCGCGGGTCTGTCGGCCAACGACATGCTGGCGATGATGAGCGGCTCCGACATGGACGCCGTCTCCGCCGGGGCGATCGCGGCCGCCAAGAAGCGGGCGTACGAGCAGCACCAGCGCGACCTCGCCGAGCTGAAGAAGAAGGCGGAGCGGGACGCGCAGGCGCGGGCGAAGCTGAAGGCCGAGCAGGAGCGCGAGCGCCTCGCCAAGTCCAACCCCACCGCCAAGCAGAACAAGGCGTACGGCAAGAAGATGAACGAGCTCAAGGGATGGGGCCGCTGCTGGCCGTCCCTGGAGACGCTGTGGGACCACGAGAGCGACTGGAACGAGCGCGCCGAGAACCCCTCCAGTGGCGCCTACGGCATTCCGCAGGCGCTGCCGGCGTCCAAGCTGGCGACCGCGGGGTCGGACTGGCGCACCAGTTCCCCGACCCAGATCGCGTGGGGGCTGAGCTACATCAAGGCCCGCTACAAGGACCCGTGCCGCGCCTGGGCCTTCTGGCAGTCCCACAACTGGTACTAGGGCCGGCGCGACGGGACGTGCCGGTCGGCTCGTCCCCGCCGGGGATCGGGCACCATGTTGGGGTGCGAACGAGCAGAGACCGCCAGGCCGGCGGCGTGGGAGAGGCGGGCGGCAGCCGCCAGTGGGCGAGGGCGGACGCGACCCGGCAGGCGCTGCTGGGCGCGGCCCAGGAGGTCTTCGCCGACCGCGGGTACGGCGACGCGGGCATCGCCGAGATCGTCGAGCGCTCCGGGATCAGCGTCGGCAGCCTCTACCACCACTACGGCGGCAAGGCGGGCCTCTACCTGGCGCTGTGGGAGGAACTCAGCGACGAGCAGGAGGCGCGGGCCGCCAGCGCGGTCGCCGCCGCCCGCAAGGCAGGGGAGGGCGAGCCGATCGGGCTGTTCATCGCGGGGGCGCGCGCGTACCTGGAGGTCTGCTGGGAGCGCCGGACGGCGGCGCGGCTGTTCCACGGCGGCGAGGGCCCGTCCGGGTTCTCGCTGATGCGCCGCACCCGGGCGCGCCAGTGGATCGGGCAGAACACCAGGCTGCTGCGCGGCCATGACGGCGAGCGCGCGACCGAGGTGCTGTCGCTGGTGCTCACCACCGTGATCGGCGAGGCGGGCCGGGAGATCGCACTGGCCCCGGACGCGGACGGGGCGCATGAGATCATCGACGAGGTGTGCCGCATCCTGATCCGCCTGGCCCGCTGATTCCGCCCCCGCCCGCCGCCGCTACCGCTACTCTCTGACCGTTGATCCGCAGGTCTCTGACCTCCCACCTGACACCCCGGACGACACCCATGGACCGAGACGCCCTGAAACTGACCGGCAGTGGCCGATGAAGGTCACCCGTATCGCCTACAGCCGGAACCTCAACGCATCCAAATACGCCCGCCTGGTCGAGCAGGCCAGGCGTCTGGGTCGTGTGCGGGCGATGGTGTGGGCCCGGTACGGGTCGCCGGTGCGTGACGGGGTCAAGGACCGGGAGGTCCGCGATGAGTGGATGCGGGACGGCACCGCCAGCGGTTTCGGTGTGCCGGCCAACGCGTGGAAGGAAACCGTCCGCGACGCGATGGCCGACATCGCCGCCTGCCGCGAGGCCGGGAAGGTCAAGGTCCGCAAGGCCGTGCACCGCCGCTACCGGGACGAAGCCACCCGAAAGAAGGCATACGCCGCCCTCAGGCACGGCCGCTGGCAGGACGAGGCATTCCTGGCCCGGCAGATGCGCCGGCACGTGCGTCACGGGGTCAGCCGGACCGCGAACCAGATCGTGGTGCGCTCCGACCAGTACAACGTCTGGACCATGGCCGACGGGAACGTGTGGATCGACGTGCCCGGCCTGCAGCGCCGTCAGAAGATCGCGATCCCGCTGAACACCTCGGTCGCCCCCACCGGCACGCTGCGGCTGATCCTGCGCGGCGGCCTGGTCGAGGTGCATTACGCCATCCACGCCCCCGACCTGCGCGAGGATCGCCCATGCGGGACCGGCAAGGTCGGGGTGGACAAGGGCTACACCGAAGCCCTCACCGATTCCGACGGCACCCATCACGGCGCCGAGCTGGGCGCCCTGCTGCGCGGCGAGTCCGACCACCTCAAGGTCACCAACGCCCGGCGGGCCCAGATCCGGGCCATCGCCGACAAGGCCCGCAAGGCCGGAAACCACGCCAAGGCCGACCGGATCTGGGCCGGCAACCTCGGCACGGTCAAGCGGGACAGGCGCCGCCGCCGGTTCGAGTCCCGTGTCCGCACGGTCACCTTCACCGCCGTCCACGCCGTCGTGGACAAGGCCGACCACGTGGTGGCCGAAGACCTCACCCGGCCTTTCGTGTCCCGCAAGAAGCTGGGCAGGAACACCAATCGCCGCCTCGCCGCCTGGACCAAGGGCGTCACGGCCGAGGCGCTGTCGAGCGTGGCGGAGCGCAGAGGTTCTGCGCTGACGCTGGTCAACGCGGCCTACACCTCACAAGTCGCCCCGTGCTGCACCGTCCTTGGTGACCGCAAAGGGGACCGGCTTCACTGCCCCCAGTGCGGGAAGGTGTGGCACGCCGACCATGCGGCTGCGGTCAACATCCTGGAACGAGACGGGGATCCCGCCATCACCCTCCACACCCGGTACGAACGGGTCAGGGAACTCCTCCAGGAACGTGATCGCCTCCGGACCAGACTGCCGGTCCAGGACTCCAGCGCCCCGGCGCGGAGAGCGAAATATCCGATCCGAGCAGCAATGCTCAAGGAATAGGAAGCAGAGCAGACGTCCCATGCCAACCTCCACGTGGTTCCGGCTCAACGTCGGTAAGCGCGAGCGCGTGCTCGAGGTGGCGATGCGCGAGTTCGGCGAGCACGGTTACTCCACCGGCAGCCTGAACACCATCGCCCGCGAGGCAGGCATCGCCAAGGGATCGCTGTTCCAGTACTTCAGCGACAAGCTGGAGTTCTTCGCGTTCGTCTGCGACGAGGCCTCGCGCCGGATCCGCGAGGACATGGAGCGGCGGATCGCCGTCCTGGACTTCGAGCAGTCCTTCGAGGGCTGGCTGTTCGACGTGTTCTGCGAGTGGACGGAGTACATGGCCGAGCACCCGCTGGAGCGCGCGGTGACGGCGGCGACGAACTTCGAGCTCGACAACAACGTGCGGTCGGTGGTGCGCGACACCGCGAACCAGCACTACCTGCAGGTCATCCACCCGTCGCTGCAGCTGTGGCAGGAGCGCGGCGACATCCGCGCGGACGCCGACCTGGACGTGCTGGCGACGCTGCTGCTGGTGACGCTGCCGTTCCTGGCGCTGGCGCCGTACTACGACGGTCTCGACCCGGTGCTGAACCTGCGGGGCCGCACGCCGGCCGAGCAGCGGCCGGTGATCCGGCAGCTGATCGCGGGCATCCGCCCGATGTTCGCGCCGGTCAAGTCCTAGTGCCGCGGAGCGGTCAGGCGAAGATGTAGTCGCCGGGCCTGGCCTTGCGGCTGCCCGCCCAGAACTCGAAGGTGTGGCCGGGCCACAGGCTGCGGTTGACGCCGTTCTCGTCCAGGTACCAGCTGTCGCAGCCGCCCTCGGTCCACACCGCCCGGCGCAGCCTGCGGTGCATCCGGTCGTTGTAGGCGCGCACCGCCTCCGGCCTGGGCTCGACGGTCCGCGCGTTCCGCCGCTGCATCTGCCGGAGCAGGCTCAGCACGTGCTGGATCTGGATCTCGATCATGAAGACGACGGAGTTGTGGCCGAGCCCGGTGTTGGGGCCCAGCATCATGAAGAGGTTCGGGAAGCCGGGCAGGGTGGTGCCGTGGTGGGCCTCGATGCCGTCCGCCCACGCCTCCTGGATCTTGACGCCGCCGCGGCCGGTGATCCGCCAGTCGGCCATGGCGTCGACGACCTTGAAGCCGGTGCCGTAGACGATGGCGTCGACCTCGTGCTCGCGGCCGTCGGCGGTGACGACGGAGTGCTCGCGGACCTCGGTGATCCCGGTGGTCTCGACCTCGACGTGGGGACGGGCGAGGGCCGGGTAGTAGTCGTTGGACAGCAGGACGCGCTTGCAGCCGATGGTGTAGTCGGGCGTCACCTTGGCGCGCAGCTCGGGGTCCTTGATCTGCCGGGCGATGTGCCCGCGGGCCAGCCTGTCCTGGGGGCCGGACAGGCGCGGGTCGATGGTGAAGCCGACCGCGCGGGCCTCCAGGCCCCAGTAGATGAGGTCGCGGAACGCGCGGGTCGTGCCCGGGACCTTCGCGAACGTGCCGCGCACCGCCTTGGGGATGGCGACGTCGGGCTTGGGCTGGATCCACGGCGGGGTGCGCTGGAACACCACCATGCGGTCGACCTGGTCGGCCAGTTTCGGGACGAACTGGATCGCCGACGCGCCGGTGCCGATGACGGCGACGCGCTTGCCGGTGAAGTCGTAGGAGTGGTCCCACTCGGCCGAGTGGAAGGCGGTGCCCTGGAAGCGCTCAATGCCGGGCAGGTCGGGGTAGGAGGGGATGTGCAGCGCGCCGACCCCGGAGACGACGGCCCTGGGCCTCAGCACGCCGCCGCCGGCCAGCGTCACGACCCACACGGCCGCGTCCTCGTCGTACTCCATGGACTCGACGGCGGCGCCGAAGCGGATGTGGTCGCGGACGCCGTACTTGTCGGCGGTGCGCTCCAGGTAGTCGCGGATCTCCGGCTGCGGGGCGAACATCCGCGTCCAGCCGGGGTTGAGCTCGAAGGAGAAGGAGTACATGTGGGAGGGGACGTCGCACGCGCACCCGGGGTAGGTGTTGTCGTGCCACGTGCCGCCGAGGGCCTGGCTCTTCTCCAGGATGACGAAGTCGTCGAAGCCGTTGCGCTTCAGCTGGATGCCCATGCCCAGCCCGGCGAAGCCGGAGCCGACGATGGCGATCCTGGGGGAACTCTCGCTCATGGCGTCCCTTCCACGTAAGCTACTCGTAGTAAGTTACTAGCAGTAGGCTACTGACGATAGGTCCAACAAGGGAGAAACCCCTGTGAGCGCCGCCACACCGCGCCGCCGCCGCATGTCGCGCGCCGAGCGCGAGCGCCAGATGCTGGACGTGGCCGAGCAGGTCTTCGGCGAGCGCGGCTACCGCGCCACGTCCATGGACGAGATCGCCGAGCGCTGCGGGGTCTCCAAGCCGATGCTGTACGAGTACTTCGGCTCCAAGGACGGCCTGCTGCTGGCGTGCGTCGCCCGCTCGCAGGCCGAGTTGCACGAGGTCACGCAGAAGGCGGTCGCCGGGGCCACCGACCCGCGCGACGTGCTGTGGCGCGGCATGGTCGCCTACTTCTCCTTCATCGACTCCCACAGCCGCTCGTTCGCGATGCTGGTGAGCGAGCCGGTGGCCGGCCCGCCGGAGACCGCCCAGGCGATCGAGGACATCCGGCGGCAGCAGAGCACGCTGATCGCCGGGGTGCTCGCCACGTTCGCCGCCGGGGTCCCGGCCGACGTGCTGGAGGCCCACACCGAGATCATCATCGGCGCGTCCGAGCGGCTGTCGCTGTGGCGCACCCGGCGGCCCGGCGTGACCGTGGAGGACGCGGCCCGCTACATGACCGACTTCTGCTGGAGCGGCCTCAGCCCGTACCTGACCCACACCCCGGCCCCGGATCCGGGGCCGGGCGACGGGGAAGGCCGTCCAGCGCCTGGATGAGCAGGTCGAGGCCGAACTCGAAGTCGGCCTCCGGGTCCAGCCGGGCCAGCTCCGGCGCCAGCGCGATCACGCGCGGGAACCGCTCCGGGTCGAGCCCGGCGTAGTAGTCGGCGGACGCCTGCGACAGCCGGTCCAGCAGCTTCACCGCGCCGACCTCGCGCATCTGCGCGCCCAGCGCGTACGCCAGCAGCGCCCGCATGATCCGGACCGCGGTGGGGCCGTCGAACCCGGCGGCGTCGGCCAGCGCCAGCGCCCGCTCGGCGGGCCGCACCGCCACCGGGGTGTCGATCTTGTGGGTGAGCACGATCGTCATGCAGCGCGGGTAGTCGTGCGCGACCTTGCGGAAGGCGCGCACCAGCGTCCGGGCGGACGCCTGCCAGTCCTCGCCGGGACCGGCGTCCAGGTCCATGCCCGCGACCACGTGCTCGGCCACGCCCTCCAGCAGCGCCGCCTTGTTGGGCACGTGGTTGTAGAGGGACATCACCGCCACGCCCAGGCCGGCCGCGACCGCCCGCATGGACAGGGCGTCGGCGCCGTCGCGCTCGATGAGCCCGACCGCCGCCTGCACGATCCGGTCGCGCGTCAGGGCCGGGCGCACCTCCGGGACGGGGCGCTTCTCGTCGGCCATCGGGCCCCTTCCTCACACCGTTGACACCGATCAGTGGCGCGTGACACGGTACGTACAGTGTACGTAAGACGTACAACGTACGTCGACCCGCCGAAGGGGTGCTCGTGTCGACCCATGACCTCTACACCGAGCCCGTCCCCGCGTCCACCTACGACATCCCCCTGACCGGGGACGCCCGGTTCACCTGGGAGTACGACGACGGCCGCGACCGGCTGCTGGCCCTCTACCAGAAGGGCAAGGACCGGCAGTGGGACTCGGCCAAGCGCATCGACTGGGACCTGGAGGTGGACCCGCACGACGTGCTGGGCGTCCCCGACCAGTCCCTCGCCGTCTACGGCACCCGCCACTGGGACCGGATGAGCGTCCGCGAGCGCGGCGAGCTGCGCCGGCACTCCGCTTCCTGGCAGTTCTCCCAGTTCGTGCACGGCGAGCAGGGCGCCATGATCACCGCCGCCCGGATCGTGGAGTCGGTGCCCGACCTGGACGCCAAGTTCTACTCCGCCACCCAGACCATGGACGAGGCCCGCCACGTCGAACTGTTCTCCAGGTTCCTCCAGGAGAAGATCGGCATGGTCTACCCGATCAACACCAAGCTGCAGGACCTGCTGAACGAGACGCTCTCCGACACCCGCTGGGACATGCCCTACCTCGGCATGCAGGTCCTCATCGAGGGCCTGGCGCTGGCAGCGTTCGGCGTCATCCGCGACATCACCACCAAGCCGCTGCCCAAGCAGATCCTGGCGTACGTGATGCAGGACGAGGCCAGGCACGTCGCGTTCGGGCGGATGGCGCTGCGCGACTACTACGCCCAGCTGTCGGCGCCCGAACTCAAGGAGCGCGAGGAGTTCGTCATCGAGGGCTGCCACCTGATGCGCGACCGCATCCGCGGCCGGGAGATCTGGACCAACTTCGGCATCGACCCGGCCGAGGTCGACGAGATGGTGGAGAACTCCCCCTACATGCGGATGTTCCAGGGCCTGCTGTTCAGCCGGATCGTCCCGTGCGTCAAGGACATCGGCCTGTGGAGCGACCGCATCCGCGCGACCTTCGACGAGATGGGCGTGCTGGAGGCGTCCAAGGGCGACCTGGACGCGCTGATGGGACAGGACGAGGAGATCGCCGAGAAGCTGGACGCCGAGCGGTTCGCGGTCGAGGAGGCCGCGCGCAAGGCCGAGGTGGACGCGGTCATCGCCGCCGAGGCCGGCACCGCGTCCGCCTAGGGGACCCGGCGGGCGTCCTGTTCCGGCCGCGGGCCTCGGCCCGCACCGGGGCGCCTCGTTGACGCGCGGCGCCCCCGCCCCCCACGATCTGGAGGCACGCCCGACCGGGGACGCTCGCCCGAGCCGCCCCCGTGACGTCCCCGTCCCCCCGGAGGCAGCCATGCCCCTCGCGCACTTCGACGGCGCGCTCGCCGTCATCACCGGAGCCGGCAGCGGGCTGGGCCGCGCCATCACGCTGGCCCTGGCCGAGCGCGGCGCGACCGTCGTCGCCGCCGACATCGACCTGCCCGCCGCCGAGCGCACCGCCGAGCTCGCCAGGACGCTGGGCTCGGACGGCGCCGCCGCCTTCGAGGTCGACGTGTCCGACGCCGCCGCGATGGAGTCCTTCGCGGCCGAGGTGCGCGAGTCCCGCCGGGTGCCCGACATCGTCGTCAACAACGCGGGCATCGCCGTCGCCGGACCGTTCCTCGACACCGGCGTCGAGGACTGGGAGCGCATCATCGGCGTCAACCTGTGGGGCGTCGTGCACGGCTCCCGGCTGTTCGGGAAGCAGATGGTCGACCGGGTGCGCGCCCTGCCCACCAAGCCCGACAAGCCCAACTTCGGCGGGCACATCGTGAACATCGCCTCGGCCGCCGGGTTCGCCCCGTCCCGCGAGCTGCCCGCCTACAGCACCACCAAGGCGGCGGTGGTGATGCTCAGCGCGTGCCTGCGCGCCGAGCTGGCCGGGTCGCGGATCGGCGTCACCGCCGTCTGCCCGGGGTTCGTCGGCACCTCCATCGTGCGGAACGCCACGCTCGTCGGCGTGTCCGGGGACGAGGCGCGGCGGCTGCGCGAGCGCGGCGACCGGGCGCTCCAGGCCCGCCGCTACCCGCCGGAGAAGGTCGCCGAACGCGTCGTCGCGGCCATCGTCAAGAACAAGCCGGTCGTTCCCGTCAATCTCGAGGGCCACCTGATCCACGCGATGTCGCGGATCTCCCCCGGTTCGCTGCGGCTGCTCGCCCGGGTCCCCGCCCCGCTGCGCTGACGCCGGGCCGGAGCGATCAGATCCGGTCCGCCGCCTGCCTGAGGATCTCGTCGGCGTCGCGCTCCCGCACGGGCACCCCTTCGGGGTGGTCGAGCAGCGCGAGGCAGGCGGCGTGGCCGGGCGCGGCGTCGAGAACGCGCATGGCCATGCGGGCGGGGAGGTCCGGGCGGCCGTCCCAGGCGCGCAGGCTCGGCGGCTCGTGCGGCGCGGAGACGTGCAGGTCGGCGAGCGGCACCCGCAGGCCGTCCCCGGTGGCCTTCAGGAGGGCCTCCTTGCGCGTCCAGTAGGCGAGGAGCCCGGCGCCGCCGGCGGCGCGCGGCTCGTCGCCGGCGAGCAGGTGGCGGGCGATGTCGTCGCCGATGCGGCCGCTGTCCTCCTCCACGTCCACGCCGAGCGGGCCGTACGGCGACACCGCGACGGCGACCAGGTCGCCCGAGTGCGAGACCGACAGGTGCGGGCCCCCGGCGATGGCGGGCGGGCCGTGCGGCTCGTCGCAGTCGCGGCACCGGCGGGTGATGGGAACCCGTTCCGGGGGCAGCCCGGACCGCCGCCCGGCGACCACCCTGGTGATCGCGACCCCGAGGGTGAAGCGGTCGCGGTCGGCGTCCCGCAGATACCGGGCGCGGCGGGTGCGTTCGGACGGGTCCAGCAGTTCCGCGAGGCCCGCCCGCGCCGCGTCCCGGGCCGCCCACCGGCCGAGCGAGGCCCACCACACGGTAACCGGTTCCACTTTTCGCTCCATTCGACGACGACCCCGACCGTCACATTAGCCGATGACATGTTCGGCATTATTCTGGCGAGCGCCAATGGCGCGCCAATTAAGGAGGCTTCGGACATCGAATCGGACACCCCGACAGAACCGGCAATGGACCCCCGCGGACAACGAAAAGGCCGCGGGATGGCAGTCCACCCCGCGGCCCTCACCTCGGAAGTCACTAGACCCAGGACACTCCTACCGGCTGTGCGGCCACGTCGTCGACCTCCTCCTCCCCTGACGCACACGCCGGACCCCATCACGATCCCGACCCGGGAACCGGCGCGTCCCTCCCCTTTACCGAAACAGCCTAGGATCGATTGACTTCCACCATGTACTGATCGGCCAAATCAGGTCAGAATTGCTTTAGCGGAAGGCGCGCAACACTTCTCCCGCCACCCGGGTCGCCCGCCCGAGGCAGTCCTGCTCGCGCTTCTCCGCGGCGCCGCGGGTCTCCTCGCTGTAGCTCACGGTGACCACCACGTTCCGCACCCGCACGGTCACCTGACCCACCACCGTCGGCTGGCCCCGGGTGGCCGTGAACCACCGGTACGCCTCGTCGCCCAGCCCCGGATGCCGGGCCAGGCTCACCGTCCGCTCCAACGTCGAGTTGTGGGCCTGCGTCCACTGCGCCCCGAAGTAGCGCTGGGCGTCCTCCACCGGGGTCGAGGTGTTGGCCGGCGCGTACAGGTGCGCCTCCACCCTCAGCCAGCGGAACCCGCCTCCCGCCGTATACGTGCAGCTCGTGAGGGTCTGGTTGGAACTCTCCCGGCGCTGCGCCCCGGGAATCAGGCTCCGCACCGTCCCCGCCTGGACGCCTCCGCACGGCGGCGGCAGCGTCGAGATCGTCTCCGGCCGCTCCGGCTCCTCCGCCGGCGGGACGGCGGCCCGCTGCGTACGCTCCCCCTCGCCACCGGGGAAGAACAGGAACACCGCACCGGCGGCCAGCGCGAACGCGACCACCGCCACCAGCGCCGCCACCACCACCCTCGGCCTGCGGACCGGCGCCGGCGGCTCCGGAGCCGAATACTCCCTCTGGAAGGGTTCCGGCGCACGCGGAAGGCCCACTCCTGACTCCCCTGTTCGCCCACTACCACAGGCAAGGTAATCGGCCCGGGCGCCACCTGGCCAGGGCCCCCAAGGGGATCAAAGGTCATCCCCGAAGACAGAGATCTTGACTTCCCCGCCCGCGAACATCAACTGTCCGACCCGGGGAACACAATGGATACTGTGCTGCTCACGGAGATCGCCCGCACCTCGGCCGCGGTGGCCGCGACCACGTCCCGCAAGGCCAAGACCGGCCTGCTCGCCGACTGCCTCCGCGACGCCGGCCCCGGCGAGGCCGCCATCGTCGTCGCCTACCTCTCCGGCGAGCTCCCGCAGCGGCAGATCGGCGTGGGCTACGCCTCCTTCCGCGACCTCCCCCCGCCCGCCGCCGAGCCCGCCCTCACCGTCCCCGAGGTGCACACCGCGTTCAGCGAGATCGGCGCCGTGTCCGGCAAGGGCTCCGTCGCCCGCCGCCGCGACCTCCTCACCGCCCTCATGGCCCGCGCCACCCACGCCGAACAGGACTTCCTCATCCGCCTGCTGTCCGGCGAACTGCGGCAGGGCGCCCTCGACGGCGTCATGGCCGAGGCCACCGCCAAGGCCGCCGGCGTCCCCGCCGCCGACGTCCGCCGCGCCGTCATGCTCCGCGGCTCCCTCGGCCCCGTCGCCACCGCCGCCCTCACCGACGGCGCCGCCGGCCTGAGCGCCTTCACCCTCGAGGTCGGCCGCCCGATCAAGCCGATGCTCGCCGCCTCCGCCCCCTCCATCGACGAGGCGTACGCCAAACTCGACGGCGAGGCCGCCGTGGAATGGAAGCTCGACGGCATCCGCGCCCAGATCCACATCCGCCCCTCGGGCATCTCGGTGTTCACCCGCACGCTCGACGACATCACCGCCCGCCTCCCCGAGGTCGTCGAGGCCCTGCGCGGCCTTCCCGTCCGCGACGCCGTCCTCGACGGCGAGCTGATCGCCCTGCGCTTCGACGGCTCCCCGCACCCCTTCCAGGTCACCTCCGCCCGCACCGCCACCCGCACGGCGCGTACAAACACCGTCCCGCTCTCGCTCTTCCTCTTCGACGTCCTGCACCTCGACGGGGAGGACCTCCTCGACCGTCCCGGCGCCGAACGGCACGCGGCCCTCGCCCGCGCCGTCCCCGAAGAGCTGCGCATGCCCCGCATCGTCACCGCCGACCCCGCCGAGGCCGCCGCCTTCTTCACCGACGCCGTCGCCCGCGGCCACGAGGGCGTCCTGGTCAAGTCCCCCGGCACCCCGTACACCGCCGGCCGCCGCGGCGCCGGCTGGATCAAGGTCAAGCCCCGCCACACCCTCGACCTGGTCGTCCTGGCCGTCGAATGGGGCCACGGCCGCCGCCGCGGCCTCCTGTCCAACCTCCACCTCGGCGCCCGCGACCCCGGCACCGGCGAGTTCGTCATGCTCGGCAAGACCTTCAAGGGCCTCACCGACAAGCTCCTGGCCTGGCAGACCGAGAAGCTGCGCGCCCTGGCCGTCAAGGACGACGGCTGGACCGTCCACGTCAAGCCCGAACTGGTCGTCGAGATCGCCTTCGACGGCATCCAGCGCAGCCCCCGCTACCCCGCCGGAATAGCCCTCCGCTTCGCCCGCGTCCTCCGCTACCGCGAAGACAAGCCCGCCTCCGAAGCCGACACCCTCCAAACCGTCCTCGACCTAGGAGGCGGCATCCACGAAACCCCCTAGATCCGGGGGGGTGCACCTCGGCCAACGATAAACTGCGAACATCGTTTGCGGTTTACCTGAAGGGCCGGCCATGAAGCGGATCAGGGCACGCGACGGCGCCGACATCACGGTGCGTTCCACCGGCAGCGGACCAGGCATCGTGGTGGTGCACGGGGGCGGGGTCACCATCGACGACTACCGCCGGCTCGCCTCGGCGCTGGCCGACCGGTTCACCGTCCACCTCTACAACCGCCGGGGACGGGCCGACGCCCCGCCCGCGTCACAGCCCCACACCATCGAGCAGGACATCGACGACCTCGCGGCCGTCATGGAGCACACCCGGACGGGCAACGTCATCGGGCACAGCTCAGGCGGCTTCATCGCGCTGAAGGCGGCACTCCGGCTGCCGATCGACCGGCTCGCGCTCTACGACGCGGCGATCTCCATCGACGGCAGTTTCCCCGCCCACTGGATGGAGGCCGCGAAGGAGGCGTCGCGGGACGGCGACACCGCGCGAGCCCTCGCGATCGTCAGTTCCGGTATCAACCCCCAGATGGCGGCTTCGAAGCTTCCGCTCCGCATCCAGGTCGCCGTCATCCGCGCCTTCATGCGCACCCGGATCGGGCGGACCATGGGCGAACTGCTGCCGCTGACCCTGGACGAAGGCGACCAGATACTGCGCCATGACGGCCCCGCCGAACAGTGGGCGGGAATCACCGCCGCCATGCTGCTGGTCTGCGGCGCCAACAGCGCCCCCTACTACGCCGAAAGCAATGAGGCGCTGGCTCGCGTCCTCCCCCAGGCCCGTACCCTGCGGCTTCCCCGTAGCGGCCACGACGGCCTCAACAGAGCACGCCCAAAACTCATCGACCCGCTCGCCGCCTTCTTCGAGGCTCGCGAACACCCTTGAGCTCGATGTCGAGCTCGAACGGCAAGGTGACGGCAATGCGATCGTGGTGCACACCGGTCGCGACGTACAGGCCGGTGGCATCGTCGAGTTCGTAGCTGTAGATCGCGAACGCCGGTGCGGTCTGGTCGGTCTCCACCCGCCAGTAGTGCCGAATCCCCGCCTCCGCGTACAGGGACGGCCGCACCCGCCTGCTGAACGGCGACACCACCTCGACGACAAGCGTGACCAGGTCTGCGGAGATGGGCCGCTCATAGGGATCGTGGTCGCTGGAGTAGACGACGACGTCGGGGGCGAGTTCGACCGGCTCCACCTCGTCGTCATCCAGGAGAACGTCCACGTCGGCGTCAACCTGCCAACCAACAGGAGCCGCGTCCTCGAGCCGGGTCGCCAGACGCCGCGCGACGCGCCGCTGGATCGGGCGAGGCCGCGGCTTCACGACAAGTTCTCCGTAGACGACCCCGACGCGTACCGGAAGGTCGTCGGGCAACGCCTCGTACTCTGCCCGAGTCCAGGTGTCACCGGACGGCAACCGAAGCGTCGGCGCCGGCATACGTACTCGCATGTCACCGCGGGGCGATCGGCGGCCCGTCCGGGCCGTCGTCCTGGTGCGGCCAACGGGCGGACGCGTCGCGCCGCAGGCGGGAGACCTCCTCCATCCGGTCGCCGGGGATGACGACCTGGGTGACATCGACGGCGTTCTCGTCCTTCGCGCTGTAACTGGTACGGACGATTTCCCAGACGGGCAGTTCGACGGGGATGAGCAGGAGCCGGGCCTCATCAACGGTCGGCATGCGCACGCGGCGGCGTTCCAGCCACTCCAAGGGACCGTGGCCCATCGCCTCGATCGCGTCGATCCAGGCCCCCGGTCCCGTGCCGAAGGGTTCTTCGACCTCCGGCGTCTCAGCGGTGATCCTCGGGTGGATCCAGGTCGTGGAGATCTGGAAGGCGGGCTCGCCTTCGGGGCCGGTCACGCGCAGCCGTCTCATGACCAGATCACCGACCGGCACGTTCAGCATGTGCGCGAGCCTGGCGTCCGCAATGGGCGCCTTGCCGACCTGCGGCTTGCCGTGATGAACCCACAACTCGTTGCCCATGGCGGCGGGAAAGCTGTACCCGCCCGCAGTTTCCCGCCCGTCCTTCACGTGCCTGGTGTTGCGCCTGACCACGTCCGTTCTCATGATCGTCTTGCGATGCGCAGGGCGACGCAGGCCACCGGCGGTCTCGTCGCATCGAGCCGACCCCACGTGTCCGCCTCCTCGCATCGGGTTGACGCGGTGAAGCCTAGTGACGAACCCGCACGAGGTTTGTGGCAGCGGACACGTCCTGACGGCGGCCCCGTGTCCCGCTCGGTGAGGTGGGGCGACAGGATGGACGTGGAGGGCGTGCGGGAGGAGGGCGCGGATGCTGCGGGTGGGGACTCGGACATCGCCGCTGGCGATGGCGCAGGCTCGCGGGGTCGCCGAGCGGCTCGAACGGCTGGCCGGTGTACGCATCGAGGTGGTCGGGATCCAGACGTCGGGTGATCGGCATCGGGGGCGCCTGGAGGCGCTGGGCGGCAAAGGCGCGTTCATGCGCGAGATCGACCGGGCGCTGGTGGAGGAGCGGGTCGATGTGGCGGTGCACTGCCTCAAGGACGTTCCCGGGGACGAGCCTCGCCCGGAGGGGCTAGAGTTCGCGGCCTACCTGGAGCGGGACGACACGTCCGATGTGATGGTGTTCCCGGCCGGGGGCGGAGCCGGGTCTCTGGGCGGGCTGACCCCCGGTGCGCGGGGGGGGCGTCGGCGGTGCGCAGGCGAGCCCAGCTTTGGCGGATCCGTTCTGATCTGCGGATCGAGTTCCTGCGGGGGAACGTCAACTCGCGGCTCGGGCGGCTGGACGCCGGGGAGGAGTTCGACTCCATCGTGCTCGCGCGGGCGAGCCTGACGCGGCTGGGGATCGAGCGGCCGGGCGAGGCGCTGGACATCGTCCCGGCCGTCGGGGCAGGAGTACTGGCCGTGGACTGCCGCCGCTCCGATCCAGGGGTCGTGAACCTGGTGCGACTGCTGGACCACGCCGAGACGCGGCAGTGCGTGAACGCCGAGCGGGCCATGCTGCGCGGGCTCCAGGGGCATGCAACAGCCCCATCGCCGGGCATGCGCGGCTGGAGGGCGATGGGCGGTTGCGCCTCCGCGGGATGGTCTTCACCCAGGACGGCGCCCGGGTCGTGCGGGCCGAGGGTCGAGCGGAGGCCGGTGAGGCGGTGGCGTTGGGGGTGCTCGTGGCGGAGGAGTTGGTGCGGGAAGGGGCTCGTGGGTTGATCGACGGGGTTTCGTGCTAGGGCCCGGCTGTCGGTGGCGGGTGCAAGAGTGGCTCGGCATGAGTGGGAGCGGTCCGCTGGACGGGTTGGACGACATCGACTGGGCGGGGTTGGGGCACGCCTACGGTTCGGCGGAGAAGGTTCCGGAGGCGTTGCGGGCGCTGCGGTCCGAGTCGGCCGATGAACGCAAGGCGGCCATGGACGAGGGGCTCTGGCACAGCATCTGGCACCAGGGCACCCGGTACCCGGCGAGCGTCCCGGCGGCCCGGTTCCTGGTGCGGCTGGCCGCCGATCCCGCCACGCGCGACCGCGAGCAGATCCTGTTCCTGCTCGAAGCCCTGGTGACCGGCTACGCGTCCGACCATCTCCCCCGCGGGATCGACGCCGCGGCGTGGCGTGCCGACATGGAGTACCGCCGCGCCACCGACCCCGAGGAGCAGCGCCGGCGGCTCGACACCTGGGTGGACGAGGCGTCCGACGAGGTCATGCGGTCGTGGCGGAAGCGGCGGCAGGAGAAGTTCGACCCCGTCGCGGAGCTGCGGCGGTTGGAGATCGAACTCGAGGTCTACGACGCCGTCCGGGCGGGTGTCCCCGCGCTGCGCCCGCTGTTGGACGACCAGGACTCCGCCGTGCGCGCAGGGGTGGTGCGGCTGCTGGCGTGGTTTCCGGAGGAGGCGGCCGAGTCGGTGCCGATGCTGGACGGGCTGCTCGACCGGGAGACCGACGATCTCGTCATCAGCGAGCTGATCAGCGCGCTCGGTCTGCTGGGGCACCGCCCGGCCGTGCCGCTGTTCCGCGACTTCCTGTACGGCGACCTGTTCCACCGGCTGGCGGCGGCCGTGGCGCTCATCGCCCTGGACGAGGTGGACGAGACGGTGGTGGGCGCCATCGCGCACGCCGCCGCCACCGCCTACTGGGGTGACGGCGGCTTGCCGAATCCCTTCAGCACGATCGTCTCGTCGCGGAACACCGAAGACATCATGGGGCTCCTGGAGGGGTGCGGGGTGGAGGACGGCTCGCTCGGCAACGCCCTGGCGGGGCTGCGGGACGGCCCGCCGGCGTGGCGGGCGGCGATGGCCGCGGCGGCGCTGGCGCTGGCCTTCGGGATCGTCGAGGACGTCACGCAGGTCGCGGACGAGCCCGAGCCGTTCGAGGACCTGGACGACGAGCAGCGCGAGACCGTCCTGGCCCTGGCCGGGCAGCCCCCGGAGGTCTGGGAGGGGCCCGGCTTCCGTCGGCTGCTCAATACGTGGGGGCTGCCCGAGGATCGCGCGGCGCTGCGCGAATACGCGGGGTTCGACTAGTCGTCGCGTGGCGGGCGGGGTTTCCATGAGCGGGTCCCCCGGCGGGGCGAGCGGCCCCGGACGGCGGAGCGCAGGGGGCGGCGCTCGCCCCGCGCGAGCGTGGTCCTGCGGGGGCGGGCGGCGTTGAACGGGGCCCTGCGGGCGGCGCGGCGGCGGGTGGACGGCCTGCGGTGCAGGAGTTCGGGCGGGATCAGGTCGTGGCGGCCCGCGATGAACTCCTGGATCCAGATCTTGGCCCTGATCAGCGGGCGGCGGAAGCGTTCCTCGTGCCATTCCGCCGACCGGGCCTTGCGCGAGCCCGGTTCGTACTGCCAGCGGGCCCACGGCGAGCCGGGACGGGCAACGCGGATGGCTCCGATCACCAGCAGGAGGGGCAGGAACAGCCCCGCCAGGCCGGTCCAGATCTTGCCCTTGAGCAGGGTGAGGACGGCCAGGATCAGGTTGACGGTCAGCGACCCGGCGTAGACGGCGATCAGCAGCGGGCGGCTGAGGGTGCCGTCGGGGTCGGGTTCGAGGCCCTCGAACCCGACCGGCCGGATGCCGAGGAGGAGCAGGCCGGTCACGGCGATCGCGACGAAGACGGCGTCGACGGACGCGCGCCCCTTCTCCGTCCAGTAGACGTCGCTGAGGTGCAGGATCAGCGCGAACTCGTCCAGCACCAGGGCGGCGCCCGCGCCGAAGATGACGGCGGCGGTGATGACGAACCCCTGGTAGGCGTCCGGGACGGCGAATCCCATCACGCCGCCGACCAGCATGAGGACGACGCCGAACACGACATGGTGGATGTGCAGGTCGCCCGCCTTGACGTTGCGGAACCACCAGCGGACGTCCGCGCGGATCAGCCGCACGTTGACGCGGGTCAGCACGAACGTGACGATGAAGGAGACGAAGAAGGCGAACAGCGGCAGGCGCCCGGCATCGGCCACGCGCACGGAGAAGAACTCGGACAACGAACCCCCTGACCATCCCATGATGCCTTGTGACATGCGTGGATATCGTGAGGGCGAACGAAGGGGGACGGGGCATGGGCCGTTTCGTGGACCGGTGCGACCCGGGATGCCGGGAATGGATCGCCGAGGCCATCCGCAAGGTCGAGGCCGACGCCAACCGCAGCGCCGACACCCACCTGCACGTCTTCCCGCTACCGCCCGAATGGGGCATCGACCTGTACCTGAAGGACGAGTCGGTGCACCCGACCGGGTCGCTGAAGCACCGGCTGGCGCGGTCGCTGTTCCTGTACGGGCTGGCGAACGGCTGGATCCGGGAGGGCACCACCATCATCGAGGCGTCCAGCGGGTCCACGGCGGTCAGCGAGGCGTACTTCGCGCGGCTGGTGGGGCTGCCGTTCGTGGCGGTGATGCCGGAGCGCACCAGCCTGGAGAAGATCGAGCTGATCGAGTTCTACGGCGGGCGGTGCCATCTGGTGGCCGACCCGTCGGCGATCTACGCCGAGTCGCGGCGGCTGGCGGAGGAGTGCGGCGGGCACTTCATGGACCAGTTCACCTACGCCGAGCGGGCGACGGACTGGCGCGGCAACAACAACATCGCCGAGTCGATCTTCGAGCAGTTGCGGCTGGAGCGGTTCCCCGAGCCGTCCTGGATCGTGGTCGGCGCCGGGACGGGCGGGACGTCCGCCACCATCGGCCGGTACGCGCGCTACCGGAGGTTCGGGACCCGGGTCGCGGTGGTCGACCCGGAGGGTTCGGCGTTCTTCGGCGCGTTCGAGGACGGCGACCGGGACCGTACCGCGGCGGGGTCGCGGATCGAGGGGATCGGGCGGCCCCGGGTGGAGCCGTCGTTCCTGCCCACGGTGATCGACCGGATGATCCAGGTGCCGGACGCGGCGTCGATCGCGGCGATGCGGTGGACGCGGGAGGTGACGGGCCGGAGCGTGGGCGGGTCGACCGGGACCAACATGTGGGGCGTGGCGGAGCTGGTCGCGGAGATGCTGGAGCGCGGCGAGCGCGGCAGCGTGGTCACGCTGATCTGCGACGGCGGTGAGCGGTACGCCCGCACCTACGGGTCGGACGCGTGGCTCGCCGGGCAGGGCCTCGCGGTCGGCCCGTACGTGGAGGCGCTGCGCACCTTCCACAAGACGGGCGAGGCCCCCGCGCCCCGGTGATCGATCTTTAGGTGGACGCGGCCCAGGCTGCTTCCGAGCCTTGGAGATGGGTTGTAAGGCGTCCCTGGACGGCCACCGATCCGGTGGAGCCGCGGCGGCCGAAGAGGCGTGCCCGCCGTGAGGCCCGGCGCGCCACCCACGTCAACCACAACAAGCAGGTCGTCGTGAGGAGACGACGGCTCCTCCGCGCTGCCTGGCGGTACGGCCGCCCTACCCAGGGATCGGACGGGGCCTGGGGTCCCACCTGCCGAACGAGTCGATACCCGTGGCGATGTCGCCGGGCTGCCGGTTGTCGACGGCCCGCCGGGCGACCGGCATCGGCGGTCGGCGCGGCGCCCCGGAAGGCCGTGAAGCCGTCGATCTCGGCGTCGATGAGGTGCAGGCCGCCCGTCTCGCCAAGGGCGACGCGCGGGTCCGGCCCCTCCTACGGCCAGCGCCATCCGTCCGGTGGCCTGGGATCGCCCAGCGTGCACTCGGCGCAGAGCGTCGGCGCCGGTTCGCAACGAGATTCATATATTCGGGGATTCAGATACTATCCAACTCATATAAAGTCGTACGCGTACTGATGAGGTGGCCACCTGGCCGCCCCGAGCCCTCCTTGGAGTGTCGTCATGCATGTCACGGTCGTCGGAGCCACGGGACGCGTCGGCCGCCACGTCCTCGACCAGGCACTGGACTCCGGGCACACCGTCACCGCGGCCGTCCGGACGCCCGCCAACCTGCACCGCGACGTGGACGCGGTCGCCGTCGACCTCACCGATCCCGACCTCGACGAACTCGGCCGCGCCGTCATGAAGGCCGACGCCGTCATCTCCTGCCTAGGGCCCCGCGACAAGCGCGAGTACGGCGTCGTCACGCCGGGGACCACGGCCATCGTCACGGCCATGCGACGTGCCGGCTGCCGGCGCACCCTGACCGTCAGCGGCGCCGGCGTGTCCACGGCGCGCACACCGGACCGTCCGAATCCACCGAAGCGCGAGCCGGGCGCCGGTTGGTACAACCGGTACTTCGCCACCCCGCTGGCCCGGCGAGCACTCGGATACAGCTTCGTCGACTTCGCGCTGATGGAGGATCTCCTGCGCGCCAGCGACCTCGACTGGACCGCCGTACGTCTGACATTCCTCGTCGACCGGCCGCTGACCGGCACCTACCGGACCGCCCTCGAACGCAACGTACGCCGTGGTCTTCGCATCGGCCGCCCCGATGTCGCCCACTTCATGGTCCGCGCCCTCGAGGATCCGGCGACCTTCAAGAAGGCCATCAGCGTTTCCTACTGACCCGCACCGACCAGATCTCCAGGAGACAATCCGTGTTCAACAGCACCGTTTGGATCGCCCAGAGCTTCCTCGCGCTCTTCTTCTTCGCCGCCGGGCTGCCCAAGGTCGCCGGCAGGGGCATCGACCGCTGGGTCGGTTTCGACCAGGTACCGCGAATCATGACCGTCATCATCGGCGTCACCGAGGTCCTCGGAGCCGTCGCCCTCGTCGTCCCGCTGCTGATCGACCGGTTCGAATGGACCACCCCGCTCGCCGCCGTCGGGATCGCGGTCATCTCGCTGATGGCCAGCGGCTTCCACCTGCGCGCCCGGGAATGGCTCGCCACTCTCGAGACCGCGTTGTGGGCGTCGCTCGCGGCGACGATCGCGATCGCCCGGTGGGACGAGCTGGCCACGGCGCCCTCGGTGTCCGAGGACGTGCTCGTCCCGATCCTGTTCGTCCTCGTGCCCGCGGTCATCGTCAACATCGTCTTCCTGACCAGGGCCACGCAACCCGCCAAGGAAGAGGACGGACGGGAAGCGATGACGGCGGCGTGACCGGCGTCCCTTCAGTCGCGGGACGAGAACCACGCACGACCGCCCCCCAAGGAGAAGCGCATGCAAGCCGTCCGCCTCATCCTGTTGCTGCTGCATGTACTCGGCTTCGTCGCCTTCGTCGGCGCTCTGATCGCCCAGCGGTCGCAGGCGACAAAGATGATCACCGGGCCGGTGCGTGACGGAGCCGGCGTCGCCGTCGTCAGCGGAGTCGCCCTCACCGCCGTCATCCAGGCGGACGGCGGTGACCTCGATATCGCGAAGATCGCGGTGAAGCTCGGCATCGGCGTCCTCATCCTCGTACTGACGCTCGCGAACCTGCGGCGCGAGCAGATCGCGACCCGGCTGTGGGCCGCGCTGCTCGTCCTGGGCGTCATCGACATCGGGGTGGCGATCTTCTGGTCACCCGCCCACGGCTCGTGGTGACCGCCGCTGATCCGCCCGTGGGCCCGAGCGGGTGACTGAGAGCACCGGAGAACGCGCATCCGGCCGGCGAACCGTGCCGACCGGCCGGATGCGCGTGGCCCACCGTTCCGCGCGTGGTGCCGGCCCTCCGCCGACCACGGCACATGCCGCGCCCCCGAGCCGCGTTCGTGCTTGCGGATACGCTCTGATCGGCGATTCATACGGTACGGGGAGCGCGGTATATGGGACCCGAGGTTTCTGGTGGCGCTGACGAGAGGCGACGCCACCGGCGGCTGAGCAATGCGCTCAAGGAGTCGTTGCGCGAGATGAACATCCAGTTGTCGCTGCTCAACCACCACGTCAGCGCGCATCTCAAGCTGAAGGACGCCGACCTGCAGTGCCTCGACCTGATCAACCGGGAAGGCCCGCTCAGCCCCACGGCCGTCGCACGGCGCACCGGCATGCATCCGGCCACGATGACCGGCGTCCTCGACCGGCTCGAACGCGGTGGCTGGATCGCCCGGGAGCGCGACCCCGTCGACCGTCGCGCGGTCGTCGTCCGCGCTCTTCGCGACCGCAATTCCGACCTGTTCCGGCTGCTTTCCGGCATGAATGCGTCGATGGACGGGATATGTGCCGAGTACACAGCCGACCAACTCGAACTTCTGGTCGACTTCCTCGGCCGCACGACATCGGCCGGTCGGCGGGCCACCGATGACCTCGTCACCGACTGAGAACCTGATTCGCCCGAGCGCCGTGGGCCGGGCCTGAAACACGGCCCGCGCTAGCCGGCGAAGCGGATGGGGTTGACCAGGTCGGCGTAGATGAGGAGGCCGCCCATGACGATCAGCACGGCGGCCATCACGTAGGTGACGGGCAGCGCCTTGGCCACGTCCACGTAGCCGGGGTCGGGGCGCTTGAAGAGGCGGGCGAAGCCCTTCTTGAGGCCCTCCAGGAGGGCCCCGGCCATGTGGCCGCCGTCCAGGGGCAGCAGCGGGATCAGGTTGAACATGCCGACGGCGAGGTTGAGGGAGCCGAGCAGGGCGACGAACATCGCGACCTTCTCGACGGTGGGGCTCTCGGAGGCGGCGATCTCGCCGCCGAGGCGGCTGACGCCGACGACGCCGATGGGGCCGTTGGGGTCGCGCTTCTCGTCGCCGAACGCGGCCTGCCAGACCCCGACCATCTTCTCCGGCATCCGCAGCAGGGCGCCGGCGGTGTGCGCGGTCAGCTCGCCCATGTAGCCGGCGACCGCGACCGGGCCCTGGCGCTCGCGCTCCTGGAGCGGGGTGATGCCGAGGAACCCGACGTTGACGACCTTGTCGGTGTCCTTCAGGTCGTACATCTGGTTGCGGGTGACGGGCACCTGCAGCGGGACGGGCTTGCCGTCGCGCTGGACGGTGACCGCGACGGTGCGGCCGCCGGAGTCGCGGATCAGGCCCTGCAGCTGGTCGTAGGAGGTGATCGCGCGGCCGTCGTAGGAGGTGATGCGGTCGCCGGCCTGGAGGCCGACGGAGGCGGCCGGGGTCGGGGTGTAGCCCTGCGGGCAGTCGGTGAGCTTGGAGCCGGCGGGGATCGCGCACTTGGCCACCGAGCCGATCACCGGCTGCGGGGTGGGGGTGCCGATGCCCATCAGCAGGATCCCGAAGAAGATCGCCGCGAGGATGAGGTTCATCGCGGGCCCGGCGAACATGATGATGAGCTTCTGCCACCACTTCTTGGCGTAGAAGACCCGGTTCTCGTCGCCGGGGCGGACCTCCTCCAGCGCCGCGCCGCGGGCCGACTCGATCAGGCCCTGCCAGGGGCCGGTGCTGATCTGGCGGACCTCGCCGGGCCGGTCGCCCTTGCGCGGCGGCAGCATGCCGATCATGCGGATGTAGCCGCCGAGCGGGATCCACTTGACGCCGTACTCGGTCTCGCCCTTGTGCCGCGACCAGAGGGTGGGGCCGAAGCCGACCATGAACTGCGGGGTGCGGACGCCGAAGAGCTTGGCGAAGGAGAAGTGGCCCAGCTCGTGCAGCGCGATCGAGGCCAGCAGGCCGAAGAACAGGATCAGCACTCCCGCCAACCAGCCCATGCCCGCCCGTCCCTCCGTCGTGATCTCCAGCGACCCGTTCAGGTTACGTGATCCGGGTCCTCGGCGGCCGCGTACTCGCGCACCCGCACCCGCCGGTGATACGGCCGTCCGGGCCTTTCGGTTCACCCCCAGGGGGGCGGGGGGCGTCTGGTCGCGGGACGTCGCCGCTGCTAGCCTGGCGACCAGCCGTTGATCCCGCGCGGGAGAGTGCCCTGGCAGCCAGCCGGGGACGCCGAAGGAGCAAATCCTCCCCGGAACCTCTCAGGCCCCAGGACCGCGCGGACCAGGTACCTCTGGAAAGCGGGGACGCACCGTCCCCCGCCGAAGGTGAAAGCCCCTCCGCCCTCGTCGGCGCGGGGTGAAGCTCTCAGGCGCCGCGACCGGCCGATGACAGAGGGGGAGGCACCGACCACGCCCGGTGCGGGTGGGACGATTGGACCACGCGCCCGCGACGAAGGAGCCGACCCATGTCCAGCACAGCGCCCGGCAGGAAGACGCCGCTGTACGACGTCCACCGCGACCTCGGCGCCCACCTCGTCGACTTCGCCGGCTTCCTGATGCCGCTGCGGTACGCGAGCGAGACCGCCGAGCACCGCGCCGTCCGCGCCGCGGCGGGGCTGTTCGACCTGTCCCACATGGGGGAGGTCTTCGTGGACGGGCCGGAGGCCGGGGCCGCGCTCGACCACGCGCTGGTCGGCAACCTGTCCCCGATGGCCGTCGGCAAGGCCCGCTACACGATGATCTGCGGGGCCGACGGCGGGGTGCTGGACGACCTGATCGTCTACCGGCTGGCCGCGGAGACGTTCATGGTGGTGGCGAACGCCGCCAACGTCGCGACCGTGCGGGAGGCGCTGGCCGAGCGGGCGGCGGGCTTCCCGGGCGCGCGGGTGGTCGACCGGTCCGACGAGTACGCGCTGATCGCGCTGCAGGGCCCGGACGCGCAGGGGATCCTGTCCCGCTTCACCGCCGCGCCGCTGGCCGACCTGCGCTACTACGCGATCATGGCGGACGAGGTCGCGGGCGTGGACGCGCTGATCGCCCGTACCGGCTACACCGGCGAGGACGGCTTCGAGCTGTTCGTGTCCGCCGGGGACGCGGTGCCGCTGTGGAAGGAGCTGGCGGCGGTCGAGGGCGTGACCCCGGCGGGGCTGTCGGCGCGCGACACGCTGCGGCTGGAGGCGGGCATGCCGCTGTACGGCAACGAGCTGACCGCGGAGACCAACCCGTTCGAGGCGGGCCTGGGCCGGGTGGTCAAGCTGGACAAGCCCGTAGATTTCGTGGGAAAGGCCACGTTGGCCGCGCAGGCGCAGACCCCGCCAGGCCGTAGGCTCGTGGGGCTGGTCGCACGCGGCCGCCGGGCGCCCCGCAAGGGGTACGAGGTGGTCACCTCGGACGGCACGCCGTGCGGGGTGGTGACCAGCGGCGCCCCGTCGCCCACACTGGGCACGCCGATCGCGATGGCGTACGTGGACAACGGGGTGGACGAGAGCGGACTCGCCGTCGACGTGCGCGGCCGCCGGGAGCCGGTCGACGTGGTCGCCCTGCCCTTCTACAAGCGTTCCTGAGACCTGGAGAGAGATACCACCGTGAGCGTTCCGGAGCAGCTGCGCTACAGCGAAGAGCACGAATGGGTGTCGGGCCTCGGCAACGAGGACGGCATCGTCACCGTCGGGATCACCGCGCACGCCGCCGACGCCCTCGGCGAGATCGTCTTCCTCGAACTGCAGCCCGGGGAGGGCGACGCGGTCGAGGCCGGCGAGACCTGCGGCGAGGTCGAGTCCACCAAGTCGGTGAGCGACATCTACTCGCCGGTCAGCGGGGAGATCACCGCGATCAACGCCGCCGTGATCGACGAGCCCAAGGTGATCAACGACGATCCGTACGGCGAGGGCTGGATCTTCAAGGTGCGGATCTCCGACGAGCCCGGCGATCTGCTCGACGCCGAGGCCTACGGCAAGCTGATCGAGGAGTCCTGAGCCGTGCCGTCCCCGAAGAACCCGCTGAACGAGTCGCTGGCCGACGCCGACCCGGAGGTCGCCCGCGCGGTGGCCGCCGAGCTGGACCGGCAGCAGTCCACGCTCGAGATGATCGCCTCGGAGAACTTCGCGCCGGTGTCGGTGCTGGAGGCCCAGGGGTCGGTCCTGACCAACAAGTACGCCGAGGGCTATCCGGGCAGGCGCTACTACGGCGGCTGCGAGTTCGTCGACGTCACCGAGCAGCTGGCGATCGACCGCGCCAAGGAGCTGTTCGGCGCCGAGCACGCCAACGTGCAGCCGCACAGCGGCGCGCAGGCCAACACGGCCGTCTACTTCGCGCTGCTCCAGCACGGTGACACGATCCTGGGCCTGGACCTGGCGCACGGCGGCCACCTCACCCACGGGATGCGGCTGAACTACTCCGGCAAGGTGCTGAACGTGGTGCCCTACCACGTGCGCGCCGAGGACGGCCTGGTCGACATGGACGAGGTCGCCGCGCTGGCGGCCGAGCACCGGCCGAAGATGATCGTGGCGGGCTGGTCGGCGTACCCGCGGCAGCTCGACTTCGCCCGGTTCCGCGAGGTCGCCGACTCGGTGGGCGCGCTGCTCATGGTGGACATGGCGCACTTCGCCGGGCTGGTGGCGGCGGGCCTGCACCCCTCGCCGGTGCCGTACGCCGACATCGTGACGACCACCACGCACAAGACGCTGGGCGGTCCGCGCGGCGGGCTGATCCTGGCCCGCGAGGAGTACGGCAAGAAGATCAACTCCGCGGTGTTCCCCGGCATGCAGGGCGGCCCGCTGGAGCACGTGATCGCGGCCAAGGCGGTGGCGCTGAGGATCGCCGCGTCCGAGGAGTTCAAGGACCGGCAGCGGCGCACCGTCGAGGGCGCGAAGATCCTCGCCGAGCGGCTGCTGGCCGAGGACTCGGCCAAGGCCGGCGTGAAGGTCCTCACCGGCGGCACCGACGTCCACCTGGTCCTGGTCGACCTGGTCGACTCCGAGCTGACCGGCCGGGACGCCGAGGACCGGCTGCACGAGATCGGCATCACCGTCAACCGGAACGCCGTGCCCAACGACCCGCGCCCGCCGATGGTCACCTCCGGCCTGCGGATCGGCACGCCCGCCCTGGCCACCCGCGGCTTCACCACCGAGGACTTCACCGAGGTGGCCGACGTCATCGCGCTGGCGCTGCAGCCGTCCTTCGACAGGGAGGCGCTGGCGGCGCGGGTGCGGGCGCTGGCGGTCAAGCACCCGCTCTACCCGACCCTGTAAGCCGACCCCCGCACGGGCCGCCCCGGCCGGAGACCCCGGTCCGCGGGCGGCCTTCGTCCCCCGCCCGCGACCCGGAGGGGACGGGAAGGTGGCATCCATGGCGATCAGCGTCTTCGACCTCTTCAAGATCGGTATCGGGCCGTCGTCGTCCCACACCGGGGGCCCGATGGCGGCCGCGCACCGCTTCGCGCGCGGCCTGGAGCGGGACGGCCTGCTGGCGCGGACCGCGTCCGTGCGGGCGGTGCTGTACGGCTCGCTCGGCCTCACCGGCAAGGGCCACGGCAGCGACAAGGCCGTCATCCTCGGCCTGGAGGGCGACAAGCCGGAGACCGTCGACGTCGACACCGTGGACGACCGGCTGGCCGCGATCCGCTCGCGCGGCGCGCTGCGCCTGTTCGGCGCGCACGACGTCCCGTTCGCGGTGAACGACCACCTGGTGTTCGAGCGCAAGGAGTCGCTGCCCGGCCACCCCAACGGGATGCGCTTCACCGCGTACGCCGCCGGGGGCGAGGAGCTCCGCTCCCGGGTCTACTACTCGGTCGGCGGCGGGTTCGTCGTGGACGAGAACGCCACCGGCGCCGACCGGATCCAGCCCGACGACACCGTCCTGCCGCACCGCTTCGACACCGCCGCCGAGCTGCTGGAGCGCTGCCGGGAGACGGGCCTGTCGGTCTCGGCGCTGATGCTGGAGAACGAGCGCGCCTTCGGCCGCACCGAGGCGGAGATCCGCTCCGGGCTGGTCGAGCTGTGGCATGTCATGCGGGCGTGCGTCGACCGCGGCTGCTCCCGCGAGGGCCTGCTGCCCGGCGGCTTGAAGGTCCGCCGCCGCGCGCCGCAGCTGCACCGGCAGCTGGTGGCCGACAAGGGCGCCGACCCGCTGCACGCGATGGACTGGGTCACCCTGTTCGCCCTGGCCGTGAACGAGGAGAACGCCGCCGGGGGCCGGATCGTCACCGCGCCCACCAACGGGGCGGCGGGCATCGTCCCGGCGGTGCTGCACTACTACGCGAGGTTCGTGCCGGGCGCCTCCGACGAGGGCGCCGCCCGCTTCCTCCTCACCGCCGGGGCGATCGGCGTGCTGTTCAAGCAGAACGCGTCCATCTCCGGCGCCGAGGTCGGCTGCCAGGGCGAGGTCGGCTCGGCCTGCTCGATGGCCGCCGCCGGGTTCACCGAGGTCCTCGGCGGCACGCCCGAGCAGGTGGAGAACGCCGCCGAGATCGGCATCGAGCACAACCTGGGCCTGACCTGCGACCCGGTCGGCGGGCTCGTCCAGGTGCCGTGCATCGAGCGCAACGCGGTCGGCGCGGTCAAGGCGATCAGCGCCACCCGCATCGCGCTGCGCGGCGACGGCCGGCACTTCGTCTCGCTCGACCGCGCCATCAAGACGATGAAGGACACCGGCCGCGACATGCTCGACAAGTACAAGGAGACCAGCCGCGGCGGCCTTGCGGTCAATGTAGTCGAATGCTGACAGAGCGTGGTGATACCATCTTGGTATGCTCGACATCATGACCACCCGTAGCGTCCGCATCCCCGACGACATCGACGCCCTGCTGATCAAGGCCGCGCAGGAGGAGCACATCTCCGTCAACGCCGCCGTGGTCCAGGCCGTCGAGGAATGGGCGCGGATGCGCGGGCACCGCGCCCGCGTCCGCGCCGTCACGGCACAGGTGATGGCCGAGGACGCGGCTCTGCTCGACCGGCTGGCCGACGCGTGACCGAGTACCTCACGGCGGACGACCTGATCGAGATCAACGCCGCCGTGCTGGGCGGCACGGCGGCCGTCCGCGACGCCGGACTGGTGTCCTCCTCGGCGATGCGCCCGGCCACCGTCGCGTTCGGCGTCGAGGCGTACGCCACCCTGGAGGAGAAGGCCGCCGCACTGCTCCATTCGGTGATCTGCAATCACGCCTTCGTCGACGGCAACAAGCGGACCGCCTGGACCGCCGCCCGAGTCATGCTGGCCCTCCACGACAAGCGTCCGGCGCTCACCGACGACGAGGCGTTCGAGCTGGTGGTGCGGGTCGCGACATCGTGTTCGCAGATCGAGGTCAAGGAGATCGCGGCGGCCCTGAACGTGGCCGACATCCCCGCCTGAACGGTCAGTGGCGCGGCCGCCCCTGCCAGCGCCACTGGGTGCGGCGCGGGTGGCCGGGGAGTTCGCCGCGGCCGGTGGCCCACAGCAGGGTCGGCCAGGGGTCGGCGCCGGTCGGGGCGTCCGGGAACAGCCGGGTGAGCACGCGGGCGCACAGGTCGGCGGGCGGCTCCCACGCCGGTCCAAGGCCCTGGGCGAGGTCGTGGGTGTGGACGAGGGTCTCCACGATCCCCATCGCGGCGAAGCCCTCGGCGTCGGAGTCGCCGTAGACGTGGTGGGCCAGCACGTCCGGCGGGGTGGTGCGCACCATGGCGCCCAGCAGCGCCCCGCTCGCCTGGAGCACCTGCAGCAGCCCCGAGGGCCCGGCGCCGCGGTCGGCGTGGACGGCGTTGGCGGGGCCGCCCGGACGCCGGCTCTCCCAGACGAACGGGACGTGGCCGTCGAGCGGCGGCGTCCGGAGGCCGAGCTGGGCCGCGTACGAGAAGAGGTCGTCGCTCAGGTGCTCGGCGGTCTCCCAGCACGTCCATTCCAGGGAGCCCGCCTTGGCGTCCCAGGCCCGTGGGTCCGCGGGCGCTTCGCGCAGGGCGGCGACGGCGAGGCCGACGGCCCGGTCGAGGTCGTCGGCGGTCACGGGGTCCATGACGCCACGCTAACCGATCATGCGGGTGCCGGTGACCGGGCGGCGGATAGCCTGTGTGCCGCCACCCGCACCGATCCGGTCCTGGAGCCCGCCTTGCCGTCCGACGCCGCGGTACGACCCGCCGAGATCGCCGACGTGCCCCGCGCGGCCCGGACGCTGCGGCGGGCGTTCGCCGACAACGTCTTCACCCGGCACGTCATCGCCGCCGACGACCATCTGCGTCGGTTGGAGGAGTTCCAGGAGCTGTTCGTCGCCCGGATCGGCCTCCCGCACGGGCGGGTCTGGGTCGCCGGAGACGTGGAGGCGGTGTCGGTGTGGACGACCCCGGAGACCGGCCCGGAGATCTTCGCCGAGCTGGCGTCCCGGTTCGCGGAGCTGGCCGGTGACCGGCTGGCCGCGTACGAGACGGCGGAGACGGCCATGGCGGCCCACCGGCCGCGCGGGCCGGTCTGGTTCCTCGGCGTGGTCGGCGTCGATCCCGCGCGGCAGGGCTCGGGGCTGGGCCGCGCGGTGATCCGCCCGGGGCTGGAGGCCGCCGAGCGCGACGGCGTCCCCGCGTTCCTGGAGACCTCCGAGGCCCGCAACGTCGCGTTCTACGAGCGTCTCGGCTTCGAGGTGACGGCCGAGTACCCGCTGCCGCTCGGCGGCCTGACGACCTGGTCGATGATCCGGCGTCCGCGCCGCGGATCAGTCCTCCCGCCGTGACGCCGCCTCGATCATGGTGAGGACGTCGGTGGACGGGCGGACGTCGCCGAAGGAGCGGTAGATCGTGTGCAGTGTCGCGTTGTGGTCCCGGTCGCAGCGGGCCGCGTTGGCGTCGGCGACCATCACGACCCGGAACCCGAGGGTGGAGGCGTCGCGCGCCGACGACTCGCAGCACACGTTGGTGACGGTGCCGGTGATGAGGACGGTGTCGGCCCGACGCTCCTCCAGCAGGCGGGGCAGGGCGCAGCGTCCCGGGAAGAAGGCGCTGGGGGCGAACTTCTCCACGAACAGGTCCTCGTCCGGACGCGGCGCGAGCCCGTGCCACAGCCGCCCTTCCAGGGGGCCCGAGCCGCCGGCCGTGCGGTAGGCCTCGGCGGCCTCCGGGCCGTGGAACTCCTCGGTCGCCGGCGTCCGCGCGCCCGCCCCGGGCAGCACCCACGCGACCGTGCCGCCGGCCGCGCGGAGCGCGTCCGCGAGGCCGCCGATGGCGGGCACGATGCCGCGGCAGTACGGGTTGGTGGCCACGAAGAACGGCACCATGTCGATGACGACCAGCGCCGTGCGCTCCGGCACGAGCCGGGTGAAGGCGAAGCGGCGGCCCCGCCTCTGTTCGTGCCGCTCGTACTCGCGGGTCTCGATCCGCCAGTCGTGCGTCCGCTCCGCGTCCCCCATGGCCACCTCTTCGTGTCGCACCGGCTCACTAGTGTTCCGCCATGTCCGAGTCTTTTGGTGTTCCCGGCCTGCGGTATGTCGCGGACTGGCTGGCGCCCGGCGCGTGCGCGTCCCTGCTCCCGCTCATCGACGCCGCCGAGTGGTCCACGGAGCTGCGGCGGCGCGTCCAGCACTACGGGCGGCGCTACGACTACGGGCGGCGCTACGACTACGGCCGCCGCGGTCTGGCGGCGGACGCGCGGGCCGGCGCCGCGCCGCCGCTTCCCGGGTGGGCCCGCCGCCTGGGGGCGCGCCTCGTGGACGAGGGCGTCATGGACCGCGAGCCGGACCAGGCGATCATCAACGAGTACGAGCCGGGCCAGGGCATCGTTCCGAGTGAGTCTTGATTTCCAACTTCGCAGGTGGAAGGGTGTCCGTTATGCACTCCACCGGCTTGAAGATCCAGGACAGCGTGGCACTGGTCACCGGGGCCAACCGGGGGCTCGGGCGGGCCCTGGCGCTGGCGCTGCGCGAACGGGGCGCCCGGACGGTCTACGCGGGCGAGCGCGACCCCGGCTCCGTGACCGATCCGGGCCTGGTCCCGGTCTCGCTCGACATCACCGACCCGAAGGCGGTGGAGGCGGCGGCCGAGGCGTGCGGCGAGGTCACCCTGCTGGTCAACAACGCGGGGATCGGGCGCGGCAGCGGCCTGGTCACGGCGCCCTCGATGGAGGCGGCCCGCGCCGAGATGGAGACCAACTTCTTCGGCACGCTCGCCATGTGCCGGGCGTTCGCGCCGGTGCTCGCCCGCAACGGCGGCGGCGCGATCGTGAACGTGCTGTCGGTGCTGTCGTGGATCACGCTGCCCGGGGCGGCGTCGTACTCGGCGTCCAAGGCCGCGGCCTGGTCGATGACCAACGGGGTGCGGGCGGAGCTGCGCGAGCAGGGCACGTCGGTGGTGGCCGTGCACGCCGCGTTCATCGACACCGACATGGCGGCGCATGTGGACGCGCCCAAGATCAGCCCGGCCGAGGTGGCAGCGCAGGCCCTCGACGCCGTCGAGGCGGGCGAGCAGGAGGTCCTCGCGGACGGCATCAGCCGCGCGGTCGCGTCCTCCCTGTCCCAGAACCGCCAGGGGCGCGCGGGCTAGGGGGAAGAGGGGCCGGGGAGGCGGTTCCAGGCGCGGCGGAAGCCCGCGGGAAACGCTTCGATGGGCAGCGGGTGCCGCCAGCCCTCCTTCCAGGCCTTTTCCATCTCCGCGGGGAGGTGGCGCTCGTGGCAGGCCGCCGCCATCTCGGCGGCCTGGGCCGAGATGTGGGCGAGGGTGAGCTCGACGGCGCCCTCGTCCACGTCCCAGTGGTCCTGCCAGCCCGCGGGCATGGGGGCGGCCAGGGCGTCGAGCCACTCGGGCCAGCGGGACGGACGGCCCTCCCGGGTCAGGTGGTGGTGCCAGGCGACCGGGAACCACCACGGGGCCGCGCCCGGCTTGGGTTTGGCCAGATGGCCGTAGGTCTTGGACGTGGTGCGCGAGATGTGGAGGAAGGGGACGGCGGCCGTGCCGATCAGGATGTCGGCGTCCTCGTCGCCCATGCCGATCTCGGCGAAGGCGCGGCGGAGCCCCGCGTGGACGGCGTCGCCGTCGGGCCTGCCGCGCCGGCCGGGGCCCGGGAGCCGTGCTTCCAGGTCCTCCCCCAGCGGAAGCGGCACGCACGGGGTGAAGTCCGGCACGGCCAGGATCTCGACGCGGTCGCCGCCGTAGGGGACGTGGCAGACGAGATCGCCGATCAGCGCGCACCGGCCGCCCACCCCGGCCAGGCTCTGCTCGCCCGAGGGGAGGTCGACGCGGGCGGCGATCGTGTCGTGCTTCTCGGTGTAGAGGACCACCAGCGCGTCGCCGAAAAAGCCCATGCCGTGCACGTGGCACCCGAAGTAGGGATTGTAGGTCTGGACGTCCACCCGGACGCGCGGCAGCCCCGGGCCGGCCACGTTGATCGTCAGGTCGACCGGGACGATGCCCCGCACCGGCTCGCCGGTGACCTCTTCGACCCACGCGACGCGGCCGGTGGCGGCGTCGACCGTACCGCCCAGAACCTCCAGGCCCGCGCCGGCGGGCAGCCCGCTCATCGTCTTCAGGGAGATGCCTCCGCTGCCCGGCGGGGGCGTCTCGGTGTACGGGCCGTCCAGCCCCAGCGCCGCCCCGATCGCGGCCAGCAGGTCGTCGTGGCTCACCGGGACAGCACGCCCCGGCCGACCGGGGTGTGGGCGCCCTCCATGGCGGGCCGCCCGCAGTGCGCGCAGATCAGGACGGGGTCCAGGAGCTCCCCGCAGGAGTGGTGCCAGCGGACGGGCGGGTCGTCGGGGTTGATGTGGCGGTCGCCCCACTTCATGAGCGCGGTCAGGACCTCGCCCAGCTCCCGCCCGGAGGCGGTCAGGTGGTACTCGTGGCGGGGCGGGTGGTCGCTGTAGCGCTCGCGGCGGATGATGCCCGCGGCCTCCAGCTTGCGGAGGCGGGCGGTGAGGATGTCGCGGGACGCGCCGGTGTTGCGGACCATGGCGTCGAACCGCCGTACCCCGTGGAAGAGTTCGCGGACGGCGAGGATCGTCCAGCGTTCGCCGATGATGTCGAGCGTGTCGGCGATCGAGCAGGGGCGCGGATCGGCGTCCTTCGGCATGCCTCTCATCTTAGGAACGTTCGGCGGCGGTCGTACCAGGTTCGGCGGGCTCGGTTGGAGAACGCGACCCACCGGTCATAAAACTCGGAGACCGGACTGTGCGCGTCACGGCCTCCGAGGGACGGGCCGCTCAGTGGAAGGGGCCCGTGCTTTGATGCGTGTGAATTATCCCTCCGTAACGTCGAAGGGCTCCTCATGGAGCCGGCCGTTCTCCTTGGACGTTTCGCAAGCGAACCTCCGTCCCCTCGACGCCGTTTCCTCTCGGACGATAGCTCAGTGACCTGCGGATTCAGGGATTGAATCACCCAAAATCCGTCAAAATCGCCTCAGACCACCGTCCGCCGCTCGCGCCCGCCGCCCGACAGCGGCCGGAGCTTGACCACGGCGGGCAGCGACTCGCGCTCCAGTGCCACGCGCAGCCGGGGCACGGCCTCCTCGCCGATCCGGCGGCGCAGCGCGTCCAGATCGGCCCGGCCGCCGTAGGCGACGCTGAGGTTCAGCCGCGGGCGGCGGGACGTGCCGAGCAGGTGGGCGCGCACGCCCTGCACGTCCGGGTACTCCGCGATCTCCTCCTCCAGCGTCGCGGTGACGGCCTGCCCCGACACCCGGGTCGCGCCCGCGGACGGGTCGGGCTCCAGCGCCAGGCCCGGCAGCCGCTCCGAACGCGCCTGCGCCAGCAGCCACGCCAGCCCCAGCAGCGCCAGCACCACCCCGCCGGCGGCCACGGCCGGCCAGAACCAGCCCTGTCCGGCGGCGTAGCGGCGCATCGCGTCGGTGATCAGCGGATCGGCCGCCGCGTCCCGGCCGAACGCGCCCAGCCCGCGGGCGAGCCCGAGGATCCCGGCGACCAGCAGGACCAGGCCGAGCAGGGCCAGGCCCACATGGTTGGGCCGGGAAGCGTGACGGTTCATCCGGGCTCCTCAGTGCTCAGTGCTCAGTGCTCGGGGCTCAGTGCTCGGGGCTCAGTGCTCGGGACGGCGGACGGCGACGGCCACGCGGCGCGCGGGCATCGGCCCGATCTCGTCGAGCCGCCGCCGCACGGCCTCGGCCACCCGCTCGTCCAGGTCCCCGGGCTCGTGCATCGCGGTGCCCACGACCACCTTCGCCCGGTGCCGCCGGACCTTCGCGCGGTGGACGTCCTCGACGCCCTCCACGCTCCGGGCCGCGTCGGCGACCACGTTCCGCAGGCCGTGCCGGGTGATGCCGACCACCAGCTCGGGGTCGTCGCCGTGCAGCGGCACCAGCCGCCCGCGTCCCGGGAGCAGGCCCGCCGGCAGGAGGAGCAGCCCGAGCAGCGCCAGGACCGCGGAGATCAGCAGCGGCGCCCAGTCCTTGTACCGCGCGCCTGTCGCCCACGCGGCCACCCGCTCGTACGGGACGAGCCGCGCCGGGCTCCCGGCCAGCGCGGAGATCGTCTCGATGGCGGTGAGCACGCCCACGACGGTGATCAGCAGGGCGGCGGGCAGCGCGAGCCAGAGCCGGCGGGAGCGGAAGGCGCGGCGGGCCGCGCGGTCGGCGGCGCGGGCCGCGGTCCGTCCGGAGGGCGCCGCACTGGCACCGCCGGGGCCGTGCTTGGGCAGCTGCCCGGCGTGCGTGGTCACCGGACCACCCGCCGAGAGCGTTCGGGCCCGGCCTCGCGGCGCTCCAGCCCGGCCACGTCGACGTCCACCTGCCGCACCGTGAGTCCGGTGAGGTCCTGGACGCGGTCGCGCACGCGCTCGCGCACCCGGGAGGCCACCTCACGCACCGGCTCCGGGTACATCACGGCCAGTCGCACGCGGGCCGTGACCAGGGTGCCCTTGACGCTCACGTCCACGCGCGGTCCGCGGCCCTTGATCGGGCCCCGGCCCACGCCGCGGCCGGAGACGGATTCGCCGAGCCCGCCCGCGTCCTCGCGGAGCGCGTGCCGGACGATCCGGGCCACCGCCCGCTCCGCGATCGTGGTGTGGCCGCGCGTGTCCGGCGACGTCATGACGGGCCCTTGCGGGCACGGAACGAGGAGAACAGCTCGACCAGGTCCAGATCGCCGGTGGCCGCGAGCCCGACCAGCAGGCCCAGCACGCCGAGCACCAGCACGATCACGAAGGTGCCGAACCCCCCGAACGCCCCGGCGAACCCGAGCGCGGTCCCGAAGCCCAGCCCGATCGCGGGCCAGGCCGTCCTTGCGTCCATGTCACTTCCCCTTCACAGCAGGCGGCGCGCGCGCCTGCGGCGCTCCCGCCACCGGGTCAGCCGGGCGAGCGGGCCGCGGCCGATCCGGACGACCTCGACCGGGGCCCGGCCGCGGGACCGGGCCGCGGCGGCGCGCATCCGGCGCAGACCGGCGGCGAACTCCGCCGGGTCGCCGCCCACGTCGGGGTGGTGCGCCCGCACCCACGCGCGGAACGCCGCGCGGTCCTCGGCGGTCATCATCCGGGCGGCCCGCCGTAGGCGATGTCGCCGATCAGCACGTTCACCGGCACGTCACCGGCCAGCGGCCGCGCGGCGCGGCGCACCGACTCGGCGACCTCCTCCAGCGGAAGGCCCGCGCGGGCGACCACGCCCACCTCGATCTCGCCGTCGCGGACGGCGACGCCCTCGTAGGGCGGCCCGGGGCGGTAGGTCACCACGTAGCCGCGCGGCCCGGCGGTCAGGCCCGCCACGCCGGGCAGCACGCGCACGGCGGCGCCGATCCGCTCGGCCCGCTCGGCGCGCGGCTCCGCGCGCGGAGCCGTCCGGGCGGACGGCTCCGCCCGGGTCCCCGCGCTCATCGCACGCGCGGTTCGGCCGGCTCGGGCTCCGCTTCCTCCTCGCCGGGCACGTGGATGTCGGCCACGGCGATGTTGACCTCGACGACGTCGAGGCCGCACATGTGCTCGATCTCGTTGATCACGTTGTCCCGCACGGCCGTGGCCAGATCGGGGATGGAGCTGCCGTACTCGACGATCAGGTCGAGGTCCACGGCGGCCTGCTTCTCGCCGACCTGCACCGCCACGCCCTGCGTCATGCTCTGCCGGCCCATGCCGCCGGGCAGCCGCCCGCGGACCGAGCCGAAGGTGCGGGACATGCCCGCGCCCATGTCGTGCACGCCGCCGATCTCGCGCGCCGCCATGCCGGCGATCTTCGCCACCACCCCGTCGGCGATCTTGGTGCGGCCCTGCTGGGTCACCAGCTCGCTGGCGCCGGTGCCGGACGGCCGCTCCAGGCCCTTACCGGCCCTCGCGCCCTCCGGCGCGGCCTGCTGCTCGGATCCCGGACGCGGCGCCTGGCTCGGCAGCGACGTCTCCGCGGGCCGTTCCGTGGTGGACGACCGGACTTTTCCCTCACTCACGACCGCAACCCCCCATTGATGGTCGATGGTGTGCAGGTTCATGCTCACAAATCGTCACACCAAAACCACCAAAGGCAACAATAACCAGGTCAACTCGGCTTTGCCGGATGCGACCGCTATGCGGAGACCGGGTAGAAACGCACCTCGGGCCGTCCCACCTGCCCGTAGCTCGGACGGCGCTGCGCCAGCCCGTTCTCGGCCAGGTACTCCAGGTAGCGTCGCGCGGTCACCCGCGACACCCCGGTCAGCGACGCCGCCGCCGCGGCCGACAGCCCGTCCGGCGCCTCGGTCAGCACCTCGGTGATCGCCTCCAGGGTCTCGCCGCTCATCCCCTTCGGCAGCGACCGCTGGTCGGTGGTGCGCAGCGCGGCGAGCATCCCGTCCACGTCCGCCTGCCCGCTGGCCTCCCCGGTGCGCTCCGCGCGCTGCCGGAACCGCGCGTACCCCTCCAGCTTGTCGCGCAGCGACGCGAACGTGAACGGCTTGAGCAGGTACTGCACCACCCCGACCGACACCGCCGTGCGGACGACCGTCAGATCGCGCGCCGAGGTCACCGCGATCACGTCCACCGCCAGGCCGCCCGCGCGCAGCGCCCGGCACACCGTCAGCCCGTGCGTGTCCGGCAGGTAGAAGTCGAGCAGGACCACGTCCACCGGCTCGCGCTCGCAGAACCGCAGCGCGTCGGCCCCCGAGTGCACCACCCCGGCGACGCCGAACCCGGCGACCCGCTCCACGTACTGCCGGTGCGCCTCGGCCGCGACCCGGTCGTCCTCCACCACCAGCACCCTGATCACGAGCCGTCCGCCTCCCCCGCCGCCGCTGCCGCCGCCGCGGGCAGTGCGGGCACCGCGCCCGCGTCCGCGTCCGCGTTCGGCAGCGGGAGCCGGACCCGGATCACCGCGCCGCCGTCACGTTCCACTTCGATCGCGCCCCGGTAGCGCCGCACCGCCTGCCCGACCAGCGCCATCCCCAGCCCGCGCGGGCCGGCCGGGCCGTCGGACGCCTTCGTCGTCCAGCCGCGCCGGAACATCTCCTGCGCCGTGTCGCCGTCCAGGCCCGGCCCGTTGTCGCGCACCTCCATCACCAGCCCGGACGCGCCCGTACGGGCCGACACCCGCACCCGCGGTGGCACGTCGGCCGACCGGCCCTCCGCCGGGCCCTCGATCGCCGCGTCCACCGCGTTGTCGATCAGGTTGCCCAGGATGGTCACCAGGTCGCGGGGCTCGATCACGCCCACGGTGCCGTCGATCGTGGTGTCCTCGGCGACCTCCAGCTCCACCCCGCGCTCGGCGGCCTCGGTGGACTTGCCCAGCAGCAGCGCCGCCAGCACCGGCTCCCGCACCGCGCCCACCACCCGGTCGGTGAGCCGCTGCGCCGTGCGCAGCTCCGCGGTGGCGAACTCCACCGCCTGCCCGGGACGGCCGATCTCGACCAGCGACACCACCGTGTGCAGCCGGTTGGCGGCCTCGTGCGCCTGCGAGCGCAGCGACTCGGCGAACCCGCGGACGGTGTCCAGCTCGCCCATCAGCGCCTGCAGCTCGGTGTGGTCGCGCAGCGTCACCACGTTGCCCATGGCCCGGTCGCGGGACCGCACCGGCGCCGTGTTGACGACCAGGACGCGGGTGTCGCCGACATGGATCTCGTCGGACCGCGGCTCCGCCGACCCCATCGCCGCGGCCAGCTCCGTCGGCAGCCCGAGACCGTCCACCGCCTCGCCGCGCGGATCGCGCTCCAGGTCCAGCAGCTCGCGGGCGGCGTCGTTGCACATCACCACCCGGCCGTCGCGGTCGAGCAGCACCAGCCCCTCCCGCACGGCGTGCAGGATCGCCTCGTAGTAGTCGAACATGCCGCGCAGCTCGGCCGGCGCCACGCCCCGGGTCTGCCGCCGCAGCCGGGCCGCGACCAGCCAGCTCCCGGCGATCCCGGCCACCAGCACCGCCGCCGCCACCCCCACCAGCGGCAGCAGCCGCTCGCGCAGGTCGGCGGAGATCGCCCGGATGGTGATCCCGACCGCGACCATGGCCACCACCCGCCCGGAGTCGTCGAACACGGGGGTGACGGTGCGGACCGACGGGCCCAGCGTCCCGGTGAAGGTCTCGCTGAACGTCCTGCCCTGGAGGGCCGGGGCGGTGTTGCCGATGAAGTGCTGGCCGATCCGCCCCGGCGTGGGATGGGTGTAGCGGATCCCCCGGGTGTCCATGATGGTGATGAAGTCCACACGGGTGTCGCGGCGCACCCGCTCGGCGTACGGCTGTAGCGCCCGGCTGGGATCGGGCAGCGACAGCGCCGCGCGCACGCTCGGCGCGTCCGCCACCGTCAGCGCGACCACCGTCACCGTCTCCCGGGCCCGGTCGTCGGCCGCGCGGCGCGAGTCCAGGTAGGCCAGCGCCGCGCCCACGGTCACCAGCAGGCCGACGATCACGGCCTGCAGCGCGAGCAGCTGCCGCGCGAGGCTCCAGCCCCTGCCCGACACCGCATCACCTCTGCACTCGGAACCAGGTCACGGTACAGACCCCCCATTTCGGACGGTCCGGACGCCGAACGCCGTGAACGAAATGTACACAAGCGTGACCGCTATCACAGACCCGCGCATAGTCGCCTGCGGACCCCGTATCACCGAATGCGATTCCGCCCTCACGTACAGCCGATCACGAGCGGGCCACCGCCCGCCACCGACCGCAGGGAGGCAGCCGTGGCCGACCAGCCCGCCGGCCCGCCCCCGGGCCAGAAGACGCAGCAGCCGACCGGGCGCCGCGACCGCGTGCACTACCTCTACATCGCGGTGATCGTCGCGGTGCTGCTCGGCGTGCTCGTCGGCTTCGTCGCCCCGGATCTGGCCGCCGAGCTCAAACCGCTCGGCACCGGATTCGTGAACCTGATCAAGATGATGATCTCGCCGATCATCTTCTGCACCATCGTACTGGGCATCGGCTCGGTCGCCCGGGCCGCCAAGGTCGGCCGGGTCGGGCTGATCGCCATCGTCTACTTCCTCGTGATGTCCACCTTCGCGCTGGCCATCGGGCTGGCCGTGGGCAACCTGCTGGACCCCGGCTCCGGCATGAACCTCGACCCCGCCAGCGCGTCCGAGGCCCAGGAGCAGGCCAAGGGGGGCGAGGGCACCACCGACTTCCTCCTCGGCATCATCCCCAGCACGCTGGTGTCCGCGCTCACCGAGGGCGAGGTGCTGCAGACCCTGCTGGTCGCGCTGCTGGCCGGGTTCGCGCTGCAGCAGATGGGACCGGCGGGCGAACCGATCCGGCGGGGCGTGGAACTGGCCCAGCGCTGGGTCTTCAAGATCCTCGCGATGATCATGTGGGCGGCCCCGGTCGGCGCGTTCGGCGCCATCGCCGCCGTGGTCGGCGAGACCGGCTGGGACGCGCTGCGCAGCCTGGCCGTCATCATGCTCGGCTTCTACATCACCTGCGTGCTGTTCGTGTTCGTCGTGCTCGGCGCGGTGCTGTGGATGGGCGCCCGGATCAACATCCTGACGCTGCTGCGCTACCTGGGCCGCGAGTTCCTGCTCATCCTGTCCACCTCGTCCTCCGAGACGGCACTGCCGCGGCTGATCGCCAAGATGGAGCATCTGGGCATCAGCCGCCCCGTGGTCGGCATCACCGTGCCCACCGGGTACTCCTTCAACCTGGACGGCACCGCGATCTACCTGACCATGGCCACCCTGTTCATCGCCGACGCGCAGAACGAGCCGCTGTCGCTCGGCTCGCAGATCGGCCTGCTGTTCTTCATGATCATCGCCTCCAAGGGCGCGGCCGGGGTCAGCGGCGCCGGACTGGCCACGCTGGCCGGCGGGCTCCAGTCGCACAAGCCCGAACTGGTCGACGGCGTCGGCTTCATCGTCGGCATCGACCGGTTCATGTCCGAGGCCCGCGCCCTGACCAACTTCGCCGGCAACGCGGTCGCCACCGTCCTGGTCGGCACCTGGACCGGCGAGATCGACTCCGACCGCGCCCGCCGGGTGCTGGCCGGCGAGGACCCCTTCAACGAGGCGACCCTGGTCGACGTCCCCGGCCCCTCCCGCTCGGAGCCGGGGACGTCTTCGCCCGGCCCCGCCCCCGTGACGGCGCCCCCGTCCGACGGGGACGCCCCGTCCGGGGAGAAGACCGAGGAACCGACCGCCACCCAGGCGCACCGGTCCTCCTAGACCCGCCGCCCCCGGCTGGGGCTCGAGCTCCCACGTGCCCGAGCCGGGGGCACGGGCGGCCTTCCCGCCGCCCGTGCCCCCGCCCGGCGTGCCACGACCGGGTCAGGGGCTCAGACGAGCTCGCGCACGGGCTTCGGCGGCGGAGGCGGATCGTCCAGCCGGAAGCGGATCACCGCGACCAGATCGTCCATGCCCATGGCGGCGCAATACCGCTCGACCGGCCCGCTCGCCAGATCGGCGTGGATCCGGGCGGGCGCGGCGTCGGCGCGGCAGGTGACCTCCACCCGCACCCGCGGCCTGGACGGGCTGCCGGTGAACCGGATCCGCGCCTCCCGCACCCCGGGGATCAGCCGCGTGTCGCGCAGCAGCTCGCCCGCCGCGACCCCGGCCAGATGCCGGGTGGGCGCGTCCAGCAAGGGACGCCACCGGCGCAGCAGCGCCTGGACCTGCACGATGAGCCAGACCAGCGCGGCGAACGCGACGCCCTCGGTCACGGCGCCCGCCAGCGGCCAGAACCACGCCTGCCCCGCCGCGAACCGCGACACGGCCGGGTCCAGCACGGGCGCCGCCTCCAGGGAGGCGCCGAACGCCCCGTACCCCGCCAGGAGCATGCCGAGCCCGGCGGCCAGCGGCACCGACCCGACCAACGCGATACCGGCCCTCATGTCAGTCCCTCCGCCAGGTCAGCCGGACGTGCACCTGCCGCCCGTCCATCAGCCCCATCTCGGCGAGCCGCGCCTCGACCGCGTCCCGGACCATCTCCTGGACGTTGGCCGGGTTCCGGTAGCCGCTGAAGGCGCGCACCGTCACGCGCCGCCTGAACCGCCCGCCGCGCACCCGCACCCGCACCCGGATGACGCCCGGCACGGCCAGCGCGACCGCCGCCAGCGCCCGCTGGAGCGTCCTGCGGCCGATCGCGGCGGGCATCAGCGCCTGGGCGCCGCGCAGCGGCAGCGTCCGCGGACGGCGCCGCGGCAGCAGCGCGCACAGCAGGAGCGCGCCGGCCACGTCGATGCCGGCGGCGGCGCGGCGCATCGGCGGGTCGCCCCACGCGGTCGCGCGCAGCCAGGCCGCCCAGCGGTCCACCGGCAGCAGCCCGGCGGGCTCGCCGACCAGCGCGGTCACCACCTCGACGGTGGCCGCCCCGCGGGCCGCCGCCAGCAGCAGCGCGGCGACCAGTCCGATCGGCGAGGCGCGCGGG